>CAWCAK010000003.1:0-492046 GCA_963793455.1 uncultured Bacteroidota bacterium
AAGCACAGAATGAGCAAACTGCTTTCACGCGATATCTTTCAGGGCAGCGATTAACCTCGTTTTGATGTCAGTCCAATTCATTTTATCCAACATCACGGGATCAGGATCTTTTTCAGCATCGTCCATATAGGACAGACTCTTCAAAACCAGGAATTCTGACCCATCAGTGTATTTTCGCCCGTAGAAATCCAACATCTGTTTCAAACCGAATTGCCCGAGGAGAACGGCAATATCTACGAAATCTTTCTTTGTCCCCCTGCCCGTTATCACGGACAGCTTCATCGCTGCAATATCTTCCAAAACCGCCAGTCTTAGCCCATGATCCAGGATAGGTTCAGAAAGCCAGGGATAAGCGTAATTGACGATATCCACTTTTATTCCATCAATAGAATAGATCGCGATATTCTTTGATCTTTGGATGATTTTTACTGATGAGAAGGATGAGAAAACATCTGATATCGCGAGTTCATCCATTGTGGTGGGATCGATTGCTTGATCGTGTAGCATCGAAAATTCTCTTTTGGTACCCCGGAAAGGGTGGAAATGAAACTCAAGGATTTGTCATCCAGATCCCGGAATGTTGAAGCTGTTTCAGCGATCTCCTTTAGTGTGTAATTGGCCTTGAGCAACTTCCAGTCATTGATCAGGCCAAACTCAAGTACTCGTTTTATCAAACTTGTCCGTAAAACCACTTCTCTTCAGGGAGTGGATATGAGGACAAACTTACTGGTTTTCGATATACTTTTTGACAATATTCAGAGGTGCCCCACCACAGGATGCGATAAAATAGCTGGGAGACCATAAGCCACCTTTCCAATAATACCTCTCCAGTTCCGGGAACTCGTGTCTGAGGAACCTGGAAGAGACCCCCTTTAGACTATTGACCAGCCTGGATGGTGTGGTATGTGGTAGAGGTTCAACCAATAGATGGACATGATCCTTCTCACCGTTTGTTTCAACAAGTTTACAACCGAAGTCGCCACACACCCTGTCGAAGTGAAAATGGAGCCTTTCGTACATCTTTTCAGAGAAGACATTCTTTCGGTATTTGGTAACAAAGACCAAATGCAAATGAAGTGAATAAACAACGTGTCTTTTGGTTCGTAGAACTTGCATAATATGTCAATATTTCGTATATTTAAGTGTAATGCCAAAGATACGAAAAGGATATAAAGTACGCCTCAAGACCAATAGTAATATTGAAAACAAGCTGGTTCAGTATTGCGGTTCTTCAAGGTTTCTCTGGAATAAATCCCTGGCCATGAACATGGATCGGTTGGAGAAGAGGCAACCGCTCCTGTGGTACAATGAACTGGCTTTCTGGCTCACCGTGTGGAAACGATCGGAAGAGTATGGTTTTTTGAAGGAGTGCCCCTCTCAGGTACTTCAGCAAAAGTTAAAGGATCTGGACAGAGCCTTCAGGGATTGCTTTGACACAAACCAGCCCATGAAGCGCATGCCTGTGTTCAAGAAGAAAGGAATGGGAGATGGCATACGTTTCCCTCAGGGTTTTAAGATTGATAACCGCAGGCTCTTCCTTCCTAAGATTGGATGGGTGGGTTTTCATAAGAGCGGTCCTATTACTGGAGCCATAAAGAATATTACAATTACCAACCGTGCCGGAGACTGGTATGCTTCTCTCCAGGTTGAGCAGATGATTGAAATCGGCAGGCATCCTTCTGATTCAGAGATAGGGATTGATGCAGGGATAAAATGTTTTGCAGCCTTTTCTGATGGAACCATTGTTGAAGGTGTAAACAGTTTCAGAAAACATGAAGAAGCTCTGGCCAGGGAACAGCGGAAGCTGTCGAGAAAGAAGAGAGGATCGAACAACTGGAAGAAGCAGAAGAGCATCATATCACGATTACATCATACCATTGCCAACGTACGATCAGACTACCTTCACAAGTTAAGTACTGAAATAAGCAAAAACCACGCGAAGGTATATGTGGAGGGGTTACAGATCACGAACATGAGTGCATCAGCCAGGGGGACCAACGAAGAGCCAGGCAGGAATATCAAAGCAAAGGCGGGACTGAACAAATCCATTCTGGACCAGGGATGGTTTGAGTTTCGGCGGCAGCTTGAATACAAACTCTGCTGGAGGGGAGGGATGCTGGATGAAGTGAATCCCCGGCACACTTCACAACGATGCTCATGTTGTGGCTACACGGCAAAAGAGAACAGAGTGTCGCAGGCTCTGTTCAGATGCCACGTCTGTGGGTATGAGGAGAACGCAGATGTAAACGCTGCTAAGAATATTAAAACCGTCGGGCAGACGGGGATGGCCTGTGAAGCGAATCGCATAAGTGGTCGGCAGCAGGAACCTGCAGTGCCCTTTCAGGAATTGCGTAAGCAAACCAGTGAGGAAGTACTGCCCGTGGCTTCTTGAAGCCAGTGGATTCCCCTTCTTTTAAGGAGGGGAGGATGTCAATTAATCCACAGCTGTTCGATCTCTTCCAGGGTCTTCCCTTTGGTCTCTTTCATGAGGAACAGGGAGAGCAGTACCTGGATGGCCGACATAACAGCCAGGAACAGGAAGGTGATCGATCCGCCAATGGCATCGAGCACGTAAGGAAAGAGCAGCACCACCAGGAAATTGAATACCCACTGGGTAAAAGAAGCCATTGCTACTGCCTGACCCCGGATCTGGTTAGGGAACATCTCAGCCACCAGGGTCCAGAAAGCCGGGCCGATACAGGCGGCGAAAAAAGCGATAAAGGCCATGATGCAGACAGTGGTTAAGAGGGGATCCAGTTCAAAATGGAAAGAAATGGCTATCAGCAGCAATGTGACTGCCATCCCCGAAGAGCCGATGATGTAAAAGGTCCTTCTGCCAAGCCTGTCGATGAGCCAGATGGCGATGAAGGTAAAGGCAAAGTTGACCAGCCCGATCAGGGAGGTCTGCAGCAGGGCGTTCCGGATCTCCAGACCCGCCGTCATCAGGATCTTTGGTGCATAGTCCACCACCGTGTTGATGCCGGTGATCTGAACAAAGACCGAAAGCAGGAGTCCCAGGAAGATCACTTTCCGGTACTTTCGTTTAAAAAGGATCCTGAATCCTGAACGTCCCCCAGTATCCTCCAGGCTTTGTTCGATCCCGGTGATCTCTTCCGTTGCAAACGCTTCTCCCCCTATCCTTTGAAGCACCTCCATGGCTTTTTCCCTGAAACCGGCTTTCACCAGCCACCTGGGACTCTCGGGGATGAAGAACAATCCGGTGAAAAAGAGGACCGAGGGGACCAGTCCCGTGGCAAACATCCAGCGCCAGTTGTTCTCCACATCATGCAGGGCGAAATTAACCAGGTAGGAGATCAGGATCCCCATGGTGATGGCCAGCTGGTAGGCGGTGATCAGGGTTCCCCGGATCTTCGGGGGGGCCACTTCGGCCACGTACATGGGTGAGAGCACCGAAACGGCCCCTACGGCCAGTCCGCCGAGTACCCGGAATGTGATGAAGAAACCAACACTTTTCGCAAGGGCCATACCGGCACAGGAGATGGCAAAGAAGAGGGCGACACTTACCAGTAACCGCTTCCTGCCATATTTTTCAGTGAGGCTGCCCACCCCGAAAGCACCGATGATGGCTCCCACCAGGATGGAACTGACCCCCCATCCAAGTTGCAGTTCATCCCAGCCAAAATAGGGCTGGATAAAGGGAATGGCACCGGAGATAATGCCCACATCAAATCCGAACATCAGTCCCCCGATGGTAGCCACAAAACTGATGAAATACAAAAATGCCCGGCCCTTCACTACAGCTCCTTTATCCTGATATTCCTGAACCAGACCTTGCTCCCGTGGTCCTGCAGGCAGAGTTTGCCTGTTTTTGCCACGCCGTAATCGGGATATGCATCCCATTTACCGCTGTTGCGCCTGTTGTTCCAGTCCTCGCTCCAGGGAACGAACTCCACCACCTTTTTTCCGTTCAGCCAGTATTCGGCTTTTTCCGGGGTAAACAGAATCTTCGAGCTGTTCCATTCCCTCACGTTCACCTGCTTCTGCTCATTGGCCACGTACATGGCATAATCGGCTGCGGTCTCCTGCCAGGGCTCCAGGGGGTAAGGTTCGCCATGTTCATCCCTGAAATTCCCGTCCTCGATGAGCTGGTATTCCGGTCCGGTCTCGTACCCTGCTGCATATTTGGCATCCTCGATCACGTGGTACATCACCCCGCTGTTCCCGTGGGGACCCAGTTTCCATTCCCACTTCAGGATGAAGTTGTCATACGCTTTCACTGTGACAATATCACCCCCGATATCACCCCCGAGTCCATGGCCCACCAGGCACCCCTCTTCAACGGACCACCCCGTCAGGGTGTCCTGGTTAAAGTTCTTCCACCCCTGTGTGGTTTTCCCGTCGAACAGGAGCACCCAGCCTTCGCTCTTCTCTTCTGCTGTCAGGGTGTTCATGGCCGTTTCACCGGCTGTTGCTTTCTCTTCTGCCTGGATTTCCTTTCCGTCTTTCTTGTTACCTGGCTGGTTGCAGGCGCACAGCCCCAGCCCAAGGATGATGGCAAATGTCAGGTTGATCGTTTTCATAAGGTCTGTATTGATTGGTGTTTTTCTATTCCGGAAGTTTCCAGCCTTCCCTGTAATTGTGCCTGATGTATTCATTCACAGTCTCCTCGGCGGGAAGGGTCACATATTTGGTGTTAAAATGAGGATGGCCGTCGATGACCCTGAAATCATCCGAGGTGACCACCTTCAACTGATCGTTGCTGCCGATATTGGTGAAGCGCATGCTGGCACCGTCCCATTGCAGCTCCCGGCGGAGGCTCTGGAGCCTGACAGCCAGTACACCCATGACCACCATTTCATTGAAGGGACCGGCCATCTGGAAATTGGACATGGGCTCAAGCCGGTTGTCCGGACCCTCCTTACAGGCCCGTATCCAATCCTGTTCATGGGGTCCGTCCATGATACCACCCTTCTCATAACCTTCAACCCGCCTGAGGGTTTCAGGAACGTTGGGCTGGCGCCCGGAGATGAGCCGGGGGTTGATCCCGCCCAGGTTGCAGATCAGCTTGTCCTTTTTACCCACAAAAAGGCATCCGCCCATGCCATCCTCCATCATGGGCAATCCGTCGGCCAGTTCCTGGGGACGGGAGGGCATCATCCCCCCGTCGTACCAGAAGACTTTCACCTGCGGCATTTTCACCCTGGTTCCCGGGGGTTGTTTTCTTTCCGGAAAGGTGTACTCTACGATCTCTGCCTGGGGTGCACTCTCCGTATTGACCAGTGTGGAGGAACCCTGGACCTTTACCGGGTATTCAAGTTGCAGGGCGGAGAAAACCGGGTTCAGGATGTGGCAGGCCATGTCACCCAGGGCGCCGGTCCCGAAATCCCACCATCCCCTCCAGTTCCAGGGGGTGTAGATATCGTGGTAGGGCCTCATGGGGGCCGGACCGATAAAGAGATCCCAGTTCATGGTCTCCGGCGGTGTATTCACCTCTTTGGGACGCTCCAGTCCCTGGGGCCAGATGGGCCGGTTGGTCCATGCATGCACCTCGGTGACCTCCCCGATCTCCCCTGCCTGGATCCACTCCTCCACGGTCCGTGCTTCCGGGGCGGAATTGCCCTGGTTGCCCATCTGGGTAGCCACCCGGTACTCTTTTGCCAGTTTGGTGAGCAGCCTGGATTCGTAGACCGAATGGGTAAGGGGCTTCTGGCAATAGACATGCTTGCCCATGGTCATGGCTGTGGCGGCGATGATGGCATGGGCGTGGTCGGATGTGGCGATCATGATGGCATCAATGTCCGCACCCATCTCATCGAACATCACCCGCCAGTCCTGGTATCTCTTAGCCTTCGGGTAGTCATCGAAGCAGGTCTGCGCATACTCCCAGTCCACATCACAGAGCGCAACAATGTTCTCGGTGTTCATGGCCTCCAGGTTTATGTGGCCTTTACCGCCAATACCGATCCCGGCAATATTCAGCCTGTCACTGGGGGCCACATGCCCGAGTACTTTTCCCATGGCATGGCTTGGTATCACTGAAATGGCTGCAGCAGATGCCGCAGTTGTCCTGATGAAAGATCTTCTTGGAATGTTTGTGTGGTTCATGTCAGATGGAGTGTTGTCGTCGGTGCGATCATATGAAACGTTCGATTTGAAAATGCAGAGATCAGTGCAAAATACAAGAATAATATGATAATCAGGCAGAAAAATGCCCCGATTGTTTTGGTACCTTTACTGCAAAACACTACCAGTATGCAAAGAAGGGATTTTCTATTCAGGACCGTGGCCGGAACTGCAGGCATAGCCGTTTTTCCGGGGCTGCTTCGTGGCTGCAGTCAGCCGTACGACCCGCTGCACCAATTCGGTCTTATTACCAATGTGGTGAAGGACCTGATCCGGGAGGACCACCGGGGGACCATGGCCCTGCTGGCAGAGATGGGTTACACATACCTGGAATTTGGCGGAACCTTTGATGAGAAGCCATCTGATTTAAGGGCCTATATGGAAGGGATCGGGCTGATGCCACTGGCAGGCGGGACCAACATCCACGGATTGCAGGAGGACGGCCTGCAGGAGCAGATCGACCTGAGCCTGGAACTGGGAATGAAATACCTGGTCTGTTACTGGCCCTGGATGGATGATGGCAATAGCCCCACCTGGGACAAGGTGAAATTTGCTGTGGATGAATCCAACCGGTTTGGGGAGGCCTGCAGGGAACAGGGACTGGGCTTCGCCTACCACAACCACGATCATGAGTTTAAAACGCTGGACGACAGGGTTATCTATGATTACATCCTGGAACACACAGATCCGGAACTGGTGACCATGGAGATCGACCTTTACTGGGCCCACAAGGGCGGGGCCGATATCCGTGAGTATTTCAACAAATACCCGGGCCGTTTTGAGCTGGTCCATGTGAAGGACTCCTACGATTCGCCTGACCGCCACAGTTTTGCCTGTGTGGGAGATGGGATCATTGACTTCCCGGACCTCTTTTCATACAGGGAGGTGGCAGGGTTCAAACACCTCATCGTGGAGAATGACCGGCCCGGGGAGGACCAGGAGGGCTGTGCCCGCACCAGCATCGAATACCTTCAGTCCCTCGACTTTTAATACCAACAACCTTATTCCTGCCAACAATGGTGAAGTAACCAAACACCTGATCGCTGACTGATAAATATCATAACATCTTTTACATTTCGATCGATACGTTCTTTGAAATATTGTTTTTTCGTCGCCATTACCCTATTGAATTTGGAAGGCGATCTCATTCTCAGGCAACAGGCAGTGGATCCGTTGCAGAACCTGATGAAGGCATTTATGATGGTGGAGGGTATTGCGTTCAAGGGTGATCGTATTACCGATTCGGTAATACATTTTCGTAGTACTACCAAGTGACACCGGGAACTGGGTGTATAAACCGGACTGTATCACCATTTCGTATTTGCAATGCCTGTAGATTGAAAAAACAATATCAATGAATTGCTGATATATTACCCCTAACCCCTAACTATTTCTACCATGTCTTCACGCAGAAATTTCCTCAGGACAACAGCTGCCACAACCGCCGGCCTTGGCTTTGCCGGTTCAATGCCTCTATCTGCTTTTTCCGGTTCCGGCATGATGGGAGCCAATGACAAAGTTACACTGGCCCTGATCGGTGCCCGGAACATGGGGTGGAGCGATTTGAAGGACCTGCTGGAGCAGCCCAATGTGGTGTGCAAGACCCTTTGCGATGTGGATGATGCGGTACTGTCCGGCAAGGCAGCCGAACTGGTCGGCATGGGACATCCGAAACCAGAACTGGAGAAGGATTACCGCAAGGTTCTGGAGGACAAGGATATCGATGCAGTGATCGTGGGTACACCCGACCACTGGCACTGCCTGCCCACTGTGGAAGCCTGCGAAGCTGGAAAACATGTGTACGTGGAAAAACCCCTGGCCAACTCCATCGGGGAGAGCAATGTTATGCTGGATGCGGCCCGGAGGAACAGGAGCCTGGTGCAGGTGGGACAGCAGCAGCGCAGCGGCGTACACTGGAAGAGTGCCATGGATTTTATTCAATCAGGCAAACTGGGGACCATCAGGCAGGTGAAGTACTGGGCCAATTTCAATTACGGGTCAGGCAACATACCGGTACCCGACTCGGATCCGCCGGAAGGGGTGGATTATGACCGGTGGCTGGGACCTGCACCCAAGCGCCCCTTCAACAGCAACCGGTTCCACGGGTCGTGGAGAATGTTCCGGGATTACGGTGGCGGACTGATGACCGACTGGGGGGTTCACCTTATCGACATGGGGCTCTGGGCCATGGATGTGGACTATGCACCCCGCTCTGTTAGGTCCCTTGGAGGAAATTTCGCAAATAGTGACAGGGCACTCGAAATGCCTGATACCCTGACCGTGCTTTACGAGATGGAAGGTTTCAATATGGTATGGGAACACAACGGTGGTGTTCAGTCAGGACCATACGACCAGCTCTACGGGGTATTGTTCATGGGGACCAACGGCACACTGGTGGCGGACCGGGATAAATGGAGGGTATTCCCCGAATGGGGAGGGGAGGAGTGGCGGATACCGGAAATGGAGGAGGTGAAGAGCGACCACAAGTCCCATATCAACCACTGTGAGAATTTCATCAGGGCCATCCGTTTCGGGGATCCGCTGAATGCCGGGATCGGGATCGGCCACCGGGCCGCCCTCTATGCCCACCTGGGGAACATCTCCTACTGGGCGGATGACCGGGTGGTCTATGATGAAAAGGCCCGCAGGATCACCAATTCTGATGCTGCTGACAGCCTGGTGACGCCAGGCTACCGTGCGCCCTGGGAGTTTCCGGGGTAATAATCTGCATTCACTGCAAATTTCTTCTTTCCACGAGGCGATATGGACCTCTGTTTTCCCATTAAGGATGTTCCCTTGATTTTGCATATACGTACAATAATTGTATATTTGTACGTATACTATGATTCTATGGATACCAAACTGACATTAAAACTGAGTTCCGAGGTGATCAACAGGGCCAAACAATATGCAAAAAGGAGACAAACCAGCCTTTCCAGGCTTGTGGAGTCCTACCTGGATGCAGTAAGCAATGAAGAGGGAGACCTGTCAGAGACCAGTCCTCTCATCAGAAGCATCAGTGGTGTGATCAGTATACCGGAAGAATACGACCACAGGGCTGACAGGACAAGTGATCTCGAGCAGAAGCACACATGAAGAAACTCCTTCTGGATACAAATATCCTCATTGATCTGCTGGCAAGGCGGGAGCCCTTTTATAAAGAGGCTGCTGCTCTTTTCCTGAAGGGTGAGAGGAATAGCGTGCTGTTATCAGTGTCATCACTTACCATGATAAATACCCATTACATTCTCAGAAAGCAATTGAAAGAGCAGCATGTCAGGGGCGTACTCCGCGATATGAGACAGATCATCAATGTACTTCCGGTTGACCGGAAGATCATCGATCTTGCTTTGGATTCTTCCTTGTTGGATTACGAAGATGCGATACAGTACCAATCTGCGCTTGAATTCGGGCAGGAGATGATTATCACCAGGAACCTGAAACATTTCAAGGGATGTAGCATCCCGGTAATGACTGCCGGACAGTTTTTGGCTTTAGAATAGTTACCATTTATGGTAACTTTTTCATACCTTTGCCACACATGCGTATCATCAAGGAAAAGACACTCTGGGAGTACGTACATTTAAACAAATACGCATTGGCGGGAAACGCCCTTAAGGGTTGGGTATATAAAGTACGGCGATCAACATGGGATAATCCTGCTGCCATACGGGAATCATTTGCCACCGTAAGCTTTATAGGATCAAAACGGGTGGTCTTTAATATCAAAGGCAACCAATTCAGGCTTGTAGCAGATGTGGAGTACCAGATAAAAACTGTCTTTATTGTCTGGTTTGGAACCCATGCAGAGTATGATCGAACAGATATAAGATCAATGAACTATGGAGATTAAACTCATAAAGACTGAAGAGGAATATGAAGTAGCATGCAAACGGTTTTACTCGCTCATGCATTCTTCTAAGGAACCCATAGAGAAGGATACCCCGGTTGGGGATGAAATGGAGTTGCTTGCCATACTGCTTGAGAAGTATGAACAGGAACATTATTCCCTGGGTCCTCCTGATCCCATTGAAGCCATAAAATTTCAGATGGATCAGATGGGATTGAAACAAAAGGATATAGCACCCCTTTTCGGTGGGAAAACCAGGGTTTCTGAGGTGTTGAACAGGAAACGTCCACTTTCTATGAAAATGATTATTCTCCTGAACAGGTATCTTGGGATTCCCCTTGAATCCCTCACCGATGGCAACAATGATGTATACCTGAGAAAGGATGAAATAAAAATGGTGATGGAGCACCCAGCCATCAGGGACTATGTCAAAGGTAAATCCAGAAATCTGACAGCAGGGTAGCTATTTCTTCCAGAATTCATACCAGGTGGTGCCCTGCCCCGGCCTGGGTTCCGGTTTGATATCCACGTAGAGGATGGTGTCAGCTTCTTCCCCGTAAGGTGCATTCAGCACTTCGGTTCCGCCGGGACCGACCACCATGGAACACCCGATCCCTCTCCATCCCTTCCAGGGACCGCCGATCATCCATCCCACGTTGCTGCAGCTGGCGATCCAGACTCTGAAGTCCCTGGCCACCGGCTTGTAGGCATCCTTCCACATGCCCCCGTAGGGATCCCGCTGGTTATCGTGATCAGCGGGAACTGCCCAGCTGCTGGGCGACAGGATCACATCTGCCCCCATGTAGGCCAGTGAGCGGGTGAGCACGAACTTGTCCACAACGGCATCGGCACAGATCAGCACCCCCATGGTTCCGAATTCGGTCCGGCACACATTGAGCCGGTCGCCCAGGGCATAGTAAGGGTGACCGATCTCCAGTTCATTGATCTTCCGGTGCAGCAGGAGCAGTTCACCGTCAGGACCGATGATCACGGCTGAATTATAGACTGTTTTACCGGCTTTTTCAATCAATCCGGAGCAAATGTAAATGGCATGCTTTTTTGCTTCTGCTGACAGGAAACTGAATGTCTCTCCTCCCGGAACGGCTTCAGCACCTGTCAGGGCGGATGGATCGGTCCACCCCAAGTCCATGGCCTCGGGCAGAAGGATGAAATCAGCCCCCTGTTTTGCAGCTTCCCCGATCATCTCCCCGGCGTGGGCCAGGTTGGCCTTGCGGTCACCGCCCACTACCTTCATCTGGCAGAGGGCCAGGGTGAATGGTTCCTGTGCACCGGTCATTTCCTGGCCGGAAATCCCAGTATATGCAGTCAGCAGGAGGGGCAGGAGGAGCAGGGATACCATATTCTTGTTCATGGTGCAGCTTATATTTTGATAAAAATCTTCCTTTTGTACAGCCAGTAGCAAAGTCCCCAGGCCAGCGAGAGCACCACCACGGAGTTGACAAAGAGGGCCAGGTGTTCTCCGGTTCCCAGCCTGACCAGGCCATCGGCTACAAATGCTGCAGACAGGTCCACCAGCCACCGGTGTCCGGCGGTTTCCATGAAGAGGTAGATGAAAATGGGATTCATCCCCACAATGGCAAAGAACCATGTCCATCTCTTTACCCCTTTGATATCAACCAGCCAGTAAAAGAGAGTCAGGGTTAGCAGCGCCCATCCCCCCGAGGTCAGCACGAAGGAGGCGGTGCAGATCCGCTTGATGATGGGATCGGCACCGGTCCAGTGCAGGATATAGCCCAGCCACAGGGCAGTTCCCCCGTAGATCAGCAGGAGTTTGATCTTGTTCCATCCTGTTTTCCCTGAAGCCAGCAGTTTTCCGGCCAGGACACCCCAGATGGTATGGGCTGCAGTGGGGATGCAGTTGATGGCCACCCATCCGCCCCCGTTATTGATCTTGCCCATGAGGACCATGTCCATGAAGGAGCCGAAATTGTGGTCCTTGACAAAGGGTTGGTCGTACCCCGGGATGTCCGTCAAGCGGTAGAGGAGTTCGCTGAGCACCAGCAAACCGATGGAGACCAGCAGCTGTGTCCGTCCGGGAAGTCGCATGAGGGCATAGGCGATCAGGATGGTGACCGAAAGCTGGGAAAGCACATTCCACAATTCCCACACAAGGCGGCCCTTGTAGCTGATATGCAGGCCTACGCCAAAAGCAAGCAACAGCAGGCAGCGCCTGAGGATGTGCAGGGTGATCCTTCTGCGGGGATCACCGCGCTCTTCCCGCTTTCGAACTGAGAACCACATGGCCACCCCCACGATGAACATGAAATAGGGTTGGACCAGGTCCCAGAAACGGAGTCCGTCCCAGGGGTGGTGGTGGAATTGCAGGGCCAGTCCGTGCATAAAGGTTCCCGGTTCCGTGGCACCGAGCCATGTGTGGTAAAGCCCGGCTCCCTCGGCTACCAAGAGGAACATGACCAGGCCCCTGAACAGGTCCAGGGAAAGAAGTCTTCCTTTCATGACTCAGCCTGTCCTTTCTTTTTTCCAAGCCATGGGATGGCCCCGGAGAACCAGAGTACGGTCCCGATGAACATCAGAGTCTTCATGTGCTCTTCAGCCATGGAGTCAAAATAGAACATGACGGGAGGGATCAGTGTGATGGCAAGTCCCCCCACTGCCATCAGTCGGTATACATATTTCATGATGTGGCCGGATTAAAAGGTTTCTGAACCATTTTGCTAAACAGGACGTAGGCACCCAGGGAGATGATCCAGACAGGGGCCGGGAGGAAATAGAGCTCCACTTTGAAGTAGAAGCTTCATAAAGAGGGCCAGGGCCAGCATCAGGAACCAGGTGGCTGCCGCCGCCATGTTGAAATTGGATCTTCTTCTTCTCCGCATAGTAGGGTTGCAGCCCCAGCCTGGGGATGAGGTAGTAGTCGGCCAGGATCACTGCTCCCATGGGGATCAGCACCAGCCCGTAAAGGGCCACAAAATCAAGCAGTTTCATGACCAGCGCCGGGAACATGGCGGCGGTGGTGGTGATGGCGCCGGCCAGCAGGGTTACTTTCCAGCGGACCACCCGGATGCCACCTGAAGGGCCATTCCGGCCCTGTAGAGGGTAGGATTGGCGGTGGTCCACCCGGCGATCACCACACAGATGGCCCCGGCCAGCCCGATGGCTTCGTAGGCGACCACACCGGGTGCATCCGAATTGGCGGCTGCATAGAGGATCCCTGAAGCGATCCAGGCCACATAGTGTCCCAGGAACATGCCCACTGCCGAGGCAAATCCGTATTGCCATTTCTTTGCATACCTGAGGATGGTCAGGTCCGACATGCCCAGGTGCATGGCCGCATTGGCCAGCCAGGTAAAGAAGATCACATGCCAGATGGTAAACTGCGACTGCCCCTCTTTGGCCACTCCGGTCCAGATGCTCTCCCTGGCCACCTCCCAGAAATTCCCGGCATCCGGGAGTGACGCCCAGTTTGGGAAGTACTGCAATGGCTGCGGTAACAAAAATCAGGAACATCCATGGGGCCGCCACCTTGGCAAACCTGGCCAGGGCATCAAAACCGAGGATGGCCATGACGGTGATGACCGCGCCCACGCCAAGGACCGTCAGCACCCAGCCAATGCTGTTGGGGAACATGTCCTGTAAGGGAGGGCATCTCGATGCCGAAGGGAATCCCTACGGCTGTGGCCGCCACGGCCACCATGGCCCCGGCCAGGAAGCAGAACATCAGTGCGTTGACAATATTGTAGATGAAGACCAGCGTGGAACCGCATATCTTTTTCAGCTGCCAGTAGAGTGACAGCCTCACCTTCACAGCGATGGGAGCGGTCAGAAAAGCCCAGCTGCAGACGGCCAGGATGTTCCCGATGAGCCCGCCCAGGAACATGTCCTTTACGGAGACTCCGTGGGCCACAAACAGCATTCCGATCACAAATTCGGTTCCGGCCACATGTTCCCCGGCGTACATGCCCAGGAAATTCCCGATGCCCTGGAGTTTGTTTTTTGTGACCGGTTCCCGGTCAAATTCATAGAGGCTGTCGAGCCGTTTTGGAGATGGAGGATTGGGTTGTCATGGATTGGTGGTCAAAATGTGCAAACAAGATAGAATAACGGTTGATACCGGGCAATTCACAAACTGGGCAATTATTTGTACTATTTGAGCCATGGCTTCAGGTGGGTTTCCTGATCTCCGAAGGGGAGATCCCGGTCTTCTTCTTGAATGTCCTGCTGAAGTAGTGGATGGAGCGGAATCCCACCATGAAGGCGATCTCCTTGATGCTCTGGTCAGTGGAGACCAGCAGGTCCCTGGCCCTGCGGATCTTCAGGTCCAGGTGGTACTGCACGGGTGCTATTCCCGTATACTGTTTGAACATCTTTCGGAAATAGGAGTACCCTATGTGGTTCTCCAGGGCATATTGCTTGAAATCCATTTCCTGGCCGATGTTCTCCCGCATCCGGAAACAGGCATCGCGTATGATTCGCTCCACCCTTTTCCCCGAGAAGCTCCGCTGTTTTTCCAGTGAAACCATGTATCCCAGGAGTTTCATCACCATACCTAGAGGCAACCTGCTGAAAACCAGGCTTTTCTTCCAGTACCATATCAAAGATCTTCTGGTAGGTATCGATAAATTCCTCCCTGCTTCCAATTTGCATGACAGGTTTTTGTATGTAGGAAGGATGCATGCTCAGAATGTTCCTGGGAATTGACCCGTCGAATCCCACATAATTCTCCGTCCAGCCGGTTCCCTGCAGCGGGCGGTACCTGTGCCAGGTGCCTGGCCGGTAATCAGCAGTGTACCCGGGCCTTACCTGGAAGCGGGTATCCCGGGTCTCATAGATGCCTGAGCCCCTGGTAATATAATTGATCTGGAACTCATTCAGGATCCTTCCCCGCTCCCAGGTAAAGTAGTAGTCAGAAGGGTGCTCCCGGCTTGGATAGGAGGACCTTCCCTGGCGGGACCTTCACTTTGCCTGCCACATTCAGGTAGATGCCCCACTGTTTGTCTTCCTCGCAGGGGGTCAGGTATTTGAAGAAATCATCCAAGGGAATAAATGTAGGAAAACAATCTCAAATTGTGCAACAAATTGCCCAATTTGGCCATTGACCACCGGGATCAGAACATGTACTTTTATCTCAAATTCATAGAATATGAGAACAGAAGAATCCGTTACGCAGTGCATTTGAACTTGCCGCAGATCAGTATGCCAGCACTGGGGGTGGATGTGCACCGGGCGCTTGGTATCCTTGAAGGATTTGAGATCTCACTGCACTGCTGGCAGGCCGATGATGTGGGAGGTTTCGAAACACCCGATGCAACACTGGCCGGAGGTGGCATTGCAGTGACAGGCAATTACCCGGGAAAGCCGGGACCATTGCTGAGGTGAAACAGGACCTGGAAAAGGTCATGTCCCTGTTGCCCGGGAAACAGCGGCTTAACCTCCATGCCAGCTACGGTGAGTTCGGGGGTGTTTTCGTGGACCGGGATGCCATCGAACCGGGGCATTTCCAGGGATGGATCGACTGGGCCGGGAAAATGGGCATTGCGCTTGACTTCAACTGTACCTGTTTTTCCCATCCGAAAGCAGATGGGGGATTTACACTTTCAAGCAAGGATGAAGCAGATAAGGCAGTTCTGGGTGAAGCATACAAGAAGGTGCCGGGCCATAGGGGCGGAGATGGGTAAGACAGTTGGGGAAGACCTGTATCCATAACATCTGGATCCCCGATGGCAGCAAGGATGTGCCGGTGGACCGCTATACACACCGGGCTTTGCTGAAACAGTCGCTCGATGAGATCTTTGCAACAGATTATCCTGCAGAGTACCTGAAGGATTCCATTGAAAGCAAGCTATTTGGTATTGGTGCTGAATCGATGACCGTGGGCTCTCACGATTTCTACCTGGGATATGCTGTCAGGAATAACAAGCTGATCTGCCTGGACAACGGCCATTTCCATCCCACCGAGCAGGTGGGGGACAAGATCTCGGCCTGCCTGCAGTTCGTGGATGAAGTGATGCTGCATGTGACCCGGCCGGTCCGGTGGGACAGCGACCATGTGGTGACCCTCAATGATGATGTATTGCTCATTGCTCAGGAGATCGTGCGTGCCGATGCCCTTGAGAGGGTCCACATGGGCCTCGATTTTTTTGATGCCAGCATCAACCGCATTGGTGCTTATGTGGTGGGGACCAGGGCAGCACAGCAGGCCATGCTGATTGCCCTGCTGGAGCCGGTGGAAAAGCTGAGGGAGTATGAAGAAAAGGGACGGAATTTCGAACGCCTGGCACTGATGGAACTAATGAAAACCAAACCCTTCGGGGCTGTTTGGGACTATTATTGCCTGAAGGCGGGAGTGCCGGTGGGAGAGGAATTTATCACGGCGGTGCAGGAATATGAAAAAAAGGAATTATCTGAAAGGTCATAAAGCATGGATGAACTGAAGCAATTGATAGCCATTTCCAGGTATTACGGCGAAAATCCGGCCTATGTAATTGCCGGAGGAGGAAATACCTCTTTCAAGAATGATAGACAGGATCTGGATCAAGGCCAGCGGAATCCCGCTGGCCGGAATCGATGAAAACGGATTTGTATGCCTTTCCAGGGAGAAACTTGGGCAGATAGAAGCAGCCACATACAGTGAGGATCCTGCCACCAGGGAGGAGGAGGTAAAACTGGACATGGCAAAGGCCATCATTTCGCCTGAAAACCTGCGACCCTCCGTGGAGACCTCACTGCACAACCTGATCGGCTATGCCTATCGTGATCCATACCCATCCCACACTGGTGAACGGGCTCATGTGTTCCAACGATGCGGGAAGGAGGTTGGAGAAGGTTCGGTGATGATGCCCTCTTCGTGGAGTATACCGATCCCGGGTTTATCCTGTTTAAAAAACTGCAGGAGCGGATCGGGGCATACCAGGACTGGCATGGCAAAGTCTCCGCAGATCATCTTTCTCCAGAACCACGGGGTGTTCGTTGGGGCCGACACCACCAGGGAGATCAGGGAACTCTACAAATCATGAACTGAAGAGAATCCACCAGGATAAGGACCTTACCCTGCCTCCTGCGATTGCAGAAGGTTATGTGTCAGGAATCACAGCGGCCATTGAAGGTCACTTCTCCGCCAGGGGCCTTGTAACAAAAGCTGTCCGGTGCGATCTGATTGACCATTTTACCAGGGATCTGGACCACTACCTGAAAGTCTCCCGGCCCTTTTCACCGGATATCATCGTATACTGTAAATCAAACTACCTCTTCCTGGGGAAGGATTTGGATGCCGGGCTGGCGGTGGCAGCATGTGAAGAGTTTGAAGAGACCCACGGTTATTACCCCAAGGTGATCCTTGAGGAGCAGGGAGGCCTGATCGCCGTGGAGGAGCACGTACCTTCCCTGGACACCGTGATCGAAGTGTAACTGACCTGATGAAGATCAGCTTCCTGTCGGAAAGTTTCGGCGGCCCACATTTTATGACTCCCGGTCAGATCAGGTTCATCGACAACTGGGAGGTGGAGCACTACAGACGTAAGGTGGCAAAGGGGGCATCTAACCAATCCAGGCCATGAAGCCTGAAGAAGTTATCCTTGTTTTTGACGTTGGCAAGACCAACAAGAAGGTTCTACTGTTCGACAGGGCACTGAAGGTGCTCCATGAAGAGGAGACCAGGTTCGAAGAGGTGGCCGATGAAGACGGATTCCCCTGTGAGGATGCAGACCGACTGGAAGCATGGATCGGACAGGAATTAGACCGGTATGCGACCTGTCCCGATTACCTGGTAAGGGGTGTGAATTTCACCACCTACGGAGCCACCCTGGTTCACCTGGATGAGCTGGGAAACCGGGTTGCACCCATTTACAATTACCTTAAACCGCTTCCGGACCATGTTTTGAAAGGATTCCATGAAGCATACGGGGGTGAGGAGGAGTTCTGCAGAAGGACCGCCTCACCTTTCATGGGGATGCTCAACTCGGGAATCCAGCTTCTCTGGCTAAAGAGAACAAAGCCCACGCACTTCCAAAGAATCGCCCAGGTGTTGCACCTGCCACAGTACATCTCCTATCTGGTCACCGGGCAGGTCACTCGGAGCACACCTCCATCGGCTGCCATACAGCCTTGTGGGATTTTGACCAAATGAGGTACCATGCCTGGCTGGAGGATGAGCAGTTGTCCCTGCCCCAGCCCCGGCCTGTGACCGATACCTTCAAGGTATCCTTCAAAGGAAATATAATTGATACCGGTATCGGGATCCACGACAGTTCATCTTCGCTGGTACCCTATATGCGGGTTTCCGGGGAGCCGTTTATCCTGGTTTCGACGGGGACCTGGTGCATCAGTATGAATCCTTTCAACCATGAACCTTTGACAGGAGATCAGTTGAAACAGGATTGCCTCTGTTACATGAGCATTGAAAGGCAAATGGTAAAATCCTCCAGGTTCTTCCTGGGACGTATCCATGATCTGAACGTGGAACGTCTTGAAACTTACTACGGAGCGGATAGGCATTCATTCAGGAAACTTGCCCCGGATCCCCGGGAATTGCAGTCTCTCCGTGCAGGAGGGAAAACGGTCAGGCACTTTTTCAGAGAGGGGGTCCCTGAAGGATTAACGGACCTGGATGCAGACCTTTCAGTCTTCAGCTCTTTCAGGGAAGCCTATGCCAGGTTCATATGCGATCTTACCACACTTGCCGTTCAATCGGTGGGACTGGTGATCGCCCGGGATGACATGACAAAAATCCTCTTTATAACAGGCGGATTTGCCAGGAATCCCTTTTTCACCGGCCTGATGGCACTGGCCTTTCCCGGTAAAAAGGTGTATACCTCAGAAATAGCCAATGCCACCTCGCTGGGTGCAGCCCAGGTGATCTCAGCAAAGGTATGGCCGGGTCCGGCAGTGAAGCCGGTTTAGGACTCCGGAAAATTTACATACAATAATCTTTCACAGCAACATGAACAAGCTTGATACGCTGCTTCAGCATCCCCGGGACCAGATCACCGAGGTGATCAGCAGGATTTACAAAGCAGGCCTGACCACCACCTCCGGGGGGAATATTTCCATCATTGATGACCAGGGGGATATTTGGGTGACGCCTTCAGCCATTGACAAGGGGACCCTGCACCGAAAGGACATCGTCTGTGTGAAAAAGGACGGAACCGTAAAAGGACACCACAGGCCTTCCTCGGAATTCCCGTTCCATAAAGCCATCTATGAAGCGCGGCCGGATATCCGTGCCATCGTGCATGCCCATCCGCCTGCACTGGTCTCCTTTAGCATCGTAAGGCAGATCCCCAATATGAACATCATTCCCCAGGCAAGGCATATTTGCGGCCCCATCGGGTATGCCAGTTACGCTCTGCCCGGGGGGGAGGAGCTGGGCAGGAAGATCGCTGTTGAATTCATGAAGGGATTTCATGCGGTGATCCTGGAGAACCACGGGACCGTGGTCGGGGGAAAGGACCTGAAGGATGCCTATGTCCGTTTTGAGACCCTGGAATTTTCTGCACGTACAATTATCGGGGCGAGAACGCTGGGTGAGCCCACTTACCTTACTGATACCCAGATCGAAGCTTTTGAATCCCAGATCCCCGTAGACCCGCCCGAACTGGATAAGGTGGTGCATTCCCCGGAGGAACAGTCCATTCGCCGCAACATCGCATTGCTGGTGCGTAGGGCTTGTGACCAGGGATTGATGATCAGTTCCTACGGTAACGTATCGGTTCGTTGGCAGGGCAACGATTTTCTGATCACCCCCAGGAATGTTCCCAGGTGGGAGATGGCAATCGGGGATATCATCCAGATCAGGGGAGGCAGGAGGGAGCCTGGTAAGCTTCCCAGCCGTTCGCTAACACTTCATTCGGAGATCTACAAAGCCCATCCGGATGTGAATTCAATCATCCTGACCCAGGCACCAAACATCATGGCATTCGGGGTTTCGCATACCAAGCTGGATGTACGAACCATACCGGAAAGCTGGATCTTCCTGCAGGATATCATGGAAGTGGACTTCGGGAAACAGTTTGCCGAGGATCCCACCATTCCCGGCCTGATTTCAAAGAACAGGCCTGCCATCATTGTCCGCAATGACGGCATCATCGTGACGGGTGACAAGCTGCTGCAGACCTTCGACAGGCTGGAAGTGGCCGAATTCAGCGCCAAGTCCCTGCTTATGGGGCAGCCGCTGGGAGAACTGGTGCCCATTAGCTCCGGGCAGATCGAGGATCTCCGAAAGAAGTTCCTGGATTGAATTCACCATTGCAGCACCGCCTCATCTGCTTCAGGCAGTGAGGGGGCAATCCAGTCGGCCTCTGACAGCGCATCAGCAGTAAATGAGGTGGTCAGTGCCAGCACCTTTGCACCTGCAGCTTTCCCGGCTGCTACCCCGCTGATGGCATCCTCGATCACAAGACATTCTTCAGGATTCACCCCCAGCATTTCAGCGGCCTTCAGGAAGATATCGGGTGCCGGTTTTTTGTGTTTTATATCCAGTCCGCTCACAATGGTATGAAAAGTTGCTTCAGGGATCCCGATCTCCGCCAGGTTGATCTTTATCTTGGTGGGATCCGCACTGGAAGCCACGGCAATCCTGAGGCCCATGGAAAGGCACCGGCCTATAAATGATGTTACTCCTTCATAGGGATCCAGTTTTCCCTTTACCAGTTTCCCGTAGATCTGATAGGTCCTGGCCTTGTCGCGCTCCAGTTCAAAGGGGATGCTGTTCTTTTCAGCCACTCCGCCCAGGTACCTGTTCTCTCCCATGCCGGTGAATTCCATGAAATCTCCGGGGGAAACGTCGTATCCCTTCTCCCTGAACATCTCCACGCCGGCCTTACAGATATACTCCTCCGAGTCCAGCAGGACCCCGTCCATATCAAACAGGACTGCTTTGATCATCGCTCCCTGTTTGCATAAGGGTGCCTGCCCCATTCATACCTTCTTTCAGGATCAAAATCCGGGTTGGGAACCGGAACACGTGCCCCGCAACCATCCCTCCACTGTTCCAGCAGCACGTACAGCTCTTCAGCCACCTCGGGGTGCTGCCTGCTCACATCTTTGCTCTCTCCAATATCGGTCTCAAGGTCATACAGCTGCCTGCTGTCATCCACCAGGTTATGGAGAAGTTTCCAGTTTCCTTTCCTGATGGCGCTGGCAGGGAGATCATGGTGGTATACAGGGTAGTGCCAGAAGATGGCCCTTTGGGGATCTCCGGCTCCTCCGGCCATGATCCCGGCCAGACTGATCCCGTCCAGAACCTGTTCTTCCAGCAGTTCCATCCCTGCCAGGTCTGCAAAGGTGGGATAGAAATCCACACTCGATACAATGGCATCGCTGACCTGACCTCCCTTCAGTGATTCCGGCCACCACATGATCAGGGGTTCCCTGATCCCCCCTTCATAGAGGGTTCCTTTTTCTGCACGGAGGGGTGCATTGGAGGAGGCCACATAGAGCAGCGTATCACCCTGGTAGATATGCTTCTTTGAGTTGGCCAGCAGCGGGATCCGGTCAAACCGGCTTACAAGTCCCCCGTTATCGGAGAAGAAAACCACCATGGTGTTGTCAGCGATCCCCAGGTCAGCCACCTTATCCAGGATCCGCCCTACGCTGTTATCCACCTGTTCCACCATGGCCGCATAGACCGCATTGCAGGGATAACCGCCGGTTTTATCCTTTTCCAGGTATTTGGCAATCAGCACGGAATCGGCATCCAGTTGCACGTGTACATCATAGTGCGCCAGGAAAAGGAAGAAGGGCTCCCCGGTATGCTCCTCCATGAAATCCAGTCCAAGATCAGTCAGCGCTTCGGAAAGGGTTTTCCCGGGTTCCGGTTCCAGGGGTGAGCTCATCCTGCCTGCATAGTCAAAGAATCCCCCTCCCTGGTAGACATTTGCCTTATCGAAACCCTGCTTCCCGGGATAAAAATCCTTACCCCCCAGGTGCCATTTCCCAAAATAGCCGGTGACATATCCCGCCTCCTTCATGACTTCTCCGAGGGTATGGATCTCCAGGGGAAGCTGCTGGTGCCTGTTTTCCGGGACCACCACCTGCTCGAAGGGCCGCCAGTGGCCCGCTATAAAATCGATGATCCCCACGCGTGCAGGGTACTGACCGCTCATGATGCTTGCCCTGGTGGGAGAGCATACCGGGCATGCTGCATAGGCATTGGTGAACCTTATTCCCTCCCGGGCCATCTGTGTGAGCCTGGGAGCTTCATTGAAGGAATTCCCGTACACCGGCAGGTCGGCCCATCCCAGGTCGTCGGCCAGAATAAAGATGATATTGGGCCTGGACCCGCTAAGAGATTCTTCAGAAGGGCCTGAACAGGCAGAATGGCCTATCAGGACTGTACCAAGGACAATTGGTATGGCAAAAAGTAATTTTAATTCACGCATGGTTACAATTGGGTGTTTATTTTGACCATTAAATATAGGCAAATCATTACTTTTAGGTAAACACTGGAAAATACAATCTGATTAAAACCACACAAATGGAAGACAGAAGAACATTTATTAAGAAAACGGCCCTCACCACCGCAGGGGTGGCCCTGGGGGCATCGGGAGTGTCAGCCAGTTCCTACCGGAGGATTATGGGTGCCAATGACCGCATTACCATGGCGGTGATCGGTTTGCGTGGAAGGGGAAAGAACCTGATGGAAGAATTTTCAAAGATGTATGGCGACGGGGTGTTCATCAAGACAGTCTGTGATGTGGATACACAGTTTCACGAAGCTTCACGGCAGGCTGTGGCAGAGAACCAGAAAGGCAGGAAACCGGATGCCGTACAGGATTTGCGGAAGGTGTTCGAGGATCCGGAAATCGATGCGGTGGCCATGGCAACTCCCAATCACTGGCATGCGCTGGGGACTGTCTGGGCCTGCCAGGCCGGTAAGCATGTATACGTGGAAAAACCGGCTTCACACAACATCTGGGAAGGAAGGAAGATGGTGGAGGCTGCCCGGAAATACAACCGGGTGGTTCAGGTGGGTTTCCAGAACCGCTCCATCGGCAACGTAATGCAGGCCATGACCTTTCTCCACGAAGGGGGCATAGGGGATGTTTTCATGTCGCGGGGGACCTGCTTCAAACCACGGGATTCATTCGGGATCTCGCCTGACAGCGATCCTCCCGATACGCTTGATTATGACATGTGGCTGGGACCCTGTTCCTACAGGCCTTACAATGAGAAACGGGGACATTATAACTGGCACTGGCACTGGAACACCGGGAATGGCGACACCGGAAACCAGGGTCCCCACCAATTTGACATTGCCCGGTGGGGCCTCAATAAAAGGGTGCACCCTGTGAAGGTGCAATCCATGGGTGGGATCTTCGGGATCGCACCCCACGAGTGTTCGCAGGAGACGCCCAATACCCAGACCTCCCTCTTCGAATATGCGGATGGCAAGATCCTGGAATTTGAGACCCGGGGACGTTTCACCAACCGGGAGTCGGAGTTGGGCATCAAGATCGGGAACATGTTCTACGGGACTGAAGGGTGGATGGAAGTGAACGGCTCAAAATGGAGTGCCTACAGGGAGAGGGAGGAAAAACCCTTTGCCGGATCGGGGATGGATACTGAAGATGCAGCCGTTGGCGGGGATAAGACCTTCCGGGCAGCCCCCAGCAGCGGCGGTCATTTTGCAAACTTCATCGACGCATTAAGGAGCGGGGATCCGGGTGACGTGAACTGTGATATCCTGGAGGGGCATATGTCCTCCGTCCTGCCACATCTCGGGAACATCGCCTACAGGGTGGGTGAAACCCTGGAATTCAATGGTGATTTTGAGAAGTTCATCGACAACCAGGAGGCGAACATGCTGACCACCAGGAGGTACAGGGCTCCATATCTCATCCCAGACAGTTTGTAAAGTTATAAAGTTATAAAGTTATAAAGTTGTGATGTTATGAAGACAATTGATAAACTGACAGGAATTTTACTGGGCCTTCTGATGCTGACAGCATGCAGTGGGGGAACTACAGCACTGTTTGATGGTAAAAGCCTGGAGGGCTGGGAGTGCGATCCGCCGGAGCTGGTCACCGACTGGAATGTTGAGAATGGTGAGATGCTGGGTGAAAACCCGGAAAAGGAGGCCTCCATCCTGTGGACCACCCAATCTTTCACCGATTTCGAGATTGAGCTTGAGTACATTACCCTCACGGACGATTACGATACCGGGTTGTTCATCCGGGGGAAGAGCCACCAGGTGCAGATCGGGATCTCCAGGTCGCTCCAGAAGGATATGACCGCCTGTATCTATGCCCCGAAAGATGAACAGGGAAGCTATCCCGGTCAAACCGGCAAAGTGGCTGAATTTCATAAAGTAGGGGAGTGGAACCACCTGAAGGTGATCGTTGGTGGAAAGCACATTCAGACCATCCTGAACGGTGAGCCCATGGTGGATTACACCGGGGTGGTCCTGGCTGATGAGGGGCCCATCGGGCTCCAGCTCCATGGGGGTGTCCACATGGCAGTGAAATTCAGGAACATCAGGCTGAAGGAGCTCAGCGAGTAATATCCTTCAGCAGACTGACAGGATTTGTCAGGCCCATGGGTTCAGGTTGATCAAGGTCGATCCATCTCTTTGCAGCTGTATTGTCTGCCAGTGAGTTTGCATAATTGGCCAGGGTGGTGGTGTATATGATCTCCAGCCGGTTTCCGGCAGGTTTCAGTTGGCCTTCCCCGATCCTGTAAAGGTGCCTGCCCCACCAGCGGACGCCCAGGTCATGGCCGTTCAGGACCACCCGGGTGACCTGTTTCTGTGGACCCAGATCCAGGTATTTCCAGTCTCTCTTATCCAGGTCAAAGGTGGTTGTATAATGTACATTTCCGGCAAATGTGGAAACACGGGGATCTCCATGGTTTCCGAACTCAACCAGTCCAAAGGGTTCTATCCGGAACGGATCAGCGGAGATCGGGCGGAATTGGACCTCCCAGGGGGAATGCAGGGAAACAGACTGGGCCTCATCTGGTTGAATGGACTCAGCCATGGGCCCCCGGTCGTTTTCTTCGAGGACAAGTAACAGGGATTCAAGTGGTTGAAGCTTCACATCCAATTCGGCTCCCTGGTTATGCGGAAAGATCTCCCGTGTCCCGGTTTCCGGATCCCAACGCCACGGGATCATCCCGTCAGCATCAAGAGTGATCCTGAATTCCCGTGCCTGCTCCTCATCCTGGTTGGAAAGAAAGAAGATAGGGTGTCCAAGGTGGGTATATTTGACCGCATAGACCTTTTCATGGTTGGGGTGGATGGAAATGGGTGAACGAACCTGGTATTTCCCTGCCAGGTCACTGGTCCACCGGGTAATGTCATCACTGCCGGCAGGTGGATCTGCAAGGGATACGCTCTCAAGGCTGGAAGCAATGGCCATGTGATCCCTCACTTCCCGGTCTTTCCGTTCCTTTTCATGGTAACCGGCCGACTGGGTCGGAAAATGTTCCACAAATACAAACCTGACACCCTTTTCTGCCAGTTTCCTGATGGCACTGGCCGTTTCCGGTTCCATGGAAGTGGCCGATGAAATGATTACCAGCTGGTAGGTGCAATTTTCACTTTGCAATCCCCCTTCTACGGCTTCAGCCCTCCGGATCACACCTTCATTGATGTAATCGGCAGTGATCCCTATGCGGCTGAATCCTTCCCACAGGTCGTGGTGGTACCAGGGGTGCATGTAGTATGGATACCTGACCAGTCCCCATTGCCTCCAGACATCTGCCTCAGGGGTAAGGATGGCAATATCCGTTACCGGTTCTGAGTGCTGGAACAGGGAAGAGAGCCTGGCATTGTAGCCGGTCCACAGCCGGAAAAAGGGCCACCAGGTATTCTGCTCGCTGAAATAGGCCCCGTACCTGATCCACCCGGGGAAACCTGCTTCCGGGGGTGAATAATTGAAGCCGTGGAGCACCGAGTGGTTGATCCCGGAGATGAAGTTGAAATCATCATTCTTCTTGATCATGTTAAGGGTCATCCGAAACACCCCCCGGGTATTGGTCATGGCTTCGGAGCTGACGGTCCTGCTGCCCGAAAGGTGAGCCCCCGAAGCACAATACTTGTTCCATATCCAGTAACCGTGGCCCTTGGCATCCGCCGAATAGAGCCAGTTGTTGCTTTCGGGGATGTCCACCATCCGGTACCCGTCCAGCATGCCCATGAGCCAGGGCATCCCGTAGGCCTGGTACCGGCTCTGCATCCCGTGTGCATTGGCCCAACTGTCGAAAGTGGAAGTGAATCGTTCCAGGAACAGCTCCACCAGGGTTTTGTTGAAGTCATACCTGATCCTGCGGATATCGTTGTTGAATGATTCGTCGTATCGAAGCGTGTCAGTATATCCCTGGTAAGGATGGTAGTACACCAGGGGCATAAAGGGTTCCATCCGGTAACCGCGACGCTGAAAGAACTCCTCGTAGAAGTCGTCCGTGATATTGGCCCCTGATAATTCAAGGCTATCACAGAACAATGCCCTGATATGGTCCCCCAGTTTGCCGCTCAATACCTGTTCCAGGGCTTCTCCCAACCGGTCCATATAGGCCCTCACATCATCCTCGTCAAAGTGGTCCACGATCGGCCCTTTTGATCCGGGAGCACCATGCATTACCGTTCGGTAGGCTTTTTGGAATGTTCCAATATAAAGTTCATATGGCCCATCAGGTACCTGTATCTCAATCTTTCCATCCTCATCCATCTGGTCAGCCAGATCAATCAGGTCATTGACACCGGAGGCACCATGAGGGATCATCTGGAGAAAGAACAACTCAGCTTCCGGGGCATCCGGATTGGTTAAGCTGCCGAAATTCCGGCCAGGCAGCTGCCAAAGCTCCCTGATGGAAAGGGTGACTTTCCCGGGGCCCTCAAGGGTCAGCCTCCTTATACCGACACCCTGCAAGAGCTGGTTATCCTCCAGGAACTCTCCCCCGAAGGGCCAGCCGGAACCCATGATCAGGTCCACGATCATGTGCTTTTCCCCTGCCATCTCCGTCACCGCCTTGACCCTCTGACTCCACTCCGGGCTCAGCCACTCGTAGCAGGGGGTGCCTTGCAGATCTGTTCCATCCGGGTGTGCGATGGGATTGATCTCAACACCTCCGATGCCAGCAGCTTTCATTACTTCCATCTCCCGTCTGAGTTCATCCACCTCGATGCAGTCCCCGTTCCACCACCAACGGACAAAGGGCCTGCATTCTGGCGGAGGATCTGCGAATAGTGAAAAGAGCTCATCCATGGCCTCCTCAGGCTGGTTGCCGGACCTGCATCCGTATATGGAGGCAAACAGGGCCAGGCATATCGGCACTATTTTAACCAGATTCAATGGTTCTTTTTTCATAGGTTGGGCTTAGCATTAAACGACCAGAAAGATAGTGAAATTGAGAGATAGGATTATAACAACATGTTGCTTTTTAGTGGGTTGTTGACAACTGCACCGAGTGGGTAAAATGGCAGGCGTGGGTCACAGGGCCAGCCCGTAAGTGAGCTTGACAATCAGCTGGTTCTGGTCCTGCGCCCACCGGTCGGCGAGGGCAGGTTCGATATTGTGTTTGTAGACAATGTAGAGATCACCCAGCGGGGCGAAGGTCCACCGGAGCCTGGAGTAGGTTCCCACCGTACCCGATTCATTGTCGTATTGTACGAATGCGCTGAAATTCAGGTCAGAGCTGATATTCACCTCAGCCCTTCCGGAGAAAAGTTCCTTGTTGAAGTCCCCGGCCGGGATCCTGGCGATGTTGTTCTCGTATTTGAGTTCAACAATCAGGAAGGACGCGATCCTCCAGTTCAGCGAAAGCTCGATCTGGTCGAGCCGTCCGCCGTAAAAGCCTCCAAACCACCAGGTGGCCATTCCGTTGATGGCCCTCTTGCTGGCTGTGGAGGCCTCCAGCCGGTAACGCATCCAGTGGTATCCTCCCGGATCGATGGTTACACCGTCGGATATTTCGAAGGAGTCCTTCAGGAACTCCCCCTGGGGCATCAGGTTGAATTCCACGCGATCGCCACTTTCCAGACTGGTATTCAGGGGAGCGATCATTACCTGGTAACTCTCCCAGTGATGATGAAGGTCAGTGTAGAGCGAAGGTTGCAGCTGGAACCTGTGTTGACGGATGAAACGGCTATCAGGACGGGGCATGAAATTCACCTTCCCCGAATAGCTGTTCACACCCTTCCTCGAAACGAATCCCATGGAGGGATCAAAAGCATCCCCGATGTGCCTGACCTGCACAAACCAGTCCCACAGGTCATTGGGATAATCGATCTTGATGCCCACGGCGCTTTTGTCCCCGGTAAGCCCCTCCCGGTTGTTGTACATGCCCCAGGCACCCACCAGGAAGTTCTTGCCGGATCCCAGGGTGGAGGTCTGGTAGGTGAAATCCACCCCGGTGGTCCAGGCCTGGCTCATGCCTCCCGGGTCACCCATGGTGGCGATTAATCCGAAGGATGACTCTTTGAGAATGTTCTGCTTGACCCTGACCACTCCCATCCTTGAAGCAGGAGCAATGGAATCAACAGCCCTGGTCTGGGTAAACAGGGTTCCAAAATGGGTGTTCCTAACCTTTCCGTTCACCTTTCCCCCCCAGAGGATAGGTACTTCTGTCCTGTCATACAACCCGATCCTCCTGCTGTAGAAGGGCATCAGGGAACCTCCAAGGCTTAATCCAAAATCGTATATATCGGCCCCCTCCAGGAAGAACTGCCGCTTTTCAGGGTAGAGCACCGGGAACCGGGTGAGGTTGGTCTGCCTTGAATCCACCTCCGTTTCTGCAAAATCTGTGTTCACGGTGAGCTGGACATTGATGTCCGAGGTGATCCTCTGGGTGATGTCCAGGCTTGGATTCCAGTCCATGTCAGGATCAGCTGTACCCTCCTGGGTGACTTTTGCGACCATGGATGCCCTGGGGGTAAGGCCTATCCCGGGATTGAAACGGGGAAGTTCCGTCATGGTTCCGGCATGCAGGGTCTGTCCGACAGTATAGTCCATGCTGATCCCGGACCACCGGTTCACCTCCAGGAGCCGCTGGACCCTTCTTTCCACGTTCAATCCCCATGAGTCTACCTTCCTGTTGTATGTGAGGGTGCTGATGGGGATCCGGACCTCCGCACACCAGCATTGGTCCGTGATCCTGGTTTGCGCATCCCACGCCCCGTCCCAGTTGGGATTCTCCGATTCACCGTTTCTGGAGACCAGGGCATCGTACCTGGACGCGAAGGGATTGATGGCAAATATGTAGCCGCCTCTTCCATCGTTGTAGGTATCAAGGATCACTTTGATGTAATCCTCCTCTTCCAGTTTCGAATCCCTGGCTTTTGAGAAGGCAACGATCTTCCCGGGATCCTCATCATAACAGGTGATGCCCAGGAAGATGTTTTTGGGGGTGACCAGGAGCTTGACCGTGGTGGGGAAGGAGGGCTCCCCATGTTCCACAGGTTCCACCATTCCCAGGTGGGTGATGGAATCAGCCAGCGACCATTCAGGTTCTGACAACCACCCATCCACCTTTATTGGCCCCTGGGCCAATGTACATGCAATGGCCGGTTTTTCCAGCTCCTGTCCGTAGGTGTGGAGAGCAATCAGAATTGTCCAAATAACCGTTAATCTGCGTTTCATAAAATTTCGAACCGTGAAAATAGAAATTCTTTGTGGAACAGGAGCCCGGAGCAGGTTTTTGGGAAGATTTTTTTCTAACTTTCTGCAAAATCTTATCAAATGGAAAGAAGAACATTTGTCAGGCACAGTGCAGCTGCCGCAGCAGGCACCGCCATGATCGGTACAGTGCCTGCATCCCTTTACGGGAATTCACGGATATTGGGAGCCAATGACAGGATCAACATCGGGGCCATCGGGTTGAATGGAATGGGCATGTCTGACCTGAAATCATTCCTCAAAATGGAGGGGGTGGAGTGTGTGGCCATCTGTGATGTGGACCGGAATATCCTGGAGGAGCGTGCTGCCGAAACAAAAGAGATCCAGGGGAAAGCCCCGGAACTTTATGGTGACTACCGCAAACTGCTTGAGCATAAGGGATCTGGATGCCGTGATCATCGGGACACCCGATCACTGGCACTGCCTGCCCATGATCGAAGCCTGCCAGGCCGGTCTGGATGTGTATGTGGAGAAACCCATCGCCAATTCCATCGAGGAGATCGACCTGATGATCGCTGCACAGCAACGGTATGGCAGTGTGGTACAGGTGGGGCAGTGGCAGCGGAGTGATCCTCACTGGCAGAAGGCGGTGGATTTTGTGCACAGCGGGAAACTGGGGAAGATCAGGACGGTGAAGGCATGGGTTTACCTGGACTGGAAGTTTGAACTTCCGGTTCAGCCCGACGGACCTGTTCCCGACGGGGTGGACTATGATTTCTGGCTGGGGCCCGCTCGCAAAAGTCCTTTCAACATCAACCGGTTCCATTTCAACTTCCGGTGGTACTGGGATTATGCCGGGGGACTGATGACCGACTGGGGGGTTCACCTGCTGGATTATGCCCTGTACGGGATGAACCAGTATGTACCCAACTCGGTGATGTCAGCCGGCGGGAAATATGCCTGGCCCCAGGATGCAAGGGAGACCCCTGATACCCAGTATGCCATTTATGAATTCGATGACATTGGCCTGATCTGGGAATCCACGTTGGGAATCGGCCAGGGCAATTACGGATTGCCACACGGGGTGGCCTTTATTGCCGATTCAGGAACTTTGGTGGTGAGCAGGCAGGGATGGAAGGTGATTGCTGAGCAAGCGAACGGAAAACCAAAAATGGAGGCAGTACCATGGACTGAAAAGAAGGGGCCCACCGGTCTTGACTTGCATGTGGAGAACTTCCTCGAGTGTATGAAGACCAGGGGAAAGCCCAATGCGAACATCGAGATCGGGGGGCACATTGCCCGCTTTGCCCAGCTGGGGAATATTGCCCTCAGGACCGGAAGGAAGATCTACTGGGACGGGGAGAAGGGTGAAATCACTGGTGATGAGGATGCAGCCAGGCTCACGCGTGCCAACTACCGTGCACCCTGGAAGCTGCCTGTTATTTAGACACCTGGATTTAAAGTAAAACGGTTTTTTCAGAACCTTCCGGTGAGGCTGTAATCCCCCGTATTGCAGTATATCTGACTGAAGAATGAGAATCCCACCCGGTTGGTGTCCAGTTTCCGGTCCACCCGCAGGATGGGGTGGTTCTTCCTGACCCCGAAATGCTCCTGGATGCGGTCATCGGCCGTGATGGCCTGGATCTTCTGTTCCCCTCCCTTCACAACGATCTGGTAATATTTGCGCAGTATTTCGAACAGCGACCTGTTCTCAAAGGCCCTGGAGGTGAAACGGGGCAGGTTCAGGTTGGGGATCATGGTGATGTCATAGAAAACCGGGTGGTTGTTGATCAGCCTGAGCCGCTCCAGGTATATGCAGCCCAGGCTTTTGTCCTTTTCGCTGATCTCAAATCCAAAGGCCTGTTCCCAGGGGATGATCTTTGGTTTCACGATGATCCTCGTTGTCAGGATATCCTCCCCGATGGCAGATGTGGTCCCGGTCAGCGAAAGGATACCGATGCCCTTGGGCTGGCCCTGGACAATGGATCCCTTTCCCTGCTGCCTGAGGATGAAACCATCATTGACCAGCATGTCCAGGGCTTTCCTGACCGTGGGCCGGGTCAGGTTGTGTGCTGCACATAACTCATTTTCAGATGGAAGAAGGTCCCCCCGTTTATAGGTACCGTCCTCCACAAGCCTCCTGAGCTTTTCATACAGCTGCCGGTATTGTGGGGATGCTTTGAGTGCCATGTCCGGATTGACTGGATTTGTCAATATGACTAAATAAAGATGTAAAGATAAGTATATGTTATCAAAATTCAAATTGATGAATACAAAAAGACATTGAAAAGACACATACACAATAAATTAACAATAGATTATCGGGATGTGATGATTTTCCTTTTGTGTTCTGCTAAAAGGTGTTATATTTGTACTTGTATATACAAGTAAAAAATTACAGATAGATGGCTATCCCAATTATTATGCCCCGGCAGGGGCAGTCCGTTGAAAGTTGTATCCTGACAGAATGGTATAAGGAAGCCGGGGATAAGGTCTCCACCGGAGACCTTCTTTTTGCCTATGAGACTGACAAGGCGGCATTTGAAGAGGAGGCACATGAAGATGGAATACTGCTGGCCACTTTTTACGAGGCAGGTGATGAAGTTCCGGTGCTGGCCAACGTGGCAGTGATCGGCCAGGAGGGTGATGCGGTAGAGGAGTTCCGGCCCGTGGCAGGCGGCATGCCGGGAGTTCCGGCGGAGTCAGCAGATCAGACTGAGGATGACCGGCAGGTACCGGGAGCAGCAACCGGGATGGATGAGCAGGGAGGAACTGAACCAGGCACCACGGCTCCATCCGGAGGGAGGACCCCCATCTCCCCGAGGGCCAGGCGTCTGGCCTGCGACAAGCGGATTTCCACTGAAAACATTACCGGCACCGGTCCGGGTGGCAGGATTATCGAAAGGGATATCCTGGAGGAGATCCGTAAGGGGAAGCGGCTGACCCCCCTGGCCCGGAAAAAGATGGAAGGAGAGGGACTGTCAGTCCCTGAAGGGGGCCAGAAGCCTTACGGGAAGATCACATCCCGCGATCTGGTGGAGATGCCGCCTTCCAAAGGTAACTCCACACAAACGGATGCAGCATCTCCTGCAGGTCCATATACCGATGAATCCCTCTCCAATGTCAGGAAGATCATCGCTTCGGCCATGCACCGTTCCCTCCAGAATTCGGCACAGCTGACCCATCACCTGGGCGCCAATGTAACCGGTATGCTACAGTTGCGCAAGGAGGTGAAAGCGCAGGATGAAGGAGGGATATACATTCAACATTACCCTGAATGACATGGTGTGCTTTGCAGTGGTCAGGGCCCTGAAGCTGCACCCCGGGGCCAATGCCCATTTCCTGGACGGGACCATCAGGAAGTTCCACAAGGTGAACCTGGGAGTGGCAGTGGATACGGACAGGGGATTGATGGTCCCGGTACTGCCCCGGGCAGATGATCTATCCCTGACCGGATTGTCCGGAAACCTGGCTGAACTGGCAGAGACTGCCAGGAACGGCAACCTTTCACCCGACCTGCTGGCACCAGAAGCGGCCTCATTTACCATATCAAACCTGGGGAATTACGGTGTAGAGATGTTCACACCGGTGATCAACCTGCCGCAGGTGGGGATCCTGGGGGTCAATACCATCCTGACAAGACCTGCTGAACTTCCTGATGGCACTTTGGGATTCCAACCCTTCATGGGCCTCTCCCTGACCTATGACCACAGGGCCATTGACGGGGGACCGGCCACCAGGTTCCTGGCAGAGATCAAACAGCAGATCGAATCCCTCACCCCGGATCTTCTTTAGAACTTTACAAACTTTCTTCGGCTTACGCCTCAGTTCCTTCGGTTTTCAAACTTTACAAACTTTACAAACTTTCAGACTTACATCATGCCAAAGACCCAATTTATCGATCCGAATGAAGTGCGCCAATCCAGCATCATTGAACTTGGTTCCATCCCCGTAAACCAGTATAAGAGGACCATGAAGGATGAGTTGTCCAGGTTCTCCCAGGAAGACCTGGTGCGTATTTACAGGGACATGTTGATCATCAGGGAGTTTGAAACCATGCTCAACCTGATCAAGACTACCGGGGAATACCGGGGCATTGCCTATTCTCACCCTGGTCCGGCCCACCTCTCCATCGGGCAGGAGGCCGCTGCGGTGGGAATGGCCTATAAGCTGGATATGGACGACTATATTTTTGGTTCGCACCGCTCCCACGGGGAGATCCTGGCCAAGGGGCTTTCGGCCATTCAGAAACTGGATGACCAGAAGCTGGAAGGCATCATGAGAACGGTTCTTCGATGGCCGCATCCTCTCCATCGTGGAGAAGGGACACCAGGGTGATGTGAAATCCCTTGCGCTGAAATTCCTTATTTATGGAACCCTGGCTGAGATCTTTGCCCGGGAGACAGGATTTAATAAGGGCCTGGGAGGATCCATGCATGCCTTCTTTACTCCCTTTGGGATTTATCCCAACAATGCCATCGTGGGGGGATCGGGAGATATTGCAGTGGGTGCAGCCCTTTATAAAAAGGTCAACCGGAAGAAAGGCATTGTGGTGGCCAATATCGGGGATGCTTCCCTGGGATGCGGACCGGTATGGGAGGGGCTCTCCTTTGCCACAATGGATCAGTATACCGAGTTGTGGGAAGGGGAGATGAAAGGGGGATTGCCCCTCATCTTCAATATCATGAACAACCAGTATGGCATGGGCGGGCAAACCTGTGGGGAGACCATGGGGTATCCATTGCTGCCAGGGTTGGTGCAGCGCTTAACAGTGAGAATATGCATGCGGAGCGTGTGGATGGATACAATCCCCTGGCAGTGATTGATGCCTATGAAAGGAAGATGGAGATCCTGGAGGAGAAAAAGGGCCCGGTGTTCCTGGATGTGCTGACCTACCGTTTCAGCGGCCACTCTCCATCCGATTCATCATCCTACCGTTCCAAAGAGGAGGTGGAAGCATGGGAATCGGTGGATTCAATCGTGTCATTTGGAAAAGAACTGCTGGAGGCCGGTGTGGCCGGACAGCCGGATCTTGAACGCATCAAGTCAGAAACAGACGACCTGATTTTGGGGGCCTTCAAGCTTTCCATTGATGACCGCATCTCACCACGGATGGACCTGGTGGCCCATCCCGGTCTTATCGGGGATATGATGTATTCCAACGGATCTGTCGATACCATGGAGGAGGGAACACCCGAATCCCTGATACCCCTGGAGGAGAATCCCCGGGTAAAACAGATAGCACGGAAGGAGCGATACGCGTTTGACGGGAACGGAAAGCCCCACTCGGGAATGAAACAGTACCAGTTCCGTGACGGGATCTTTGAGGCAGTCATCGACAGGTTTTACAAGGACCCGACCCTGGTTGCCTATGGGGAGGAGAACCGGGACTGGGGAGGGGCCTTCGCAGTCTACCGTGGCCTTACCGAAGCACTGCCTTACCACCGTCTTTTTAACGCCTCCATATCTGAAGGGGCCATCGTGGGAACAGCCATTGGCTATGGCATGTGTGGTGGCCGGGTGATCCCGGAGATCATGTATTGCGACTTCCTGGGAAGGTCTGGCGATGAGGTGTTCAACCAGCTCCCGAAATGGCAGTCCATGAGCGGCAACCTGATCAAGATGCCGGTGGTCCTGCGGGTATCGGTGGGATCCAAATACGGGGCACAGCATTCACAGGACTGGTCTTCCCTGGTGGCCCATATCCCGGGGATCAAGGTGGTCTTTCCGGCCACTCCCTATGATGCAAAAGGACTGATGAATGCGGCCCTGCAGGGGACCGACCCGGTGATCTATTTTGAAAGCCAGCGGCTCTACGGGGTGGGTGAGGAGTTCCACCAGGAAGGGGTACCTGAAGGCTACTATGAAATTCCGCTGGGGGAACCGGATATCAAACGGGAAGGGGAGGATATCACCATCCTCACCATCGGGGCCACCCTCTACAGGGCCAGGGAGGCAGCTATCCTGTTACAGGAGAAGCACGGGTTGTCTGCTGAGATCATCGATGCCCGGTCGCTGGTCCCTTTCAACTACGATCTTGTACTGAGGTCCCTGAAAAAGACCGGCCGTATTTTGCTGGTGAGCGATGCCAGTGAGCGCGGATCTTACCTGAAAGACATGGCTCAGAACATCACCGAACTGGGATTCGACGACCTGGATGCTCCACCGGTGGTGGTGGGATCGAGGAACTGGATCATCCCGGCCTATGAGCTGGAGGACTATTTCTTTCCCCAGGCCAGCTGGATCCTGGATGCCATTCATGAGAAGATCCTTCCCCTGAAGGGCCATAAGGTTACAAACAACTTCACCGCAGGTGAACAGCTTCGCCGGAGCAGGCAGGGAGTATAAGTGAACCATGAAAATATTGAATGATGAGTAATTTCTTGCAGCGATTCCCTGACCGGCAAACCCTTTTGGACAAGTACAGGGATGGCGTTCCCGGTCCCGTGCCAAAGGTGAACAACCACATCCATACACCCTATTCTTTCAGCGCCTTCGAGAGCATTGAAGATGCAGTGGGAAGGGCTGCAAATGAAAATATTAAGATACTGGGTATCAATGATTTTTATGTTACTGACGGGTACCGCGAGTTTCTGGACCGGTGCATGGATCACACGATTTTCCCCCTGCTGAATATCGAGCTCATCGGGATCAGCAAGGAAGAGCAGGATGCCGGGATCAGGGTGAACGATCCTAATAATCCCGGCCGGACCTATATCAGCGGGAAAGGCCTTGCATATCCCTCCGTTCTGCCTGAAGCCGGACAGAAGAAGCTGGACCGGGTGGTCAGGGAGAGCAACAGGCAGGTCACGGAGATGATCAACCGGTTGAACAGGTGGTTGGAGGAACAGGGAACGGGAATTTCCCTGTCGGTGGAGGAGATGATGGATAAGCTGGCCATGAATCTGCTGAGGGAGCGCCATGTGGTCAGGATGATGCGGATCAGGGTGGAGGAGAAGGCAGGCGATGAAGCGGCCTGCCAGGAACTCTTGACAAAGGTCTATGGTGGGAATCCTCCTGTGAAGGAATGGGGAGATATAGCCGGGACGGAGGATGAATTAAGAGCCAGGCTCTTAAAGGCAGGAGCCCCTGCCTTCGTGCCGGAAGACTCCAGGGCGTTTCTTCCGCTGGAAGAGATTGTGGAGATTATCAGGGAGGCCGGAGGCATACCCACCTATCCCATGTTGCTGGACGGGGCAGGGGGCCGGATCACCGAATTTGAGGATGGGAAGGAGCAGTTACTGGAGAAGCTGCTGAAATGGGGTTTTGATTCCATAGAATTGATCCCCCTCAGGAACAGGGCCGGGGTATTGAGAGCGTATGCGGAGTATTTCTATGAACATGGATTCATTGTTTCATTTGGTACAGAGCATAATACTTCCGCCATGCGGGCCCTCACGGTGAGCTGCCTGGATGATGAGCCCCTGGATGCAAAGCTGATGGAGATCTCATACCTGGGTGCAGCCTGTCTGGCAGCACACCAGTACCTGGTTGCTGTGGAGGGTACCGGGTATCCTGCCCCGGGGAGGGCGCAGATGGAGAAGCTGGGGAGTGCTGTTTTTCAGCACTATTTTGATACCTTCGGATAAGATTCCTAAAAAAACCAATGCTATGGAAACAGGCAAAGACAATGTACTCCGGATCGTTCCGGCCATCCGGATGATCATGTCCGAGGGGACCCTGAAAAGCGGGAGCTTTGTACCCATGGATCAGCTCATTGAGCATGATCCGGAAAAGATCTCGGTGAGGCTGGGAAGGAGCATCTCTGTTTTCAGGGGAGACCCGGACCAGGTGCTGGCAGATGTGCAGAAGGCAAAAGAGGATATCGGGGAGTACCTTTTTATAGAGGAACTCGGACTGCTGGGACTCTCCAACAACAAATCCAAGATAGAACAAAAACTGGCCACGGTCAGGAAGGAGAGCCGCGGTGCGGACCTTCCCGAGGCGGTTGCGCCACCCCAGATCAGGAAACCGCTCTATAACAAGGTAATTGCCATCACAGGGGCAGCCATGGGATATGGTGAAGGCATTGCCCGGCAGCTCTTTGCAGAAGGGGCCAACCTGGTGCTCATGGACATCAATGAGGAGTCCGGAAGGGCGGTTACCGGTGAACTGAATAGTGGCACCACTCCCAACAGGGCCTGGTTCGTGAAGACCGATGTGACCGACCTGGAATCGGTCCGTCATGCGGTCTTCGAAACGGTGCTTGAATTCAGCGGCCTGGATGTGATGATCAGCAATGCCGGGGTCCTGAAGGCCGGGGGGATTGAAGAAACAGACCCGGAGACCTTTGAATTTGTGACCCGGGTGAACTACCAGGGGTACTTCAACTGCGTGAAGGCGGCGGTGCCGGTGATGAAGTTGCAGAACCGTTTCAGCGGGGACCATTTCGGGGATATCATCCAGATCAATTCCAAATCAGGCGTGGTGGGCAGTAAAAAGAATTTCGCTTATGCAGGAAGTAAGTTTGCAGGGATCGGGCTGACACACTCACTGGCCATGGACCTGATGCCCGACAGGATCAAGGTCAATGCCATCTGTCCGGGCAATTACTTTGAAGGCCCCCTGTGGTCCGATCCGGAGACAGGGCTGTTCAGGCAGTACCTGGAGACCGGAAAGGTGCCGGGAGCCAAAACAATAGCCGATGTGAAGCGTCATTATGAATCGATGGTCCCGGCCGGTCGTGGTTGCAGGATAGAGGATATGGTGAAGGCCATCAAATATGTCATAGACCAGGAGTACGAGACCGGACAGGCCATGATGGTCACCGGGGGACAGGTCATGTTAAGCTGATTTTATGGACATCGAAGGGATCATATTCGATTTGGACGGAACGCTGGTCCACACCATTGAGGATATTGCGGGTGCGGCCAACATGATGTTTGAAAGGAGGGGACTGCCCCTGCACCCTTTGGAGTATTACCTGAAATGGGTGGGTAACGGTGCCGTCAAATTCATTGAACAGGCATATGGTGAGGGGATAGAAAGGGACCATCTGATGACCCTGGTGGCGGAGTTCAAGGAGATTTACGGGCAGAACCTGCATAACCGCAGCCAGGTGTACAAGGGCATCCCGGAGGTACTGGATGAACTGGTTAGCAAGGGAATCCGGATGTCGGTCCTCTCCAACAAGCCCCACCTGCTGACCCTCAAAGTGGCTTCCTATTACCTGTCTGACTGGCCCTTCAGCCCCGTGTACGGGCAGAGGGATGAAGTTCCGAGGAAGCCCGATCCCGCTGCGGCATTTGAAATTGCATCCCTGATGAATAGTGAGCCGGGCAGGATCCTTTTTGTGGGGGATTCCAACAATGATATACTCACGGCACAGGCTGCCGGGATGCTTCCACTGGGGGTAACCTGGGGCTACGGCCGCCTGGAGACAGAAGCCGTTGAAGGGGATTATCCCATCATCCATAAGCCGTTAGCATTGCTAGATCACCTCCACTAATCCCAAATTGATAAGTATCATAACATCGTTTCCATAACGATCGATTACGTTCTTTGAAATATTGTTTTTTCGTCACCATAACCGTATCGATGATGGAATACGATCTCATTTTAAGGCAACAGGCAGTGGATCCGTTGCAGAACCTGATGAAGGTATTTTTTATGGGGGGGGTATTCCTCTCTAGGGTGGTAGTATTACCGAATCGGTAATACATTTTCGTAGTACTACCAAGTGAAACCGGGAACTGGGTGTATAAACCGGATTGTGTCACCATTTCGTATTTGCAATGCCTGTAGATTGAAAAAACAATATGTCAATGAACTACTGATATTTTGCCTTCCTTAGAAGGCGCCCCCTTGGGGGAGAGAACAATATAAATTTTAACTAATTTGATTTACAATTTTTATCATGTGTAAACAATCTATTGATATATTACACCTAACTTCTAACGAGTAGCTAATAACCAATCCCCATGCAAACCAGGGCAGTCAGATTGTACGGAAAAAGTGATCTCCGGGTGGAGGAATTCGAATTGCCGGCCATCGGTGAAAATGAGATCCTGGCAAAGGTGGTATGTGACAGCCTCTGCATGTCCTCCTACAAGGCGGCCATCCAGGGAACGGACCACAAACGGATCCCGGATGATGCAGCGGAGCACCCGGTGATGATCGGGCACGAGTTTGCAGGGGAGATCGTGGAGGTGGGCCCCAAATGGCGGGAACAGTTTGCCCCCGGGGATAAATTTGCCATCCAGCCGGCACTCAACTACGAGGACGGTCCGGTGGGGGTGCTGGGGGCACCCGGCTATTCCTACAGGTACCTGGGGGGCGATGCCACCTACGTGGTGATCCCCAACGAAGTAATGGAGAAGGGATGCCTGCTGGTATACAGGGGTCCCGGATTCTATCCTGCCTCCATGGCAGAACCATTCTCCTGTGTCATCGGGGCCATGCATGCCAACTACCATATCAAACCCGGGACCTATGTGCATGACATGGAAATTGTGAATGGCGGAAAGCTGGCCATTCTGGCGGGAGTGGGGCCCATGGGACTGGCGGCCATCAACTATGTGCTCCACCGGGAGGAGCGGAAACCCTCCCTGATGGTGGTGACCGACATTGACCAGGAGCGGCTGAACCGGGCGGCTCACCTCTGCTCCCCCGAGATGGCACTTGGCAGGGGCATTAAACTGCACTATGTGAATACTTCCCGCATGGAGGACCCGGTCGAGGGTTTGAAAGCGCTGAGCGGGGAGGATGGATTCAACGATGTCTTTGTATTTGCCCCGGTGAGCCAGGTGATTGAGCAGGCTGACAGGTTGCTTGCTTTCGACGGTTGCCTGAACTTCTTTGCCGGTCCGGCCGATCCGGCCTTCAGCGCGAAATTGAATTTTTACAATGTGCACTATGCCTTCACCCACATTGTCGGGACCAGCGGGGGGAATACGGATGATATCAGGGAATCGCTGAATCTCATGGAGAAGGGGATGGATACCTCTGGACTGATCACCCATATCGGTGGACTGAACGCGGTACCGGAGGCCACCCTGAATCTTCCCTCCATACCGGGGGGCAAGAAACTGATCTATACCCACATGGAGATGCCCCTGGTGGCTATTTCTGATTTCCGGAAGCTCGGTGCGAGGAATCCCATGTTCCTCGATCTGGCCGATATCTGCGACCGGCACGAGGGACTCTGGTCGGTGGAAGCCGAGGAGCTGCTGCTCAGGTATTGCGGCTAAAAGGCTGTACGGATGTCTTCCGGAAAGGAAGGTTCAGTAGAGCGCCAGGTAATTCATAAGCTCCTTCCGGAACCGGCTGTCCGCCACCGGATCCAACCGCAGCATATCATCAAAAACCATGTCCGGATCCTGCTTCCACTTTTCATGGAATTCCATGTCTCCGGGGAACATCTTCCCCGATTCATCCGTGGCCCTGAAGCGGAAACCCATGGACATGGCCTCAATGACTGATCCGCATTCCTGCCCCTTCTCCAGTGCCAACCTGATCACCGCCTGGAACCGGTCATCCGGGCCCAGCTTCCGCTTCAGGTCGCTTCCCACCCTGAATACAGTGTCACCCAGGTTGCGGTTCCTGAACCTCTCCAGGAGGTCATCTACATGATCCCCCAGGTCTCCCCGGGTGAATTCCCCCGGGTACATTGCCATCAGCACTTCCGCGGATTCCATCATCACTTCCCTGGTGAACCGCAGAACTCCGGGATCCCCTAGGACCTCAAACATAAAGGTGGCATCAGGGTGTCTCAGGTTTCCAGCATAGGCTGCGGTGGCATGCCCCAGGTTGTGGATGAATGCCTTACGGTCCACCCACGCCTTCATATTCTCCTTCAGCGCAAACTCGGGGATGGCCGGGATCTCCCCTCTGAATCCCTGTCGATCCAGGATCAGTGTATTGTAAGGCTCTGCAAAAACCTGCAGGGGATCCTCTTCCAGGTCTTTGCTAGTCAAAATGGGCACCATCTTACCGATACTGGTCTCCACCAATCCCACCTGCCTCTCAAGGGGATAGGCGAGGGGTAGTTCCTGACGCAGTTTCTCCCGGAAAAATTGAGCGGCCGAACGCATATTCTCTGCCAGGATGATATCCAGGATCCGGCCCGGGAATTCCTTTTCCCTTTCCAGAAGTCCGTCCGCCACAACGGGAGCTATGGCCGGGAGCGCGGTCTTTCCCACCGACACCGCCATGATACGGGTGCGGGCAATGGCCTCTGTAATGGCATTCCTGTCCGCCGCATGGATGGCCCTTACTTTCCCGGTGACAAGCTTCTCCTGGTGTACAGGACCTTTAATGATCACGGGATACTCCCTTCGCCGGTTCAACTCCTCCACAAGGCGCCGGTCCATGTCCACGAAAATCACCTCGTAGCCCTGTTTCCCGAACAGTTGCCCTATAAAGGAGCGGCCGATCTTGCCGGCACCAAATATGAGGATGGTGGGTTCAGCCATGGATCTGGCGGTTATATTTTTCGAAGTAGGGTCTGATCAGTTTCAGTTTTTCCCCGGGATTGCCCTCCATGTAGGTACCGCCCACATGGAAACAGCAATACCCGCCCGAAACGGTTCCCCAGGCGAGGCATTCCACCAGGTCGGGCTTTTGGGATTCTTCCTGAAGCTGCCATGCCAGGGATGCCAGCACACCACCTGCAAAATTGTCCCCGCATCCCGTGGTGTCTCCGCCTTGAAAACCCTTCAGACCGCTGACCAGGTCAGTGGATACCGGAAAAGACTGCATGGAAAGAGGCTGGAAGACTTTTCCTTCCGAACAGGCCATTGTGGGTTCCGGACCACATGTGATAAGGAGGGCCGAAACACCTTTCTCCATGAAAAATGCACCGGCTGCCTGCAGGTCCTGTTGTCCGCTCAGGTGCAAAGCTTCTTCCAGGTCGGTGATCAGCAGGTCAATCCAGGGGTACGCATCATCCTCCCTGCCCAGGGGCCATTTCCCGCCGGGATTTTTCATTTCACTGCGAAAATCATAGACCGTATTCACAACTGTGATGCACCCCCTTTCCCTTGCTTTTTGAAGCAATTGGGTCAGGTTGTCATGGAGGTTGGGTACCAGGGCCGTGCCTCCGAAAACCACCACATTTGCATCGAAAAAACCGGTTTCCAGGTCCTCCGGACCCACCTGCCATGCAGCCCCGATGTCATTGATGAAAGCCCTTTCCCCATGCCCTTCATTGAAGGAGGGATCTGATAGTACAATGGTGGAGGGTGTGGCTCCCGCCACACTCTTTAACCGTCTCAGCATTACCGGGGTTTGTTCCAAACGGCTTTGCATGAATTCTCCTGCCTTGTCGTTGCCCCGTGCACCGTAATACCTGACCTCTGCAGATGTTGTATGAAGCAACTGCGACGCGTGGATCAGTGCCACGATGGAGGGTCCGCCCACGTTCAGGATGGGTTCAGTCCTGTCCCTTGTGATCTCATATACCGATCTATCCAGGTCCATGCCGGAGAATGCTTCGAACTGTTCTGAGAATACCAGTCTTCCGGGGTGTAATCCTCCGTCACCCTTGGCCTTTGACATATACCTTTCCACATGCGGGTGCGAAAAATCAATATCGGGATAGATCTGGTCCACCAGGCAGCAACCAGCTCCTGCTATGTGCAATGACTGTTTCATATGAAAATAGTCGAAGCATTAAAGATACCAAAAGTGAATACAACTCCTGCCCTGATTAGCAGGGTGTTTTCAATAAAATTTGAGGGGATTATCGCGGCGTGGTGCCTGCATGCTTCCGGTAGGTCCCGGGAGGGATATGCATGGTCCGGGTAAAGATCCGGGTAAAGTAATAGCGGTCTGAAAATCCGCATTCGCCCGCGATCTGGTCAATGGACAGGTCGCTGTGGTGCAACAGGTTACAGGCCTTTTCCACCCGCATTCTCTGCAGGTACCGTCGGGGTGTGTAGCCTGTCTGGTCCTTGAAAATCCTGGCATAGGCATTGACAGACATGCCACCCATGTCTGCCAGGGTGCTGTTCCTGAGGTCGATTTCCCGGATGTGCTGTTCCATGTACCGGATTCCACTGATGATCCTTCCGTCTAGCTGCCTGTTGGTCCAGACCCGGGCTGGCAACTGGTGGAGCACGGAAAACAACAACGCGTATAGTTCCAGGCTGCCGGCCTGTCCGAAACGGACCTGTCCGGAAATGAGCTGCTCCGTGATTGAGAAGATCAGTTTCTGATGCTCGGTAGTTCTGTCGAAAATGAAGATATCAGGAGAAATGGAGTCGAAGGGATACCCCAGGTTGAAATGGATGAACATGTGAAGGACCGCACCTTTCCTGGCCATCTCATTTTCCATTTCCCTGCTCTCCACCCTGCCGCCTTTCAGTGAATAGGGTTGGTCCGGGGAGACCGTTGTGCCGTCAATATCCGAGGCAAAAGGGGTGTTGGGAGGGATCAGAAGGATCCTGTCCGGGTCCAGGTAGATCGTTTTATTGTACACAATCCGTGCACGTCCTGACCGGTTCCAGTAGAGTCTCCAGTAAGGAAAGGACATCTGCCGGCTTTTCCATTCGGTCATCCACCAGTACCTGCAGCAGAGCAGCCTTGGAAGAATCTCCTGGAATTCCTGTATCCTGCTGGATGGATCCCCTTCAGGGGGTATTTCCTGGAACCTGAACATGATGATGAATGGTTGTTTTGTACACAAAACTAGGAGATTTTTCCATTTACCGGAATATTTTTCCTCTCTATCTTGCATAATGCTATCTGAACACGGGCTATGAACATGCATGCTGGAGATTTTTCATGTATTGCTGTGGACATGGGGGCCGGGAGTATCCGGGTCATGCTCGGGACCTTAGGGGAATCAGGGATTTCCTACCGGGAGGTACACCGGATCACCAACGAGATCGTGGAGATTGACGGGCATGACCGGTGGGATATGGAGCAGATCTTCATGAGATCAGGAAGGGAATTGCAAAAGCCATTGGAATGTCGAGGGAGGCACCTTCAAGCATCGGGGTGGATTCGTGGGGGGTGGATTTTGTGCATCTTGATGAAGAGGGTGAACTGGTGGAAACGCCTGTTGCCTACAGGGACAGCGCGGACCGAGGGCATGCAGGAGCTGTGGAAGACCATGATGTCCGAAATGGAAACTTTTCAGCGAACGGGGATCAATTTTTACATTTTCAATAGCCTTTTCCAGCTGCTGTCATTGAAGGATTCTGAAGTCATGGAGAGAACTTCCAGGATTCTTTTCATTCCATGCTATATCAATTACCTTCTAACGGGAAAGGCCTACAATGAACTTACCATCTCTTCCACCTCCCAGTTCTGGGTGTCGAGGGGATCAATGGGACCCTGAAATCCTGGAAAACTTGAGCTGGAAGAGGAGGTACTCGGGGAGGTAATTCATCCCGGGACCAGCCTGGGAACGGTCAAGCATCCCCGAGGCTGAGGGGACAGGACTGGAGGGCATGGCGGTATGCGGGCATGATACCGCCTGTGTGGTGGCAGCCATTCCGGTGGAAAATCCCAATTACGCCTTTATCTCGGCAGGAACCTGGTGCATTGTGGGTATTGAATCCGATAAGCCCCTGCTCAGCGAGGAGGCCCTGCAGCTGGGCCTCACCAACGAAAGGGGCTATGGGAATACCTACCGGTCCCTGAAAAATATTGTGGGCCTCTGGTTGCTGCAGGGATTGAAGAAACACCTTGCCGGAGGATACACCTATTCGGAGATGGAGGAGATGACCAGGAAGGGCGGAGCATCATGCAGGTGATCGATCCGGATGATCCGCTATTTTACAACCCGGAGGATATGAAGGAGGCCTTTGATGCCTATTTTCGACAGGACCGGTCAAGCCGGAACCTGAAGATTTCGGCGGTTATCTGCTGTGTGCCTATGACAGCCTCTGCTTTTCTTTCCGGTACCACATGGAGAGGCTGGAGAAACTTTCGGGCAAACCCATTGATGTCCTGCACCTGGTGGGGGGGGGAAGCCAGTCGGACTACCTGAACCAGCGTATAGCCACCATCTGCGGCGGAAGGTGATATCGGGACCGGTGGAAGGGGCCACACTGGGAAATATCCTGATCCAGGCCATTGCCATGGGAAGGATTCGGAATCCTGGAGGAGGGAGGGAGACTGGTAAAGAGATCTTCCCGGTGAAAACCTACTGCCCATGAAGGAACCGGAACGCACTGCGGAACGGTATGAACATTTCCTGAATTTAAAACAACATTAATAACAACAGAAAACAATGAGTAACAAAAAGATTAATCGGGACAACCCCAAAGGTGGGCATCAGGCCCACCATTGACGGCAGACTGAAAGGAGTAAGGGAATCCCTGGAGGACCAGACCATGAATATGGCCAAAAGTGCAGCCGCACTGATTGAATCAAATCTGAAGCATCCCGACGGATCACCGGTGGAATGCGTGATTGCAGACACCTGCATCGGAGGTGTGGCGGAAGCTGCTGCCACAGCTGATAAATTTGCCCGGGAAGGAGTGGGGGTAAGCCTGACCGTTACCCCCTGCTGGTGTTACGGCAGTGAGACCATCGATATGGATCCAATGCTGCCCAAGGCCATCTGGGGTTTTAACGGGACGGAGAGACCCGGGGCCGTTTACCTGGCCGCGGCCCTGGCCGGGCATAACCAGAAAGGATTGCCGGCCTTTGGTATTTATGGAAAGGATGTTCAGGACTCGGACGATACGGAGATCCCGGAAGATGTGAAGGAGAAGATCCTCACCTTTGTGAAGGCGGGTCTGGCCGTGGCCACCATGAAAGGAAAATCCTACCTCTCCATGGGCAGTGTTTCCATGGGGATCGCCGGTTCCATCGTGGATGCCGATTTCTTCGAGGAGTACCTGGGCATGCGTTGTGAATATGTGGATATGTCGGAGTTCACCCGGAGGATTGAAGAGGGAATCTTTGATCCGGAGGAGCTTGAAACTTGCCCAGAACTGGATCAAAGAGAACTGCAAGGAAGGAAAAGACTACAATCCGCCTGAGATCAGAAATCGCCGGAAAAGAAACAGGAAGAGTGGGAATTTGTGGCCAAGATGGCCCTGATCGGCCGGGACCTGATGGTGGGAAATCCCGAAACTGAAGGAACTGGGATTTGGTGAAGAGGCCCATGGGACACAATGCCATTGCTGCAGGATTCCAGGGACAGCGCCAGTGGACCGATCATTTTCCCAACGGCGATTTCATGGAGGCAGTCCTATGTTCTTCCTTCGACTGGAACGGGATTCGCCAGCCCTATATGCTGGCCACCGAGAATGACAGCCTGAACGGTGTGGCCATGATGTTTGGTCACCTGCTTACCGGGGCAGCCCAGGTATTCAGTGATGTGCGTACCTACTGGAGCCCGGAAGCTGTAAAACGGGTGACCGGCTTTGACCTCACCGGGGATGCAAAGGATGGATTTATCCACCTGATCAATTCGGGACCTTCGGCCCTGGATGGAACCGGAGAGCAGACCATCGACGGCAAACCTGCCATGAAACCCTGGTATGAGATCACGGAGGATGAGGCACAGAAATGCCTGGACAATACCACCTGGGGAGCAGCCGTAACGGATATTTCAGGGGAGGGGGATTCTCTTCCACCTTTAATACCAAAGGGGGGATGCCCATTACCATGAGCCGGATCAACATCATCAAAGGACTGGGACCGGCCCTGCAGATCGCCGAAGGATATACCATCGATCTTCCCGAAGAGGTGCACATTACCCTTACCGAGCGGACCAATCCCACCTGGCCCACCACCTGGTTTGTGCCACGGCTGACAGGGGAAGGGAACTTCAAGGATGTGTATTCGGTGATGGCCAACTGGGGTGCCAACCATGGAGCATTCTCCTACGGACACATCGGAGCCCAACTCATGGCTCTGGCCTCCATGCTGCGGATACCGGTTTGCATGCACAACGTTCCCGAGGAGAAGATCTTCAGGCCCAGTGCCTGGTCGGCATTCGGCATGGACAAGGAAGGCTCCGATTACAGGGCCTGTGCAGCCTACGGGCCGCTTTATAAGTAGAAGAATCAATCATTGCACACCGGGGCGGGATGGAATCCGGTACCAGGTTGATCTCCGCAAATTCCTCTTTGGGATCCAGCCCAACAAATTCAAACACGTACGGGTCACGCATGATCACTTCAGGTGTGCCTTGATCCGCTTTCTTATCGGTATCAAGGATCAAACCTTTCTTGTCAGCAGACAGACCTGTCCGTTCATATAGTAAACTGCGCATTTGTCTCTGGAGTTCTTTAAGTGACCAGTTGCCCTGGATAGTTTGGGTTTCATAAAAAGACCTTTTCAGAGGATTTTCTTCTCTTGCTAACTCGATTATATGAGAGAAGGATTATTTTGACAATAATAATCTAGAGACAACACCCTTAAAGTCTGCATGTTTCAAGCCTTATTCAGATTTGGCAGACGGCGCCTGCCAAATTGATCCCGGTAATGTATATAAGCAGCCAAAGGTGCCGGTCTGGGGATACCAGAACGAAAACGATCCAGAAGCGATGGCACAGAAAATTGATGCGGCCACAACCCTGTGGGACAAGCGGTGTTCCCACAACGTGGATACCATCTGGTCCGCGGAAGTGGACCGCAGGAAATTTCCTGGTTTGGGATAGCTCTCAGCCTTGTCAACATGAATATGGATTGGATATTAATCCTTGACTGATTGTCCCGGATCCGGAAAGCATCTCAAAATGGCATAAATAGGCTTTGAACCATTACTTTTTATACACACTTCTTCGATGAGCTATTTTTACGACGTAAACAATAAGCTTGTCATCTTCAATCGAGTAAATAATGCGATAACTACCTTGTCGAATCCTATATCGTTCTTGCGCTGATAGTTTTTCACTACCGTGCGGCCGAGGCTCTTTCGAAAGAGACTGGATTTTCGAGGTAATTCGCTGGACATCGTTTTTGGGGAGTCTTTTGAGCTCTTTCGCTGCCGAGGACTTAATCAATATCTTATAGTTTGCCACTCGCCTTTAATTCCTTTAGCAATTCCTCAAAATCAATGTTTTGTTCATCTTTCCTCTCATCAAAAGCCAACAAATCTTCATGATCTTCCGCAAGACTTTGTCGAACTGCCAATTGACCAACTCAGAAAGTGTCTGCTCGCTGTGAGCTGATTTATATTTTAGCGCTCTGTGTAAATCCGGATCGAGATAAACAGTTGCCCTTTTTGATTGTTGTGCTCTCATGGTTCAAATATACAACAAAACGTTATAACGTCAAAACGTTATAACGCTTCATCCAACCATTTTAGCCAGAACCCTGAGTTCTGATTCTGGTATATGCTTTGTTTCTCTGAGAATCTCGCAGATGAGGGTGGTTTTTGCAGCATTCTCAAGGACTTCAATCCGGTCGAATGCCTGCAACAGGGTCTTGCCCGTGGCAAGTACCCCGTGGTTGTCCATGACCACGACCTTGCTCCTGGAGGCAGCTTCTGCGACGATCATGGCAAGTTCCCGTGTTCCCATGGTGGCGTATTCCGCCCGGGCCGGAATCCCCAATATGGCATATGATTCGGCAATCAGCGTGGTGGAAATGGATTTGCCGGTACAGGCAAAAGCCGTGGCAGTGACCGGATGGGCATGTACGATGGCTTTTGCGTCGGGGACCTTCCTGTAAATCTCCACGTGCATCTCTTTTTCCATGGTGGGTTTCACATCAGGGGTCAGGTTCTCACCTTCCATGGTCAGAACAACAATCTGATCTGCTTTTAACCTGCCTTTATCCAGGGTGGACGGGTCATCAGCACGAAATCATCGAAAAGCATGCTGATATTTCCACCAGAGGTGGTCGTCAGGCCCAGCTTATACAATCTTCTCATGAAGCGGGCAATCTCTTTCCTCTCTTCCTTGAACATGGTTGTTTTCATCGGTATATGATTAAGTTACCCTGGCCTGCCTGTGACTGTTTACAAGTATAACTGTTTTCAAGGAGGTTTTATGATGACAGGATATTTTCTGGCCTGTTTCTTCTTTTCGGTCAGCTCCTGTTTGTTGGCGATACCATCATGCAAAGTCCAGAAGGGACAGGGGTATTTGAATTCCTGAATTTTCGTTGATCCCAGATGATGACGGCTGTAAGACCCCCGACCATCTTCAGGGCCTCTTCATTGATGGTTTGCCCTCCCAGGGTGATTCAACAATGGTGTTTTGCTGATAGGGATTTAAGTGACTTACGGATATTTCTGCAGATGAAGGGAATGCAGGCTTGTGTTCTCCGGCCGGATCATATCCACCAAACTCCCGTTCAGGTGATATATACGCAGCATGTGTATTTCTTCTTCGGCATTGAGATTTGAAATGCCTATGCCCTGTGGGATCACAGTGAGGTTATCAGTTATTTCGTTACTCAAGTGCGATGTCATATTTTAGAATAAATCAAGTATATTAGAAATAATCACATTATTGAAATATTCAGGCAAGAATGAAAAAATAGCAGAAACATTTGAGTAGATAAGAAGATATTATGCTTGGGTTGGACAAGCGGCACAAACTGGTTATGAACGAACAGATGTTTAGAATTACATAACATACATAATTTTCCAATGAATAAAAACATATCCTTTTTCAGATCTGCGGCTGTACTGGCCCTTGTATCAACTGTATACGTTTCGTGTGACCGGTCCCAACCGGCTGGGAAAACCAATGTGATCCTGATCATCACCGATGACCAGGGCTATGGCGATCTGGCGTTTCACGGGAATGAATGGATCTCGACACCCCATATGGATCAGCTGGCACAGGAGAGCTGCCGCCTGACAGATTTTCACGTGGGGACCACCTGCGCCCCCACACGTTCGGGATTGATGACAGGACGGAACTGCAACAGGGTGGGGGTATGGCATACCGTGATGGGGCGGTCGCTTCTCCGCAAGAACGAGGTAACCATGGCCGATGTTTTCAGGGAAAACGGCTACACCACCGGGATGTTCGGCAAATGGCACCTGGGGGACAATTATCCCTACCGTCCCCACGACAGGGGCTTCCGTGAGGCGTTCTATCATGGCGGGGGAGGGGTGACCCAGGCTCCCGATTACTGGGACAATGATTATTTCGACGACACCTACTTAAGGAACGGGGAGCCGGAGAAGGTTACAGGTTATTGTTCGGACGTGTGGTTCAGCAATGCCCTGGAATTTATCGAGCGTCACAAGGATGAGCCCTTCTTCTGCTACCTCTCCACCAACGCTCCCCACGGGCCCTTTCATGTGCCTCAGGCATACATTGATCTTTATAAGGATAATCCGGAGATCACCAATCCTAATTTCTATGGGATGATCACCAATATTGATGAAAACCTGGGAGCCTTACGGGAGAAATTGGAGGAACTGGACCTGGCGGAAAATACCATATTGATCTTTATGACCGATAACGGGACAGCTGCCGGGGTGGAGCTGGACCGGGCCGGGTTCCTTACCGCCGGGTATAATGCCGGGATGCGTGGGAAGAAAGCTTCGGAATACAATGGCGGTCACCGGGTGCCGTTCTTTATTCACTGGCCTGGGGGAGGGATGAATAAGGGGAAGGATGTGGGTCAGATCACATCCTACAACGATGTGCTGCCCACGTTGATCGATCTTTGCGGTCTTGAGGGTCCTGGCGTGGAGTTTGACGGGCAGAGTATCCGGCCCTTGCTGATTGATGATGGCAAAGCATGGCCTGAAAGGATCATGATTACAGATACGCAGCGGGAAGATGAGACGGAAAAATGGAAGAAGTGCGCGATCATGACCGATAGGTGGCACCTGATCCGGGGGGAGGAACTCTACGACATGGACAAGGATCCGGGGCAAACCACCGATATATCGGACCGGCACCCGGAGATAGTCGGGAAATTAAGGAATGCCTATGAAAAATGGTGGGAAGATATCTCTGTGGATTTTGATGACTACTGCGAGATCATCATCAATCCCAAAGAGGAGGATCCGGCCTGTATCAGCTCCCATGACTGGCATGGTCCCGGGCTGCCACCCTGGAACCAGGGACATATCCGTACCGGGCTGCCCGGGAACGGTTTCTGGGTGCTGGATGTGGCAGAGGCAGGGACCTATCAATTTGCCCTGCGGAGATGGCCCCTGGAAACGGGACTGGCCCTGGATGCTTCCCTGCCGCCGGGTGAAGCTGTTGATGGCGGCATACCTCAGCCGGCAGGTGTTTCCATTCAGTTCACCAGGGCAACCATCAAAGTGGGAGCGGAAGAACAAACCGCCGCGGTGGATCCGGGGAAGCAGGATGTCAGTTTCACCTTCGACCTGGAACCGGGGGAATTCCGGATGCAAACCTGGCTGGAAGACTCGGAGGGAACCACCCGGGGGGCTTACTATGTGTATGTGAGGAGATTAGGATAGCTTTTTCTCCTGCTCGATCTCTTCCCTCTGCCGTTGTATTTCCTGTTCTAACTGCTTTACTGTTGGAAGGTATAGCTGGTCATTCTCCCCACTGCGGGAAGGGATCAACCGGGAAGTGATTCCAAGAATCCTTCGTATTTTTCCCAGTTACCCACGCAGGCTTTGTTCTGAATGGGGAAGGGGAGTGACTCCACCACCTTCTTGGTGACATCGTGGGCAAACATCAATCCTTTTTCCGAGAGGGTACCGTTTTTCCTGATACCGTTCACCTGGAGCAGGCGGCAGTATGAATTGATGTACCAGGGCAGGTTGCTGCTGGTTTCACATTTCAGGGTATAGATCATTCTGGCAAATTTCCGCCACTGGTCCGTATCCTCCGTTTTCAGGGATACGAATCCGAGTTTACTTCCGTTTCTGTAATTTTGCAGGTAGGATCTCACATCCGGATTGACTGCCTTGTAGGGGCCGAATGTGGAAAAGGCTGCAGGACCAAATCCCATGTAATCATCGATCAGTTCATCCTGGGAGGAATCGTACACATCATTCCCCCTGGTGAAGCACCAGATGCTGTTCCTGCTGTACCCCTGGCCGGCAAGGTATGCTCCTGCCAGCTCTATGATCCTGTATTTCTCAGGATCGGACATGGATGAACGGTTCTCCGTCCCCCTGATAGCCATGTAGGGGTAGGTGGTGATCTGGCTGGGGGTATATTCCGCAAGCAGCCTGATATCTTCCAGGAAGGACGTTTCATCCTGGCTTTTCAGGCCAATGATCAGGTCCGTATTGACCCAGAATCCCATTTCAAGGGCCTGGACGATCAGCGTTCCTATGGCTTCCCGGGGGCCATTTTCCCGGCCGTTTGCCCGGGTGACCTTTTCAGAGAGGCTTTCCACCCCCAAACTGACCTTGGTGAATCCGATCTTCTTCAGTCCCATGAGGTACTCAGGGGTCACCAGCCTGGGAAGCAGCTCAATACCCATGTTCCCTGTGGATACCTTAGCGCGCAGGTGGCTGATGATCCTTCCCAGCTCTTCAATGGTGAGCAGGTTGGGGGTGCCTCCCCCGAAGTAGATCCAGTTGGGAGCACCGGACATCTCCGCCATTCCGATCTCCCTGGTGATCGCCTCCAGGTATGCATCCTTAAGCTGTTCATCGAACAGCTCCTTGTAGAAGGGACAGAAAGCGCATTTGGTTTTGCAAAAGGGGACATTGACATAGATGCCGAACCTGTCACCCGAAATTTTTTGTGGTAGTTCCTGGAATTGATAGCGGGTTTTTTCAAATGACCGCCCCATCATCTGAACACTTTTCTGAAAGATCATTGGTTGTTGAGGGTGTTACGAATTAATACAAACGTGCTACTAATTGCAAATGTAACGATAAATCCGGCATGATCACACAAAAAAGGGGGAGTAATTCTTACCGGTTGTGCGAAAACAGATCAGGGGAGAGATACCCTGCCTATTCAGGGCTCCACTGTGATGATGATCCTTTGAAAGGAGAAGAGGGAAGGTTCTGCCCGGTCTTTCACCTCCAGGATAAGGTGGATGGTGCATCTCTCTTCAACCTCCGGTGCCGTGAAGCTGGTCTTACCGGTCAGCGGATCGCTTAATCGTACAATCCCGTCAAAGGTCCCTGCTTCATCGTGTTGCCACCAGCTGAACCTCAGCTTGTCCCCATCGGGATCGGTGGTCCCCGAAGCATCCAGGGTTACTGTCTCACCGCTTCTGACCATCCTGTCAGGAGCTCCTTTGATGTGGATTTCCGGCTTGTGGTTCGCGTCTTCGAACCTCTCTGCCACGCACCAGTCCAGACGGGACTGGAAATCCCGGTTGGCCGCTTCAATCCACCTTGAATAGGAGCCTGTGGATATGTCTGTGTAGACATTCTCCATTCCTTCCACCCGGTGGAACCTGCCACCCCATCCGCCGTAGCCGGGATCCTCGTAACTCCTCAGCCCATTGTCGAATATCCAGAGCATGGCAGGGGAGTCCCCCTCGCTGATATAATCCTGCGGGTAGAGTGCCCCCAGCGGACCGTGTCCGTTCTTCACCTCCTTCTCCACGAATGTGTAGGTGAAGGATTGGCTCCCGTAATCCCAGGAACCGTGAAAATAGTCGCTGAGCAGCATGGTGACCCCCGGGTGATAACGCTCGATGTAGTTCCCGGCCCCGTCCTGGTACCAGATGTTGTACATAAAGGCCCTGGAAACAGCCCTTTCGTACTCTTCAGGATGATCCTTCTTCAGTGTATAGAAGGCCCTGGCTGCCGTGTTGCCGCCCCCCCATGCCTGGATGTATACCGGTCTCGGGTCCTTCTCCAGCAGGACCTCCACGATCCTGTCTGAGCCGGGCGTATCGGCCCACTTGTCGGGTCTTACCTGCGGTTCATCTCCGGGCCTCCTGCCGGGCGAGTTGCTGTTCACAACCAGGTGTCCGGGATCCTCATCTCCCACGAAACACCTGGCCCTGATCTCATCCGGAGAGGGGTAGTCGGGGTCATGGATGACCAGATTGGGATACACAATCTCGTAAGCATCCAGCTGCTTTTCCAACCAGTCCTTGTTGCTGTGGCCTTCCTTCTGGTACACTGAATTTGTTTCAATGATGGCTTCCAGCTCAATATCATTGGTGTTGAGCAGGAACCTGACCATGGAACTGCGGTCGTCGATCTCCCCGTCAGTCATGACAACCACACGGGGTCTGGTCTCCTGGCAAAATGCCTTGATCAACGGCAAAGCCAGGATGGCGACCAAGAGAACGGGAGTTAACAGGTTACTCTTCTTCATTAATTTCATGTTCATATAAGGTTGGTTCATAAGTTGTTTGATCATTGACGTAAAGTGGCAATGGTGTGATCCATGCCCCGGATGGTATGGTAGGAGGCTTTCCACCAGTGGCTCTTCCTGCTTTTCACGGTCCCGGGGGTATGATCAGTTCCAAAGTTGTACCATCCCCCGTGTTTTTGGTCTATGAGGTAATGGTCTATGTATTCCCAGAGCAATAACGTTTTACCGTAGTAGTCCCGTGGATCATCCGGGAAGAGGTCAAACATCATCACCAGCGCATTCAGGCCCTCTGACTGTCCCCACCACGGTTTCTGGTCATCGATGATCACCATCGTGCCATTCACATATCTTCCGGCGTACAGAAAACCACCTGCCTCGTCGTCCCAGCCCCTGTCGAGGGAGTGGTCGATCATCTTTTTGGCAATGGCGCGGGTTTCCCCGTCATTTTCCATGCCCAGTACCTTTGCTGCCTCAAGGAGCAGGAAGGCCACTTCCACGTCGTGGCAAAAGCTCACGTGCTGCGTGTACCAGTAGTTCCCGGGGGATCTTCGCTCCATTTCTGCTTCGGGAACCAGGCTCCAGTCAGGGTAGAAATAGAGATGTTCATACCCATCCGGGTGCACGATGGTGTCCCTGACCAGGATAAACATCTCTTCCAGCCTTTTTCTTATCAGGCTGTCCTGGGCCACCTCAAACAGGGTGGTAAGCGCCTCCAGGATGTGTATGGAGCTGTTGTAATCCTTCAATCCCACCGAGGGGAGTTCCCCTGCTCCGGGCAAATCACCCGGATCCATGAACCTGGGTCTCCCGTCCCGCTCCAGGATCTCGAAATACCCCCCGTTCACGGGATCATGGCAACGCTGTTCCATCCATCGGAAAGTTTGCATTGCAAGCTCCAGGGCGTCACGATCACCGCTTGACCTGTAATATTCCGCAAGGGCCATGATGGTGAAAGCCTGGCCGTATGCATTCTTGGTCCGGATGGTGCCCTCGTCCGGTGATCCGTCCGTGTTGCAGGCAAAGAAGAAACCGCCCTGTTCCGGATCCCGGAGGTGGTTGCTGATGAACCTGAAGCCATGTGCCGCATACCCTGCGTATCCTTTCATCCCGGGGTATCTCCCGGCGATATATGAGGTGGCCCAGAGGTGCCTTGCCTGCTGGACCAGTGCTTTGCCCTGCTCTTCCTTTACGGGTGACCAGTCATTATTCATGCCGGGAAGATATCCTCCATGAATGGTATCCATACTTCGGGGGTACCATGGTTCCAGCGTGTACCTGATCAGGCTCCTCTCCAGGATTCCTGCCAGGGAGTCGCAACCGGGCCTGGTTACGGCCGGTTCCACGGTTCCCTGAAAGCGGCAGGAAACCATGGAGGAGATAACCAGGAATATAGCGGGAATCCACTTCATTGAATCCTCTGTCCAGGCGCTTGATCGCTGCAGGAAAATGTGATCAGCAGTGCGCCCCCGGTACACAGTAAAAGGCAAGGATTGTATGTAGTTTCATGGTGTGTTGTTTAGCCTAAAGTTATCCATTTTCGCCCAATTGCAAATTATTTTTAGCTCCTGATCGGCCGAATATTTATATATTCGGGAAAAACCAACTGATATGAAACGCATTTGCAACCCTATTTTCCTCTTTTCATTTTTATTGCTTGGATCAGCTTCGATCAATGCCCAGGAGGGCTATGTTCCCACCGCTGAGAACCTGCAGAACCGGGAGTGGTTCCAGGACGCCAAATACGGACTTTTTATCCACTGGGGCGTATACTCCATCATGGGTGGCGGAGGCGATGAGGGGATTGCCGAGTGGATCATGAACCGGAAGAACATCCCGGTGGGGCAGTATGAGAAACTGCCCGGTTTTTTCAATCCCACGCAGTTCGATCCCGCCCAGTGGGTCTCCATGGTAAAGAAGGCCGGGATGAAGTACATCACCATAACCAGCAAGCATCATGACGGGTTTGCCATGTACGATTCCAAGGTGAGTGACTACAATATTGTGGATGCCACCCCCTATGGGAAGGATGTGATCGGCATGCTGAAGAATGAGTGTGACCGCCAGGGAATCAAGCTCTTCTTCTACCATTCCCAGCTGGACTGGCACCACCCTGACTACATACCCTGGGGCAGGACCGGCACAGAGATCCCCGGGCGTTCCACAGAAGGTGACTGGGATAGCTATATTGATTACATGAACACCCAGCTCACCGAGTTGCTCATGCAGTACGGCGGGATAGGAGGGATCTGGTTCGATGGCATGTGGGACAAGCCCGATGCCAACTGGCGGCTGGATGAGACCTATGCCCTGATCCACAAGCTGCAGCCCAGTGCACTGATCGGAAGCAACCACCATAAGATGCCGTTTCCCGGTGAGGATTTTATGATGTTCGAGCGGGACCTGCCCGGGGAGAACTCCATGGGTTTCAACAATACAGGGATCTCTGAGGAGGTCCCGCTGGAGATGTGCGAGACCATGAACGGCTCCTGGGGATTCAACATCATTGACCAGGATTATAAGTCAGTGGAAAGGCTTGTGCAGACCATGATGAAGGCAGCCGGATACGGGGCCAACTTCCTGCTCAATACGGGTCCCATGCCCAACGGGAAGATCCAGCCGGAGAATGTGGATACGTTGCTGGCCATCGGGAAATGGCTGGAAACCTATGGCGAAGCCTATTACGGAACCCGGGAAGGGCCTGTCACTCCGCAGGAGTGGGGGGTGACCGTGCAGAAAGGAAAAAAGGTCTATGTGCATGTGATGGATCCGGAAAGCAGGACCATTGAGTTGTCAGGGTTCAGACCCAAACTGAAATCGGCGGTTTTCTTTGATGACGGCTCCAAGGTGGAGGTAAAGAGGACCAAGAAGGGAATCATCCTGACGGTTCCCGTTGAAAAGAGGAAACCGGTTGACACCATCATGACATTGACCCTGAAATAGCGGAAATATCTGAAATGATGAAATTGATGTTTGGGTGCCTGGTAGTGTGGATCATTTCGGTTTCCCTTTTGGGAATGGGGCCGGAGCGGGTTATGGAGGAGCGCCGGTTGCTCTGGCAGATTGGTGTGGCTGACGACCAAAACAGTGAGTTCAGCCTGGCCCCGAACCATTACAGCCAATATGACCTGCCGGGGATTCATGTGGCCGGAATCACCGATCCCTCTGTGACGTGGCCCTATATCCTGCCCGGAAAACTTGACAGATGGGCAGGTTCCGCACCCCAGGCATTTGAGATCCTGTTCTACCTGGAGAAGGTCGTCCCCTCAGGAACCTGCAGGTTGATCCTCGATTTCCTGGATACCCACTCAGCCATGCCCCCCAGGCTGGTTGTGGAGGTCAACAACCACAGGTTTGAGCAGATGACCACCCCGGGGAATAATGACTGGCTCATGGCTGCTGATGGCGGGACCGGGAGGGAGTATCGCGCAATTTTTCCGGTTCCCTGCCAGGCCTTGCGCAGGGGCGAAAATAAGATCATGATCACCGCTGCCGAGGGTTCATGGGCACTCTGGGATGCCGTGTTGTTTGAGGCTCCTGGCGGAGTGGTTGCCGGGAAGCCTGACGGGAGTACGGTGATCAGGTCGGTAACGCAAAAGCAGCTGCTGGTGCGCGGGGAGCACACATTGATGAAACCCCTCGTGGTGGAGATCCTTCATACGGGGGAGGCAGGGACAGCCCTTCTTTCAGCCGGTGGATCAGGACAATTGCAGGTGGACCTTCAACCGGGGATCCAGCTGGCCGAGCTATGGGTCCCTGAAACAGGGAAGAGGGAGGAGTTGAAGGTGGAGCTTTCGTCCGGGGGAAATGTGCTGGAATACACAACCACTGTTGTTGATCCTGTAAGGAGGTGGGAGGTGCACCTGATACACCAGACCCACCTGGATATCGGTTTTACCCATACACAGGAGGAGGTGCTGAGGATGCAGACCGGGTACCTCTACCAGGCCCTGGATCTGATCGACAAAACCAGGAACTATCCCGAAGATGCCCGGTTCAGGTGGCACGCCGAGGGTATGTGGGCCATCGATGAATTCCTCAGGAATGCATCTCCCGAAGACTCGCTGCGGTTCATGGAGGCCCTGAAGGATCAATCGATCCACCTGGATGCGTTTTATGTGCACCTGTTGTCCGGACTGGCCACCGGCGAGGAGCTTATCGAACTGATGAGGCCCGCCAAGGCATTTGAGAAAACATTCGGTATTCCTGTGAGGACCGCCATAGGATCGGATGTGCCGGGATATTCCTGGGGTATGGTCACGGCCATGGCCAGGCAGGGCATCAGGTTCTTCAACATGGCACCCAACAACAATTACAAACTGGGATACCTGTTCCACTGGGCCGATAAACCATTTTACTGGCAGGGCCCCGATGGATACAGCAAGGTGTTCACATGGATGGCATCCCATGCGTATATCTATTTCTGGGACCAGGATGAGGGGCTGAACCGGGTGCCCCGGTTCCTCAGTTACCTGGAACGATCCGGTTTTCCCTATGAAATGGCCATGCTCAGGTACGAGGTGGGTGGGGACAATGGTCATCCCGATCCCACGCTTCCTGACAAAGTGAGGGCGTGGAATGAGCAATATGCCTCCCCCAGGATCATATTGAGCACCAATTCACGGCTCTATGATTCATTTACAAGGCGCTATGAGGAGCAGATCCCTGTTTTCAGCGGTGATATGACACCCTACTGGGAGGATGGTGCAGCATCAACGGCGGCAGATCTTGCCCTGAACCGGGAAGCTGGTGAAGGGTTGATCCAGGCAATGGCCCTGGAAGCGATGCTGCAGCCGGGTTCACTGAAGGATGGGGATGTGGAGGCAGCCTGGAACAAGATCATCATGTATGATGAACACACCTGGGGCGCTTATTGCAGCAGGTCAGATCCCTTTGATCCCTTTACAGTAAGCCAGGAACGATACAAAAGGCAGTTTGCCCTGGATGCTTCCCTGCAAACCAAACAGCTGGCCAGGCAGGTCATCGGGGAGGTCGAAACACAAGGATCGGGATCATTCGATGTGTTGAATACATTGTCGTGGAGAAGAAGCGGGCTGGTTACACTCACCCCTGAGCAATCGGCAGGTTTCGACAGGGTGCGGGATGACCGGGGTACCGTTGTGGCTTCCCAGAGGCTGGCCTCGGGAGAGCTGGCCTTTTATGCAGGGCATATCCCCGGGTTTGGCAGCCGGCGGTATACCATTGAAAAAGGCAGGCCTGCCCAAGGGGAAGGGATCAGGGTCACCATGGAGGAGATCACCAATGACCAACTGAGCCTGTTGCTGGATCGTGAGACAGGTGCCGTCAAAAGCTTAAGGATCCTGGATACGGATCAGGAACTGGTGGATACTTCGTTCCATCTCCTCAATGAATATCTCTACGTTGAGGGAAGGGAAACCGGCAAGGGCATGCGGACTGTCACAGGCCCCGTCCGGATCAGTGTGGAGGATCCCGGACCTCTGGTGGGAACCGTGCGGATTGAATCCGGGGCACCGGGGTGCAGTAATCTGACCAGGCGGGTAAGAATGGTGATGGGACAGGAATCGGTAGAGATCATCAATACGGTGGACAAACTGAAGAACCTGGAACCTGAGGGAGTCTATTTTGCATTTCCCCTGAACATCCCCAACGGAATATCCCGCATAGACATTCCATGGGGCGTTGTCAGACCTGAAACAGATCAGCTTCCAGGGGCAAACAGGAACTATTTCTCAGTTCAACGGTGGATCGATATTTCCAATGACCGGTACGGAATGACATGGGTGACAACCGATGCCCCGATGATGAAATTTGCGCCCCTCACGCTGGTGGGGAAGGGCAGGGGAGACAGTGGATTCATGTCAGAATTCGGCCAGGATGGTATCAGGCCATGGTGGCGTCAATCCATCAGCCCCGGCCAGTCGTTCTATTCCTGGGTCATGAACAACCACTGGGAGGTGAATTACAAGGCGTACCAGGAGGGGCCTGCCACGTTCAGGTACCTGCTGGTTCCACACAAGGGAGGGTATGAAGGTAGAGATGCCGAAAAGAGGGGAAGGTCCTATTGTCAGCCCCTCCTGGTGGCGGAGACTGCCCGGGGCGTTCCCGTTGCGGGTTTACCCTTTGTGCTTGCAGGGGAACAGCTGGTTGCGACCCTCCTCACATCCCTGGACGGAAAGGGCAACTACATGGTCCGGCTCTACAACCCGGGTTCCGGAACCGGTATCGCTGAGATTTCGGGAGCAGAGGGAACCACGGTGCGCATCCATCATTGCGATCCATCAGGTAACCCAACCGTCCCGGCGGAAAACAGGATCCGCCTTCCCGGCTTCGGGGTAGCCACTTTCAGAATCGAATCCTCCCTGCTGCCGGATGATGAAATTAATTTGCAAATATTTAATAATTGAAGTAATTTTAGCATTAATTACTATGTTCATACATATGGACATGATTCAACTAATCTAAATACCACACTATGAAAAAATTCCACTACTTTTTATTGTACTGGCAATTATTGCAGTTGGTCTACGTCTTTGTATTACGTTCATGTGATGACGAACCGGAACGGATCGCCACCACCATTTCCCTTGACAAGACTGAAACCGGTCCCCACGACATTGGTGAAACCGTCACGGCAACCGTGACCATTGTTGCTGAAGATGTGAAGCCATTGGTCTATTACAAGGTTGTTGACCAGGTAAAATCAGATCCTGTGGATGTGACTTCCAGTCTGACACAATCGGGGACAAACTTTACATATAGATTTTTCCTACGAATTGATGAGGGTGACGATCTGGGTACCCTGGGATTTGAATTTGAGGTTACAGATGACCTGGATGAGATGAAGACTGCGGCCATACTGGTCACAACCAACCTGTCTGTTCAGGGAATGTTTGTGAAGTATGACTGGAAGATTATAGCTGAGGAGTGGCTGGGAGAGAGTGTCCTGGCTGACCATGATGCAGCAAAGACCTTCAGGTTCTCTGACGATGGAACCTATGAGGTTGACCTGAGTGCTGATTATGCTGCCTAAACACCACCATTTCTGTTACTGGGTGTATAAGGAAACTCCCAACAACGGTGACACAATGGCAAAACTAAGACTGATCCGGAAACTCATGTCCGGAGAAACAGGGACTTGACGAGTATTACGATTTCAGGATCACCTCGGCCAATGAATCGGAGATGATCATGTACTGGGATCTTGCCTTCTGGGGGCTGCTTGATATCCAGAGGACTTTCAAGAGCCAGGCCAAAGGTGCTTTCCAGCCCTATGGTACCCAGGCATATGCCGACAGCGTGGCAATGTTCTCTTACATGGATTGTGAAACATCGATGACGGATTGCTCGATATAGAATAGGGGCATTCCGAGATTCTATGTAAGTCGATAGCATGCTATGCAGAAAGGCATCCCGGAGAGTCAGATTACCTGTTTCCAGGATGCTTTTCTTACTCTTAATTCCTGATTTCCGTCAGGGCGATTCTTCACCGAAAGGATTGCTGTGGCAATTATGTACAGATACATTACATTTCAATCCTGCCTCAATGAAAAGACACAATCATCTGCATTTGTTCTGGCAATGATGCCATGGATGCTTGCTGCTCAGACTGTTACGTTAAAGGGAATTGTAAAGGATGACAGCCAGGTACCTCTGCCGGGAGTTTCGGTGACCATAGAAGGAACAACCCAGGGGGTGATTACCAACATGGAGGGAGAATTCCGGATCGAAGTGGACAGATCGGGTGGCGGAATCCATCAGTTTTTCCTTTGTGGGTTTCAACACCGAAACCAGGGAGATCGCCGAAGGAACTACCCTTTTTGACATTCAGCTTACCCCGAAATATACCGAACTGGATGATGTGGTGGTGATCGGATATGGTACCCAGCGAAGGGGGGATGTAACTGTGGCCATCTCATCGGTGAAAGCCGAAGATGTCGCCTCTCCGGTGCCAACACTTCACTTGACCAGGCCCTTCAGGGACAGGCCGCCGGAGTGGTGGTGATCCAGTCCACCGGTAAACCGGGTGCACCTGTTTCGGTCCGGATCCGGGGAACCACATCCATCAACGGTACAAATGAACCCCTCTATGTGGTGGATGGGATTCCGATCATCACCAAGGCTGAGGAGCTGACCATCAGGAACCCTCCAGGGATCCGACATCAATCCGCTCTCCTCCATCAACCCTGCCGATATTGAATCCATCCAGGTGCTCAAGGATGCTTCGGCAACGGCCATGTATGGAGCCAGGGGGGCCAATGGGGTGATCCTGATCACCACCAAACGGGGGGTATAAGCGGAAAAATGCAGGTAAACCTGATCAGTACCGTGGGAATCCAGCAACTGTCAAGGAAACTGGAACTCCTGAATGCCAATGAACTTGCAGAGCTTGGGAATGAAGCTGTTACCGAAGCCAGGAAGTACTATCCCGATATCGCCTACGGCGATAATTTTGCCTTTCCCGACAGGTTTGGTGAGGGAACCGACTGGCAGGATGAGATATTCCGGACGGCCTGGATGCAGAATCACCAGCTATCCCTCAGGGGTGGTAGTGAAAAGAGCCGCTATTTCATGTCAGCCAACCTGATGCTGCAGGACGGGATCATCACGAATTCCGATTTTAACAAAGGGACCTTCAGGGTCAACCTGGACAACGACCTCTCTGACAAAGAATGATGACAGGCGTCAACCTGAACTTTACCAGAAGCATCAGCCATGGGGTGATCACCGGGATTCCCAACCAGGCATCCAGCGTTACGGCCATGGCCATGTTCTTCAATCCGGCACAGGAACCCTATGATGAAGACGGACCCGGCGGGTATACCTATGAAAGCAATACCATCAACCGGATCCCCAATCCGGTAGCAGAGATCAATGAGACGGACCGGATCATCAATTCCAACCGTGCCATCGGGGATATGTATTTTGACTGGGATATCATCCCCGGCCTCCAGTATAAGCTGAAGCTCGGTGTGGATGCCTTTTTCACCAAGGAGCAGCAATATATTCCCAGTTTTATCCGGAGGGGACAGGACAAGGGAAAGGGGTACAATGTGAATATGCAGGGCCATACCTGGCTGATGGAGAACACCCTCTCCTATACCAGGGATATTAACAAGCATCATCTGACGGTGCTGGTGGGGCAGACAGCGCAGAAGTATACTTCCGAGGATACCGATATCGCCATCGAACGGTTTGATGATGACAGGCTGGGATATTATAACCTGGGCCTGGGACTGGACAAGACTGTAAATACAGGATATAGTGCCTGGTCCATGCTTTCCGGGATCGGAAGGGCCATCTACAACTATGACAGCCGGTACTACCTGACGGTTTCGGGCAGGGCTGACGGATCCTCCAAATTCGGCAAGCGCCAACAAATGGGGATTCTTTCCATCGCTCTCCCTGGCCTGGCGGGTAACCGGGGAGGAGTTCCTCAGCTCATCTGAGGTAATCAACAGCCTTAAAATCAGAGCGAGTGTGGGATCGGTGGGGAATGAAGGAATCCCTCCGGGAAGTACCATCAGCCTTATGGGCAGCCTGCCCTACTTTTTTGGGGAGGAGCCCGGTTCCAAGGTGCTTGGGTTCCTATGTCTATTCGCTGAAAAATGATGAGTTGAAATGGGAAGTGACCACCCAGTACAATGCCGGTTTTGACATCAGCCTGTTTGAATCAAGGATCATGCTGACCATCGGAGGTCTACCTGAAACAGACCTCCGACCTGCTGCTTTATGTTCCCATCAACCGGTCATCAGGATTTGAATATGCCTGGTCCAATGTGGGGGATATGACAACAAGGGGATGGAATTTTCCCTGAATACGGTCAATGTCTCCACTGAATTTCGTCTGGAGGACCAGGCTGAATATGGCATTCAACCGGAATCGAGGTGACCAATCTGGCACAATCCACTGATATCTACGGGATTCCCGATCATGAATATCCTCGACTGGACCAAGATCAGTGAAGGTCAGCCCATCGGTATGATTTACGGGTACAAAACCGACGGGATCCTGCAGCTGGACGAGGATCCTGCGGAGCAGCCATTCTTCCCGTCAAAGATCATCCGACACGGTGACAGGAAATATGTGGATAAGAACGATGACGGGGAGATTACCACCGATGACTACTATGAGCTTGGGAATGCAAATCCCGATTTTTCATTCGGATTTAACAACCATTTCTCCTACAAAGGGATTGCACTTGATATCTATTTCCAGGGAGATATCGGCAATGAACTGGTCAATTTCAACAGGTTCCAGCTGGAGAGTTTCGACGGATACCAGAACAATTCAAAAGTGGCACTGGAGCGGTGGACCGAAAACAATCCCACCAATGATTATCCCAGGGCCAATGCCTCCCCCCACGGGAATTTCATGTCGGATGTGTATGTGGAGGACGGCTCATATGTGCGCCTGAAGCAGGTCACCCTATCCTATATGCTTCCGGTGAAGTGGTACAGCAACAGTGGGGATCAGCAATATCATGATATCCCTGAGCGGGAACAACCTGTTGACCTTTACCAACTATTCGGGATATGATCCGGAGGTTTCAATTTACGGAGGAAGTGTATTCGGAAAGGGTGCTGATTATGGAGCTTATCCCATGGCCAGGACCGTGATGTTCAGCTCTGAATCTTCACTTTATAAACTGTAAAACTGATCACAATGAAAAAGGGAATCATATTACTGGTAGTGCTGTTTCTTACGGGATGCGAAGGATTCCTGGATGAGGATATCCGTTCAACCCACAACTATGATAACTATTTTCAGTCCGAAGATGATCTGGTCAATTTCTCCAACGGGATGTTCGGTGGCCTGATCATCTGGACCTGGCAGCAGGGCGGACTGTTCTTTCAATAACTACTGGGTGTTGCAGGACCTGGCTTCGGACAACTGTCTTGAAACAGGCCCTTCCGTGGATATGCATGACCTGTCGAAATTCACCTTCGATCGAAAACAATATCGTTTTTGATTTCGTCTGGCAGGGATGCTATTACATCATCAATTCGGCCAATGTCCTGCTTATGGAGATCGGAGAATATCACGGATTATTCGAGTCCTGAAGTGAAGAACCACCTCCAGGGGGAGGCTTATTTCATGCGGGGGATGCTCTATTTTGAACTGGTGAAGCTGTTCGGGGATATTCCGCTCCAGACCTTTCCCACCACCACGGTGGAGAGTTCACAGCTGGAAAGGTCGCCGGTATCCGAAGTGTATGAAAGCATCATTTCGGACCTGGAGAAGGCTGAAGAGCTGCTGGAGGTGAATCCCTTTTCGAACCGGGTACTGGGAATGCCAACCCCTGGAACCATCTCGGCCCTACTGGGAAAGGTCTACCTGACCCGGGGTGCCCTGAACAATGATCCGGCCGATTTCGCTGCAGCAAAGACCTATCTTGACAAGGTGGTGGGCAAGTATGAACTTGAACCCGAATTTTCGGATATCTTCAAGTTTACAAACGCCAATAGAGGGGAGATCCTCTGGGCCGTGAATTTCAGCGGTACCCTGGGTGAAGGATGGACCACCAACCAGTTCCTGGTGAGGCTGATGCCAACAACAATTTCAGACAACGGGATCAGGAACGGACAGGGTTGGGAGCGTCCCACACCCCATCTGTATGACAGCTACTACCCGGGGGATGAGCGCAGGGATGCCACGTTCATCACGGAGTTTGACGGTGAGGATTTCGGGGAGCCCTATATCCAGAAGTACTGGGACAGGGAGGCAGAGCCCGGGAAACAGAACGGGGAATCCGATGCGGACTTCATCTACCTGCGGTATGCGGATGTATTGCTGATGTATGCCGAGGCACTGAATGAGATCAACAGCGGTCCCGATGCTGACTGCTTATGATGCCATCAACCAGGTCAGGACAAGGGCGGGGATCAATGATCTCACGGCTGGTCTGGATTACCAGGCATTCAAGGATTCACTCCTGCTGGAACGCAGGTGGGAGTTGGTGATGGAGGGCCATCGCTGGTATGACCTGGTGAGGTTCGGCAAACTGCAGGAGTGTGTGCTGCTGGCAAAACCGGAGGCCAACGTGCAGGACCACCACATCCTGTTCCCCATTCCGCAGAAAGAGCGGTATTACAATCCGCTGCTGACACAGAATGAAGGTTATGCGCAGTAGGTAATGGTTTACCGGTGCGAAGAAAGAGCGTACTGACATGAAGGATGATCTATTATCAAAAAGAGGGGCTCCAGTACTATGGCTAGGCATTATCCTTCTGCTCTTTTTTTCTTCAGGTGTGTGTTCCCGGGGCCCCGTTGATGATCAACTGAGACCTTCCATAGAGCTTTCCGGCCCTGGATGGAAAGTATGGATGGATAGCAGTGCCACATGGAGGGATGACAGGCTCTATCTCCCGGGGGAAACTGACCTTCATTCCCTGCAGGTAAATCCACCATCATGCGGATGGACGAAACTGGATGAGCAGGGGATAGGTTGTACAATCCCCGCATCTTTAGAGGAGATCTTCAGCCAGGGAGTAAACAGATGGAGATATCACGGTGTAAGCTGGTTCTGGAAGAGGGTCGTGATCCCCGAACAATGGAAGGGTAAAGTTATAAGGATGGATGTGGGGAAAGCCAGGTTACGGGTCGAGATCTACATGAATCAGAAGCTTGCCCTGTATGATCTGGTGGCTGAAACTCCACTTGAAGCTGATATCTCAGACTATGTTGAATATGGTGAATCCAACCTGATAGCGGTCCGGTTGACCAACCCGGGGGGGAATCGTGGCTGGCAGGATTTTCCCGGGATAGGCTGGGGGAAGTATAAGCTTCCGGCAAGCCATGATTTTACCGGGATCGATGGCCCGGTGAGGATAACTGCCCTCAATCCTGTTCATATCCGGGATATTTTCGTGAAAAATCTGTTGCCTGCAAATGGGAAGGAGATAGAGGTGAATGCCAGCCTTCATATCCCGCCGGGCTTCACCCGGCCCCTGCGGTACAGGATAGACATTCTCTCCGAATCCACGGGCGAAACCATATTCAGCGATACCTGGAAGACGGACATGCTTGTGAAATACAGCCTCTCAAAAAAGATGAAGGTTCCGGATGCACAGATCTGGGAGCTGGATTCACCAGAACTTTACACATGCAGGTTATCTGTTTTCTCCGGGAGAGGCATTGAGGATTCACACAGGGTGAGGTTCGGATTCCGGACCTTTGAGGCAAAGGAGGTGGACGGCCAGCACAATTTCTACCTGAACGGGCAGCGAATCAGGTTTCGTTCAGCCATTGACTGGGGGTATTATGCCCTTACCGGTTTCTATCCTACCCATGATATGGCCAGAACAAGCGTTGAGGCGGCAAGGGCCATTGGACACAACGCCCTCAATTTCCACAGGAGGATTGGAGAGCCGCTGGTCATGGAATATGCAGATGAAATGGGACTCTGCCTGTATGAGGAACCGGGAGGATTCCATGCCGGTTTTCAGACCTACACCATCAGGCCAAATACGTTCACTGCAGCCATCATGAAAGAGAAGTGCAGAAGGATGGTTTTAAGGGACCGGAACCACCCCAGCCTCATGATCTATAACCTTTGCAATGAGGATTTTTTCTGGAATGAATTAAGGGAAGAGGTAATGAGGATGATTCACGGGCTGGATGGCACCAGGCTGGTATGCAATTCCTCGGGATGGCTGAATATGAATCACATGCGACCCTATGAGGACACCATCAGGCTTGACTATATTGATGACCATACTGTTGAATCAGAAGCCAGGTTCCGGGAGAAGGAGTTCAACAGCCATCAAACCCGCAATGACAGCAATCTCATTTACTGGGGGGAGGTGAGGTGTTATACAGGTCCTCCCAACTGGTACAGTTGTGCTGAATTTCAGAACAGGCTGCCGGATAAACGACCCGGATATGACATGAACATTTACCAGCCTTTGCAGGACAAGATTATCCGGTACTTCGACCAGTTCGATTTTCCCGGAACAGGCAGCGGTAATATCCGTTCTTATGACGATCTTACGAGGCAGGCCGGAAGAGGATTGATGTATATTGATGGACGCCTGGGACAGGTGATCATGTCCAGCAACAGTGAAGATGGCTACGCAATCAATGGCTGGTCGGGAGGACCTCAGCTGCCGGATGAATGGGAATCTGCCATTGTTGACGAAGGAAGGAACCTGAAAGGCCCTGCCACTGATTTCAGCTACTGGATCAGGGATTTGCAAATTGCCATATTCAGGCAAAATGGCAAATACTTCAATGTATCTGATACGGCCCGGTTTGATCTGCACCTGATCAATGAAGGAAAGCTCCCCTCCGGATCCTATATACTGAGCGTCATGATCAAAGATGGCAAGGGCCGCCAGGTGGCCTGCCTGGCCGAAAAGCAGGTGCTGGTCAGGGGAGGGGATATCTACGCGCAGAAACTGATGGATGATGCGGAGGTGGTGATGGGGGAATCCTGGCATGCGGGTCATATTTCTGTGGTTGCAGAATTACTTGAAAACGGAAAGCCCTGTGCTGACGGATCAGAACAGGTCCTGCTGCGCAACCGGAAATCCTGGAATGAGGACCTTGCCGGTTACAACGGAGCGGTTATGAACTGGCTCCCAGCAAAAAATGCCATCCGGGAGGCCGGGTGCAGCATCCGGGAGTATTCGGATTCCGTTACCGAAAAGCTGGACTATGCCCTCATAGGATACCTCTACAGGGATCACAACAATGACAAGGTCTACAAACCTGTCAACATGGACCATGTGGAGGAACTATTCACCAGGGTCCGGAATGAAGGAACTGTGCTGTTTCTGCGTTTCGATGAGCACTGGGCTGATTATCTGTTTGAGCAGGGGATACTGTCTGTAATTCCGGATGAATGGAGGGGCTGGAAAACCGGTGGGTGGAAAGGCAACGGATGGGGATACCTGGATCATTACGCAGGTGACCAGGCCATTCCTTCCGGGTCAACCATCGGTACAAACAGCTGGGAGGTTCCAGGAGATGCCCTTGGTTTCTATCCTTTCAGGAGCGACTATCCCCATGTCGTATACGGAACATTTTTTGCGGGTCCAAATGACCTGGTGACCACCCTGGGTACCATCAGTTACGGCAAAGGCACCATCATCCTTGATCCTTCCTACTGGGTCGATTATGACGAGGTCTTCAATGATATGTTATTTTACAACCTGATTTCCAAGACCATTGATGAACATCGATAAAAAAAACAGGATCTTACTGTGCATATTCCTGGCGGCCTCACTGATGGCCCGCGGACAACCGGTAACGACCCCCGCGCCGGAGCATTTCGCCAAGTTCAATAACGTGGGCAATGGGTGGTGTGCCTCCGATGCCACCATTTCACTGCTGCTGCCGGACGGGAATACACTGTGGCTCTGGGGTGACTGTGTAGTGGGCACCAAGGTCTCCACATACGATGTGGACAACAGTACCGCCACCATGATCAACAATGCGGCCATCATCGAGGAGGAGGGGGTGCTCACCTCCTACTTCGAGGGCACCTGGCAGGATCCCGGGTCATTGATTCCCTCTATTGACGGGGATATATTCTGGCCGGAGCATGCCACCATTGAAAATGATACCATCAAGGTATTTGCCATCCGGATCATCCATGAGGACACGGGTATCCCGGGATTCAATTTCCGGGTGGGTACCACCCACATGGCCTACATTAAATACCCGGAGATGGAGCATATCCGGACCGAAGAGATCAAATACATTACCGACACGACCATGCGCTTCGGGACCCATGTGTTCGAGAAGGATGGTTACAAGTACATTTTCGGCAAAAAGGACACGTGGTAAATGGACATAAATACCCTGTCCCCATGCTGGCCAGGGTGGAAAATTCGGTGGATGAACCCTGGCAGTTTTATGCCGGGGATGACAGTGGTCTGACCAATTGCAGCGAAGCGGTACCGGTGGGTGACCGGCCCATGAGCGAATCCTTTTACGTCTATGAGAAAAACGGGAAATTCTACCTGATCATGCATGAGATCTGGCTTATCGGGGAGCTCTACATTCTGGAATCGGACAAGCTGACCGGCCCCTGGAACAGGGCAGGTACCGGAGGTATTGAGAATAAGTTTGCCGTGATCAGGCCCCATGGCCAGAATTTTACCTACAACCTGTTTGCCCATCCCCATTTCACGCAGGGGGAAGAGATCCTGATCTCCTACAATGTGAACAACAGTGATTTCTGGCCCATATTCGACGATACCAGGAACTACCGGGCCCGGTTCCACTGGCTGGATGTGGAACGGGCTGTAAGCACAACAGTACCCGACACCCTTGATTACTTCGATTCGGTGGTGGGGATCCATGAGGGGGGAATGGTGGGAAAGGATCATTTTCCCAACGTGGTCATGCAGATGGGGAACCTGTACCTTCAAGGGGTGCAGGATGAGTTGGTACTGGAGGTATACGGGCTGGACGGGCGGAAATACCTGTCCCGTTCAATTTCAGGGGACCAGGTCATATCGATGAATGAGATCCCGGCGAGCCTGCTGGTTATCCGCCTCTCCACCAGGAACACTTCCCGGGTGCAAAAGATTCTGAACGTACATTAAATCTATCATGCCATGAAAAAGATATCTGTTGCAGCGGCCCTCCTGTTGCTGGGCTTTTACATTTCAGGACAGGAGCCCGGGCAAAAACAACCTGTCGACTATGTGGATCCCATGATGGGTACCACCTTTGCCCGCTGGATGCTGTTCCCGGGTGTAAGCACTCCCTTCGGCATGGTGAAACTCAGTCCCGATAACCAGCGGAAGGGCTGGAAGGCGGGCTACGAGTACAAGATCCACAATATTTCGGGTTTCAGCCACCTCCATTCCTGGACCATGGGAGGGTTGCTGACCATGCCGGTGGTGGGTCCCCTGAAAATCACGCCCGGACTGGAATATGAGCCCGACCAGGGCTACCGGTCAAGGTTCAGCCATGACAATGAGATTGCCCGCCCGGGTTACTATTCCGTTTTCCTGGATGATTACGGGATCAGGGCCGAACTGACCTCTACCACCAGGGCCGGCTTCCAGCGCTATACCTTCCCGGAATCTGAGGATGCCAGGATCCTGGTGGACCTGAAGATCCCCACCGAGTATGGCTTTGAATTGTTTGAAGCAAGGATTTCCAGGGTGAGTGACCGGGAAATTGAGGGATTCACCAGGCAGCAAAGCCTGCGGGGAGCACAATACAATGAATTCAAGCTGAATTTCGTGATGCGCTTCAGCAAACCTTTCGACTCATTTAACGGATGGGTGAAGGAGCAGGTATTCAGGGACACCTCGGAGATCATTCTCCTTTTTGGCGATCATGACGTTGGCGCTTTCCTGGAGTTTGACACCAAAGAGGGGGAGGAGATCCTGGTGCAATCGGGCATCTCACTGGTCAGCATTGACCAGGCGCGTCTGAACCTGGAGACGGAAATGGATCCCTATGGATGGGATTTTGATGCAGTTCATAAAGCAGCCCGGAAGGAGTGGAACGGACTCCTGGGCAGTATCGAAGTGGAAGGAGGGACCGAAACCGACCTGAAGAAGTTCTACACCAATATGTACCGCGCCTATGCCAGCCGGACCATCTGGAGCGATGTGAACGGAAAGTACGTGGACATGTACGAGCGGGTACAGCAGCTGGAAGATCCCGCCTCCCCGGTGTATGGCTGTGATGCATTCTGGAACACCTTCTGGAACCTGAACCAGCTGTGGACCCTTTCCCAGCCTGATATCGCCAACAAATGGGTGCGGTCCCTCCTGGAGATTTATGACAAAGGGGGATGGCTGCCCAAGGGGCCCACGGGGATCGAATACTCCAGCATCATGGTGGCTTCCCACGAGATTCCCCTGATGGTCAGCGCCTACCAGAAAGGGATCAGGAATTATGATGTGGACAGGATGTATGAGGCCATCCGCCATTGCCAGACCACGCCGGGGATCCTTCACGAAGGTGGGGGCAGGGTCGGGAACAGGAACCTTGCTTCCTATATGGAACTGGGGTATGTTCCCACCGAGAAAGGGCCGGTTTCCAATACCCTGGAATATGCCTATGACGACTGGACCGTGGGGCAGATGGCCAAAGCCCTGGGGAACCATTCGGACTACAAGACCTTCACCAAAAGGTCCATGAACTATAGGAACGTTTTTTACCCCGAGGAGGGCTATGTCTGGATGAAGAATGCGGATGGCTCCTGGGTGGATGATTTTACGCCTTACGGCCATTCGGTATTTTTCGGACCCGGATTCGTGGAGGGCAATGCCTGGCAGTACACCTATTTTGTTCCCCATGACCTGTCAGGGTTGATCGGATTGCTGGGAAAGGCGGAATTCAACGACAGGCTGGAGCAGGGATTTGAAGCCTCCCTTCCCCACAGGTTCAACTCTGAACACCTTCACGAAAACGGGCTGATCGGGGTGGGCATCCTTCCCATCAACCACGGCAACCAGCCCAATATGCAGGCAGCCTACCTGTTCAATTATTCCGGGAAGCCCTGGCTGACCCAGTACTGGGCCAGGGAGATCATGGATGGTTTTTACGGGGATGATATCCATGCCTGGCCGGGGGATGAAGACCAGGGGCAGATGGGTGCCTGGTACGTGATGAGTGCCATGGGCCTCTTCCAGATGGATGGGGGAGCATCGGTACGCCCGTTTTACGAGATCGGCAGCCCGCTCTTCAGCAAGATCACCATCCACCTGGATCCTGACTACTACCCGGGGGGGGAATTTGTGATTGAGGCCAAGAAGGTCTCAAGGGAGAACAGGTACATACAATCTGCAAAGCTAGACGGTAAGAAGCTCCACAAGCCCTGGTTCTATCATTCGGACCTGGTTGATGGCGGGAGCCTGGTGCTGGAGATGGGACCCGAACCAAACATGAAATGGGGAAGCGGACCGGAAGATGCCCCGCCCTCCCTGAGCAGCAGCCTGAGTGTGGAGGAGATGGAGGAGATCATGAGCTACGACAAGTTCAAGGAGGATATGGAACTCTGGAATAAGGGAGTCAGGGCTTACTATTACCATAAGAAGGAGCATTTTGAAAGCCTTCCGGATACCGAGAACGAGATCATCTTCCTGGGGAACAGCATCACGGACAACTGCGAGTGGGCTGAACTGTTCGGGGATCCCAGGATCAAGAACAGGGGGATCGGGGGTGATGACTCGGACGGGGTGCTGGAACGGCTGGATGAAGTGACCGGATCGAAACCTGCGAAAATCTTCCTGATGATCGGGACCAACGACCTTGCCTATGGAAAAACCATGGACCATGTCCTGGAGAACACCGGCAAGATCCTCGACCAGGTCAGTTCGGAGTCACCCGACACCCGGGTCTACATCCAGAGTGTCCTGCCGGTGGATGATGCGGTGCACTATACCAGGAAGAACAGTGATATACTGCTGATCAACGCGGAACTGCAGAAGATGGCAACCGGGCGGGGACTTACCTACATCGACCTCCATGCAGCGTTCCGGAATGAGAACGGTATCCTGGACAAGGCTTACAGCATTGACGGCCTGCACCTGAATGGTGCAGGGTACCTGAAGTGGAAAACACTGATCCTGGAAAATATCAATGAATAGGGTGCCGGCTATTCGGGAGTAGCCACCGAACTGTTGATGATCTTTTCAAAATCTGCAAAAAACTCAAACACCAGGGGACTGAACATGACCTGGCTCATCAGGATGGCGATCAGGTCCCTCTGCGGGTCCACGTAGAAAAAGGTCTGAAAAGCGCCAAACCAGCTGTAGCGCCCGGGGAGTTGTCCCAAAAGTTCATTGGCCTCTGTCAGGATCTCAAAGCCATAACTGATGGTTTTCCCGGGCCAGTATGGGATTCCATCCAGCTGATCCGACAACATGCTGTTCACCGAGCTCTCTTGCAGGATACGGCGGGATTCCCCCCCGTGCCTCCATCCAGCATGGCCTGAAGGAACAGGTAATAGTCCCGGGCCGATCCGCTCAGTCCGCTCCCCCCGCTGCAGTAGCGCTGTGCACCTGATACCGGATAGTCTGGGTGGTACATGGTCCCGCCCAGGTCTCCGATGGGGATAATCGTGGAGTCAGGTTGTGCCACGTATGCCTCAACCAGTTGGTCGTGAAGGTTTTCCGGAAGGAAGAAAAAGGTGCTGGTCATTCCAAGTGGGGCTGTAATGTAACGGGTGATATAGGCATCCAGCGGCATACCGGAAGCCACCTCAATGACCCTTCCCAGCACATCCGAGCTCAGGCCATAGGTATGTCTCTCACCCGGATCATGTAGCAGCGGCAGGCACCCCAGCCGGCCCATCTTCTCCTCAAGGGAGAGATCCAGGGGAGTGGCCATATCCGGGATCTGGTACTTTCCATAGATGGCAGCCATTCTGGGATCCATGAATCCGTAACCTATTCCGGAGGAGTGCGTCATCAGGTCCCGGATGGTGATCTCACGGGAGGCAGGCCGCTCTTCCCAGGTGGTGTCCGCCGGATTGAAAAAGGTCAGTACCCCCGGGTGTAAGAATTCCGGGATATAGCCGGACAGGGGATCTGTCAGCCCAAGTTTTCCCTGTTCGGCCAGCTGCATCACAGCCACAGCGATCACCGGTTTGGTCATGGAAGCCAGCCGGAATATATGATCAGTTGCCAGGGGCTCCCCGGATGCAACATCCCTTGAGCCCAGGGAAACCTCGTAGGCAATTTTCCCGTCTCTGGCGATCAGTGCCACCGCCCCGGGGATCCAGTGGTTGTCCACATACCGCTGGATCAGCGTATCGATCCGGTGCAGGCTGTCTGGTAGCAGCCCTGCTTCCTCCGGACTGGCGAATATGAGATCAGGTTCAGCGAATGTGCCCGGTTTCTTGCCGGCATCACAGGCATGCAACACTGCAAGCACGGAAATGACTATCAGGATCCATACAGTTTTCATGACAGGGGATTTCAGGTCTGTTACCGACTTTGTTGTATATTTATGAGGAAGGGTTGCCCCGGACGATAAAACTACATAAAAATATGGCAATGGATAAACAAGGGATCATCTTTGCACTCCTCCTTTTTTTGGGTTCCTGTGTCTCTGCTGATAAGCAGAAGCTGGATGAGGAGATAATGGCCTCCATGGGAAGCACGATCAAAACAGGTTATGAGGAAGCTGCGGACCTTTTCAGAGACCGGATCCTGTCTGATTCCACAGATTTTGAGGCTTTGACAGGCCTTGCCCAAACAGAGATTATCATACACATCTTCGGGTTTTCTTCACGGGAAGCCTGCATCCCGGAGGCAAAAAGGGCATACCGGTTGGCCAGGCAGCTGAAACCATTGGATTCAGAGGTCATCCTGCTGGGGGGAATGCTGGATCTGCTGGACTGGAAATGGAAGGAGGCTGAAGCTGCATTCCGGTGTGCCATCACCGCAGACCCCACGAACCTCAATGCCCGGCACTGGTACTCACTCTACCTGGCAGCCATGGGCCATTTTGACCTGGCGATGGCACAATCGGATACCATTGCCACCATGGACCCCGGGGGCAACTACCTGATCGGTAGGGGTTCGCTGCTCTATTTTGCCCGGCGGAATGAGGAGTTGAAGGATCTGATGATCAAAGTGGTGGCCATGGATACAACCGTGGCGTGGGGTTATGACTGGCTGGGGATGGCATACATCGAACTGGAGGAATTTGAACGCTCGGTCAGCACCTATTTCAAGGCGTTTGAGCTTTCAGACGGAACCGTTGAGGTGGGAGGGGGGCTTGGCCATGCACTCGGACTGGCAGGTGATTACGCAACGGCAAAACGGATGGCTGATTTCTACAACCTGAAATCGGATGCCCATTACCTGCCCCCTGTCCAGAGGGCCTTTATCCACATAGGGATCGGCGAATATGATGAGGCCATCGGATTGCTTGAACAGGCTTATGAACAGCAGTCATGGTTCCTTGTATTCATCAAGTCCGAACCGTGGTATGATCCCATCCGCGGGAATGCAAAGTTTGAACAGATCATATCAAATATGAAATTCCCGGATTGAATTTTTTATTCTCCCGGTGAAAGGGTATCTTGTTGCGTAAGTATGTCCACACATTTGAACATGTTGAATTAATGAATATGAAAAAACGGATCTCACCGGGAATGATGATTCCCGTATTTGCCACCTTTTACGTTATGGGTTTTGTGGACCTTGTGGGCATGGCCACAGGATATGTGAAGGAAGATTTTCAGCTTTCAGACAGCCTGGCCCAGTTGCTTCCATCCATGGTATTCCTCTGGTTTGCACTACTTTCCATCCCCACGGGTATCTTCCAGGACAGGCGGGGAAAGAAGCTTACAGCAAACCTGGGCATGCTCCTGACGGCGGTGGGACTGATGGTACCGTTTATCCATTATTCCTACCTGACAGCCATTATCGGTTTCATGGTCATCGGGATCGGCAACTCCATATTGCAGGTCTCGGCGAACCCGCTTTTGCTGGATATTTCATCCGATGATTCAAAGGCTGCCAACCTGAGCCTCTCCCAATTCATCAAGGCAAGTGCTGCCATGCTGGGGCCCATCATTACAGCCGCCCTGGTGAAGCTGACCGGAAACTGGAAACTGATCTTTCCCATTTATGCAGGAATATCGCTTCTGACGGTGTTCTGGCTCTATTCCATCAAGGTTGAGGAGTCAAAGCCGGTGAAGGCACCGGCCACATTCGGATCGGTCCTGGCATTGTTCAGGAAACCATTTGTCGTGATTATGGTACTCTCCACCTTCCTGATGGTGGGATTCGATGTGGGGATCAATTCCAATATTGCCAATTTCCTCAAGACCAAGTTTTCCATCAGCCTTGAATCGGCCAGTTTCGGGATCTCCTTCTATTTTGCATCACTGATGGCAGGGCGGCTTGCAGGTGCCATCCTGCTCAGGAAGTTTAATTCCAGCAGGTTTCTCATTTGGAGTGTGGTTGTTTCACTCATTGGCCTTGCCGGGATCATCCTTTCAGGGAACCTGGCGGTAACCCGGGTCATGATTGTGGTGACCGGTCTCGGGTTTTCAAACACCTTCCCCATCATGTTTGCGAAAATCGTGGAGCGGATGCCTGAGTATGCCAATGAACTTTCCAGCCTCATCATCCTCTCTGTCATCGGGGGTGCGGTCATCCCGCCGCTCATGGGTATCTTAAGTGACCATGCAGGGGTAACCGCAAGCATGTTCATCCTGGTATTCTGTATGGTTTACGTCCTGGTTGCATCCCTGTATGCCATGCGCACCTCAAAAAACAAGCAATCATGAAAACCGCTCAGTACGGGAATGACCCGCGGGTTATCCTGACCCTGGATGCCGGAGGGACCAATTTTGTGTTTTCTGCCATCAAAGGCAACAGGGAGGTCCTTTCCCCCGTTCGCAGGCCGGCACATCCAAATGACCTGGAGCGCTGCCTGGAAACGGTGATCAGCGGCTTTGAAGAGGCCAGGGGAAGGATCCCTGAAACGGTGGCCGCCATCAGCTTCGCATTTCCTGGTCCAGCCGATTATGAGAACGGGATTATCGGGGACCTGCCCAATTTTCCTGCTTTCAAGGGTGGCGTGCCACTGGGTCCTCTGCTGGAAGACCATTTCAACATCCCGGTCTACATCAACAATGACGGTAACCTGTTTGCCTATGGTGAAGCGCTGTCCGGGTTTCTTCCCTGGCTGAACAGCCAGGTCGTCAAGGAAGGAGGCAGCAAGCAGTTCAAAAACCTGATAGGATTCACCCTGGGTACCGGTTTTGGTTCGGGTATCGTGCTGGGGGAGACCATGCTACTGGGTCACAGCACCGGTGGGGCTGAGATCCACAATACACTGAATCCTTTCAACAGCCAGTGGAATGCAGAGGAAGGGGTGAGTACCAGGGCCATACAGCGGGTGTATGCCGAGCAGGACTCCGCTCCCTTTAATGACCGGCTTTTGCCGGGGGATATTTACAAGATCGCAAAGGGAACCGGTGAAGGGAACCGGGAAGGGGCCCTGGAATCTTTCCGGGCCTTTGGAAGGTCACTGGGCGGTTCCATTGCAAACACCCTTTCATTGTTCGACGGGATTGTGGTACTGGGAGGAGGGATCACGGCAGCCTGGGATCTGTTCTCACCGGAGATGTTCCGGGAGATCAACCGTTCCTACAGCGATTACCGGGATCTCCCGATGCCCCGTCTCTCATACCGGGTGTTTAACCTGGAGGACCCGGAAGGATTGGCCGGATTTGCCGGTATAAAAGGAAAGGAGCTGCAGATACCGGGCAGTGGCAGGACGGTCACCTATGATGCTGATCCACGGACCGGGGTGGGCCTGACGCAGATGGGTGCCAGCGAAGCCATTGCGCTGGGAGCCTATGCCTTTGCATTGCAACAGCTGGATGCCTCGTCATCCTGATGAAACAGGGAGCCGTGAGAAAAATCTTCCTCTACCTGATTTCTGCTGTCCTGTCGGCAACAACGGCCGCTCAGCCAGGACCGGTGGATTACGTGGATCCGCTCACCGGGTCACACGATTCCAGGTGGATCAATTTTCCAGGTCCCACACTGCCATTCGGGATGGTCAAGCTCAGCCCGGACAACCAGGAACTGGGATGGAAGGCAGGGTATGATTACCAGATCCACAACATTGCAGGGTTCAGCCACCTCCATTCATGGACCATGGCCGGCCTGCTGACCATGCCTGCCACAGGGCCCCTGAAGACCATCCCGGGAACCGAAAAGGATCCGGACAGGGGCTACCGCTCCAGGTTCCGGCATGCGACCGAACAGGCATCACCTGGATATTATGCTGTTTTCCTGGAGGATTACGGAATCCGGGCGGAGCTCACCAGCACCATGCGGACAGGGGTTCAGCGCTATACGTACCCGAAGGCCGATACAGCACGCATCCTGATAGACCTGCTGATCCCTTCAGAATATGGTTTTGAGAATTTCTATACACATATCAAGAAGGTGAGTGACAGTGAGATAGAGGGGATTTCTTACCAGCAGAGCCTGCGGAAGGCCAACTACAATGAATACACCCTTCACTTTGTGATGCGGTTCAGCAAACCATTTGAAACGCTTAACGGGTGGGTCAAGGAGGAGGTGGTCCGTGATACGGAGTGGGTATCCTCGGGTTTTGGTTTCAAGGATGTGGGGGCCTTCGTGGAGTTCTCCACCCATGAGGGTGAGCAGGTTTTGGTGCAGACAGGGATCTCACTGGTGAGTGTGGAACAGGCCCGCCTGAACCTGGAGAGCGAGATGGAATCCTATGGCTGGGATTTTGATGCGGTCAGGGTGGATGCCAGGAAAACCTGGAACAACCTGCTGGGGAAGATAAGGGTGGAAGGGGGTACTGAAACGGACCGGAAGAAATTCTATACCAACCTCTACAGGGCTTATGCGGGCAGGACCACCTGGAATGATGTGAATGGCAGGTACATGGATATGTACGAGAAGGAGCAGGTGCTTCCTGAAGGCACACATTCCATCTACGGAAGCGATGGATTCTGGATCACCTTCTGGAACCTGAATCAGTTGTGGGCCCTTGTGAACCCGGGCATTACCAGCAGCTGGGTCAAATCATTTCTGGAAATTTATGACCGGGGCGGATGGCTTCCCAAGGGCCCCACGGGGATCGAGTATTCAGGAATTATGGTGGCATCCCACCAGTCATCTTTCATCGCCGGTGCATACCAGAAAGGGATCAGGGATTTCGATACGGAAAAGGCGTACGAAGCCATCAAAAAATTGCAAACGGAACCGGGCATACCCCACCGCGGAGGGGGCGAGGTTGGCAACCGGCATCTGGGGCCTTACATGGAACTTGGGTATGTACCCGACGAAGAGGGTCCTGTATCCAATACCCTGGCATACGCCTACGATGACTGGGTGGTGGGGCAGATGGCAAAATCACTGGGAAAGGAGCGGGATTACAGGGAGTTTACCAGGCGGGCCTTCAACTACAGGAATGTCTTCGATCCGGAGGTAGGTTTCATGCGCCGGAAACACAGGGACGGCTCATGGGTTGACGGCTTCAGTCCATACGGGGATGTGGCCTGGCTAGGACCGGGATTCGTGGAGGGGAATGCCTGGCAATACACCTATTTTGTGCCACACGACCTCCAGGGATTGATCCGGCTGATGGGCAGGGACGAATTCAACAACAGGCTGGAGAAGGGATTTGAGGAATCGGCCCGCCACCGTTTCAACTCCGAGAAACTTGGATCCAACAGCCTGGATGGCATGGGTGTATTGCCGGTCAACCACGGCAACCAGCCGAACATGCAGGCTGCCTATCTTTTCAACCATTCCGGAAAACCCTGGCTCACACAATACTGGGTGAGGGAGATCATGGACCACTATTATGGATTAACCCCCGAGGACGGCTGGCTGGGCGATGAGGACCAGGGCCAGATGGGGGCATGGTTTGTCATGAGTGCCATGGGACTGTTCCAGATGGACGGCGGTGCATCGGTCACTCCCGTATACGAGATCGGGAGTCCCCTGTTTGATAAGGTGTACATTGCGCTGCATGAGGATTATTACCCGGGGGGTGAATTTGTCATTGAAGCCAGGAATACCTCCGGGAAGAACAGGTATGTTCAGTCAGCCACCCTGGATGGAAAGGTGCTGGACAGGCCATGGTTTTACCACCGGGACCTGGTCGATGGCGGGGAGCTTGTCCTGGAGATGGGAGCAGAACCAAACGAGGATTGGGGCAGTGATCCGTCTGATGCACCTCCCTCCCTGAGCACCATGCTTAATGAGTTAGAGAAAAAGGAAATGCTTAACGAATAACAATTTCATCATGAATTCAAGAGAAAGAGTCATGACCGCGCTGGAGTTCCGGGAACCGGACAGGATCCCCGTCGATCTGGGCGGACACCGTTCATCGGGAATTGCAGCAATCACCCTGCATCAGCTGCGGAAGTACCTGGGCCTGCCGGAAAAGCCGGTGAGGGTCTACGATATGGTTCAGCAGCTGGGGATCATTGACGGGGATATCCTGGACCTGTTCGGGGTGGATACCATCGAGATGGGAAGGGGATTCCTGCTGGAAGACAAAGCGTGGAAACCGTGGGTGCTTCCGGATGGTACAGATTGTGAGATCCCCACCTATATCAACCTGGAAAAAAGAGGGGAGGACTGGCTGATCTATGAGGATTCCGGTTATGAACTGGGCATCATGAAGAAGGGGAGCCTCTATTTTGAGCAAACACAGTTCCCGCTCATGGAACGGGGCATCGAAAATGATGATTTCCATGATCTCAGGGAGATGCTCGGGAAGAACATCTGGTCGGCAGTTCCACATCCCGGGGCACATTTGCCCCTGGATGAGAAGGGGCTCGTGGAGATGGCAGAGAAGGCTGCGGCACTGAGGGCTTCTACTGACCGGGCCATTGTCGGGCTCTTCGGGGGCAACATGTTTGAATTGCCACAGTGGCTCTACCGTATGGATCATTACCTGCTGGCCACCGGCATGTACATGGACAAGGCCCTGGCGCTGTCTGAAAAGCTGTGTGAGATCCACCTGGAGAACCTTGAGAAATGGCTCTCAGCGGTGGGCCCATATATCGATATCGTGCTTTTCGGGGATGACCTGGGTGGACAGCAGGGGCCGCTGATCAGCCCGGAAGCCTACAGGGAACTGTACAAACCGTTTCACAAGAAACTATGGGGCCGTGCCAAGGAGCTGGCCGGTGTAAAGGTCCAGCTGCACTGTTGCGGGGGGATCTATGAATTGCTTGAAGACCTCATCGATGCAGGTCTGGATGCGGTGAATCCGGTCCAGGTTTCCTGCCGGGGTATGGATCCCCAGACATTGAAAAATGATTTCGGAGGCAGGATCACCTTCTGGGGAGGGGGGTGTGACACCCAGCGAATTCTCCCCATGGCTACTCCCGGGCAGGTGAAAGAAAATGTCCGTGAACTGACCGGGATATTTGCTCCCGGGGGCGGCTTTGTATTCCAGCAGGTCCATAACATCCTGGCCAATGTACCCCCCCCGAATATTGTGGCCATGCTTGAAGCTGTCAACCGGAGCAATCCATGACAGGCCAGGCTTTTGAACCGGATTACAGGCACATATTGCAGGTTCTTTACAACAGGAGGCCTGAACGCCTTCCTCTGTATGAGCATCACATTGATCCTCCGTTTATATCCAGTGCTTTGGGGAAGGAGGTAATCCTGCAGGGGGAGACACCTGCAGACCTGGATGACTATTATTCCACCATCACCAGCTTCTGGAAGGAGATGGGGTACGATGCTTTCGATTACGAAGCGGCCATCTGTGATATCCTGCCTGATCATGGCGCCATCCTGGGAGGCAGGCCGGGTCCCATCCAGTCCCGTGCCGATTTTGAGAGGTTTCCCTTTGATGAGATCCCTGAAATATTTTGGGATACATATACACCCCATCTTGATTCCATTTCACGGGTGATGCCTCCGGGGATGAAGGCTTTCGGTGGCTGTGGATACGGGATTTTTGAGACCAGCCAGGACCTGGTGGGTTATGAATACCTCTGTGTATTGATGTATACTGATCCAGATCTTTTCTCCGATCTGTTCACCCGGATCGGTGATCTCTATGAACTCCTCTGGTCGGAGATGGTCAAAAGGTACAGCGACACTTTTGTCTTCTTCAGAATGGGGGATGACCTGGGATTTAAGAACTCCACCCTGCTGGCGCCGGAGACTATTATCGAACATATTCTTCCACAGTACAGGAGGGTCATCGACATTGTGCACTCCTCAGGCAAGAAATTCCTGCTTCACAGCTGTGGGAATATATTCCCGGTGATGGAGGAGATCCTGGCCTGTGGCATTGATGCCAAGCACTCCAATGAAGACCAGATTGCTCCCTTTGAAAAGTGGATTGACCTTTACAATGAACGTATCGGGCTTTTTGGCGGGATCGACGTGGATATCCTGTGCCAGAATCCCTATGACGTTGTGTACAGGCAGGTGCTTGAAAAAGGGAGCCGGTTTCGTGCCAAAGCACGGGGGTGGGGACTGGGTTCAGGGAACTCCATCCCGGAATATGTGCCGGTGGACGGTTTCATGGGTATGATCGATGCCGCCAGGGAGATCAGGCGGAGGGAGCTGTGATGTTTCCCACTTGCTAAAACCCCGGATCGATCAGTTTCAGGGGTACCCAGATGAACCTGGGCCTGTAAATATCTGCATTTGTGAAGTGGTCCTCCAGCTGGAAACTGTTCATGTTGTATGATACAAGGATTCGCTCCCTGTCCATGAACTGGGGATGTGCGATGGCATTGTAGGTGATCAGGTTCTTATCATCCCCGGGAATGGGGGTTGTATAGAGCAGGGACTGCCCGGTCCAGGGACCGTATGGAGTTTCCGATACAAAGGAGCAGATCTCGGTGCTGAAGGAATCCATCTGGGTAATATACACATACTTATCCTTGATCTTCAATACGGTAAATTGCTCTGAAGCGTGAAAGTCACCCATGGGCCGGGACCGGGCCGGATCGCTCAACCATGAGCTGCCATTGAAAAACTCCCATGGGCCTGAAACGTTCCCAGCCGGGTACCTGGCAGCATGGGGCCGTCCGTCATGGGCCCCATACACATAGGTGTAGTCCTGTTCTTCCAGCACAGCGTGTCCATAGTGGACCTGCATGGCCTGGCTGTAAGGAATCTCTACCAGCTCCACCTCTTTGATCCCAGGCAGGGTGAATGTGGCAAGCCACGTGGATTCCCAACGGAAACCCCACATCCCGGTATCGGGCTGGGCAAACAGGGAGATGAAAACTTTCAGTTTTCCCTCCTCGATCAGGCCGTCCCCGGGCCAGAACCAGACCATCCCTTCATTCATCGCTTCATTTTCCATTACGGCCGGCGGGATGATCATGGAGGCATCACGGTTATTCCTTACCTGGTGCAGGGTGGTCAGTGAATCTCCGTCCTGGATCACAAAGGAGTTCCTGATGAATATGGGGGTTTCTCTTTCGCGTGTTTTATCCGGATGTACCGTTCCCAGGAAGGTGTCTCCGAATATCCAGACGGTCCGGCCGTCCGGCAGCAGCACGGAATAGGTTCCGTCTCCTCCTGTAAATCCACAACAGCTCCTGATAAACAGGTTGGTAAAATAGGATTCAGGGAGCGAAACTGCTTCCTTCCTGCCAGTGCAGGAGGCGGCCAGTAAGGCCATGAATATGATTACTTTCAGGGTTATTTTCATGATTATGTAAATATGTCTGAACAAATATACAAATATGCCTTTCCAAATGCCTACAATCCGTATATTTGTCCTATAGATCAATGCCATGAAGTATTCCCTTGACCATAAGAGCCCGGTCCCCCTTCATGCACAGGCAGAAGCACTGCTCAGAAAGCTGATCGTGGAGCCCGAATTCAGGAATGGTGGATTCCTTCCCAACGAGGTGGACCTGGCAAAAAGGCTGGGAATTTCAAGAAATACCATTCGCCAGGCGTTGAACAAGCTGGTATTTGAGGGCTTGCTTGTACGCAAGAAAGGTGTGGGTACAACGGTTGCCGACCGGAGCATCAGCAGCAAAGTGACCAACTGGATGAGCTTCACCCAGGAAATGGAGGCAAAGGGATTGGTGCCTGAGACCTTTGAAATCCAGGTTACCTGGGTCCGGCCCTCATCCGATGTGGCCCAGGTTTTCGGGATCCCACCTGAAAAAGAGGTGCTTAAACTTGTCAGGTTGAGGGGCCTGAAAAACAATCCCTTTGTCTATTTTGTTTCATTTTTTCACCCCCGGGTGGGGCTCACAGGTGATGAGGATTTCACCCGGCCCCTGTATGAACTCCTGGAACAGGATTACTCCACCATCGTCAAGCTTTCCAAGGAGGAAATAAGTGCTTGTGCAGCAGATGATTACATCTCCTCTCACCTGGGAATTCCAGAGGGATTCCCGGTACTGGTACGAAAAAGGGTGGTCTATGACCCGGGTGACAGGCCCATTGAATACAATGTGGGCTACTACAAATCGGACAGTTTTGTCTATTCCATTGAAAGCGAAAGAGAGAATTAGATCTTACGCCATGTGCTATTCAAGGATGTTGTTTGTTGCCTGTATGGCCTCCCTGCTGCTTTCCTGTGGCCGGAACACCCATGATCTGCCTCCTGCAGTGGTGGAACCTGACCATCCCTTCAATGCCCTTTTCTCACCCGATTCCGGAGGGATCACAGGGGCCGACGGAATCTTTTCCATCCCTCTCCCGGACGGGCGGTCGGTATTCCTGACCGGTGATTGTTTTCTTGGACAGGTGATCAACGGGGAAAGGGATCCCGCTACGAAGATGCTGAACAATTCCATGGTGGTGATTGACAGGGACCGGTCTGAAGCGAAAGCCATCTACAATGGCAGTTATGACCGCCCCGAATCGTTATTTATCCCAGGCAGGCAGGGGGAGGAGGATCACTGGTACTGGCCGGGCCACGGTTTTGTCTCTGACAGTATCCTTTATCTGTTTGCGCTGAATATGTACAATGATCCGGCCCTTGTGGTCCCGTCCCAAAAGGACCCAGGCAAGGTGGATGAAGTTGATAAGCTATCTGAAAACCAATGGGCTTTTGCGGTGGCAGGAGTGGACCTTCTGCAATTCTCACTGCCCGGGTTTCAATTTCTGGGTGCTGATCCGGTGCCCTGCACCTATGAGCTGGACATCCATTTTGGCAACTGTGTACTCAGGGAAGGCCGCCATCTGTACATGTTCGGTACAAGGAATGATCCGGATGGGTCCCACATATACGTGGCAAGGGCTGAAACAGGGAAACTGCCCTATCACCAGCACTGGGAGTATTATGACGGGAAAACCTGGAGCAGGGATCATCACAACGCCAGGCCCATGAAACTGGATATCCCGGTTTCCGAGCAATTCAGCATATTCAGGATGAAGGACCGGTATGTGCTGCTTACCCATGAAAAGTCAACCTATGACATTTACACCTATACCTCGGACGAACCATTCCGTGGCTTCGGGAACAAGAGGTTCATTTACACGTCACCGGAACCGGGAGAAGATTCCACAGGGAACCTCTCTGCATACAATGCCCTGGCCCATCCACAGTTTGTAAAAGGGAACCAGCTCCTGGTGTCCTATTGTGTCAATTCCCTGCGGGTCAGGGATGTATTTGAAAACGCAGACAATTACAGGGGCCGGTTCATCAGGGTTCCGTTATCCCTGATCGATCCCTCTTTCGTGGATTATCAGCCGGAATTCAGGCTGGCTATGGTCCAGATGAAGGTGGAAGGCGGGAACAGGGAGGCCAACCTGGCAAAGGCAAAAGCCATGATCGACCAGGCAGCTGCTCAGGGTGCAGACCTGGTTCTTCTTCCGGAAGCCATGGACCTCGGATGGGCCCATCCGTCGGCGCTGACCGATGCTGATCCTGTTCCTGGGGGGGCAACCTGCCGGATGCTCATTGAATGTGCAAAAGACCACGGGATCCATGTCTGTTCCGGGCTGGTGGAGAAATCGGGCAATGAGGTGTTCAATTCTGCCGTACTGGTATCCCCCTCAGGGGAGATCCTGATGCATCACAGGAAAATCAATATCCTTGATATTGCCCAGGAATACTACGGTCAGGGCAGGGGTCTGGAGGTGGTTGATACCAGGTTCGGTTCCATAGGGCTGATGATCTGTGCCGACGGTTTTGCGGACCAGCGCGTGATCAGCCAGTCTCTTTGTTATATGGGAGCTGACCTGATCATTTCCCCCACTTCCTGGGCGCTGCCTCCTGATAAGCGTGAGGACAAAGAACTTGCCACGGTTATCTGGACCACCCATTATGCCCCGGTGGCAAAGAAATTCGGCGTGCATATTGCCGGCTGCAGCAATGTGGGTGTCCTCTCTGACGGACCATGGAAAGGTTTCTGTGCCATCGGGAATTCCATGGTCATCGGCCCCGGGGGAGATGTGATCGCCGGCAATGAGTTCGGTGTTGATGCGGAGACCATTATCTATTGCGACATGATGACCAGCCCCAGGCCTGTCCGCGGAACTGATTGGAAAGATCTTTTCTGGTCCCGTACCCATTAAATGGACCTCCAAATTTCAATGATATCGAATTAGCCCTATATTTGCCAGAAGTAGATTGTTCAAATGTATGAACATATGACCTGTTAATAAACAAGTGAAGCAAACCTGACCATGGAGAAAGCATTCAATAAAACACCGGTGATCCGGGTGAAAGGCAAAGACAATGAGTGCTATTCCGGCTGGGATATGATCGGGCGCCACCTGGATGCATGCCTGCAGGAGAAACAGGGAAGGAAGATTATCATCATCGAGACTTACCAGGGGGTGTACTACGAGGATATCAGGTCGCGTTTCCTGGAATTGCTGGAGCCGGATATGCTGCTGGATACCAGTTCCATGTTGTACCCTGAACCGGTTATCCGGAAGATCACCCAGCCAGATGTGACCGATGACAGGGTATTCGGATACCTTACAAGGTTGAATATGCCTGACCTGTTCGACAGGCAGAAGCTGCAGGAGGCAGAAGCCGGGATTGAAGAGGCCGGGGACTCAGTGATCCTCATATTTGGTTATGGCGCATCCCTGGTACATGCAGAACCGGATTTGCTGATCTATGCCGACATGGCGCGCTGGGAGATCCAGCAGCGCATGCGAAGGAACGAGGTGAATAACCTGGGGATCAGCAACAGGGAGGAACATCCGGAGCTCAAGTACAAACGGGCCTATTTCGTGGACTGGAGGATCTGTGACCGGCTGAAGAAGAAGTCCATGCACAGGTGGGATTATGTGCTTGATACCAACCAGCCTGAGCAACCAAAGCTTGCCAGGGGAGAGGCAGTGCGGGAAGGGCTCAGGCAGGCGGCCCGCAGGCCCTTCAGCCTGGTCCCGTTCTTCGATCCGGGTCCCTGGGGCGGACAGTGGATGAAAGAGCAGTTCGGACTGGACAGGGAGCGGGAGAATTTTGCCTGGTGCTTCAACTGTGTTCCAGAGGAGAACAGCATGTTTCTTGGATTTGGCGACACCATTTTCGAGATCCCTTCCATCAACCTGGTGTTTTACCAGGCGGTGGAACTGCTCGGGAACCCGGTGCATGGAGTTTTCGGGGATGAGTTTCCCATCCGGTTTGATTTCCTGGATACCATGGGTGGTGGTAACCTGAGCCTGCAGGTCCATCCGTTGACTTCCTACATCCAGGAGCAGTTCGGAATGCACTATACCCAGGATGAAAGTTACTATATGCTGGAGGCAGCCTCTGACGCGTCGGTTTTCCTGGGTCTGAAGGAGGGGATGGATCCCCAAGCCATGGCAGGGAACTGCAGGTGGCGGAAAAGGAGGGAGTGGCATTTGAGGCATCGAAGCACGTGGAGAACTGGCCGGCCAAAAAGCACGACCATTTCCTGATCCCTGCCGGCACGGTTCATTGCTCCGGGCGGAACGGGGTGGTGCTGGAGATCAGTGCGACCACCTATATTTTCACCTTTAAGCTTTACGACTGGGGACGGTTGAACGCGGATGGAAAACCCCGTCCCATCAACGTGGCTCACGGGCTGAGGAACATCCAGTGGGACAGGACCACCACGTGGACCCGGGAGAACCTGGTGAACCAGGTCACCAGGATCGGTCAGGGGGATGGCTGGACTGAGGAGAAGACCGGCCTGCACGAGCGGGAATTCATTGAAACCCGCCGCCACTGGTTTACCAAACCGGTCCCACACCACACAGGTGGAGGTGTGAACGTTCTGAACCTGGTGGAAGGGGAGGAGGTGGTTGTGGAGAGCCCCGAAAATGCATTTGAACCCTTTATTGTCCACTATGCGGAGACCTTCATTGTCCCGGCGGTGGTGGGAGCATACACCATCCGGCCACACGGTGCCTCCAAAGAAAAACAGTGTGCAACCATCAAGGCTTATATCCGCACCGGCGTATGAAAACCAGGATCATTTATTTAATCGTCTCAACGGCCACCTTCCTATCATGTACCATGAATGATGAAACCCGCATACAGGAAGCCATTCCCTCCCTGGACGAAGTGTCCGGGGTCTGGGTTTCGGCCGATACGGCCGATATGGAACCTTCTGTCCGCAATTTCCGGGGCCAGGCCCTGCTGAACCGGGATATGACCTCCCTGAGCTGGTTTGTTTCAGCACCCTATTCCGGGGGATACCATACCGGTGTACTGAGGATCGGAAACCAGGTTCCGAAGGTTTCCGGATTCCGGTGGTTTCCCCACCAGGCTGTCCGGAAGGGATCTTTGAACGGGTGGGAGCTGGTCTCCACGGTGAAAATGGTGCCAGAGAAGGATGTGGTCATGTGGCAGGTCCACATCAGGAACGATTCGGCGCAGGCAAGGGAGCTGAAACTCTCCCTCGACCTGATTGGTTTCATCAGCAAGTACGGGGGTGACTGGCAGTGGTGGTATCCCTATCCAGGGATGAGCGGGGCCAGGACCATCCGGGATGATGAGGTAGCGAACGTCAGGAAGCATATTGGTTCAGATACAAACTTCTCCATGGAACCCGTGGTGGAACTGATCGACGGGAAACCCACCCCTTCGGATAAGCTTGCAAGATGGCCTTCTGACCGGGAGATCCTGGAGGCGGAGAAGTACAGTGCCGGGATGAAAAATGAACTGCTGCTCATCTCCGACAGCGAGAGTGAAGCACTCACTTCATTTGCACTGGTTCAGCCTCCCGATCGCATGGAAATGTACAACAGCGGAGCTACTGCCAGCTGGGACCGGAAGCTTGGTCCGGGAGAGCAGTTGACCATCTCCTTCCTGATGGGTTATGGTGATCAGGAGCCTCAACTGTTGTCGGATATGATCCAGTGGAAGGAAGGGTTTGAATCCATGTTCGAAAGCGTTGAGGAGATATGGGAAAAGCGGTGGAAGGCCCTCTTTGACCCTGAAAGTGATATTGTTTCAGGATGTTTCCCGGTGCTGGAAACCGAGGACCAGCTGGCCCGGAAAGTATATTACACGGGTCCCCTGACCCTGCTTTACCTGATGCATACAAACCTGCCGGAACACGAAAAGGTTTTTCTCACAGGAGGTCCAAGGTGGGGGGCCAGCATCACATTTTTCTGGGACATTACAGAGTGGTCGTCTCTGTGGGCCGTGGTGGATCCGGAAATGATGAAGGAGCACCTGGCCTGCATGGATCATCATTGATCCGAGCCATCCATTACGGGAAAGATAATTTTGGAGGAAAAGGGGTAGGAAACGGCTATTCGGCCAATTACTGGGCTCTGTTCCAGATGATCCGCTCCTATGTGACCACCACCCGGGACTTTGAATTCCTGGATCAGGTGATCAATGGTATAGACCGTCCTGGAACACATGGAGACATTATGCCCTGAACTGGAAGAAACTGGTCTCCATACGGCCGGCAAGGGTATGAGGATGAGCCGGTATCAGCTGGCCGATTTCGGGGATGATGAATGGAACCTGCTGGAATGTGTGCCCACCTACAAGCACATCGTACCTTCGTTCAATGCGGGTTATATCTGGATGATGAGGGAGACTGGCGGCTTTCCATGACCTGGGCGGGAAATCAGCCCGGGGGGATTCCCTGAGGACTGAAGCGGATGCCATGATCGCCCGTTTGCTGCAGCTCTATGCGGGAGACGGGTGTGTGGAACAGCCTTTATCCCAACGGAGAACTGATCGAAGTGCGCCACTGCCTCGATTTCATGTTCCTGGGACGTTATATACCGGAGGATATCCCCGGGGAATCAAGGATGAAATGATCGAATTCCTCTACAGGGAACTGATCACTGATCAATGGATGCGTGCCCAGTCCCTGCAGGATGTGGCAGCAGAACGTTCAGACCGGGCCGACCACGGACCCCTGGGGGCTTTTGACGGATGGCCTGCCGGAACCATGGATGCCCTGACCCGGATGGGCTATCCCGGGGAAGGCTCTGGATTTTTACCATGCCATCGAACCTGTTACCTATGAGGGGTGCTGGGCACAGGCCCACGAGCTCTGGGGAGACCATAAGCTGGAGAAGAACAGCAGGGTGAGAATTGCCCAGCGGGGATGGCACAACCGGGAATCTTCCGGAGGGATCTCTATATCCCAGGTGATGTTAAAGGATTTCTTCGGGTTCTATCCCGGAGCCGGGATGGCCGTCCTCAAAGATCCGGGCAATTTCGATTTCTCGGGCAAACTCCATCATGTGCTATACGGGGGGGAATACCACACCCTGGTTGCAGATGACACGGCAACATTGAGATGAAAAAGGAGAAGTAACATGAAACATCCATATCGATCAATAGCCATCTTCATACGCATGAAATGCAGATTCCTCTTGCTATGTCCTGTAATCGTGTCTATGGTTGCAGTCAGGAGGGCAGTTCCTGCCAGCTCAGGTGTCACTAAAACCCCTGACATTTACCAGTGAACCGGCTCCCGAATGGACTGCCTTAATGGAACGGACTTCAGGATGGTTCGGGGCGGACGGTATTTTTTCCATTCCGTTGGACGGCAAAGAGACACAACAGGTAGGAAGGTAAAAAAACCCTATTTATTTTCAGCGACACCTATATCGGTGAAGTAGAGAACGGTGTGCCCAAACCCGGGAATGTGATGGTGAACAACAGCACCGCCTGGTTGGAAGGCAACGCGCCGGATCCTGTCTGCCATCTCCTTTGAATACAATACCGATGAAGAGGCGAACCCGTTTCCTATTTTATCCCTGACAATGCACAATCCCAGCCAGGGGGAGTACTTCTGGATGGGGGATGGCTTTATCAACCATGAAAAAGGGAATGCCCTTTACCTTTTTGCCTACCATGTGCATAAGACTGGCCCCAACGTGTTTGATTTTGAACAGACCCATGTGGCACTCCTGAAAATCAGAGATCCTACTCCGGAAGGGATGTCAGCTACGAACAGATGCCCACCTATCTGGGATTTGTTCATCCCGAACGTGGAAGGGTGTATTTTGGCAGCGGCGTATTTGTCAATACAAAAAAAGCCGGGGCTCCCCATCCCGATGGCTATGTTTACATCTACGGTGTTATGGAAGGTAAGAAATCCCTGATCGCCGCCAGGACCAGGCCCAGGAAAATTGAAGAGTTTGACCGGTGGACCTTCTGGAACGGAGAATCATGGGTTAAGAACAAGGAGGAGGTGGCTCCCATTACCGAGCATGTTTCCAATGAACTCAGTGTTACTCCTACAGGTGATGGCAGGTACCTGTTGACCTTTACGGTGATGGGACTTTCAGAAAAGATCGGGATACAGGTGGGAGAGCAGTCCGGTGGGTCCGTTCGGGAAGATCCATGAGGTCTATACCTGTCCCGAGTATGCAGAGAAAGGACTCTTCCCTACAACGCCAAAGCCCATTACCATCTGTCCAAACCGGGAGAATTGCTGGTGAGTTACAATACCATCACATTCGACTTCTGGGAGGATATTCAAAAGGATGCCACCATCTATCATCCCAGGTTTGTGAGGGTGAAATACAGGTAGGATGGAACGGTTCCACTCCGGGGTCACCGGCCATTGAATTCACTGGACAGCCTCATAGGCTGCGATGATATTCTCGGGAGGAACCTCGGGAAGAATATTGTGGATGGGAGCAAAAACAAATCCTCCGTCTTTCGACAGGATCTCGCACCGCTCCAGCACATCCCTGCGAACCTCCTCCGGGAGTCCCAGAGGCAGTACAGATGAGGTATCAACACCTCCTCCCCAGAAGGTGATTTCCCGCCAAATTCTTGTTTCAGCTCCCTGGGATCCATTCCGTAACAGTTGGTCTGAACCGGATTAATAATATCAAAACCGGCTTCGATCAGACCCGGGGATGAATTGCCTGATGCTGCCACAGGAGTGAAGGAATATCTTCATCTGGCTGTTTTGTTTTACATAGTCACATAGTTCCCTGTACCTGGGCTTGAAGAATTTGTTAAACACATCCAGGTCCATGAAAGGCCCGGTGGTCATCCCCAGGTCATCCCCGAACCGGATCACATCCACCAGGTCACCCACAGCCGCGATCTTTTTTTCCAGTCCGGCGAGGTGCAGTTCCATGAGTTTGTCAAGCAGCCTGGAAAGGTTTGTTATGGTCTGCCAGCAGATCCATCAGCATGTTGTCCATCCTTCTGAGAAAGAAACCCAGTTCAAGCAGTTTGGCTCCTCCGGACATCACGATGGCCTTATCGGTGGATTCCCGCAAGTTTTCTGGCCCGTCTCCCTCAGTTCCTGGTCATCCATGTTGATGAATTTGTTGTGGGAGTGGGCGGTCCAGCTGATGGATCTGAATGCTTCCCCGATGGAGTCAATATCCTCCGGGATAACCCGTGTTCCCAGGGGAACAGGGTCTGGTCAAATACGGTGCCATTCCTGGCCATCCTGGACATCATCCCTGCCCTTCCGGTCACGCATGACCAAGGAACCATCTGCTGTTTCTTCAGGCCTGAACCATTCAGGGTACGCTCCCTTGCTTCCGTCACCCAGGGTAACAGGATAGCCACTCCAGGTCATCCATCAGCACCCTGTTCAGGTCAACTGCATCCACACCGAATTCCTCAATGACCGGGTCATCCACGAATGCCAGCTGCTGAACCACATCAAATACCCTGGTTGGAACATCCATCCCAAGTGCTTGCTTTAACCTGTTGTAGCCAATGGCGGAGATACCAGTAACAGTAGATGCCCCCAGGTCCACAGGAACCCTGGACGGTTCCTGATGTGCAATGCTCTGCAACACAATTTCCCTTGAAGTCATCCGGTTCTCTTGTAATGAATCTCAGTACTTGCTGTAATGCATCATCCCGGAGGACAGCTCCACCTCCTGGAAGTTGGTGCTCCGGTTCTCGAAATTCAGGGGGATGGACATGAAGTACCGGACGGGAGCTCCGTTCAGTCTGGCCGGTTCCCATTCACCGGGCAGCTCCGTGATAAGATCAACAAGGAACTGGTTGAATTTCCTGATTTTGCCTTCCAGGGCGATAACCCCTGTCAGGTGGCCCGTTTCCATGATAACCCACCCGATGACCACTTCGTCCTCAATCTGGCTCAGGTCGATTTTTGATCCCGCAATCCGTTGAAGCAGATAGTTATTGAAGAACTCGGGGCCCATTAAGTACTCCGGTTCAATGTCGGCCGAATAGAATATGGAATCGATGTACCTTGAGCCATCAGGAAGCCAGTTTTCATTGGTTACCAGTTGGTTATCCCGGTAGGTTGAGATGGACTTTACCTCCCCGTTCGGGTGGTATTCAGTCACCTTCCCCTCCAGGTGAAGGGGCAGTTTCCTGGATGATGTTCCCTTCCTCACCACCTGGTTCAGGGTGCCGTCGGAGAATAAAAAGGTTCCAGGGGCTGTCTCCTCGATCTCCCGGTAAATCCTTTTGGGAAGGAGCTTGTCGGGATGATGAAGAAGGATCAGCATGCTGCCCTGGTCCCGGATACGGACCTTCTGTTTGACTCCCCTGGTCCAGGATTTCCCGGACCGGTGACTCTCCCTGATCACGTACAATTCACCTGATTTCTCCCTGACCTGTTTGATCAATACAGCTCCCTCCTCACTGTCCACTGGTCTCCCGTTGGCTGCATAATAAAATACCTCCTGGGCTAATCCTGTGACCAGGAGCAGGAACAGGATAAGAGATATGGTGACAAAGCGTAACAGCGAGATGGCATTTTCCGAAAGATAAAATATTAAATTCACTAAATTGCGGGACCTTAATGATACTTTTACAAAAAACTGCATTGCCATGAATACGCGGGAAAACTTACTCAGGACACTGAACCATGAACAACCTGACCACCTGGTGGTGGATTTAGGATCCACAGCGGTGACCGGGATGCATGCACTGGTGGTTGAACAGCTCAGGAACCACTTCGGTCTGGAGAAAAAGCCTGTGAAGGTGCATGAACCCTATCAGATGCTGGGGGAGGTGGAGCCGGACCTTCAGGAGGCCCTGGGGGTGGCAGTGAACGGTGTGTATGGCCCGGAAAACATGTTTGGCCACCGCCAGGAGGCATGGAAGGAATGGAAAACCCCGTGGGGACAGGTGGTACTGGTCCCGGGGGATTTCAACGTAACGGTGGACGGGCACGGGGATACCCTGATGTACCCCCGGGGAGATCTGTCGGTTCCTCCTTCCGCTAAAATGCCCAAAGCTGCCTATTTTTTTGATGCCGTGAAACGCCAGGAGCCTATTGATGATGCAAACCTTGATCCCGGAGACAACCTTGAGGAATTTACCCTGTGGTCCCCGGCAGATGTGGAATTCTGGAGGGATGCAGCCAGTGCTGCCGCATCAACCGGAATGGGCATCATTGCCAGTTTCGGGGGTACTGCCATTGGAGATATAGCCCTGGTCCCGGCCATGAACCTGAAGGTTACCAGAGGGATCAGGGATGTGGCTGACTGGTACATGTCCACCCTTCTGCGCACCGACTACTTGCACGAGGTCTTCGAGAAACAGACGGATATTGCTATCAGGAACCTGGCCATGGCCAAAGAAGCCACCGGTGATTTGGTGGACGCCGTTTTCCTCTGTGGGACCGATTTCGGTACGCAGGATTCCTCATTCTGTTCCGTTGAAACCTTCGAAGAACTCTATGCCCCCTATTACAGGAAGATGAATAACTGGATCCATGAAAACACCCGCTGGAAAACCTTCAAGCACAGCTGCGGGGCTGTTGAGCCTTTCATGGAGCACTTTATCGGTGCGGGATTTGATATCATCAACCCTGTTCAGGTGAACGCAGCCGGCATGGATCCTGTGCTGCTCAAGGAGAAATATGGCGACAGGCTGGTTTTCTGGGGTGGCGGAGCCGATACCCAGAAAGTGCTGCCGTTCGGAACGCCCGAAGAGGTAAAAACCCATGTCTTCAGGGAGTGTGAAATCTTTTCCCCGGGGGGTGGATTTGTCTTCAATACGGTCCATAATATCCAGGCCAATGTACCCATTCCGAACATTCTTGCCATGTTGGAGGCTATCAGGGAGTTCGGATGACTTCACCCTGGCTTCTAATTAACCTTACTTTAGAGCAGATTTATTAATTTTTTAGGTACCTTTGTATCTTTAAAATTCCAGACATTTTACTGTAATTAACTCATTATTAATAACTAAAAGCAATTTTCCAATGTCAGATGTAAAACGTGTGTATACTTTCGGAGACAGGAAAGCCGAAGGTAAAGCCGACATGAAAAATTTACTGGGTGGAAAGGGTGCCAACCTTGCAGAGATGAACCTGATTGGTGTTCCCGTACCTCCCGGATTTACCATCACCACTGAAGTATGTACTGAGTACAACACACTGGGGAAAGAGAAAGTGGTTGAACTGATCAAAACAGAGGTTGAAGCTGCTGTAAAGAGCATTGAAAATATCATGGGAACCGGCTTCGGGAGCAATGAGAATCCCTGCCTGGTTTCAGTACGTTCCGGGGCCCGTGTTTCAATGCCGGGGATGATGGATACAGTCCTGAACCTTGGTATGAATGAAGATGCGGTCCAGGGACTGATCAACAAGACCGGAAACGAAAAGTTTGCATGGGACAGCTACCGCCGTTTTGTACAGATGTACGGGGATGTGGTTCTGGGGATGAAACCCGAATCCAAAGAAGACATTGATCCCTTCGAGGCGATTATGGAAGAGGTAAAGGAGGCCCGTGGCGTGGAGAATGACAACGAGCTTACTGTGGATGACCTGAAAGAGCTTGTTGAGAAATTTAAAGCTGCAGTGAAGAAGCAGACAGGAAGCGATTTCCCGGTGAATCCCTGGGAACAGCTGTGGGGTGCCGTTATGGCTGTTTTCGATAGCTGGGAAACTCCCAGGGCTGTTTATTACCGCCAGCTGAACCAGATCCCGGGCGACTGGGGTACTGCCGTAAACGTACAGGCCATGGTTTATGGGAACATGGGACAGACCTCCGGTACCGGTGTGGCTTTCACACGTGATGCAGGAACAGGTGAGGATATCTTCAACGGTGAGTACCTCATCGATGCACAGGGAGAAGACGTGGTTGCAGGTGTTCGTACACCGCGGCAGATCACCAAAGAGGGTTCACTCAGGTGGGCCAGGCTTGCCAAGGTATCTGAAGAGGAGCGTGCTGCCAACTTCCCCTCACTGGAAGAGGTAATGCCCGAAGTATATGCTGAACTGCACGAAACCGAGCAGAAGCTGGAAGACTATTTTTCAGACATGCAGGACCTGGAATTCACCATCCAGGAAGGGAAACTGTGGCTGCTCCAGACCCGTAACGGAAAACGTACCGGTGCTGCCATGGTAAAGATAGCCATGGACATGCTGCGGGATGGAAAGATCGATGAGAAGACTGCGCTGCTTCGCCAGGAACCTGCCAAACTGGACGAACTGCTTCACCCCGTTTTTGAAAAGGGTGCACTGGCAAGCGCTACCGTACTTGCGCAGGGACTGCCCGCATCACCGGGTGCTGCCACCGGACAGATTGTATTTTTTGCCGATGAGGCAAACAAGTATCCCGAGTCAATCCTGGTAAGGATTGAGACCTCACCCGAGGACCTGGAAGGTATGAATATTGCCAAGGGTATCCTGACCGCACGTGGCGGGATGACCTCCCATGCGGCTGTTGTTGCACGTGGAATGGGTAAATGCTGTGTATCCGGGGCAGGTGGAGTAAAGATCGACTACAAAGCGCGCACCATGACTGCCGCAGGTAGGACTTATAAAGAGGGTGACTGGATCTCCCTCAACGGTTCAACCGGTAATTTGCTGGAAGGCAAGGTCGGGACCATCGATCCCGAACTGAGTGGTGATTTTGGAGCGATCCTGGAGCTTGCTGAAAAGCACACCCGGATGGATGTTCGCACCAACGCCGATACTCCCCATGATGCACAGGTTGCACGTGACTTCGGAGCCAAAGGTATTGGTCTGACCCGTACCGAGCATATGTTCTTCGAAGGTGACCGCATCAAGGCCATGAGGGAGATGATCCTTGCTACAAATGAAGTAGAGCGCCGCAAGGCACTGGATAAACTGCTTCCCTATCAAAGGGAGGACTTTGAAGGAATCCTGGAAGCCATGCAGGGATTTGGTGTGACCATCCGCCTGCTTGATCCGCCGCTGCACGAGTTTGTTCCCCACGATGAGGCTAATCAGAAAGTAATGGCCGACGAGATGGGCATTACTGTGGCTGATATCCAGGCACTGGTTGAAGACCTTCACGAATTCAATCCCATGCTGGGACACCGTGGATGCCGTCTGGGGAATACTTATCCTGAGATTACTGAAATGCAGGCAAGGGCCATTATCGAGGCTGCCGTGAACCTGACCCGGAAGGGTGTGGATGCACGTCCCGAGATCATGGTTCCGCTGATCGGTACCTGGAAAGAGTTCAAGATGCAGGAGGAGATCATCCGTGCCACCGCTGAGAAGGTTTTCCAGGAGAAAGGTGCAAAATGTGATTTCCTGGTGGGTACCATGATCGAGATCCCCAGGGCAGCCATGACTGCTGACCTGGTAGCCGAGCATGCCGAGTTTTTCTCATTCGGTACCAATGACCTGACCCAGATGGCGTTTGGTTATTCACGTGACGATGCCGGAAAATTCCTGCCCATCTATATTGCGAAAGGATTGCTGAAGAATGATCCCTTCCAGACACTGGACCAGGAAGGTGTAGGCCAGCTGGTAGAAATGGGTACTTCCAAGGGACGCTCAACCAAGCCTGATCTGAAGGTTGGGATTTGTGGAGAGCACGGCGGAGACCCGGAATCAGTGGAGTTCTGCCACCGCGTTGGAATGAACTATGTAAGCTGTTCACCCTTCCGTGTGCCCATCGCCAGACTGGCTGCAGCACAGGCTGCACTGAGATAGTTTGACCAAGCTAATAAATTAACATACCAATAAAGCGGCAAAACTTGATTTTGCCGCTTTTTTTTTGGATATTTGCCCAGCATTTTATTAGGATATTCCTTGTATCACTTTGAGATTGATATATAATAAACCCACCAGCTTTTAAACAGGAACACTATGAATGAAATTTTAAACAAATTGAAACTTGAGAAGTATGGGATCACCGGGGTTACCGAGGTGGTGTACAATCCCTCCTATGAACAACTCTATGAGGAAGAGATGGATCCATCACTAGAGGGCTTTGAGGTGGGAGTGGAGAGTGAATTCGGAGCAGTGAAGGTGGATACGGGGATCTTTACAGGCCGTTCCCCAAAGGACAAATATGTGGTGATGGACGATACCACAAGAGATACGGTCTGGTGGAAGTCGGACAAGGCCAAAACTTCAGACAACAAACCCATCACCAAAGAGGTGTGGGATCACGGATATGACCTGGCTTCAAAACAGCTGTCCGGTAAAAAACTGTTTGTCATTGACTGCTTTTGCGGGGCCAATGAAGACAGCAGGCTGAAGGTGAGGTTTATCATGGAGGTGGCCTGGCAGGCACACTTCGTCAAGAATATGTTCATCCGTCCCACGGATGAGGAGCTATCCACCTTTGAACCCGATTTTGTGGTGCTCAATGCCGCCAAGACCACCAATCCCAAATGGGAGGAGCAGGGCTTAAATTCTGACGTATTTGTCTTTTTCAACCTGACCGAACGGATGGGTGTGATCGGGGGATCCTGGTATGGTGGTGAGATGAAGAAGGGGATTTTCTCCATCATGAACTACTACTTGCCCATGAAGGGAATCGCTGCCATGCACTGCTCAGCCAACGTGGGTAATGACAATGAAACAGCCATTTTCTTTGGACTCTCAGGAACCGGGAAAACCACCCTTTCAACCGATCCCAAGCGTGCTTTGATCGGAGATGATGAACACGGATGGGACGATGACGGGATCTTCAATTTCGAGGGAGGTTGCTATGCCAAGACCATTAACCTGAGTCAGGAGAGCGAACCCGATATTTTTCACGCCATAAAAAGGGATGCTCTGCTGGAGAATGTGATCGTGGCGGCTGATGGCAAGGTGGATTTTGATGACGGATCCAAAACCCAGAATACCCGGGTTTCATATCCCATCTACCACATTGACAACATTGTGAAGCCGGTGTCAAAAGGTGGTCACGCTTCCAAGGTGATTTTCCTGACAGCTGATGCATTTGGAGTGATGCCTCCTGTTTCCAAGTTAACCCATGACCAGACCCAGTACCATTTTCTTTCAGGTTTTACAGCAAAACTTGCAGGCACAGAAAGGGGGGTCACCGAGCCGGTACCTGCGTTTTCAGCATGTTTTGGAGCGGCCTTCCTTACACTGCATCCCACCAAGTACGGGGAGGAACTGGTAAAAAGGATGGAAGCCACCGGATCAACCGCCTACCTGGTGAATACGGGCTGGAACGGGACCGGGAAGCGGATCTCCATCAAGGATACACGGTGCATCATCGATATGATCCTTGACGGGAGTGTGGACAAAGCTGCAACCCATGTGATCCCGTACTTTAACCTGGAGGTCCCGGGGGAACTGCTATGTATTGCCAATGATATCCTGGATCCAAGGGATACCTATTCCGATCCTGCAGAGTGGGAAAGGAAGGCAAAAGACCTGGCACAGCGGTTTATTACCAACTTTGAACAGTTCACCGATAACGAAGAAGGAAAGGCACTGGTTGCTGCCGGGCCACAGCTGTAGGTCCTGCGGACCCTATCCGAAATCTGCTTCCAGTTTCTCTTTGAGTGCCTTGGACTGGATGTTCTTTTGCAGGATCCCGTTCTCGGCAATGGAGATCTGACCGTTCTCTTCGGAAACGATGATCACCAGCGAGTCGGTAACTTCCGAGATTCCCAGTCCGGCCCGGTGGCGCAATCCATATTCAGGCGGGAGGTCCAGTTTCTCGGTTACGGGAAGGATCACCCTGGCAGCCTTCACTTTGTCATTTTCAACAATCACCGCACCGTCGTGCAGGGGGCTGGTCTTGTTGAATATGCTGGAGAACAGGCGGCTGGAGGTTTCAGCATTGAGCACATCCCCGGTTTCCGCATACATGTCCATGTTGGATTTCCGTCTGATGACGATAAGTGCACCGGTCTTTTCCTGTGAGAACTGCATGACTGCTTTGAGGATGGAACGGATCTTTACGGACGATTTGGAATCGAAGGGCAGGTTGAGGATCTTTTCGAAGCTGATGCGGTTGCCGTCCACATACTTGGATCCGATATAGATCAGGAACCGCCTGATCTCCTGCTGAAATACAATGATCAGCGCGATCACGCCCACACCAAGTACCGATCCCAGGATGGAGCTGAGCAACTCCATCTTCAGTGCCCTGACGGCCCACCAGAATATATAGATAATGGCAATACCAAGGAATATATTGAATGCCACTGTGCCCCGGATCAGCATGTAGAGCTGGAAGAGCAACAGGGCCACCAGGATGATGTCGATTACATCCAGCAGGCGTATATGGATAAATGCACTGAGCATGCGGCAGTTCTGCTGCCAAATTTAGTAATTCTTAACAATCTGTTGATAGATCTTCACAGTTTCCACGGCTTCCCTCACGTCATGAACCCTTAAAATTGTGGCTCCTCCCATCAGGGCTGCCATATGGGCGGCTGTGGTTCCGTTGAGCGCTTCGGCAGGGTTATTGTCCAGTACTTTGTAAATCATTGATTTACGTGAGATCCCGGCCATAACAGGAAGTTCCAGCATGCGAAAGGCAGACAGCCCTTGCAGAAGCTGGTAGTTCTGTTCCTGGGTCTTCCCGAATCCAAATCCCGGATCAACCACAATATCGTTCACCCCAAGCTTCCGGAGTTTGTAGACACGCTCTCCGAAGAACTGCAATATGTCATCCACCACATGTTTGTAATCAGGTTCACTTTGCATGTTCTGTGGATTTCCCTGCATGTGCATCATCACGTAAGGAATGTTCAGGCTGGCCATGGTGGCAAACATATGGGGATCCATCATTCCTGCCGAAATGTCATTCACCATATCGATCCTGTATCTCTGACTAAGGGTTTTGGCTACCGCTGAACGCCAGGTATCCACAGAAAGGGGAGAGTCTGGCATGGCATTCCGGATGGCTTCAACTACGGGAGAAATGCGGTCCAGTTCTTCGCCGGCCGGTATCTCCTCTGCACCGGGACGGGAGGATACAGCCCCTACATCCAGGATGGCGGCACCCTGCTCAACCATCTCCCTGGCAACCTCCACTGCCCGGGCAGGATCGGGCAGCTGGCTACCCTTGTAGAAAGAGTCCGGGGTGGCATTGATGATTCCCATCACAACGGGGGAGGAGAGATCCGTAATCCGGCCACCCAGGTTGAGGGAAAAGTTGTTTGAAAAGATCATTAATATGGGATTGTTGAAACGATATTTTGTAAGTTTGGAACTGATTCAATCAAAAATACATCAAATAATTCGAAATCGTTCCATGCGCTTTGTTGTGATTGAAGGACTGGATGGTTCCGGTAAATCCACCCAGCTGAAACTATTAAGGGAACATCTTGATAGAAAGGGGATTAAATACAGGTATTTGCATTTCCCAAGGCTTGAAGAGGGGGTGTACGGGAAACTGATTGCAAGGTTCCTGAGGGGTGAGATGGGATCCAATGAGCAGGTGGACCCGTACCTGGTGGCACTGATCTTTGCCGGGGACAGGACCGAAGCTGCATCACAGATCCGGAACTGGATGGAGGAGGGGGCACTGGTGATCGTGGACCGGTATGTCTATTCCAATATTGCCTTCCAGTGTGCCAAGCTGAAGGAGAGGGAGGAACGCCTGAAACTGCGTGACTGGATCCTGGAATTTGAGTATGACCACAACGACCTGCCCAGGCCCGATCTGAACCTCCTGCTCCATGTCCCTTTTGCATTTACCCGCCAGCAGTTGAAAAATTCACGGAACGGCGATGACAGGGCTTACCTGAAAGGAGAAAGGGATATCCATGAAGAGAACATGGATTTCCAGGAAAAAGTAAGACAGGAATACCTCTCCTTGCAGCAGTATGTGAATGACCTGGTACTGGTGGATTGTACAGACGGACAAGGAGGGATGCGTTCACCGCATGCGATTTCAGAGATCATCACAAAACACCTGGAGGCCTGACAATGAAGTACGTCAAATTACTGAGCAGAATCATCCTGGGAATTGTATTCATTTTCAGTGGATTTGTAAAAGCTGTGGATCCCCTTGGATCGGCCTACAAATTCGCGGACTATTTTACTGCATTCAGGCTTGGATTCCTCGATTTCTCAGCCCTTCCACTGGGTGTTTTGCTTTCAGCCTTTGAACTGCTCCTGGGGGTTGCCCTGATCCTTGGGTACCACCGCAGGATCACATACTGGGTACTCATGTGGTTCATGCTTTTCTTTACCCTGCTAACCCTGGTCCTGGCCATATTCAATCCTGTATCTGACTGTGGCTGTTTCGGGGATGCGCTGATCCTGACCAACTGGCAGACTTTCCTGAAAAATATGGTACTGATGATCTTTGTACTGGTACTGTTTCTACAGAGGAAAAGTGAGCCTCCTGCCGGCCGGCCGGCAGGGGAGTGGGCGGTGATGGCCCTGATCTACTTCGGGGCATGCTGGTTCTCCGTATGGAATTACCGCCACCTTCCGCTGGTGGACTTCAGGCCTTACGATGTGGGAACATTCATTTCCAGTGAAATGGAAATCCCTGACGGGGCTCCTGTGGATGAGTATGAGACCAAGCTTATTTACAGGGATAAAACAACTGGAAAGAGCAGTGATTTTACCATTGAAGATTATCCTGGTGACACCACCCGGTGGGAATTTGTGAACAGTGATTCCAGGCTTGTGAAAAAGGGATTTGAGCCACCTATCCATGATTTCGCCATCATGGATGAATACGGAACTGATATTGTAGACCGGATACTTGATGATCCTGAATACAGCCTGGTGATGATCAGCTATAACCTGTCAAAGGCCGATGAATCGGCCCTGGCCATTGCCAGGGAGTGGTCCCAACTGGAGATCCTGGCAGAAGACTTTTCATTTTATGCGGTGACAGCTTCGCCCACCGGTATGGCGGATGCAACAGTAAGCTCCCTGGACCTGGGCTATCCTTTCTTTGCAGGTGATGATATCATGTTGAAGACCATTGTCCGTTCAAATCCTGGTTTTATGCTCCTGCACAGTGGTACGATCATCGGCAAATGGGGTTTCCGGGATTTTCCATCCCTGGAGGAACTGGACCCCGGTGCGGTTGAGCTGATCGGAAATGCTGCCGCACCGGTGGGTGAGGAGGCCATGCTGCTGATGGAGGCGGGGATCTATGATGATTTCTCCTTTGGTGTCCTGGATTTTGACAGGTTCCTTCCCAGGTTGGTCTACGGGGATCAGTCGACCGCACTGGAACGAAGGGTGATGCTGGCCTTTGTTCTGGGCATCCTGCTCCTGCTCCTTGTTTCAAATCTCATTTCACGCATCAGATCATAATATTTGCTATTTTTAATTCAATAAACCATTACAATCACCATGAGAAAGAAAATTGTTGCCGGGAACTGGAAAATGAACACACTGCTTAAAGATGGTATGGAATTGGCCAGGGCTGTGGAGAAGCTGGAGCAGGAGAACCGCAGTGATGCCATTGTGATCATCGCCCCGCCCTATACCCACCTGATCAAGGTCAAGGAGTTGATCGGGAGGGTTAAACTCAGTGCCCAGGATTGTTCCGCTGAGTCTTCGGGAGCCTTTACCGGTGAAGTATCTCCCGGGATGCTGAAGTCATCAGGGGTGGAGTATGTCATCATCGGGCATTCGGAAAGGCGCTTATACCATCATGAAGAGAATGAATTGCTGAATAGAAAGGTGAAACTAGCACTTGCTGAAGGATTGAAGCCTATTTACTGTTGTGGTGAAGTCCTTGAAGAGAGGGAGTCAGGAAAACTATATGACGTTGTCAGGAAACAGGTTGAAGTGGGTTTGAAAGGATTGACCGGGGAGGAGATGAGCCAGGTTGTCATTGCATATGAGCCGGTCTGGGCCATTGGCACAGGTGTGGTGGCCACTCCGGAACAGGCACAGGAAATGCACAAATATATCAGGGATCTGCTGGTGGAATTATTTGATGATCAGACTGCTGACGAGATGACCCTGCTTTACGGGGGAAGCTGTAAGCCATCCAATGCCCGGGAACTATTTGCCAATCCCGATGTGGACGGGGGATTGATAGGCGGTGCTTCATTAAAGGCAGAGGATTTCCTGGGAATTGTCAACGCTTATTAAATACTTTGAACCGCCTGTATGGCATACCTCGAATTTGAAATCCCCATCAGATCATGGAGCAGCAATGAACGGGAGATCCTGCTGGATAAAATGTCCCTGATCGGTTTCGAGGGTTTTGCTGAGGATGAAGAGCTGATCCAGGCCTATATCCCGGAGGAACAGTTCTCGGGGGATCTGTTCAATCAACTGATCGATGAACTGTCACATGCTGGAATGCATGTACAATACAGGTTTCACAAAACAGCCCAGCAGAACCGGAACGAAGAGTGGGAAGAATCCTTCAGTCCGGTCGTTATCGGGGGAAAGGTGCTCATCAGGGCACCTTTTCATGATGATAGCGGTGACCTTCCCTGTACGCTGATCATAGAGCCCAAGATGTCCTTTGGCACCGGGCACCATCACACCACCAGGCTGATGATTGAAGAGATGATGAACCATCAGCTGGATGGGAAGCGTGTGCTGGATATGGGGTGTGGTACGGGTGTACTGGGGATTTATGCCACCCGCCTGCGAGCTCGCCGGGTACTGGGTATTGATCATGACCAGTGGGCTTATGAGAATGCCCTGGAGAATGTGGACAGGAACAAGGCCGGGGTCATGGAGGTGAGGCTGGGAGATGTATCCCAGCTTGGAAAGGAGATGTTTGATCTGGTCCTGGCCAACATCACAAGGAATACCCTGGTGCAACATATACCCCACTATGAGGCTCACCTCGGGAAAGGTGGGTTGCTCTTTGTCAGTGGCATTCTTGCCGAAGATGTGCAGTTCGTGCTTAATGCTGCATACCAGAGCGGACTCGACCACCTGAATACCAGGGAGGAATCGAACTGGATCCTGCTCTCTTTTGTTAAACCATAGGTCAACCGCATTCAACCATGAAAAGAGCATTCGTTTTCCTGATTACAGTGATGCTTGCCGTTCCTATATGCGCACAGACTATCAGTGAATTCACCACCGACACGGCCACCTTCTCCAGCGAGCTTGTCACTTTTACCGGGACGATGCTACAGACGGATGAATGGCCCTATTTTGAAAGGTTCCTGCATCTTTTTGATTCCCTGCCTCATGAACGGCAGCTTGAGATTATGGAGGTTTCCAACCTGTTGCTGAAGCACAGGTGTCGTCCCAGGCCCCACTTCATCAAATATCAGAAGGTGATGATGGAGTTCTTCTATGAGGATAAGACCTCCCATGGTTACGGGGAGTGGCTGAAGGGATTCAGGTTGCTTCTGGATAAAGGGGAAACACTACCCCGGGTCATTGACCAGTGGTTATCCCTTTCCCTCTCCCTCCTTGAGGATAACATCTTCTATGTATCCAATACCATTGCATGGAAAGTATCTACCCCTTCGTTCCAGTTTCGAACCGGGGAGTCCATGAGGGTTGAATTTAAGGATGTGACCGTTGCATGTTATTCGGGACGTGATTTCATTCAGATCATGGACGCTACCGGGTATATAGATCCCTCTACCCTTTACTGGGAGGGAAGCAAAGGAAAGGTCACCTGGGAGAGGGTAGGGATGCCTGATAATGAAATGTATGCTGTCCTGGGAAAGTACAGGATCAACCTAAAAACCCCGAACTATATTGCCGATTCGGTGGAATTGTATTATCCGGCGCTGTTTGAGGAGAAGGTACTGGGACGGTTGGAGGATAAGGTAACGCTTATCAAGAATCTGCAGCAGACCAGGTTTCCAAAGTTCGCTTCCTACGAAAACTCCTACCAGATTGAGGAATTTGCTCCCGGGATTAACTACCGGGGAGGCCTTTCCATTGAGGGTGCAAACCTGCTGGGATCGGGGGTGGATAAAGACCCTGCACGCCTGGATATCTTCAGCGAAGATACTTTGCGGGTGAGGGTGGAATCCGAAAGGATAGCCATGAATGGCCGCTTTATCCGCTCACCCAATACCCTGGTTACGATCTACTTCGGGGATGATTCGATCTATCATCCGGACCTGGTTTTCTCTTATGATGTGGGACAGGAACAAATGAGGCTGAACCGGTCTGATGATTTTACCTCCCAGGGGCCTTACTCCAACTCCTACCACAACATCGATATGAGCTTTGATGAACTGTTTTGGAACCGGGGGGAATCCAGTATGAGGTTTCAAGCACTTCAGGGGACATCCATTGGCAGGGCAACTTTTGAATCGATTACATTTTTCAACAACGATTTTTACATGGCAATTCAGGGGATGGACTACGCTCATCCGCTGGTCCAACTGGCCAATTACTCCGGCATGGTCGGGGGAAGGGATTTCAACGTGGAACCGTATGCCATGGATATGGGATTTCCGCTGTACCAGATCAAGCACCAGCTCATGGCAATGGCCAAGATGGGATTTGTTTATTTCGATGAGGCCACCGGTACCGTCCTGCTCAGGCAAAAGCTTTTTGACTATATCCAGGCTGCCATCAGGAAGCGGGATTACGATGTGATCAGGTTCAATTCCCGGACACAGGGGAGATCAAATGCCGAACTGGATCTTCACACCAGGGACCTGACCATCCGGGGAATCCCGGTTATCTTCCTGAGTGATTCACAGAACGTGAGGCTGGTACCCAAAGAAAACAGCATCATCATGAAGCGGAACCGGAGTTTCCAGTTCGACGGGGTGGTGGATGCCGGGTTGTTCAGGTTTACGGGAAGCAATTTCTTCTTCCAGTACGACAGTTTCAAGATCAACCTGCAGAATATTGATTCCCTTCAGTTGTCCATCGAATCTGGTGAATACAACCAGTACAATGAGCCCATCCTGACCCGCATCGACAATGCCATAGAACATATTACCGGAGATCTGCTGATCGATCGCCCCGACAATAAATCGGGACTTGCACGATATCCTGAGTACCCCAGGTTTTCAAGCCGGGAGAATTCATTCATTTTCTTCGACAGTCCGGATATCCAGAACGGGGTATATGACCGGAATGTGTTTTATTTTGAACTGGATCCCTTCAACATTGACAGCCTCGATAATTTCAGGCCGGAGGCCATATCTCCCAGCGGGACCTTCATATCAGCCGGGGTTCTTCCCCCCATGGCAATGGAAATGACGCTGAGAGATGACAATTCGCTTGGGTTCTATATGCAGGCTCCCGAGGAGGGCATTAACCTGTATGGTGAGACGGGTACATTTTACAACGATATTGAAATGAGTAGCAGGGGATTACATGGATACGGGTCATTTGACTACCTCACCTCCACCACCTGGTCGGATGATTTCCTGATGCATCCCGATTCCATGATGGCCAGGACCCGCAGGTACCTGATCAGGGAGAAAACCGATCCTACACAATTCCCCTATGTGGAGAACACCCAGGCAGATATCACACTGATCCCTGATGACCAGGTCATGAGGGTGGCCAGGGTGGAAGAGACTTTCAGGATCTTCAATGACTCAATATTCCTTGGTGGAAACCTGGCACTGAGGCCCACCGGGCTTACTGCGGAGGGCGTTATGGCATTGAAAGAAGCCCGTTTGGAATCGGATAATTTCCGCTATGATGCCAGGATGATCATGGCAGATTCGGCAGGTGTGCAGTTAAAAGAGAAGGAAGAGGAGGAGTTCGCATTTGTTACCGATGATATCAACCTGTACATAGACCTTGATGCGAGGAGGGGTGAATTTACAGCCAGGAGGGACCAGACCAGGATCGAGCTTCCCTACAACCTGTATGAAACCAGGCTCGATCAAATGAGCTGGATGATGGATGAAGGAACGGTTGGACTATCACAGAAGAAAACCCTTCCCGGAAATACCGTGGATATAGGCATCGATTCCCTGAGAACCAATGGTCCCTCGTATACATCGCTTCATCCGCAGCAGGATGGTCTGAACTTTGTTGCTCCCCGGGCAACCTATAACTACCGGAATCGATTGCTTCATGCACATGGGGTTCCCTTTATGGAGGTGGCCGATGCCTACATCTTCCCGGACTCCGGAGAGGTGGAGATCGGCTACCAGGCAACCATGAGTTTGCTCAGCAATGCCAGGGTACTGGCCAACCAGTACAACAGGCAGCATATGGTGTATGATGCTTCCATTGCAGTGAACGGTGCAAGGGACTACCATGGATCGGGATATTACGATTACCAGGATGCATACGGGAACAACTACCAGCTCTACTTTGACCGGATCTGGGTCGATACCACCATCATCAGCATGGCCAGGGGGGAGGTGCATAAGGAGGCTCCCTTCATGCTGAGTCCCTATTTTGATTACCATGGGGAAGTGCGGATGGCGGCCGAAAATCCCTTCCTGACATTTGAAGGGGGCGTTCGGATCATGCATGACTGCAATATTGGCCGTAGCTGGCTCAGGTTTACAGCTGACCTGGATCCTTCCGATATCAGGATCCCTGTCGGGGAACAGAAGGTCAATACGGACCTGAACAAGGTCTTTACCGGTTCACTGATCACAAGGGATTCCACCCACATCTACTCCACATTCCTGAGTTCCAGAAAAGACTATTTCGATGCCAACATCACCGATGCCACAGGGGTACTGATTTACGATCCTGAAAGGGAGGCCTATATCATATCCTCTGAAGAGAAGCTGGCAGATTCAACAAAGCCCGGAAATTACCTGAGGCTTGAAACGGCTTCCTGCAAGCTCTACGGGGAGGGATCAGTGGTTTTGCCGCTTGAATACGGACAGGTGAAACTGACAACGGCCGGGAATGCAGTTCACCAGGTGGGAGAGGATAAGTTCGATGCATGCCTGGTACTGGGACTGGACTTCTTTTTCTCCCGTGAAGCCCTGCAGGTGATGGGAAGTGAAATAGACAGCCTGCCGGACCTTGAACCGGTGGACCTTACCAGCCACCATTATAAGCTGGCTATGCGTGATCTGATCGGGGAAACCCAGGCGCGTACCCTTGAACGGCAACTGGCACTGACCGGTGCTTACGAGGAGATCCCCCCTTCGTGGAAGAATACGATCTTCTTTAACGAGCTGCCCCTTACATGGAACCAGGAAACACGGTCGTTCCGTCACAACGGGAAGGTTGGAATAGGAAACATCGGGGATATCCAGGTTAATAAAAAGGTGGATGCCTATGTGGAGCTGGTAGAGAAGGGTTCTGGTGACATTCTTGACATCTACCTGAAGGTTGACCGGAATACCTGGTACTATATCGCTTATACACCAGGCGGTCTGCAGGTACTCTCAACCAACAGGAGATTCAATGAGATTGTCTTCAACCTGAAGGTGGCAGACCGCAGGGTGAAGGCCCAGCTTGGCCAGGCCCAGTATGTATACAGCCTGGCGGCACAGCGAAGGATGGAACTTTTCATTAACAGGTTCCTTGAATACGAAGAAGACCCGGGCGGGAATACCCCCTAGCCGGCAACCGGCCCGGGCCTGCCGGACCTGGGCCCCAGTTCGATCACGTCCGCATTGTCTACCTTTCCCCCGGCTATCTCAAACCGGATCAGGGTCCGGACCTTATGAAGACCGTTTCGCCCTGCTGCACCCGGGTTCATGTGTAGAAACCCGGCCTTCTTGTCCCGCATCACTTTGAGAATGTGTGAATGCCCTGAAATGAAGAGTCCCGGCGAATGGGTATATATGGCAGGTCTGACCCTGGGATCGTAGTTACCCGGGTATCCGCCAATATGGGTCATCCAGATATCAAGGCCCTCCCTGGTGTGCCGCTGGTGTCCCGGGTAGCGTGAGCGGATGGCAGTGCCATCGATGTTTCCGTAAACCGCCACAACCGGGGCGATCCTGTTGAGCTGCACGATCACCTCCATTTCCCCTATATCACCAGCGTGCCATATCTCATGGCAATCTCTGAAATGTTCTTTGATGCGTGAATCAAAGTATCCGTGGGTATCGGAAAGCAGGCCGATTCTGAACATTAAAAGGGATTTGGCATGTTAAATTACTATTTTTAGGCTCAAATCAGTCCCATGCACCTGTTTTACACCCCCCAACTTTTCGGTGATAAGCATCTCCTGGATGAGCAGGAGTCAAAGCATGCCATCCGGGTACTCCGCCTGTCAAAGGGTGACAGGGTAATCCTGGTGGACGGGGCAGGAGGGTGGTTTGAGGCTGAGATCATGGATGATCATCCCAAAAGGTGCGTACTGGGAGTTCTGTTATCCAGGCTGGGATACAAGCCTCTGCCTTACCATCTGCATATGGCCATATCACCCACCAAGAACATGGACCGGTTTGAATGGTTTCTGGAGAAATCCACAGAGATCGGTATCTCCGAGATCACCCCGATCCTTTGCCACCGCACTGAACGGAAACAGGTGAAACTGGAACGGCTCGACAAGATCATTGTCTCAGCCATGAAACAGTCACTGAGGGCTTACAAACCGGTGCTTTCTGAGCCTGTTCATCTGACTGGTTTTCTGAAAAGGGAAATGACCGGAACCAAAGGGATCGCCCATTGCATGGACACCGGCCGGGTCCCCCTTACCGGGCTTGAACGTTCAGAAAGGTATATCCTGCTGGTGGGGCCCGAAGGTGATTTTACGGACCAGGAGGTACAACTGGCCACCGGTGTTGGATACCAACCCTTCCACCTGGGGGAATCCCGCCTTCGCACTGAAACCGCCGGTGTTCACATTTGCTCCGCCATCCAGATCCTGGAATCCGGACAGATCAGGTAGACCGAGGCATCAAAAAACCTCCTCGCTTTGCAAAAAAAAAGGCTGCCGTTGATATGGCAGCCTGTAAGGTTCAGATTTTTTGCAGCAGTTGCTGCACCAATTCGTCGCCCGGATCGAACAGCAGAGGTTCCAGCAAATTCTCTAAAAAACGGATTTCTATGTTCGGGTCCGGCAGTTCCCAGGTGTTGTCAGATTCCTTTGATTCATCAAATCCATCCACCCGGTGGAACAGGGTAGAAACTTTTACCATAGGCAATTTCAAATAGGTTTTCTCAACATAAAAACGCCGGCCAGGCCGGAATATTGTGAAAAAACCTTAAAGTTTCTTAATCAATGGTAAGGATAAGGTCTTTTTCCTTGATGAACTTGCGGAGATTGATCAGGGCATACCGCATTCTGCCCAGTGCAGTATTGATACTTACACCGGTCTGATCGGCAATCTCCTTGAAGCTCAATTCACCGTAATGCCTCAGCAGCACCACTTCGCGCTGATCGGCTGGCAATTCATTGATCAGGGAGCGCAACTCGGACCTGATCTGCCTGTTCACGATGATCTCTTCGATGTTCTGGTCCGACAGTTTCTTACTGTTGAAAAGGTCCACTTCAGTATCATCATTGGATACGGAATTCATCTGTTTCTCTTTCCTGAAATGGTCGATGATCAGGTTGTGGGCGATACGGATCACCCATGAAAGAAACCTCCCATTGTCCTTGTATTTCCCCCCCCTGAGGGACTGGACTACTTTGATAAAAGTCTCCTGGAAAAGATCCTCAGCGAGTGGCTGATTCTTAATGGTAAGCAATATATATGTGAACACCTTGTGCCGGTGCCGGTTAATTAACGTTTCAATGGCTGATTGATCACCTTTGATATATGCTTGAACCAAATCCTGGTCGTTCAATGCTTGTTGTTTCAAGATTCTCGTTCCTGTTGGTTAAGCGTAGAGGTGTTCTATAGGCGAGCGTTTAAATGTTCATTTATTGTGTTGTGCAAGTAAGTAAAAATAATTGTTATTACAAAATATAGTACTTTTAGCTCAACAATTATGCCAGCTATCAGCGAACAGGAAATTCATATAAAAGGCGCCCGGGTTCACAATCTTAAAAGCGTGGAAATCAGGATACCACGTGATAAGATGGTGGTAGTTACAGGACTTTCGGGATCGGGAAAATCATCCCTGGCGTTTGATACCCTCTATGCAGAGGGCCAAAGGCGGTACGTGGAGAGCCTTTCGGCCTATGCCCGTCAGTTCCTTGGCAGGATCGACAAGCCTGATGTGGACTTCATTCACGGGATTCCTCCTGCTGTTGCATTGGAACAACGGGTCAATACAAGGAATCCACGCTCAACCGTCGGAACATCCACCGAGATATACGATTACATCAAACTGTTGTTTGCCAGGATCGGTAAAACCTATTCTCCTGTTTCAGGGAAACTGGTCCGGAAGCACACGGTGTCAGATGTGGTGGATGAGATCCTCAAGCGGAAGCCGGGCTCCCGCCTGGTGATCCTTTCAAACATTGGCCTGCAGGCTGACAAGGAGACAGGGTACCAGCTTGATATCTATGCCGGACAGGGGATGACGCGTGCGAGGGTGAAGGATCAGATGGTTTCCCTGGATGAATTGAAGGAAGGGGAGTTGCTCCCTGAGGGCCGGATCCTGGACCTGGTCATTGACAGGATTGTTGTGCAGAATGATGATGATTCGGTCTCCCGGTTTGGGGATTCGGTTCAGACCGCTTTGCAGATCGGTCACGGGCACTGCATGGTCTGGGATCCTGAAAGTGGTGAAACGGAGGAGTTCTCCACCCGTTTTGAAGCTGATGGCATTGAGTTTGAAGAGTCCTCAGAGCATCTTTTCAGTTTCAACAACCCGGTTGGTGCATGCCCGGTCTGTGAAGGGTACGGCAAGGTGATGGGAATTGATGAAGACCTGGTCATTCCCGACAAGCGGCTCTCAGTCTATGATGACGCCATTGTATGCTGGAAAGGGGAGAAGATGAAGAGATGGAAGGAAAGGCTGGTCATGAATGCCGGTCAGTTCGACTTCCCCATCCACGAGCCTTACTACAGGCTGACAGACGAGCAGCGGGAACTGCTCTGGAAGGGAAACCGGCACTTCAAGGGATTGAACCGGTTCTTCGATCACCTGGAGTCCAAGAAATACAAGATCCAGTACAGGGTGATGCTGTCCCGTTACCGGGGAAAGACCGTATGTCCCGAGTGCCAGGGAAGCAGGCTGAGAAAGGAAGCCGGGTATGTGAAGGTGGGTGGAAAGCGGATCAGTGAACTGGTCCGGATGCCCGTTTTAGACCTGGAACAATTCTTCCGCAACCTGAAGCCCGGGAAAAAGGAGGTGGAGATCGCAGGCAGGCTCCTGAAGGAGATCAGTTCCAGGATCAGTTTTTTGACCAGTGTGGGTCTTGGTTACTTGACCCTCAACAGGTTATCATCAACCCTGTCGGGAGGTGAGAGCCAGCGTATCAACCTGGCCACTTCACTGGGAAGCAGCCTGGTTGGCTCACTCTATATATTGGATGAACCCAGCATTGGTCTTCATTCAAGGGATACCAACCAGTTGATCGGGGTACTGCAACAACTCAGGCAGCTTGGCAATACGGTTCTTGTGGTGGAGCATGACGAAGAGATCATCAGGGCATCGGACCATGTGATTGATATGGGGCCCCTGGCGGGCAGGCATGGAGGTGAGGTGGTATTCCAGGGGGGGCATGAAGCCTTGCTGGAGGAAGAAAGAAGCCTCACAGCCAGGTACCTGAACGGACTGGAGAGGATCCCTGTGCCTGCCACCAGGAGGAAGTGGAGCAATTACCTGAAGATCACAGGAGCCAGGGAAAACAACCTGAAAGGGATCGATGTGAAGTTTCCGCTGAATGTGCTGACTGTGGTGACCGGGGTCAGCGGTTCGGGAAAATCGAGCCTGGTAAGTAACATCCTGTACCCGGCAATGAACCGGAAACTGAATGGCACAGGTGAGAAGCCGGGAAAGCATGACCTGCTTGAGGGAGACCTGCACCTGGTTGACCGGATTGAATTCGTGAATCAGAATCCCATCGGGAAATCCTCCCGGTCAAACCCGGTCACCTACCTGAAAGCCTTCGATGAGATCCGGAAGCTTTATGCAGGGCAGCAGGCATCAAAGATCAATGGATATAAAGCATCCCATTTTTCATTCAATATTGATGGTGGAAGGTGCGACGAGTGCCAGGGAGAAGGGGAGATCAAGGTGGAAATGCAGTTCATGGCGGATGTGAAGCTGGTGTGCGACAGCTGTCACGGAAAGAGGTTCAAGGATGAGATCCTGCAGGTGGAATACCGGAACCGGAACATATTCGATGTGCTTGAAATGACCATCAATGAAGCCCTCGAATTCTTCGGCGGATCGGAAGATTCCACTGAAAAGAGGATTGCCAGGAAACTGAGGCCGTTACAACAGGTGGGACTTGGCTATGTAAAACTGGGACAGTCGTCCAGCACCCTCAGCGGGGGTGAGAGCCAGCGCATCAAGCTGGCCTATTTTCTCAGCAAGGAGTCTGAAGAGGAAAAGGTCCTGTTCGTCTTTGACGAACCCACCACCGGATTGCATATGCATGATATTTCCATGTTGCTGGCATCCTTTGAATCGCTGCTGGAGAAGGGGCATACGGTCCTGGTGATCGAGCACAACCTGGAAGTGATCAAATGTGCCGACTGGATCATCGACCTGGGTCCCGAGGGAGGCGACCAGGGAGGGAAGATCGTTTACCAGGGAACTCCGGAGGGGATACCATCAGGAGGATCCTATACCGGCCATTACCTCCTTCCCAAGCTCAGATCTTCTCAGAAAAAGTAGTAAATGGCCAGCAATGCCCGCAGGTTGCCCGCCTGGGTGGTACTGACAGGAATATAATATGCGTTGAAAGTTGTTCCACCGGATGCATATGCAGCGAGGGTATACTCAAGTTCCAGGGCCAGGCGCACTTTTCCCGTATTATATACCACCCTTGGTGAGATCCTGTAGAGGGTCCGGATATCAGTAGCCCATCCGTAAACGCCGAAACTGGGAATGCTGATAGGGTCTTTGGTTCCGTGGTTCCAGGTCACCCCTCCGAATAGCCCGACCTGGGGATTGGTGTTTGTATGGATCTCACCCCACAGGGAGGTTCCTTTCAGCGGCGTGTAATCATATCTCCCTGTGATGGTGTCTGAAATTTCAGTAATAGCATATCCACTGATTGCCAGTACATCTGAAATATTTTCACCATACCGTGCATGCAGTTTAGCGGTGATCGGTTTTGTGGTGAGCTTGGCATATGCAATGACTGTAAAACTTCCGACTTTCTCGTCGACTTTAAAGGTAACTCCATCAGATGTGGTGCTCGACAGACGAGGAACCACCTGTTTATAGGCCATTCCAGTCCCAACAATGAGTCCGTTGCCTGCATCATTACTGAAACCATACTGCAATTGAAGATGCATGTCGGGAATGCCCGAATTACGCAAGTATTCAGAACTGATCCCTGACATTCCCACAGTGGCATAATCCCTTTGGGAAAGTGCGGCTGCGGTGACTTTGAAACCAGCAGCTTTAAAAGAGACCCTGATCTGGGGATTCCTGGCAAAGGATTGCAGGGGTGTCCCTGTATTGAAAGAAACCGTTCCGGGGAAGCATTCTGTAATAAAAAGGGGATTCCAGTACTGCCCTGCAAGCAGCTCCAGGTGTGTCCAGGTCAGTTTTACAAAGGCGTGTCTGAGCCGGAACAGGTTAATATTATTATTGGATTGAGCGAAAAAATCCCCTTCAATCAGGCCTGAAGTTTTTGCTCCAAGTGCTTGCGGTCCGGTAATGGATAAACTGAGTCTGGACTGGATCGCCAGTATGTTGAAGTTGGTCCCTGAATGGAGGTCATGTCCAAAATCATCTTCCAGAACAGGCTTTGGCCACAACAGGAAATGCCCCTCTCTTGCTGCTACTGTCTGCCGCGTGTCCACAAAGAAGTCGTTCTTCACGTACCCGGAGATCTTCAGTCCGAATTTCTTCTCTTTTACCTGGGGTTCCGGTGCATCCTGTTTGGTTACCTGGGGTTCTTTCCTGGCATTCTCTTGTGAATACACTCCTTGAATGAACAGGGAAATCAAAAAAACAATGGCTGCTTTTCTCATCATATCTCAATTTTAGCTTTCGACTTTATGACTATTTTTTTTTCGGAGGGAATAGCTTCTGCAGGATGTTCCGTTTTTTCACAGGTCTGTTCAACAGCTTGTTCAGGTTGTTTTCAGCGTCCAGGTTGCGGTCCCAGAGGGACAGGGCTGTTTCATATTCCCTGACAGCCTCCTCATAGGCCCCGCTGTACCGGTAAACGATTCCCAGGTTGGTGTGGCATACGGAAAGCCGCCGGTCATTTTCCCTGAGTGCTGTCCCGATCTCCCTGACCCGGTTCGAGAGGTATCTTTCGACCTGCCTCGGATCATATCCATCCAGTCCCTCCATAAAACCGGCTCCGATCACCGTTCTGATCTCCTGCTCATTCAATCCTCCGAATTTCCTGTTCCAGGACCCGTAGGTTTCAATAGCTTTCAATACATGAGATCCGGCCAGCCGGACCACTGAATCGGTCTCAAGGGTGTGAAAGGGATTTCGTTCCGGGGCAAGGCTGTCCCCGTACAGGGCAATGGTGAGCAGGGCTGCTGCCCTGTTGTTCTCCAGCACCCCGATCTCGAAAGATGCCCGGTAATGTTCCGTTTCAAGGTAGATCTTTTCGATGCTGTCCAGGAGGGCCAGGATCCGGAAGTAGTCACCCGTTCCTGCCACCTGGTCGTATTGTGTATAGAGCTTCCGTGCAGCTGCTATGCGCGGGTCAACCGACTTGTTGATCTTCCCGTAATAGGACTTTGCGATGATCACACCAATCACAACAACAGCGATCATTATCAGGACCAGGGTCCTGAGTGCCGGTGATCCGGGAACCTTCATCAACTGTGAACCTGTTCTACAAGGAATTTCCTGATCTCGAGCGGGGTCTCTTTCGTGAGTTTCGAAACGATCACATGCACAATGATGGCCAGGGGTGCCCCGATCCATGCGAAATACCAGGCTTCCAGCCAGTAGCTGATAAATTCATGGGCGGGGAGGGTAACCCCGGATTTTCCCGCAATAAAGTAGGTGATGGCAATCACCGAGACGGTGCCACCGGTGATCAGTCCGGCTATGGCTCCGGCCCGGTTGGAACCGCTCCACCAGATCCCAAGCAGGAAGAGTGGGAATATGGTGCATCCGGCCAGTGAGAATGCCACAGCAACAAGCTGCCCGATCAGTGCAAAGTTCTTCAGAGCGATCAACGTCACGATGATGGCCATCAGGATGGTTCCGAGCCTGGCATACAACAGCTGTCTTTTTGGACTGGCTTCCGGATTGATCACCTTCACATAAAGGTCGTGGGCGAAGGCTGAGGATCCGGCTACAAGCAGGCCTGATACCGTTGAAAATGCGGCAGATACCCCACCGGCAGCAAGTAATCCCACAATGAGCGGGTGGATGTTGCCCAGCTGGGCTGTATAGACCACAATGGCATCTTTGGCCAGGGTTCCTACTTCAGGGTGGGCGGAGAGGATCTTCCCGAATGCTGCATAGGCGGGTGCACTCCAGTAGAGGATACAGATGAAGAACAATCCCCATACAACAGACCACCTGGCATCACTGGCCTTGGGAACTACGTAGAAACGCTGGATCACATGGGGAAGCCCGGCTGTACCGATCATCAGTGAAAACGCAATGGCGATCCACTGAAAGAAGGTTTTGCCGGTGGGGGGGTCCCACGGCATGGCAAACTCCGGCATGGGGACCACCGCAAAGTCATGCCCCAGTGAGTTCAGGAGTTCCTTGGTCTCGTTGACAGGCAGCCCGTTAACAGTATCGGAAACCACCGATCCGTACCCGATCTGGGGCAAAAGCCAGAAATAGTCAAATTTGGCTGTGAGTATAAACAGCGGGACCAGGAACGAAATGATAATGATCACATACTGGATCTGCATGTTTTTGGTTACTCCCAACATCCCGGAGATGAGCGTATAGGTGAGTACCACGGCTCCACCGATGATAACCGCCCAGGTGTAATCGATACCCATGACCCATTTGAACATGAGTCCGATCCCCCCGAACTGTCCAACGCAATAGGAGATGGAGATCAGGATGGCAATGATGGCGCCAACGGCACGCAATCCTTTGGAATAGTACCTGTCACCAATGAAATCGGCAGCAGTGTATTTCCCGTATTTCCGGATCTGTCCGGCCATCAGGATCAGCAGGAGTACATAACCTCCTGTCCAGCCAACCACATAGGCGAGGCCATGGTATCCGGAACCGTACATCAGGGCGGCCATCCCGAGGAATGAGGCTGCACTCATCCAGTTGGAAGCAATGGCCATCCCCGAGCCTACTTTGGAGATCCCCCTGCCTGCTGCATAGAAATCGGTGGTGTCCTTGGCCCTGAATACAAGACCTACCATTACGAAAAGGACCAGTATGGTGATCAGGATAATGGCCGGGCCCACTTTAAATCCACCTTCCAGCTGGGTGGCAGCAGTGGCGGCGTTGAGAAGGGAGGGAATAACAAGTAACAGGGCAGGGATCAATATCTTCTTCATAACAGGATGCTTTTTGATTGAACGAAAGGAGGGATTATTCTACAACACCATACTTCTTGTGGAACATGTCGGTTCGCACACAGTACAACCAGCAGAGCCCTACAAAAAGGATCAGCAGGAATACAGCTGTGTAGAAGTAATGGAAGGGGAAGCCCAGGAATTTAAAATCCGTCAGGGCCGACCTGTTGTGGATGAGGTACAGTCCCATGGCTTCCTCAAATAACTCCCTGTTTTCGCTATCAAAAGATCCCGTCAGTGAGGATTTGACTTCGAGGGGTGCAATTTTACATCGTATATCGGCCGGAGAGAGGTTGTACAGTTCTCCCAGCAAGGGAATCAGTTTATTCTTACGGGCCACATAGGCTTCATCGGTGATCATGGTTGTTTTTTCGGCCTGTGCCTCAAAATCCGTGAGGGCAGCATGCAGATCCTGTTTCTGCTGGCTGTCGGCCAGTTCCCATGCCATCCAGCTGACCGCGTTATCAAGCGCATTCCGGTGTTCCGGTTGAATGGCTACTTTGCCGAGTACGGAAAGTGCGGAATGGGCTGCCTGTTGCAGATCAGCTGCTTCCGGATTTCCTGTCTTGATGTTTTTCCAGCTGGTTTCATACGCCAGGAATGCAGGTTCGGGAGTGGGTTTTTCAAGGATCTTCAGCAGGAGCTGGAATCCGAAAATTGCCACTGCCCAGATCAGGACAAGCTGGACAACCATGTTCCGGTTTCGTCTTGCGCTGTCTGTGGTGGGTTTAAAGAAACTGAAGTGGTACTGATTCTGATCGGGGTCCATAGAAAAAGAGTAGTTAGAGTTAGTTGTTTTAAATATAGAAAAAAAAGGTTGTCCTCAACCTTCGGACAACCCTTCATTGTACTATTATTTCCTATATGTGACCGGCTAATCGTCAGTAGAGCCGAACATGATGGCCACACACCCCTCTTCCGGCTCCTCAACTTTGCCTTCAGGGACAGGTACCTTGACCATGATCTTCAATTGCTGGCTCGATTCCAGCCTGAAATCCCATTTCCACTCATAATCGTGCAGGCTGTTATCGTACAACACCTTGCCATTCCTTGTATCGATTACCTTAAATCCAATATTCTCCAGGTTGGGTGAACCGCATACCCCGATCCGGTAATTTCTGTTGGAATAAAATGTTTTGTACAATTCTGCATCGTCACCCTGAACCAAAAGTGCTGCATGGTAATTGCCATCATGCTGGTAAGGATCCAACCCGGCTTTACAGGTATTCTTGGCAAATTGTTTGCATTGCCCGTTCATAGCCCCGGGCATGGCCAGCAGAACTGCTGCAATTGATAATAAGAGAATGCCTTGTTTAGTCATTATGCGTGGATTAAGCGTCCGGGTTTAGAAGTCCTCTGATCCGATCATTACAGACACACATCCCTCCTGGGGAGAGGTGGTGGTTTCATCTGATACAGGGACTTCAACGACGATCCGCAGTTGCCGGCTCGATTCAAGTTTCACATCCCATTTCCATTCGAAATCATGTTCGCTGTTATCGTATATCACCTTGTAATTGTCCCTGATATCCTGGACGACGAATTTAATGGGAGGCAGGTTGCTGGCACCACAAACCCCGATCCGGTAGCTGATATCCGAATGGAGGGTTTTGTACATGTCTGCCACATCACCCTCAACGAACAGGTTGGCAGCGTCATAATTGCCATCGTGCTGGTAAGGATCAAGCCCGGCTTTACAGGTATTCTTGGCGAATTGTTTGCATTGTGCATTCAATGCAACAGGCAATGAAAGCATGCAAACAACCAGGGATAGAAACAGTATGCCCTTCTTAGTCATGGTGGTATGGGTTTAAGATATGTAGCTGGTTCGGATCTCTTTAACTTTTGCTTTCAGTTCAAGGAATACATCCCGTGTCATGTCAATGGATGATTCTGACTTAAGCGTGGTGACATTGGTTTCAGGATCTTCAACAGCAGTTACCTCACCCTGTTCAAGGGTGATCTTGTCAAAGATCTCCTTCAATGCCATCACATCGGCAAGAACTGCCATGGCATCAGCATCTTCCTCCGAAACCATGAGGAGATTGATCATGATGTCCAGGGAAAGCTTCTGGTCCACGATCCGTTCTACCAGTTTGCTTCCTTCCAGGTTGTTGTCATCCACCAGGTTAGTTGCAATATAAAGACCTTCTATCCATCCTCCCACAAGGATGACAGATGCGGTGGCTTCCAGCCCGTTTTCCTTCAGGAAGGAACTTGAATTCATCAATGTTTCCGAGATGATATCGATGATCATCTCCCGGTTGTTGATGTTGTCCTCCAGGGTTGTGATCGTCTCCTCATTGATGGCATCCAGTATATTTAAACCATCTGCCATCTCTTTCGCGGCCGAAATATAATCAAGTGTGGCCTGGGTCTGGTCAAACAGGCTTGCATAGCTGAGGTCGGTGGAATAGACCCCGAGGTTCAGCGCCTTGCTTCTGGAGGTTATATACTTGGATGTATTCCCGGTTGGATTCAGGAGTTCTTCGTTGTACACGGCACCTGCATTCTTGATAAGCATGGCTGTTTCGAGGGGAGAGGGAAGCGAATAGAAGATCCGCTTGGCGGTATTCAGTTGCTCCTGGGTCTCCACATCCAGGGTGCCGGGGGCTTCAAAATCCCCCGATCCTTCACCCCCTGCTTTCGGGCCCCTGTTGCATCCTGTGAATAACAGGCCAGAAGCGACGAACAGAAGCAGGAAGAATTTACCGGATAATAATAGGTTTCGGTTCATAAGTAAACTTGTTTATGCACTGGGTTAATTGGATCAAAGTAAAAATAACACTTTTTTTTTATTTAAAAAGCGTAAATCTTTCGGTCATTAGAGGTTCATATTCCGGGTCCAGTTCTTCCGTCCATCCGATCATATAGCGGGTGTAATCCCCTATTTCGATTGTATGAAGGGCCCTGGCATACACATCTGACATCACATCATCGGGGAAAGCCCTGGCAGCCAGTTTAATATTCCTTGTGCTCCTGCGGAACGGGGTTTCATGCAGATCAGCCGCTCCGTAGAGGTGGAGAAAACTGCGGGCGATCTCTGAAGGATATTTATAACTGACCACGGAGAACTCCACGTCATCATTGTGCAGCGTATTGACAGCCAAAGAGATGTCTGTCCTGTAATAGTTATTCAGCAGCATCAGCATGGCCACACTTTCCACCTGGTATTCGTCCCTTAAATAGGCTATCAGCCTCTCCTTGGTGCCGGGCCGCTTCTGGACCGGGATCCCATCTTTTTCTTTCATATACAACGATGCGCCAATGGTTCTGGAGATGTAGTCCCCCCACCTGTTCAGTGAATTCATGCCCTCTTTCAATTTCAGTTCTTTGACCGTCTCCTTAATACTTTTCCTGGGAAGGTTCTTCTGAACCGTTGTAAATTCATTCCCGATGTAATAGTCGGTTTTGATGCGAAGGGGGACATCATACGTGGAAGCCTGCGCCTCCAGCCAGCGGGCAGCCACCTGGATTGAGTCAATGGTGGTCAGGATATCAAACTCGGTCCAGGGGGAGGTTGTCCTGGTATCCACAAAAACAAAATAGAGCAGTACATCATTCTTCAGCTCCTTGCATACATTATTGTGCCTGCCGGTACTGAAATCGATGAATGGGGTCGAAGCGGAAATCGCTCCCATCAGGATCAAGGCCAGGATCAGTTTTGTAATGATACTCCGCATTACAGGTGGATTACACGTTGAGCAAATGTACAAAAAAGAGATCCTATCTGTTCCTTTTCTTTTCAACGTACCGGCAGAGATGGCTGATACCGCACTCCCCGCAACCCGGATTCCTGGCTGTGCAGACGTACCTTCCGTGAAGGATCAACCAGTGGTGAGCGCGGGGGATCTGTTCTTCCGGGATATGCCTGATAAGCTGCATTTCAGCGTCATAGGGATTCCTGGCCCCTGTGGTAAGGCCGATCCTTTCAGCTACCCTGAACACATGGGTATCCACCGCCATGGCAGGCTGATTGAATGCTACGGAAAGGACCACATTGGCCGTTTTGCGCCCCACACCAGGGAGTTGCTGAAGCTCTTCATAGGTACTGGGTATGGTCCCGCTGAACCGCTCCACCACCATCCTGGCCATGCCTGAAAGGTGTTTTGCTTTGTTATTGGGATAGGAACAGCTTTTGATCAGTTCAAAGACCTGGTCCTGTTCCGCTTCAGCCAGGGCGAACACATCCGGAAATGCCATATAGAATGCAGGTGTGATCATATTGACCCGCTTGTCGGTACACTGGGCCGAAAGGATCACCGCCACGATCAGCTCGTAGGGATTGGTATACTCCAGCTCGGTTTCCGCTACCGGCATGGCCTCGGTGAACCACGCGAAAACTTTTTCGAACCGTTCCTTTTTCTTCATGGAGGCAATATTAACAAAAGATTATTGTTTCAGCCACTATCTTGCAAATTGTAATGATCCTTGGTTTTCTGGTAATAATTATTTACGTTTACACCCGGAATTAGTGATTATGGCCCTTAAAAACAGCGTATATTACTTTTATTTTTTTACCGGTAGATAACTGGTCGGGCTTGATTTATAACATGTGGTACCCGGCTTAAAGTCGGGTTTTTTGTTTTAAAGCAATGGCAAAGACAATAGCAATACAGGGTGGATACGGGGCATTTCATGAAATTGCAGCCCACCACTTTTTTGAGAATGAGACCATCGAGATCCTTCCCCGGAATACCTTCAGGGAGATGGTATCCTCCCTGAAGGACAGGAAGTCCGATTTTGGGATCATGGCCATTGAGAACTCTCTGGCCGGAAGCATCCTTCCCAACTACAGCCTGATCATCAATACCAGCATGCATATCATCGGTGAGATCTACCTGAGGATCAAGCAGAACCTGGTGGCCATGCCGGGAGTGAAGATCGGGGACCTGAAGGAGGTATACTCCCATCCCATGGCCATCCTGCAGTGCCAGGACTTATTTCGATGCGCATCCCGGCATCCGGCTGATCGAGAGTATCGATACAGCCCTCAGTGCAGAGGAGATTGCCGAGAAGAAACTGAGGGATACCGGGGCCATATCCAGCCGGCTGGCTGCTGAGAAATATGGATTGGACATCCTGGCCGGAAGCATTGAGACCAACAAGATGAACTATACCCGCTTTTTAATCCTGACTGAGAATGGGATCAATATCCCTCCATCGGAGGTGAATAAGGCTTCCATCTATTTCACTGTGGCACACAAGTTTCGGTTCCCTGTCGAAGATCCTCTCCATCCTGTCATACTATGAAATCAACCTGGCAAAGATCCAGTCCATGCCCATTCCCGGGAAAGACTGGGAGTATATGTTCTATGTGGATGTGGAGATCAGTGACTATGACATGTATAAGAAATCACTGGAAGCGATCAAGCCCTTCACCCCGTCACTGGGGATCCTGGGAGAGTATAAAAAAGGAAAATCAGTAATTGAATAGAAGGAATTATGGTAGTTGATGTAGAAATGGAACCGCTGACCTTTGAAGGAGATGTGTTTACCAAGCCCATCTTCATGGCAGGACCCTGCAGTGCCGAAACAGAGGAGCAGGTCATGAATACTGCCAGACCCCTGGCTGAAATGGGGATCAAGATATTCAGGGCGGGAATATGGAAACCCAGGACCAGGCCCAATGCCTTTGAAGGTGTGGGATCGGAAGGGCTCAAATGGCTGCAGCGGGTAAAAAAGGAGACAGGTATGCTGGTGTCCACCGAGGTGGCCAATGTGAAGCATGTGTATGAAGCACTGAAATATGGCGTGGATATCATCTGGATCGGTGCACGAACCTCTGCCAATCCTTTTGCTGTACAGGACATCGCCGACAGCCTGAGGGGAGTGAATATCCCGGTGATGGTGAAGAATCCCGTCAATCCCGATGTGGACCTGTGGATCGGGGCCATCGAACGGATCAACAATGCGGGGATCAGGCAGATGGCGGCCATTCACCGTGGCTTTTCCAGTTATGACAAAACCCTTTACCGGAATATACCCCAGTGGCAGGTGCCCATTGAACTGCAGAAGGCGGATCCCCAACATGCCCATGATCACAGATCCCAGTCATATCTGCGGAAACAGGGAATTCCTGTTTGATATCTCCCAGAAGGCCATGGACCTGAATTTTGACGGACTGATCATCGAGACCCACTGTAATCCGGACAAGGCACTCAGCGATGCCAACCAGCAGGTGACCCCGGACGGACTGAAGGAGATCATCGACCGGCTTGTACTCAGGGATCCGGAGATCAAGGAAGAACTGATGCTGACCCTTGCCGAGCTCAGGGACCAGATCGACAAACTGGATGACCGGATCATCAATCTTCTGGAGGAGCGGATGCAGGTATCGGAAAAGATCGGGGAGTATAAGAAGGAGAACAACATTACCATCCTGCAAACCAAGCGGTGGGATGACATGCTGAAGAACCGGCTGAGGCTGGGGACGCGCAAAGGGCTCAGCGAGGAGTTTGTCATCAAGCTGTTCCGTTCCATTCACCAGGAATCCATCAACCACCAGACCAGTGTGATGAACCAAGAGTAGCACCATGAACGAGATCAGCCTGACCACCCCGTCAGGGGATACCGCTATTACTGTAGGAGGAGCCCTGTCTGCCGGGCTCGGGAACCTGGATCCCAGTCCCGTGTTGCTGGTGGATGAAAATGTGTTTTGTCAGCACCACGATCTTTTCAGTGCCCACTCCTGCATCACCGTTCCTTCAGGGGAGCAGTACAAGACCCTGCAAACAGTGGAGACCATTTACAGGGAGCTGGTGCAGCTGGAGGTAGACCGCTCCTCACTGCTGGTGGGTGTGGGAGGGGGACTGGCCACCGATGTGGCCGGATTTGTGGCTTCCACCTACCTGAGGGAGGTGCAGTTCGGATTTATCTCTACCACACTACTGGGACAGGTGGATGCCAGCATCGGGGGGAAGAACGGGGTGAACCTGGATGGGTACAAGAACATGATCGGGACCATCCGGCAACCCGCGTTTGTCTGGTGTGACCTGTCGCTGCTGAATACCCTGGCCCAAAAGGAGTATATCTCCGGGATTGCCGAAGTGATCAAGTATGGTGCCATCCTGGATGCCGGGTTTCTGCATTACCTGTCAGGACCATATGGATGGATTACTCGCCCTGGATCATGCATGTGCTTGAGGAGGTGGTTGCCCGGTCGGTGCAAGGCCAAAGCCGGCATGGTGGAACAGGATGAAAAGGAGTCGGGAAGGAGAAGGGTGCTGAATTTCGGTCATACCATCGGCCATGCCATTGAAAGGGACAAGAAGGTATTGCACGGGGAGGCAGTGGCAGTAGGAATGGTAATGGCAGCAAGACTGTCAGTGAACCTGGGATTGCTTACATCAGGTGAAGCAGACCGGTTGACCGCACTGATCAGGGCAGCCGGATTACCCGTGGATATGTCGCTCAATGCAGAAGTGATCTTCGGTAATATCCGGAAGGACAAGAAGAAGAGCGGGAAGGAGATCCATCTGGTATTGCTGGAGGGTCTGGGCAACGCAGTGGTACGTACCGTACCTTTGAAAGAATTTAAATCCATGCTCCATGATCTGTGTTAGCATCAGCGATCAATCGCAAATTGATCCCGTTGTCCGCTCAGGTGCGGAACTGATCGAACTGCGGCTCGACCTGCTCCTGACCGATCCTGCCAGACTTTTTCCGCAGATCCCACCGGCAACCAGGACCGTGGTGACTTGCAGGCCGGGGGAATACGGGGACCGGGAACGGATCAATATGCTTGTAGCTGCCATCGGACTGGGGGCAGCCTATGTGGACCTTGAGCTGGATTCACCCCGCGCCTTTACAGAGCAGGTCATTTCTGCAACTTCCGGGAAGGGTTGTGAAGTGATTTTTTCACACCATGATTTTGAGGGAACGCCGGGCAGGGGGGAACTGAAAACTATCCTTGAAAACTGCTATGAAAGGGGAGGAGCGGTTGCGAAAATTGCCACACAGGTGCATAACCGGAGCGATATCCTGAACCTGCTTTCCCTCTATGATCTTCCCGGGAGAAAGGTGGTACTGGGCATGGGAATACCCGGGCGGATCACAAGGGTCATCAGTCCTTACCTGGGGGCTGAATTCACCTTTGCATCACCGGGAGAAGGCCAGGAGACTGCCCCGGGGCAACTGGAGAGTACCCGGCTGAACGACATTTATAAAGTCATTGATGCATCATGAATACATTTGGCAGATTATTCAGAATCAGTATTTTCGGGGAATCCCACGGGGAATCTGTGGGCATCGTGATCGACGGCTGTCCCGCCGGGATCCCCCTGGAACTTTCGGACTTCCACACGGATTTTTCAAGGCGAAAGAGTGGTGCCAAAGGAACTACCCCCCGCAAGGAAGCGGATACCCCGAAGATCATGAGCGGTGTGTTCAACGGGAAAACCACCGGGGCACCGGTGATGATCACGTTTGAGAATACCAATACCCGTTCCATGGATTACAGCCACCTGAAGGATGTTCCCAGGCCCGGCCACGCAGATCTCACAGCCAGCCAGAAGTTCGGGGGATTCCAGGATTACAGGGGTGGAGGCCATTTTTCAGGCAGGCTCACTCTGGGCCTGGTGGCTGCCGGGGTGATCGCCAAGAAAATGATCGGACCAGTGGAGGTCCGGGCCACCCTGGTGGAAGCAGGAGGCAGTCCGGACATTGAAGCAGCTATTGACAGGGCATTGGAAGCGAAGGACTCCATCGGAGGGATCGTGGAGTGCACCATCGGCAATGTTCCCGCCGGACTCGGGGAGCCCTTCTTTGATTCGGTGGAGGCGGTCATAAGCCACATGATGTTCAGCATCCCCGCTATCAAGGGAATCGGGTTCGGTTCCGGTTTCGGGGCAGCAAAGATGACCGGAAGTGAGCACAACGATAATATCATCTCCACCAGTGGAACTACCCAAACCAACCATGCAGGCGGGATCAACGGAGGGATCACCAATGGCAACCAGGTGGTCTTCAGGGTGGCGGTCAAGCCCACCTCCAGTACCCACCAGGTGCAGCGGACCATGAACATGAGGTCCGGCAAACTGGAAGAGCTGTCGGTGGAAGGAAGGCATGATACCTGTATTGCACTGAGGGTGCCGGTGGTGGTGGAGGCCGCAGCGGCCGTTGTTATGGCCGACCTGATGTTGCAGGAACAGCAGATAGACAGAATCTCTAAAACCTAATAAGAACAGATACCCATGCGTATTGCAATTATCGGAGCCGGGAATATGGGCTCATGGCTGGTGGAATCCCTCTGCCTCGATTATGAAGTAGGGATCTTTGATACGGACCGGAGCAAATTGAAGTATTTTTTCAATTCCAGGAAGTTCCTCTATTACGAGGAGATTCTTGATTTCACACCCGACCTGGTGATCAATGCGGTGAGCCTGGACAAGACCATCGCCCTGTTTGATGAGATCCTCTCTTACCTGCCCAAGGATTGCATCATCGCTGATATCACCTCTGTAAAGAGCGGACTTGCCGAATACTATGAAAAACTGGGAAGGCGGTTTGTATCCACACACCCCATGTTCGGTCCGACATTTGCGAATGTAAAAAACCTGAAGAATGAGCACGCCATTATCATTTCCGAATCGGATGAGAAGGGCAAGGAGTTTTTCAGGGAGTTTTACGGGGGACTGAAGATCAATATTCACGAGTACTCATTCCAGGAGCATGATGAGACCATTGCCTACTCACTCTCCATCCCTTTCTCATCCACCATGGTCTTTGCGGCCTGCATGAAAGCGCAGGAGGCTCCCGGGACCACCTTTAGGAAGCATTACAGTATCGCGGAAGGGCTTTTGTCGGAAGATGATTACCTGTTGTCGGAGATCCTTCTGAGCCCACACAGCTTGAGCCAGGTGGAGAGGATCAATAAACAGATGGAGGAATTGGTCGGAATGATCAAGGCACGGGACAAAGAGCAGCTAAAGGAGTTCTTCGGAAGGTTGAGGAGCAATATCGGGCTGAAAACGCAGTAAAAGTACCCTCCTGGTCTGACCGGTGATCCGGAACCGGTGGTCGATCCTTTGCCCCATGATCCAGACGATCTGCCGGCCGGTGGCCAGGATCCAGATGCGTTCCTTCTCCGGGACGGGCACCTTCTCATCCACGAAAAAATCACTAAGCTTCTTGATCTGCTCCATGCCAAGCGGGTAGAAGAAATCCCCGTGAAGCCAGTGACGGATGGTCAGCGGGAAGCGCACCAGGTCATAATCCAGGCAAGCCGTGTTCCTATCTGCAGGGATCCTCTCCAGTTCACCTCGTTCGATCACCTCCACATCCATGGCAAAGGGCAGGGAGGAGAAATTCTCCGGTCTGTCCAGGTAATACCTTTCAAATGCCTGTTGTTTGGATTCTACCAGGATCAGCCGTTCACGGTCCTTATAGAGCTGGTGGGTGGGTGAGATGGAACGCCTGCCGGGGGAGGAAGCGAGAATCTGCCCGATGCCCTCGCACTGCAACCGGGTAAATCCGAAGGGGGAGAAAAGTTCATACAACCATGTATCCAGCGGAGAGAGCCTTTTCAGTTTGTCAATACTGATCCGGATAGCGCCGCCCTCCCGTTCAAACAATGAATCCCGTACCTGGTCCACAGCCAGGGTAAAGATGCCTGAGACCTCCCGGAGCCGGTTCATATTCCCGGCCATGGTCTCAATGAATACCGGGTTGATCTGCTCCAGAAACGGGATCACATCATGACGGATTTTGTTCCGTTGGTACTTGGTTTCAAGGTTGCTGGAATCCTCCCTGAATCCCAGGCTGTTTTTCCTGGCGTAGTCCCCGATCTCTTTACGCGAAGCAAAGAGCATCGGCCTGATTACCTTTCCGTTCCTGGCAGGGATCCCGGTAAGTCCCCGGATGCCTGTTCCCCGGGAAAGGTTCAGCAGGAAGGTCTCCACCGAGTCGTTCAGGTTGTGTGCGGTGGCTATGACATCGAAACCATGCTGTTCCGCCAGTTCGTGGAACCAGCTGTAGCGGAGCTCCCTTGCAGCCATCTGCACCGAGATCCCTTTCTCTTTCACTTCGCTGTCCACATCGAATTCCTTCACAAACACCGGTATCTCCAATCCGGCTGCCAGGGACCGGACAAATGCCTCCTCTGCATCGGATTCTTCCCCCCGGAGCCGGAAGTTGCAATGCGCAATGGCACACTCATACCCTCCCCGGGTGAACAGGTGTGTCATCACCACCGAGTCCACCCCTCCGCTCACGGTCAGCAAAATCCTCTCACCGAAGCCACAGAGCCCGTGTTCGTTCAGGTTATTCTTGAATGCAGGCAGCATGCAAGCAAGTTACTTATTTTTAAGTTGGGAGAACCAGGTTTTACAGTCCCACCATTTCCGGTCCCTGGTTGAAAACAATATCCACGGGGATACTCAGCTCCTGCAACCGGTCCAGGTCAGCCTGCAGCTCTTCCCGGATAAAACCCATCTCATCCACCAGCTGTTTGGCCGTGTTGTAATCGCCATCCCCCTGGGTGGAAAGGATCAGTGTGGCCAGGTTGTTCATGGCATTCTGCATCTTATCAAAATTGATGCTGTAGGTCCCGGTGCTGACATTTTTGGTAAAGGCCCCGCTCTCCTGGAAATAGTAGAACCGGATCATGTTTGCCTTCCCGTGCGAACTGGCTACACCGAATCGGATACTCCGGAATATGCTGGCCATGAAGGTCACATAATTGTCCATCAGGTCCTTCTCACCCAGCATGCCCATTTCGGCCATTTTGGTGATCAGGAAGAGCCCCAGGATATCAGCCTTTCCCTCTTCCATGGCGCTGTATTGTTCCTTCAGTGCCGCACGGACCGTCCCACTTCCGTTGATGGTATGGTTGAGGCCCAGTCCGTGGGACACTTCGTGGAACATGGTGTTCTCGAAGAAGGCTTCGAAGGTGATGTGTTCACGCTGCTCTTCGGCGATCAGCACATTGCTGATGGGTACCAGGATCTCCTCGAATTTGTACCGGATGGCATTTTTCAGCTGGAGCTTCCGGGAACCTTTGGCAGCATGGACCCTCGGGTCGTTGGGCAGGTTGATGGCGATGGTCTTGCTCCCGGCATTGCAGTCACCCGCATAATAGATCACATCGTAAGCTCCCAGGTCGGAATCACTTCCGGGCACCTCTTTTTTGTATTCCGGTGTTACTGGAAGGTTCTTCTGCATTTCCGGGAGCACCGAACTGATGTAGGCCAGCTTATCGCTCCACTCCTTATCCTTGATCAGTATAAAGGCTTCATGTGCAGCTTTGTAGTTGAAAAGCGCATCTTCGTAGTTCTCGATGGGACCCACCACGAAATCTATGGTATTCTCTTTCATATCCATCCAGGCCATATCGGAGGCCAGGTAGTCATCGGTCAGCAATGCTTTTGCCCTCAGTTCCAGGTATTTTCTGAATCCTTTGTCTTCGGCCAGTTCAGCAGCCCGGTTTAGCAGATCAGCCGCTTCCTGCACCTGTTCGGCATAAGCCACATGGTAGGGTACCACCTCCAGTTCACCTTCAGTATTCCGGGTGATCAGCGTGTATTGGCTGGTTTTTCCAGGATCATCCAGGGCCGCGAACTCCTCTTTTGACATATCGGCCGGATAGTATCCCGATCCGGCAGGCTTCGGTCCGTAGTCGGGCAGGTAGGGGAGGTTGCCGTTGAGTCGCTCCCACGGCCCGTAATTGATCCTGAAGAATTTCTGTGCGTCCCCGCTGATCATGGCCCCCAGGGCTGCATCGTTGTCGGCAAAAACCTGGGACCAGTATATCTCTTCCATGATATCAGCCGCACGGAAAAGGTTCTGCAGCAGCTCTTTCTGGTTGTCCGACAGGTGCGAAATATCCGCAGTCAGCTCCACCTCTGCAAAAGAAGCCTGCTTTCTCCGGATCATCCGGTCAAACTGCTCCAGTTCCACCTTTTTTCCGAGTGAGCCCAGTTCCAGTTCCAGGACCTGGTCCGATTTCCGGTAGGTCATTCCAGTGACACTGATCTCCGGGGCCAGGAGAAAGTCGGTTTTGAATGTTACCTGCGTTTCATCGTCCGAAACAGGTTCGATGGGATAGGAGTGTCCCTCGAATTCAATTTCATCATTCATCAGGTTGATAAATAGTGATTTGGGCTCTGCGTACCGGACAGAGGCCCCGTCGGTGACTTCAAGCATGGGAAGCGTACCTGCAAACAGATCCTGGATGGACTCTTTTTCGTTGCATGCGGTAAACAGCAGGATCATTGCGGTGATGGCGGTGACTACAATTAACCGGATTGTCATGGGAATAGGGTATTGGTTATTAGATATTGGTTATTAGAATAACAAGTAACTGATTACCATTTCAATACGCCCTGGCGATGAGGACACGTCTGGTTGACGGTTTCCCGCTGACCACGCATGTTCCCTTCTCTTCCTCCCCGTCCAGGGGCAGGCAGCGGATGGTGGCCTTGGTCTCCTTGATCCTGTCTTCCGACGCTGTGGTCCCGTCCCAGTGGGCAAGTGCAAAACCTCCCTTGTTATCGAGCACATCCAACAGCTCCTCCCAGGTCTCCACCCTGTGGGTATGGCCGGTCCTGAAATCCAGTGCTTTCCTGTAAATGCTCTCCTGGATCTCCTCCAGCAGGGCTTGGATATAGGTAGCAATCCCTTCCTGGGGAAGCACCCTTTTCTCGAGGGTATCCCTGCGGGCCAGTTCAACGGTCCCGTTCTCAATATCCCTGGGACCCAGGGCAAGCCTCACCGGTACACCTTTCAGTTCATATTCAGCAAATTTCCAGCCCGGCTTCTGGGTGTCCCTGTCATCGAACTTCACCGCGATCCCCAGTGCTGTCAGCTGTGCTTTGATCCTGTTGGCTGCCTCGGCGATGGCCGGGAACTCTTCTGTGCCTTTGTAAATGGGGACGATTACCACCTGGATGGGAGCTACCCTGGGGGGCAGAATGAGTCCGTTATTGTCGGAATGGGCCATGATCAGTGCCCCGATCATGCGTGTTGTCATTCCCCAGGAGGTGGCCCATACATGGTCCAGCTTTCCCTCCCTGTTGGTGAACTGTACATCAAATGCCTTCGCAAAGTTCTGTCCAAGGAAGTGGGAGGTGCCGGCCTGCAAGGCCTTCCCGTCCTGCATCAACGCCTCAATGGTCAGTGTTTCAACAGCGCCTGCGAATTTCTCCGATTCGGTTTTGTGACCAACAATGACAGGTATGCCCAGGAATCTCTCAGCGAAATCGGCGTATACCCGTACCATCTGCATGGTCTCATCCACCGCTTCCTGTTCGGTTGCATGGGCGGTGTGCCCTTCCTGCCAGAGGAATTCGGTGGTACGCAGGAACAGCCTGGTACGCATTTCCCAGCGGACCACGTTGGCCCACTGGTTCACCAGGATGGGCAGGTCGCGGTAGGACTGTATCCAGTTCTTATAGGTGTTCCAGATGATGGTCTCCGAGGTAGGCCTGACAATCAGTTCCTCTTCAAGCTTTGCATCGGGGTCGACAATCAGGCCGCCATTTACTTCATCAGTCTTCAGGCGGTAATGTGTAACCACCGCACACTCTTTGGCAAAACCTTCCACATGATCTGCCTCCCTGCTGAAGAATGATTTGGGGATAAACAACGGGAAATATGCATTCTCATGGCCGGTCTCCTTGAACATCCGGTCCAGTTCTCCTTTCATTTTCTCCCAGATGGCATACCCATAGGGTTTGATCACCATGCATCCCCTTACTGCAGAATTCTCTGCCAATCCCGATTTCAGCACCAGGTCATTGTACCACTGGGCGTAATTCTCTTCCTTACTGGTTAATACTTTAGCCATTTGATCCTTATTAAAACGAAGCTACAAAGAAAGAAAAAAAAGGTGAAGCAAGGAAGGGCTAAAGCCTTAATCCAATGACCAGCACGTCATCGATCTGACTCAGGTCGCCTTTCCACTCATCAAAGATCAGGCTGAGGATCCGCTCCTGTTCTTCCATGGGTCTTTCATGGACCTCCAGAAGCAGGTCCTTGAAAGGCCTGTATTTGAATTTCTTTCCCTGGGGACCACCGAACTGGTCCGGGAATCCGTCGGTGAACATATAGACACGGTCCCCCTTCTTCATTTCGATGGTATACCGTGTGAAGTCCGACATCTTTTCATAGAAGGCCACCGGCATGTTGTTCCCTTTGTATTCGAGCATCTCCCCGTTCCTGATGATGTACAGGGGATTGTTGGCCCCGGAGAATTCCAGTATCCGGGTGGAGGTGTCGTAGATCATCAGGGCCATATCGATCCCGTCCTTCTGCTCTCCGATTTTTCCTTCCTGCTTCAACGTACGGGCTATGCTTAGCCTGAGCTGGTTCAGGATCTCTTCGGAGTGCATCACACTCTTTTCGTTGACAATCTCATGCAACATGGTGATCCCGAGCATACTCATCAGGGAACCAGGCACACCGTGGCCTGTACAGTCCGCCGCTGTGAGTACGATCTGGTGTTCGCTCTGGGAGATCCAGTAGAAGTCCCCGCTGACAATATCCCTGGGTTTAAAGAAGATAAAATGTTCCCCGAAGAGGTTGTCAAATACCTCATGCCGTGGTAACACAGTGTTCTGGATCTTCTTGGCGTAGTCAAAACTGTATTTGATTTCCTTGTTCTGTTTCTCGATGTGTTCCTTCTGGGTCTGAATCTCCTGGGTCCGCTCCTGTACCTTGTCCTCCAGCTCCCGGTTCACCTTATCCTTCAGTGCGGCATTTTCCCTGAGCTGGTCGATGATGCGCCGCTGTGCTACCTCCTTGCTCTTTTTCAACAGGTTGATACGCTCACTTAAACCGATGGAGAAGGTGAGGATTTGGAGTGTGACCCCCAGTTCCAGGCTGTGTTTTCCAAGGGAGTATTCTTTCAGGGCATAGTTCACAGAAATCCCCAGGATCAGGAAAAGGTTGGCAAAAAGAAAATAACGGGCAGGCTGGAAATTTTCCCTGGTGAGGATCATGGCTGGTACAATGGCCAGGAACAGGGAGCCTATGGCTGAAACAATATTGATGGCCAGCCCTCCAAGCTGGATGAAGACCGGCACCCCGACACCCAGTCCCTGTAGCAGAAGGATCGTGAAGCTGAGGATCAGTCCCCCGACAGTAAACCATACCGCAAGCAGCAGGATGGTGTCCCAGGACTGGAGGGTATTGCGGGTGTCCAGATAAGCCCTTCCGAACAACAGGAAGAAAAGCAGGAAGATCTCCAGCAGGAAGATGTTGACCGGGGCAGAGGTGAACCTGGGTGTGATTTCATAGATATAGCCCTCCTTATTTATAAAAAAGAAGAGAAAGGCAAGGATATAGAGGAGGTAGAACAGGTAGCTTTTTTCCCTTCCTTTCACAAAGAGGGGTATATGATAGAGGACCATGATCAGCATGATCCCCACAAAGATCCCGAATACCAGCCTTTTGGAACGGTCCTTCTGAAGCACACTTGTATGGGTGGAGACTGTGAAGGTGAGGTCGGAAAGTACCGATTCATCGGAAAGGGAGACCCTGAGGTAGAGGGTGTCGGCCTCACCGGGAGGAAGAAAAATGCGCAGGTCATCCGATCCGCTGATATTCACATCCTTGCTTTTCGGAATGATGCTGTTTCCCGATTTCCTGACCGTGACCATACCGTTGTCAAACAGCTGGAACAGCCTGAATTCACTGAATTCGGAGAACAGGTTGGGTTGAAGGTGGAATGAGAACTGCCGTGTGGAACGGTTGACAAAATAGATCCTGAACCAGACACAACTCTCGGGTTGGGTGTTCAGCAGGGCCGGAGCCGGGTTGCTGAAATCCACCTGAAGGAAACGGTTGTCCATTCTGCCGTTGAAAAGATCTGCAGGCTGGGTGCTGCAATCGGTATCAGTCATATAATGGAGCTGCAGATCAGATATGGAAACCTGCTCAATGAAATCGGAAAGGATCACAGGCTTTTGTGCAGAGATCCATTGGCCCAGCAACAAAAATATGAATACAGGTGTGAATCGCATCCCAGTTCTTTCCATCCAAATGTAAATATATTAAAGATTCTTTTAAAGAAGTGAAATTGGGAACAGCGATGATTTAAGTGTATATTTACAAAAAGTTAACCCTTGAACATGATTGCCGGACCTGTGAATACAAGGCTTCTGCCGCTTGTCATTCTCATCCTGATTTTCTCCTGCTCCGGAAAAGTGACCCAAACAAGTGTCTTCTCAGATGGATTCAACGCGCTTGATCCGGCCATGATCCGGCTTGCAGATGCTACCGATCCGGCCATTTATTTCCGGTCCGGCAGGGGAGAGGCAGGTGCATGGAGTGTGGCCACAAGCCTGCGGCAGGAAGGATTCAACGAAGCGTGGCAGGTCCGCAGGAACGGAGACAATATGGTCCTGGCACAGGTGTATACCAACCTGGATTATCAGAATGAGCCCCTGAGCCTGATTACCCATCCCATCATGGTATCAGGGGATTCCCTGTGGAATGATTTTCAAATTGAGGTGGATTTTACACCCCTGGCCAAATTTGATAAATGTGGAGTGGTGTTTGGTTATCAACATCCCAATGATTTTTATTTCTTTGGAACCGAGGGAAATACAGTGATACTTAAGCACATACAGCAATCGGTTACGCCCCTCAGGCCCATAGAACGGATCCTGGAGTACCGGCCACTGGTCTGGACCCCCGGGGAGGAGATGCATGCCATTGTCACCGTAAGGAGGAACAAGATCTCCACCATCCTCAATGATACCATCAGGATGTATGTGGAAGAACAGAAATTCCACCCGGGCCGGATCGGGCTGATCTCCGATCTTCCTGCCGAGTTCAGCAGGGTGGAGGTGAAGTTGCTGAAGGGCGAGTTGAGGCAGGTGAACCGGAAAAAGCGGCAACTGTCCAGGAGACAGGAGATCCACCTGGAAAGACATCCCGGGATGGTTCGATGGAAGACATTCGATATCAGTCACCTCGGGGCTGGTCAAAACATCCGGTTGGGCGATCTTACAGGGGATGGCAACAAGGAGATTCTGTTTGCAAGGATGGGTGCCGGACCGGATTCACCGGTTTGCTGTATCAGTGCCATGAACCTGGAAGGAGAGTTGTTGTGGCAGTACGGGGACCAGGAGAAACCTGTGAATTGGGAGGGGCCCGAAATACCGGTTCAGATCCACGAACTGGATGGAGACGGGGACCGTGAAGTAATTTTTGTCAGTGAGGGCCGGATTTATGTACTTGAAGGAAAAACCGGACAGCTTTCCAGGATGGAAAAGGTCCCGGTTGACATGCAGGTTACATCCTTGATATTCGGTGACCTGCTTGGAACGGGCAGGGACAACTGCATGCTCCTTTCGGACCGGGAACAGCACCTGGCAGTGTTGAATGAACGCCTTGAACTACTCTGGGACCGGGAGTTGGATGGAGGATCCCAACCACTGGTCCATGATATGAATGGTGACGGGCATGATGAGGTCATGATCGGCTATTCGGTGTTTGACCATACGGGCACCCTTCTTTTCAATACAGGCACCTTTATCGGCGACCGGTGTAACGGGGTGTCGGTTTTCGAGCTGGTTGAGGGGGAGAGGACCACACCCTGCCTGATCTATGCTGCAGGGGACTGGGGTTTGCTGTATGTGGACTTTGAAGGCAACCTATTGAAGCAGAACATCATAGGGCATGTGAAATACCTGAGTGTGGCTGACTTTGATGCTGAAGCTCCGGGGCTTGAGGTCGTTAGTTCAAATGGCTGGGGGAGTGACGGCCTGGTCCATTTTACTGATGCTGCCGGGGAGGTCAGGTACAACCTGTTGCCTGCTTACGGCGCAAGCAGGTGTGTGCCGGTGAACTGGAAAGGGGATGGGGAGGAGTTTTATATTGTCTCTGCCGATTCCATCAGGGGGGGGATGTTCGACAGACAGGGCATGTTATCAGTAAGATTTCCTTCCGACGGTCACCCTGCCACCTGTTACCTGGTTCAGGACCTGTCCGGTGATGCCCGTGACGAAATCCTGGTATGGGACAGGCAGGAGCTCTGGATCTATACCCAGGATGACAATCCCAGGATGGGAAATACCTTCAACCCGGACCGTACCCCCGTCTATAACCATTCCATGCACCAGATGAACCTCTCCCTTCCGGGCTGGTAAGGGTGTTCATACCTTCCGGTGGCCTTGCTGTTACTGTTTATGAATATTTGCTATATTGCATACAGTTGACCTGTAGAATAACCTGTTTTTGGCACGAACTTTGCTTCTCTTCAGGTAAATGAACCAGACGCAAAAAATACCGGGAGGAAATGTCATGAAAACTTTACCAATTGCCATCATCGGCGCAGCGATCATCCTGACTTCCTGCAGCGCTTCTCAAAGCGCCGCATCTTCAGAGTACGATGACGTATACTATGAGCCCAGCCTTTCAGGGGCACAGTCTTCAACTGTTGTAAGGAAACAGCCTGTTACCCAGGCTCAGACGGTGGTTGCACAGCCCATTGTGCAGGAGCAGGTGTATGCAGAGTCCCAGGCATACCCGGATGAGAATCTGAGTGATTATGAAAGGTACAAGATGCAACAGGAGGCTGAAATGCTTGGTGAGACCTATGAACCCCAGGGCAGTGAGGCAATTTATGCCAACCAGTACCAGCAGGTTGATACCATCAACCAGATAGTCCAGTATGACCAGCAGGGAGCCCCGGTCATCGTGAACAACTATTATAGTGATCCCAACGATTATTACTATTCCTCGAACCTGAGGCGTTTCTCTGACGATTATTATGGTTGGGATTATTACGATCCCTACTATTCCGATCTCTATTATTATAGCGGCAACCGCTTTCACTGGGGCATGAGCATGGGATGGGGATATCCCGGCATGGGATTTGGATTCTCATACGGCTATCCCTATTATCCCTCCTACTATGGATATGGTTATGGTGGATACTATGATCCATGGTACTCACCCTGGGGATACTACGGCGGTTATGGAGGATATTATGGAGGATATTATCCCTACTATGGAGGGTCCTACTGGTCCGGATATGGCCATGGGTATTATGACGGATACTATAACAACTATTACGGTGGTGTCAACCATTACCAATACGGGAAGGCCAACAGCCGTCACGGTTACGGATATGCCAGTGGCAGGACAGGTGGCACATCGGGGAGTGCCCACGGTTCAACCTACGTGGATCCCAAGAACGGGCGGACAGGAGGAAACGAGAGCTATACCAGCGGAACCCGGCAAAATGTAACAGCCAGGGATGCGGGTACCTCAACCAGGACCGGTGATATATCCAGGGTAAAAACATCCGGGTCCCGGACCGGGAGTGTCTCCTCTGTCAATGCAGCCAGAACAGGTACTACCAGGTCACAGGTTTCAGCGGCAAGAAGCGGACAGGGCCAGACTTCAACCATTGGAACGGCCGGAAACCAGCGGCCTGCTGTTAAGACCACCAGGACAAACAGCCAGTCGGCCGTACAACGAAGCGCCATACAAAGAAGCCAGTCCAGTAGTAACGGAAGGACCTATACTCCCAGTTACAGCAAACCCAGGACCAGTTCTTCATCGGGATATAACCGGAGTTATTCGCAACCAAGGAGTTCTTCTAATGCCACTACGATTCAGCGCTCAAGCAGTACACCGGCTCGCAGTAGCAGCTCCTACAGCCGCAGCAGTACACCTACTCGCAGCAGCAGTACCTACAGCCGGCCCAGCAGTTCCAGCAGCAGCAGCAGTACCTACAGCCGGCCCAGCAGCTCCAGCCGCAGCAGCAGTTCTTACAGCCGGCCCAGCAGCTCCAGCCGCAGCAGCAGTTCTTACAGCCGAAGCAGTGCACCGAGCCGCAGCAGCAGCTCGTACAGCCGGTCGAGTAGCTCATCAAGCCGCAGCAGCGGCTCCTACAGCCGGTCGAGCAGCTCCTCCAGCCGGAGCAGTTCCTCCAGCCGGAGCAGTTCCTCCAGCAGAAGATAATTTTACCACAACAGCCAGGGATTTTCATGTCCCTGGCTTTTAACAATATAAATCAAATCAGTCATGAGAAGGATTTCAGTGATACTCCTGCTATTGGTATGCACGCTCAGTTCTATGCATGCACAATATGAAGCCAATGCTTACAGGTTCTCTACCCAAAAACCATTTGGGACTGCCCGTTTTGCAGCCCAGGGGGGCGCTATCGGAGCCCTTGGCGGGGACCTGTCAGCCATTCAGGTCAATCCTGCAGGCCTTGGCTTCTACCGTACTCCGGAATTTTCCATTTCACCCTCATTTTACTGGGTAAACAGTACGTCCGATTTCATGGATGTGAATTCCAGGGATTCAAAGTTCAGGTTCACCTTGGGTAGTCTTGGCTTCGTGGGAACCATTCCAGGGAGGAACCAGAAGGTTAAATTCTCATATTCCCTGGGTTATAATACCCTTGTGAATTTCAGTAACACAACCACCATGAGGGGTTATAATGCTGCGAATTCACTACTGGATGATTTTACCTGGCATGCCAATATCAGCCCCAATGACCTGGATCTTTTTTACGAGCAGGTGGCCGTTGATGCCGGTTTGATCTTCCAGGATCCTTCAGGCACCTTTACCAACGATCTCAGGAACGGTGGATACGGGCAACAGATGGAAAGGATATCAGAACAATCAGGAAATATCGGGGAGTACTCATTGTCAGGGGCCTTGAACATCAGTGATTTCCTCTATCTCGGGGCTACCGCAGGGATTCACTCCGTCAGGTTCAATGAAGATATCTACCATTCAGAAACCGATATGGATAATCAAATTGATACCCTGAACAGCTTTCGGTTCTGGGAGGAAAACAGTACACAGGGTTGGGGATACACCTTCCGTTTCGGTGTGATCATCAGGCCCATCAAGATACTCCGCATTGGAGGCTCCATCCAGACTCCCGTCTGGTACCAGCTTTCAGAGGAAAGGGTAACCGAAACCAATGCTTACTTTGATTCCAATTCAGGTCTTGATGATAGTTATGCCTATTCGCCCTTCGGGATCTACGACTACCGCCTTACTTCACCCATGAGGGTCAACGGACAAGCATCGGTGATCCTTTTCAGGATGGCCACCATTTCCGCAGCATATGAATTCGTGGATTACTCATCCGCGTACCTGCACGCCTACGATGATTCCTTCCTTGAGGAGAATGCATGGATAGAAAATGAGATGAAGTCGGTCCACAATATAAGGGCTGGTGCAGAGGTCCGCCTCATAAAGGTACTCTATTTACGGGCCGGGGTGCAGTACCTGATGAATCCCTTCACCGATTCGAGGATTGATGCAACCGAATGGATCTATTCCGGGGGGATAGGATTCAGGACCAAACGGGTATTTTTTGATGCCAGTTATTCATTTGGAACGCATGATGAGGTATACAGGCTGTATTCGCAGGCACCCGGGGATGCGGTAGTTTCCAACAATGCTTTCGGTACCAATAACCTGATGTTCACCCTTGGATTGAAGTTTTGAGGAATTGGCCTTACCCGGCCAGGCTTCGTTTCAGCACGGTCAGACTGCCGGGACCCTCGTTGAACAGAAGGTCAAGGATACTCAGTTCACTTCTGAAACCGTGCTTCTCAAGGAATACCTGGTGGTAGGCCACAGGCCTGAATGCGGGGTCTGCCTTTTCCATATCCAGTTTAGGGTGGATGAAATGCCTCGGATCACCCGGCCCCGTGATCTCATCGAATGATCCGGTAGGGCTGACCGGGATGTCCAGTCCCATGATCTCGATGGTTTTTTCAAGCAATTGCCAGTTCAGGTCTGCCAGGAATTCATGCCTAACCTCATAGAACGGAGCCAGGTCATCCCTCAGGTATTCAAAAAAGGGGGATGATCCGTAAGATGCCACCAGGCTTTTCCAGTGGATCTTGTTCCAGGGCTTATCATAGTCGATTCTGACATCCCTGTAGAGGTTCCTGATCCCCCGCATTCTCTTCACCGGGATGGAAAGAGTCATCACCCCGTTGGGACCCAGGATTCTGCAGCGGTTGCGGTAGGTCTGCTTGGTGTAGTGGTCATGCTTCTCCAGGTGTACCTCCTTCTCCCTGACCAGGTGTGCAAAATAGCTGACCGGAGCGTTATAAAACAGGGGATAGATCAAAGGGAGCCGGATTTACCTGCTGGCCCTGACAATCCGGAACATGCGGTTCCAGCGGATCCCGCCATACTCCTTGTCCACACTGAGCCATATCAGCCTGGGTTTACCGATCACATGATCCTGCGGTACAAATCCCCAGAAGCGGGAATCGGCCGAGTTGTGCCGGTTATCGCCCATCATGAAATAGTAGTCCATCCTGAAAGTATAGGAGGTGGCCGGTTCATCATTGATGTAGACCTGTTCCCCGCGAACTTCCAGCTTATTTCCCTCGTAGGCTTCGATGATCCGCTTATAGAGGGGGAGGGTCAGGGTATTGATCTCAACAGTCTGCCCTTTGGCAGGGACTGTCAGGGGTCCAAAAAACTCCAGGTTCCAGGGATAGCGTTCATCGTGCGGGAAAATGTCCCTGTCATACTGCCCGTTTGTAAAAAGTTCCAAGGGTTCGACCCTGTTAATTCCTGGAAGGGCCTGTAACTGTTCAGCAAGGGTTTTTGTCAGCGGAAAGGTGTAATTGGGATTGTTCCTCACATCCGCCAGCTGTTTGCTGATTCCGAAAGGCTCCAGGGCTCTTGGATTGATAGGAGTGCCATTGGTCTCCACATGGTACCAGCGCTGAAGTCCTTCAAATTCCTTCTGATTCTCCCCGTTAACAACCACATTGTTGTTGATCACCTGGATGGTCTCCCCGGCAATAGCAACGCAGCGCTTGATATAGTTATCCCGCCTGTCTACAGGCCTTGTTTCCACATCGAACCTGTTTTCAATATGTTCCCTCACTTTCTTCTCGTATGCCGTATATGGAAGTGACCGGTTGTTCTTAGCCCTGTCAGCCATCATCATGTTGTAGGTCTCATCCCTGATGAGGTCGTAGTAGTCAAAATTCCCATTGGCGTACAATTTATGGTCATGTTTTTCCAGGGCCACGGTGTCCGAGGCCGGGAAATTGAACACCACGATGTCGTCCCTTTTGATGCTGCTGAATCCCTTCAGCCGCTTATAAGGCCTTTTGATCCACTCCAGATAAGATTTTCCGCCCAGCACAGTATTGGGCAGGAACGGTATGGCCAGGGGGGTGTTGGGGGTTCTGGGACCGTAGGCGGTCTTGCTCACATACAGGTGGTCTCCCACCAGGAGGCTTCCTTCCATGGACGGGGTGGGGATCTTGTAGTTCTGGAACAGGAAGATGTTGATAATGGATACTGCGACCACCGCAAAAATAAGTGCATCAAGCCACTCAACCACCACATTGTTCTTCTTTTTACGGCTTTTCCAGAATGACCAGTTGACCTTTTTGCTCACATAGATGTCGTAGACAATGGGGACACCAAAAAGGAACCAGAAATTCCTCAGCCAGATCACGAACAAGATATATATGGTAACGGCAAGGCCGAATTTGAAATACTTGTTTTTCAATAACTTACGCAAGTTTATCATCATTATATTAATTTATGGATTTAAAGATACGCTCTTTTCTTAAACCCCCAATAAATGGTTGATCAGGTTCCACCGAGAACCATACGGCAACTGCTTTTCCCAGCAGGTGGTCTTCCGGTACAAATCCCCAGTACCTTGAATCGGCCGAATTGTGGTGGTTGTCACCCATTACAAAATAGTAGTCCATCTTGAATGTATAGCTGGAGGAATGGGTGCCGTTGATGTGGATGTCCCCGTCCACCAGTTTCAGGTCATTGTGTTCGTACACATCAATAATTCTCTGGTATACAGGGAGATTTAGCATATCCAACTGGATTGTGGTTCCACGTTCAGGTATTTGAAGCGGTCCGAAATTATCACCGGTCCACCTGTAATCGGAGCTGTGCGGGAAGATCTCCTGGTTCTGGAACGAGAGCATCGGTTCTGTAAATCGTTTGATGCTGCGTACCTCCGGGAACGTCCGTATCACATTCACCTTTTCCTCCGTCAGATACAGAACGTGGAGTGAATTCACCGGATTGTAGGTGACGGAAGATTTAAGGATTTTTAACGAATCAAGCAGCTCGCCGGGAAGTGGATCACCCGTGGTGGTCACATAGAATTTGTACTTCCTCCCCTGTGGTTCGTGCTTTTTATTCCCGTTCACCAGGATGCTCCCATCCACGATCTCAACTGTGTCGCCCGGGAGCCCGATACACCGCTTAATGAAGTTCTCACGCTTATCCACAGGGTGTGTAAATATGTCAAATTCGGAAAGAATGTAATCCATTCCGTACTGCCTGACCAGGGAGTAGTAGTTTTGACCGGGGTACTGAACCACCATGGTATCCCCTTCCGGAAAATTGAAAACGATGATATCATCCCTCTTCACCCTGGAGAATCCCCACAGCCTTTTGTAGGGCATCCTGATCCGTTCTGAATAGGATGTGCGGCCCGAAGGAAGTTTGTTATGGTAGAACGGTATGGCCAGTGGTGTTCCAGGCAGGCGCGGGCCGTAGGCCAGCTTGCTTACGAAAATATAGTCCCCGGACAGTAGCGTCTCTTCCATGGAGGGGGTCGGAATCTTATAGGCTTCAACGAAAAGCACCTTGATGGTAAATGAGCAGATGATGGCCATGAGCAATACTGCCAGCCATTCGATGGCCGTCTGTAGAAACCTGGGCAGGTGGTACTTTCGCAGTGTCCAGTCAATCTTCCTTGTGATGAAGATGTCCAGGATCACCAGGTTGAAGAGCAGGAGGTACCACAACTGTGTCCAGACCATGATGGCTGACCACAGCAGGACCGTGATGGAAAATCCCGTGTACTTCCAACCCTTTCGTTTCATGAAATTCAGATTTTCAGCAGGTCATTCATGCCAAAGATTCCCTGCCGGCCATGAATATAGGCGGCAGCCATTAATGCACCAGCTGCAAATACATCCCTGGATCTGGCCTCATGCCCGAGGCTGATGGCTTCAAGCCCGGATTCATACCTGATGGTGTGTTTCCCCAATACTTCACCCTCCCTGACAGCGTTGATGTGCATCGTGTCCTGGTCATGTCCTGATTCCAGGCTCCATCTGTGCACCCGCTCCTGTTCGCTGATGATCTGCTCAGCCAGGGTGATGGCTGTTCCGCTGGGTGCATCCAGCTTGTGGAGGTGGTGTACCTCCTCCATGGATACCTTGTATTCCGGGAACCGGTCCATGATGCCGGCTAGTTTGCGGTTCATGGCAAAAAGGATGTTCACCCCGATGCTGTAGTTGCTGGCGTAGAAAAATGCACCTTCCTTTTTCCTGCAGAAATCCTCAATCTCCCCGAACCTGTCGTTCCACCCGGTTGTTCCCGATACTACTGGAATCCCCATTTCAAAGCATTTGAGGATGTTTCCAGGTGCTGTTTCAGGCGTGGTAAATTCTAAAACCACATCGATACCTTTTATCCTGTCAGCACGCAGATTGCTTCTGTTGGCTATATCGATGATCAGCGGGAAAGCATGACCCTGGCTCAATCCCAGGGCTTCAATGGCCTGTCCCATTCTTCCATATCCAACCAATGCTATATTCATAATTGCAGTAAGCTACCTAACATTTGCAAAGCAAGCAAAAAAAAACTGAACCCCTAGGTGGTCCAGCTTTTTATATGGTCTTGATACGATACCTTATTGTACCTTCTTCACAATGGCTTCGAAAGCCTGGGGATCGTTCATGGCCAGGTCGGCGAGAACCTTGCGGTTGATCTCGATTCCAGCCTTGTTCAGTTTGCCCATGAATTCGGAATAGGACATGTCGTATTCACGAACAGCAGCATTGATGCGCTGGATCCAGAGAGCCCTGAAACTGGCTTTCTTCTTCCTGCGGTCACGGTATGCATAGGTCAGCCCTTTTTCGTAGGCGTTCTTGGAAACTGTCCAGACATTCTTCCGGCGACCAAAGTACCCTTTGGTCTGCTTCATCACTTTTTTTCTTCTCTGTCTTGATGCGACAGCATTGCTTGTTTTTGGCATTTTTTCTGTTTTTTTGGATGCAGGCGGTCAGAGACACTTTTTGCACTGCACCCCGGTCAATACTTACTTCATGGCAAGCAGCCGCTTGATATTCTTTTCGTCAGCTTTGTGCACTTCACCGAAATAGGTGAGGTTGCGCTTCCGCTTTTTTGATTTCTTGGTAAGAATATGGCTTTTAAAAGCGTGCTTCCTTTTGATTTTACCACTTCCGGTGAGCGTGAATCTCTTCTTTGCTCCCGAATTCGTTTTCATCTTTGGCATTATTCCTCTAATTTATCTAATCAACTACTATTTCTTCTTGGTCTTGATTTTCGGAGCTAGGAACATGGTCATCCGTTTACCCTCCAGTTTGGGGAGTTGTTCAACCTTTCCTACCTCCTCCAGATCCTGGGCCAGTCTGAGCAACAGGATCTCACCTTTCTCTTTATATAAAATGGACCTCCCTTTAAAGAACACAAAGGCCTTCAGTTTGGCCCCTTCCTCCAGGAATTTATAAGCATGCTTCAGTTTGAAACTGTAATCATGCTCATCTGTGTTTGGTCCGAACCTGATCTCCTTCACCACGATCTTTGTGGCTTTGGATTTCATCTCTTTCTGTTTCTTTTTCTGCTGGTAGAGAAATTTCTGATAATCGATGGCCCTGCACACAGGGGGATCGGCCTTGGGAGAAATCTCTACAAGGTCGAGGTCGAGTGAATCAGCAATTTTAAGTGCTTCAGTAAGGGATACCACACCTGGATCCCCGATGTTTTCACCCACAAGCCTTACACTGCTTGCCCGGATCTGTTCATTGGTGCGGTAAAAGATCCGCTCTTTGTTACGGTTATCGTTGTTCCTTCTACGATAATGACTTGGCCCAGCTATGACTTAGTCCTCCTATGGTTTAGTTAAACATCTGTTTCAACTGCTTCCAGCTGTTTCCTCACTTCTTCCTTCATAAAACCTGCAAAATCTTCCAGGCTCATGACCCCTTTATCACCCTCTCCCTGCCTGCGAACGGCAACTGAATTGCTTTCTTCTTCCTTTTCACCTACGATTAGAAGATACGGAATTCGCTTTAACTCATTATCCCTGATCTTCTTACCTATCTTTTCACTCCGCCCGTCAATCAGGGTGCGAATATCGCAATTTTTAAGGAAATCTGAAACTTTTTCTGCATAATCATGATATTTTTCACTGATGGGCAGGATCACAGCCTGATCGGGTGTAAGCCACAGCGGAAATTTCCCTGCCGTATGTTCGATCAGAACTGCCACAAACCGCTCCATTGAACCGAAGGGTGCACGGTGGATCATCACAGGCTGATGTTTCTGATTATCAGCCCCGATATACTCCAGTTCAAACCGCTCGGGCAGGTTGTAGTCCACCTGGATGGTACCAAGCTGCCAGCTCCTTCCCAAAGCATCTTTTACCATGAAGTCCAGCTTGGGTCCATAGAAAGCAGCCTCCCCGTATTCCACCACAACATTTTCCATGCCCTTGGCCTCAACAGCTGCAAGTATCGCCTGTTCTGCTTTTTCCCAGTTCTCATCAGAACCGATATATTTCTCCTTATCCTCAGGATCCCTCAGTGATACCTGGGTGGTAAAGTTCTTGAAGTCCAGGGTCCTGAAAATGTACAGGATAATGTCGATCACCTTGATGAACTCCTCTTTCAACTGGTCGGGCCGGCAGAAGATATGGGCATCATCCTGGGTGAAGCCCCTTACCCTTGTGAGGCCGTGCAATTCACCACTCTGTTCGTACCGGTAGACGGTTCCGAATTCGGCCAGCCTCACCGGCAGGTCACGGTACGACCTGGGTTTGAACTTATAGATCTCACAGTGGGCAGGGCAGTTCATGGGTTTCAGGAGAAACTCTTCCCCCTCCTGTGGTGTGTGAATGGGCTGGAAGCTATCCTTGCCGTACTTGGCATAGTGCCCTGAAGTAACCCACAATTCTTTCTGCCCGATATGGGGGGTGATCACCTGCTCATACCCGGTCTCCCGCTGTACCTTTTTCAGGAAGTTCTCAAGCCTCTCCCTCAGTGCGGCACCCTTGGGTAGCCAGAGGGGAAGTCCTTGTCCAACCCGCTGGGAGAAGGTGAAGAGTTCCAGTTCTTTGCCAAGTTTCCGGTGGTCCCTTTGTTTTGCCTGTTCCAGCAGTTCAAGGTGTTCCTCCAGCATTTTCTGCTTGGGGAAGGAGACCCCGTAGATGCGTGTCAGCTGTTTGCGGGTTTCATCACCGCGCCAGTAGGCACCAGCCACACTGAGTAGTTTGATGGCCTTGATGGGGGAGGTGTCTGCCAGGTGCGGACCCCTGCAAAGGTCGGTGAAATTACCCTGGTGATACAGGGTGATGGTCCCGTCCTCCAGTTCACCAATCAGTTCAGTCTTGTAGTCATCCCCTTTCTCCCCGAAGCGTTTCATGGCTGCTTCCTTGCTCACCTCTTCCCTTTGATAGGCTAGTTTTTGCGAGGCAAGTTCCTTCATCTTTTTTTCAATCTTCGGAAGGTCACCGTCGGTGATGATCTCATCGTCGCCCGGATCCACATCGTAGTAGAAGCCATTCTCGATGGCCGGCCCGATCCCGAATTTGGTCCCCGGGTAGAGGGACTCGATGGCTTCAGCCATCAGGTGTGCAGAGGAGTGCCAGAAAGCGTGCTTCCCGTCCTCGTTATCCCATTTGTTCAATCTGATGGTGGCATCCTGCCCGATAGGACGGGTAAGGTCCCACAATTCATCATTTACATTGACGGATAATACCTCACGTGCCAGGCTGTTGCTCAGGCTCCTGGCAATATCCAGTCCCGATACACCTGCTTCATACTCCCGCACTGATCCGTCCGGAAAGGTGATGTTGATCATACGCTGATTCAAATTTTAAAACGCCGCAAAGATACAAATTCTGCAGGTTTCCTAAAGGTTCTCCAGGATAAAATCGGTCATCCGTGTATAGAGGTGAAAGGAGGTGTTCCCGCCCTGGATCCCGTGGTTCTTGTTGGGATAGAACTGCATCTCGAATTGTTTGTCAGCCTGCACCAGCGCCTCAGCGAAATCCATGGAGTTCTGGTAATGCACATTGTCGTCACCACTTCCATGGATCAACAACAATTTCCCCTCCAGTCCCCCGGCAAAATGGATGGGAGAGTTCCGGTCATAGCCCTTGGGATTCTCCTGCGGGGTACGCATGAAGCGCTCCGTGTAGATGGTATCGTAGTACCGCCAGTTGGTCACAGGGGCCACGGCAATCCCCATCCTGAAGGTCCCCTCACCCTTGCTCATGCAGAGACTGGTCATGAATCCTCCATAGCTCCAGCCGAAGATCCCCATGCGGTCCCCGTCAATATAGTCCTGCGATCCGAACCACCGGGCTGCATCAAGCTGGTCGATGGTTTCAAGGTTTCCCAGGGCCAGGTAGGTGGATTTACGGAAGGCCTCCCCGCGCCCATTGGTACCCCGGTTGTCCACGCAGGCCACAATGTAGCCCTTCTGAACCAGCATCTGGAACCAGGCTGTTCGCCGGCCCCAGGAATCAATCACATTCTGCGATTCAGGTCCCCCGTACACATAGACAAATAGCGGGTATTCCCTGGAGGGATCGAAATCCGCCGGTTTGATCATCCAAGCATTCAGTTCCTGTCCGCCTGCTGTGGGAACAGTCAGGAATTCGGTCCTGGAAAAACCATGCTCTATGGACAGGGCCCTCAGACGGTCATTGTCCACCAGTACCCTGACCTCTTTGCCTTTCCGGTTGTGGAGGGTGATAAAGGGTGGGGTGTTGGCCGAGGAGTGTTCCAGGATATAATACCTGAAGGTCTTGCTGAAGGTGGCTGTATTGGTATCCCGGCCTTGTGCTGATCTTCTTTTTCTTTGTGCCATCCAGCCGGACGGAATAGACATGGCGCTCGGTGGATGATTCCTCGTAGGAGGTATAGTAGAGCAGTTTGCTTTTCTCATCGTATCCCAGGAAGGAATGAACATCGAAATCTGCCGCCAGTAATGGGCTGCATCTCCCCGGATCTGAAATTGTAGAGGTAGAAATGAAAATAACCGCTCTTTTCGCTGTTCAGGATGAAATGATCACCGTCCTCCAGGTAGGTGACTGTATTGTCGGATGCCTCTGAGATATACCACTGGTTCTCTTCCTGGTACACCACCTCCGATGCCCCAGTGGCAGGCATCCGCATGGATGATATCCAGCCGGTTCTGGAGCCTGTTCAGTCGCATGATACTCAGGGTATTGGGATCGGTGGTCCACTTGATCCTGGGGATGTACTGATCGGTCTCATCCCCGATGTCCATGGTTCTGGTTTTACCAGATTCAAGGTCATACACATGGATGGAGACCACGGCATTCTCTTCTCCCGCTTTGGGATATTTGAACTGGTAACTTTCAGGATAGAGCGGTCCGAACATGGTCATGTGGAATTGTTTTACCCGCCGTTCATCGAACCTGTAGAAGGCTATCTTTTTGCTGTCGGGGGACCAGCAAAATCCCTTCGAGAATCCGAACTCCTCTTCATACACCCAGTCCGGTGCCCCGTTGATCACCTCGTTCTTTACCCCGTCAGTGGTAATCTGATCCTCTTCTGGTTTACCCAGGTCCCTGATGTACAGGTTATTATCCCTGACAAAGGCCACATGGGTTCCGGAAGGGGAAAAGGTTGCCAGCTGCTGCTTCCCTTCGTCTGAAAGTCTGGAGAGAAGGCCAAGGTTCATATCCCATACATAATAGATTGCCCTGTAAGAATGCCTGTAAATCGGTTCATGTTCGGTTTCTATCAGGATTTTCTCTTCGTTGCTGCTGAGCTGGTATGCATCAAATGAAGGGGTGCCTTCCGGGAAGGAGGAAGGATCAACCCGGTTCATATCGAAGAGGGTCTTTACATAGTCACCTGTTTTAAAACTGTATTTGTTGATTCCGGTGGAGGTCTGAACCGTGTAATGTTCCCCGTCGTTCATGGACCTGAGCCCTTCCAGGGTCTCGGCTGTGAACTTCTGGGTCCTGTAAATGTCATCAAGGGTAATCTCACGGGTGGTTTGTCCCTGCGCCAGTGTCAGGGAACCGGTGAAAGAAAGCAGAAGTACAAGGATTGGGATCAGGGATCGGTTGGTCGGGGTCATGATCATCATTTTTCCGGATTCTGGCCAAAGGAATAAAAAACCTTTGGGAATTGCAATGACCTAGTTTGGCATGCTATTTGATTTTTATTCACCAAGGAACCAAAAAACCGATTTGCCATGAAACGCTTAATAATCATACTGCCCATCCTGTCGCTCCTGCTGGCAGGTTGCTACGAGGAACCGGCACCCTATGCCGACGCCATCATTACTCCCAATCCTGCCTGGGTAGGTGAGGAGATTACTTTTGATAACCTGTCGGCCAACACAAGCTATGCAGACTGGACCATGGGAGATGGCACATCTGCATCAGCATACAATGTGTTGCACTACTACTACGACCCGGGATTCTATGATGTAACCCTGAGGGCCCACGGGTATGACGGAAAGGTCAGTGTGGCCTCCTTTGTAGTTGAGGTGACCGGATCCGAACTTACCATTGAAGTGAGGGAAATCATGGATGATTACCTGATAGAAGGTGCCAGCGTGGTCCTGTTCGCTTCCGAGGATGACTGGTTTGAGGCCGACTACACCAAAGCGGTGGCGGAGGAATTCACCGATCAAACCGGAAGATGCTATTTCACAGGTCTCAGCTACACACGATATTACGTGGACGTCTATGAAGAGGACCATGTGAACTGGCTCCTGGGTGAAGAAGATCTATACCGGTGGGCGGAGACACAGATGCTCCCCGGAGGTTGGGACCACACTTTCATCGCTTATGTGGATTACGTGACCTGGGAGAAGAAATCAACCGGCCGTCCCGCCGAAAGACCCTCCATCGAACAGCTGAAGGGACAGCTTAAAAGTGCCGGTGCCCCAAGACCGGAGAAGGAGAACAAATTCAGCGTGAAGAAAGAGAAAAAATAATTTGCCTTGCACCTGGCACACTGAATCCAAAAAAATCATATATTTGCAGCCCGAAAGCCCGAAAAGGTTTTCGGGTTGTTCTTTACTAAGTTCATAAAGTGCAAGTTCATAAAGTTAAAAGTCGAAAGCTCTCAATTCAACAGACTTTCAACTTTATAACTTTATAACTTTATAACTTTATAAACTTACAACTGATATGCCCAGATGGCAGGGCCGACCGTTAAAAAATGATCCGGTGGATCATTTTAGGGAGGAGCCAGCTTGAGGGGAGGCCAATTCCGCCATCCAGATTATTTGGAGAAGCAGGAAAAGGCCGCATTGTTCTTTAGATAGTTAATTGCCCAAATGCCCAGATGGCGGAATTGGTAGACGCGCTAGTTTCAGGGACTAGTATACGCAAGTATGTGCAGGTTCGAGTCCTGTTCTGGGCACAAAGCGGCAACGCGGCAACAAAGTTGCCGCAAGTTGCAAGTTCTTAAAGTCAAAAGTTCATAAAGTAGCAAATTCATAAAGTCAAAAGTCAAAAGCTCTCAATTCAACAGACTTTCAACTTTATAACTTTATTTAAACTTTATAAACTTACAACTAATATGCCCAGGTGGCGGAATTGGTAGACGCGCTAGGTTGAGGGCCTAGTGACCGCTTTTGGTCGTGCAAGTTCGATTCTTGTCCTGGGCACCAAAGCAATTTCCTCAAATAGAAGACCAGGATCATCGATTCTGGTTTTTTTATTTCTGCATATTCTTTTCCCATAAATGCTTCAAATACGATTGTAGGTCATGCCTGGCCACCCTGGATTCATCATAGGTATGTTCAAAGAGGCTTATCATTATTTGACACAGACATAAGAAGGAGTTAACTTGCATTTAACTAACTCAACTCCAAATGTCTGATAGCCCCAACAAACAATCCCATTTCTGGCATATGAAGCAAAATGATATTGATCCCCAGATATAAATAAAAGGAAAGGAGTAAATCATGTTAAAAGTAGCTGTCGCCCATAGTTTGGAACTTGATTCCCAGGATGCAGTACAGGAAGTACTTGCACAATGCCACGACCAACTCGGTGACCTGAAGCCCCAGGCGGGAATTCTCTTCGCGGGTATTGATCACGATCATTCTCTAATTCTCAACGGGCTTAATACAGTATATCCGGAAATAGAACTTATTGGTTGTACCACGGATGGTGAACTATCCTCTGTGCACGCATATACAGAAGATTCCATCACCCTGATGCTTTTTTCCTCGGATGAATTAGAATTTAAAACAGGAGTGGCTGATGAAATTTCAAAGGATACAGCATTTAGAATCAAGGATGCCGCAGAATCAGTAAAATTGGAATTTGAACAGGATCCTACATTATGTATTACAACTCCAAGCGGTCTGACTGCAAGTGGTGACATTATGCTTGAAGGTTTTCGGCAGAGTCTGGGAGAAGGTTTTCCCATATTTGGAGGCACCGCCGGTGATAAACTGAATTTAAAGTGTACATACCAGTTCCACAAGAACAAAGTGTTTACAGATGCCGCTCCATTTATTCTAATTGGTGGTCCTCTATTATATTCCTTTGGTGTAGAATCAGGATGGATTCCCATCGGGAAAAAGGCCATAGTTTCCAAATCAGATAACAACATGGTTTATAGAATTGATACGGATACAGCCTTTGATTATTATAAGCACCACCTTGGAGAAAACATAGGTTTAAAAGATTTTGCAATCATTGGCGATTATCCACTTGCTATTTTCGAGGAGGACCAGAAAAGCTTCTATTTAAGGGCCCCATTTATTATCAATGAAGAAAATGGAAGCCTGACATTCGTTGGAAATGTCCCTCAGGGCTCAACTGTCCAGATCACTCATTCAACAAGAGATAAAATCGTGGAGGCAACGAAAACCTCTGTGAAATCATCAGTGACCGCATATCCCGGCAAAATGCCCTCTGCAGCCCTCTGTTTTTCCTGCGCATCACGCAAACTGGTGCTGGGAACAAGGGTGGAAGAAGAGTACGATGCCTTCACAGCGTATTTTCCCGATCTGCCCGTAGCAGGCTTTTATACCTATGGGGAAATAGGTCCTCTTGGAAGAGATAAACCTGCCAGATTTCATAATGACACATTTTTCAACCTAATACTTGGATTAGAGTAATGTCAAGTGATGATTCGGTACAAAAATTACTGAAAGAAAACCAGGTTCTGAGGCATAAACTGGACCGCCTTGACAAAAGCCGTAAAAGACTGGAAGCAAGGTGGGATATGAATTCAATCCTGTTCCAGACCCTGCATGAAGAAATTGAAAAAGCAAACCATGATTTGCTGGAGGCTCGTGAAGCAGCTGAAGCAGCCAACCAGGCGAAGAGCCTCTTCCTGGCAAACATGAGCCATGAGATACGTACTCCGATGAATGCGATTCTTGGTTTCACGGAGATATTATGCAATACAATTACTGACGAACAACATCTGGAGAACCTCTCCGCCATTCAAACCAGCGGCAAATTGTTACTGGGTCTGATTAATGATATTCTTGATCTGACCAAAGTTGAAATAGGCAAACTGGACCTGGAATATGTGCCTGTGGACGTACATCGTCTTTTCCTTGAGATGAAATATATTTTTACTCCCAAGTTAAATGACAAGGGCATCGAGCTAATAATTGAAATTGATGAGAGCCTTCCTGATATACTTATTCTTGACGAGGTCCGAATGCGCCAGGTTCTCCTGAACCTGGTGGGGAATGCAGTGAAATTTACGGAGGAGGGGTACGTAAAGCTCTCTGTTCACAACCGGTTCCCGGATAAAGACACAAGTAAACTGGACCTGATATTCTCTGTAGAAGATACAGGCATCGGGATTCCTGAAGACCAGGTTGGGATAATTTTTAACGCATTTGAACAGCAGAAAGGCCAGGCTTATACAAAGTACGGTGGGACCGGGCTTGGTCTTGCCATTTCAGAAAAGCTCATTCATATGATGAAAGGGGAAATTTCCGTCAAAAGCGAAGTTGGGAAAGGGAGTGTATTCACAGTTGTTCTCAGAAATATAGACGTGTCTTCTTTAAACAGATCAGAACTGGTGAGCGAAACTAAAATTGATGTGGATAAGGTAACATTCAAACGTGCATCGATCCTTATTGTCGATGATGTGGAACTTAACCGGAATCTTGTCAACGGATACCTGGAGAATTTTGATTTCACCATCTATGAAGCGGAGAATGGAGAAGAGGCGCTGGACTGTATTCAAAAGCATAAGCCAAACCTGGTGCTTATGGATATGAAAATGCCGGTTTTAGATGGATTTGAAGCAACAACAAGGGTAAAGGCAGACCCTGAAATAAATAATATCCCGGTGATAGCGCTGACCGCAGCTGCCATGAAACAGTCAGAAGAACAGATCAAGGAATTATGTGATGGACACCTGCGAAAACCTGTCAGCAGGGCAGATCTGGTTACGGAATTAATGAAATTTCTGAAACATGATATTGCAAAGGAGATAAAGTCTGAGAGAACAGTTGGCCTGCCTGGACTTACCGATGACCCTTCGATTGATATCCTGTCCTATAAATCAATCGGAAACTTGCCTGAACTGTTAAGTAAACTGGAATTGGAGATCATGCCTCTCTATGAGGAGATTGAAGAAAGCGCTGTAATTACAGATATAAGCAATTTTGCCAAGAGAACAGGTGAAGTGGCCGAAAGTTACAATTACGTGCCACTGGTGTCCTGGATCAGCACCCTTGAAAAACAGATCAACACATTTGACCTGGATTTAATTCGTGGAACGCTCGGGAAATTCCCGGAGATGATCAGCCATATGAAAAACCAATTAGAATAAGTACAACCAACCGGAAAGGAGTAAATCATGTTGAAAACAGCAGTTGCCCATAGTCTGGAGCTTGAATCAAATGAAGCAATCAAAGAGGTCCTTGAACAATGCCATGAACAACTGGGGGATCTGATGCCCCAGGCAGGATTGCTCTTCGCGGGTATTGATCACAATCATCCTCTGATCCTGGACAGGATCATCAAAATGTATCCGGGAATTGAGCTTATCGGGTGTACCACCGATGGTGAACTGTCCTCTGTTCATGCATATACAGATGATTCCGTCACCCTGATGCTTTTATGCTCGGATGAATTATATTTTAAAACAGGAGTAGCTGATGAAATTTCAAAGGATACAGCAGCTAATATCAAGGAAGCAGCAGATTCAGTAAAACTGAAACTTGGCCGGGATCCTGAATTATGCATCACGACTCCTAGTGGTCTGACTGCAAACGGGGACCTGATGGTTGAGGGATTGCGGCAGAGTCTGGGTGAGAATTTTCCCATAGTCGGGGGCACTGCCGGTGATCAATGGAGGGTCAAGTTTACTTGTCAGTTTCACAAAGACATGGTATATACGGATGCCGCTCCATTTATGTTAATCGGAGGGCCTTTATTATATTCCTTCGGTGTGGAATCAGGATGGATCCCTATCGGGAAGAAGGCAGTTGTGACACGGTCTGATGGTAACATGGTATATGAAATCGATAATCATACTGCCCTGGAGTTTTTTAAGCACCATCTTGGAGAAAGCTTAGATTTGGATGGCACAACAATCATGGGAGATTATCCACTGGCAGTTTTCGAGGTGGACACTGATAGCTTCTATTTAAGGGCTCCAACTGTTTTTGATGTGAAAACCGGAAGCCTGACTTTCGTAGCAGATGTCCCAAAGGGCTCAACCATACAGATAACCCATTCAACAAGAGATAAAATCGTTGAGGCCACGAAAACTTCTGTGAAGTCCTCGGTGACAGGATATCCTGGTAAAAATCCCTCTGCAGCACTCTGTTTTTCCTGTGCATCTCGTAAACAGGTCCTGGGAACGAGGGTGGAAGAAGAGTACGATGCCTTTAAGAAATATTTTCCCGACCTGCCTGTAGCAGGCTTTTATACATATGGTGAAATAGGGCCTCTGAACAGGGACAAACCTTCAAGATTTCATAATGACACATTTTTCAACATCATACTTGGAATAGCATAACATAGCACTATGGAGCACAAGAATCAAGATACCATGGTGTTGATTGTTGATGATACACCCAAGAACATCCAGCTTATCGGATCAATCCTTATGGAGCAGGAATACCGGATTTCTGTAGCAAAAAATGGAAGGGAGGCTCTGAAGGTTGTTAAGGAGGTTAAGCCTGATATTATTTTACTGGATATCATGATGCCCGAGATGGATGGTTTTGAAACTTGTATGCATCTGAAAGATTCTCAGGAAACAAAGGATATCCCGGTCATTTTCCTTACGGCAAAGATAGAACCGGAAGATATCGTGAAAGCATTTGAACTGGGTGCTGTTGACTATGTTATTAAGCCATTCAATGCGAAAGAGTTACTTGTCAGGATCAACACGCATCTTGAATTGAAATTTGCCCACGAAAAAATTAAGGGAAGCGAACAGGAGTTACGAAAGGTGAACGCGGAGATTAAGGCACAGCGCGATGAAATCGAGGCACAGCGTGACCAGCTTGTTGCACAAAAGCAAAAGATCACCGATAGCATTACTTACGCTCAACGAATTCAATCTGCGGTCCTGCCCCACCAGGACTATATGAATGCTGTGATGCCTGAATACTTCGTGCTATTCAAACCAAGGGATATTGTAAGCGGGGATTTTTATTGGATAAGAGAAAGTGGGAATAAGCTTGTTGTGGTTGTTGCTGATTGTACTGGACATGGTATACCAGGTGCATTTATGAGTATGCTGGGAATCACTTTGCTCAATGAGCAGGCAGCCACATGCGGGAAAAACAATCCTGGGGAGATTCTTGGAAGTTTACGCATGAAAGTGAAGGACATGCTGGTCCAGAAGGGAACGATCGAGGAACAGAAAGATGGAATGGATATGGCCATTGCTATAATCGACCGTGATAGCAGGGAGATTGAGTTCGCAGGAGCCTATAATCCACTCTATATTATAAGGAAGGGAAACAATGACTATCACCTTATTGAACAGAAAGGAGATGCGCAACCCATCGGGATTCACGCTGCAGAAACCGAATTTACCAACCATACTATGAAACTGAAGGAGCAGGATACCATCTATATATTCTCAGATGGCTTTGTAGATCAATTCGGTGGTGAGAAGCGTAAGAAATACAAAACTCCGGGTTTCAAAAACCTATTGCTTTCGGTTCAAGACAAATCCATGGAAGAACAGAAGACCATTCTTGATACCACCTTTGAAACATGGCGTGGTACAAATGAGCAAATAGATGATGTTTGTGTAGTTGGCATAAGATTCCAGGCATCGGGATAATTTAGCGGTTGTATTCTCAAATTCAGTATAAAAACCAGGAGCAATCCCATCACTCAGGGCCACTCCTGGTTCAATATCTTTCGACGTTCTTCGCCAAAAGGCTCAGTTCCTGCGGTTCAGACCTTTACTATAATAGGATGTTCTTGCAGTACTCCACGCATTTCCCTGTCTCCTTTACCGCATCCGAGTCTTCCGGGATCTGGTATTCCAGTTCAATGTCACAGTAGATGTCCCACTTGTTCTTCTGGATCAGTTTCAGGATGTCCTCCAGGGGGGTGTCACCTTCGCCCCAGGGGGCGTTGGTATCGGACGGATCGGCATCCTTGGCGGTCTTGTCCTTCAGGTGGATGCTGTAGATGCGGTCGTGCAGCTTCTCGATCAGATCATTGGGGTGTTTCCCGCTGGCACCAAAGTAATGCCCCACATCCAGGTTGAGCATGTTGGCGGGCGAGTAGGCCAGGAATTCTTCGAAATCGAATGCTGGATCCCCGGGTTGGCCGTGGTTGTGAAACACTGCATACATGCCGTGTTTTTCGGCAAAGGGCCCCAACCGCTTGCAGGCATCATGCCCGATCTCATTGCTCACACCTTTGGCTCCTAATATTTTTGCAGATTCGAATGCGTAGTCGATCTCTTCATCGGACCAGCCAGCAGGGGAGAATTTTACAATGTGGATCTTCACTCCGGCATCATCGAACATCTTCCTCAGGACTTTGTACTTCTCAGCGGGCTCGTCACTTTTCCTCCACTGACTGATCTTCAGATTGGTCTCCTCACCGGCCTTGCGGTATGTTTCCTTCTCTTCCTGTGAAAGTTCTTTAAAATTCTTAGGCCTGGGGATACCCTTTGGTATGCCGGCATACTCTTCCGCCACGCTTCCCATGAGCTCGATGGAGCTTATCCCGGTCTGAATGCAATAGTTGATAATGTCCTGTGGTGTGCTTGGCATGCTTCGCCAGCTGTAGGTGATCACACCGATCTGAACCCCTTTGAAATTGGAGTCGGGTTTGCCTGCATTACTGGAGCATCCGGCTGAAATTGTGGAAAAGATCAGTGCCACAGCCAGCAGGATGGCCATTCTTGGAGTGTTATTCTTATACATTGTATTGTGGATTTGGATGATTGAATGTAAAAGCTGCAAGGTAATAATTATCAGACTATTTTCTAATGATCTTTTGCAAGGGAATTACCAAGTTGCCGGCACTGGTCCAGCAGGGAGGAATTCTTCAGGAAATCTTCGGAAGCCAGCTTTTCAGGCAATTCCATTTTCCTGTAAAGGCCCCGCAGTTCATCCTCCGTCTTTACCACATGGTTCACCATGGCCAGCCGGGTGCCGGTGATCACATGGAGCCTGTTGTTCGGGCCCATGATCTTGCAGATGTATTTAAACAGATCGGTGACCGGTTGTGAATCAGCCGGATCGGGGGATCCCTGGGTGAGGATCAGTACAAAATCTTTTTTCCATTCCCGGTAAGGGGTATGGACAAGCCCCGATTGGGTGATCTGCACATGGGCAAAACTGCGGAAGCGGTCCAGCACCCGCTTCAGGGAGGCGGGCAGGTGGTGGAAATAGATGGGGGAGGCGAATACCAGCACATCCGATTCCAGGATTTTTGACTGCAGCATGTCCCAGTCGTCCCCGGAAAGTGAACACCTTTTCAGTACATTGCACCGCAGGCACCCGGTGCAGTCCTTCACATCGAGCCGGTGGGAATGGTATACTTCTGTGGCTGCATTGTTCTCTTCAGAACCCCGGATAAAGGCATCCAGGAGGTGCCCGGTATTTCCGGCCGGCCGCGGACTTCCGTTAAAGGCGATGATCCTCTTCATTTTCCTGCACAAGGGATGGAATACTCCAGATGTGCCTGTTTTTTAATGTGTGGAGGTTATGACGATCTCCTGGGATTCAAGCCCTTCACTCTCAGCCAGCAGGTTGATCTCTCCCCTGGTATCTGTTGACTGGACAATGGCCATGCACTGGCCGTAAAAGGCCTTCCGGAAAGGTTCCTGGAAGGATTCAAGGCTGGTGGGATCACCGTTCCCCACCGCATGCAGGCTCCCATTCCCTTCCACAGTGAAAGAAACCAGGTTATCGGCCAGGGGACAGATCGTTCCATCCTTATCGACAACCGATACTGTGACAAACGCCAGTTCCTTCCCGTCGGCCTGGATGGTTGTCCGGTCCGGTTCCAGCCGGATGCCTGCAGGATCTCCGGCACGTCTTTCTTACCGCCTCTTTCAGCGGCTGGTCATCCTGGTCCAGGGCCACCACCTTGATCTCACCCGGTTCATACGCCACATCATCCCAGACCAAACGGTAGGTGGTATAAAGTGAGGAAGGGTCTTTATCCTTGATACCCAGACTTTTGCCATTCAGGAACAGTTCGGCGGTATTGTAAATTGGTATAGCAGTGCACGGAAACCTTTTGCCCGGGTTCCCAGTTCCAGTGGGGAAGGATGTGAAGCACCTCTTTGTTTGTCCATTTGCTCTGGTAAAGGTAGTAGCGGTCCTTGGGGATCCCGCACAGGTCGATGATCCCGAAATAGGAGCTTCTTGAAGGCCACTGGATGTTGTAGGGGGTGGGCTCGCCCAGGTAGTCAAAACCGGTCCAGACATATTCCCCGGCCATGAAGGGGAAGGAGTCCTGGGCTGCAAATTCCCGGTCGGGGGAGGTGGCCCAGGTCGGGAATTCCATATCGTAGGCACTGGAATGATAAGGTTCCCGTGTATAATGGATCTTCTCCTCGGCAGGAAGGAAGAAAGCACCCCTTGAGCTGACAGTGGAGGCTGTTTCGCTGGCATACATGGTCCAGTGGGGGAATTTCTGGTGGATGAAGTTGTAGTGCTGGGGTTTGTAGTTCCAGCCGGGAACATCCACAATATCACCAAACCCATTGGCGATGGCCCCCTGCCACTGGTTGAATCCTGCTGTGGTGGGTCGGGTGGGATCTTCACGCTTGCAGATATCCACAAGGAACTGGCACACTTCAGCCCCCCAGTCAAATCCCTGTTCCCGGATCTCGTTCCCGATGCTCCACATGAACACCGAAGGGTGGTTGCGGTCACGGTGGATCATGGCCACCATGTCCTTCTCGGCCCACTCATCCCAAAGGGTATTGTACCCGTTGGCGCATTTGGGGTATGTCCATTCATCGAACGATTCGTCAATGACCAGGAAACCCATCTCATCAGCCAGGTCAAGCATTTCCGGTGTTGGGGGATTGTGGCTGGTACGGATGGAGTTGCAGCCCATCTCCTGAAACAGTTTCATGCGGTGACGAAGTGAGGAGAGGTTCACGGCTGCCCCCAGGGGTCCCAGATCGTGGTGCAGGCACACCCCGTTCAACTGGACCCTTTTCCCGTTGAGGAAGAAACCGTTGTCGCTGGTGAACTCGAAGTACCTGAAACCGAAGGGAGTGACATATTTGTCCAGCTCTTTTTCTCCTTCCAGGATCCGGGTAACCGCTTTGTAAAGAACGGGTGTTTCGGTGGACCAGAGCCTGGGTTGCGGGACAACCAGCTCCTGGATGACTTTGGTTTCTTCACCAACCTCCACCTCAGTGATAGAGCTGGCGGCAATGGTTTCATCCTCTGAAAGAATGGAGGTTTCCACTTGCACATTTTGGGAGACTCCCGTATGATTCATGATGGTGGTGGCAAGGTTCACCGTGCCATCGCCGTTTTCAATCCCGGGCGTGGTCAGGTAAGTTCCCCATTGTTTCACATGGATAGGTGAGGTGACCACCAGCCTTACATGCCGGTAAATCCCTGCACCCGGGTACCACCGGGAGGATTCAGGCTTGTTTTCCAGCCTGACAGCCAGGATATTGTCCTTGCCAAACTCCACTTGGGGAGTCAGGTCAAATCCAAAGGAGGCATACCCGTATGGCCACTCCCCCACGAAAGTGCCATTCAGGTAGACCTGTGCATGGCTCATGGCCCCGTCGAATTCAACGAAGATCCTCCTGTCACTGAGAGAACCGGGTATTGAGATCGTTTTCCGGTACCAGCCGGTTCCCACATGGGGAAGGCCTCCTGTCCGCCCGGTGCGCATTTTCGGGACCCTTTCCCCGTCTTCCGTGACCATAATCTCCTGCTGGTCGATTGTTATATCAAAGGGACCTGAAATGGCCCAGTCATGGGGCACCGAAACGGTCTCCCAATCATCCGTTGGCAGGCTGCTTTGTTCACCTCCGGCAACCTCTTCATTCTTGAATTTCCAGTCATCTTCCAACGGGATTATTTCCCTGGAGGAAGGTGATTGGTTTATGGAGCATCCTGCACAAATGATGCATATCATGCCAATGGTGAATAGTCGATTCAGGATTTTCATAACTGCAAAGCTCTTTTGATGAGAATCAGGTGATTTTTCTGCGCTGCCGGATATGGAGAAATATGAAGGCTACGGTGAGCACAACAGTAAGCACAATGACTGTCCGGAGTGTTTCTGATCCGGCAGCCAGTTCATTCCCCAGTGATTCCAGCTTCAGATCGTAGATTTTCCCCAGCAAGGGTTGGGCAATGGCTCCGCCCAGGAACCCGATCCCACCCATGACGGCCAGGCCCAGGGCACCGCTTTTGGGGATGTTTTCATTCACAAATCCCAGCATGGTAGGCCAGAAGTAGGTAATTCCTATGGCAAAAACTGCTGCTGCACCAAAACTCCAGTACCCGGTTGAAATACTCAGAAGGTATAAACCGATGCCTGAGAAGATGGCCGATCCCAGCAACACGCCGCTGGGGGAGAGCCTGTGTACAATGGGTCCTGCCACAGATCGCCCGACTGCCATAATCCCTGAGATCCAGACCAGCAGGAGGATGGAGTTGAGGCCCTCCTTCTCCATCACATTCTCAAGCAGGGCGGTCATCCACTGGTTGGAGCCCAGTTCAGTGGCTGCAGTAAGAAGCATGCAAGCTGCCATAAAAAGGAAGAGAGGGGATACCACTGCTTTCAGCATATCTTTGTAGGAGAATCCGGCACTGACCCGTTCGGTTTCCGGGAATTTGAGCCTGAAGAACAGTATCCCGTAAATCAATGTAGGGATCAGCATGGCTGCCATCTGGGGGCGCCAACCGTATCCCAGCCTGTCAAGCGCAAATACAAGCAGGCCACCGATCACGATTCCCCCGGGGAACCAGACATGGAACTGGTTCAGTTTTTTCGTTTTATCATCCACGTACATGGCTGTGATCAGTGGATTGGTGGCGGCTTCAACGCTCCCGTTGGCGATGCCGATAAGTAGCGTTGAGAAGAAAAGGCTGTAGAATCCCTGGGCGAAAATGGTGAGCAGGATCCCGGCCACATGTCCGGCAAAGGCTACGTAAATGATCCGCTTCATGCCGATCACATCCACAAGCGGACCACCGAAGATCATGGCCAGTGTAAACCCCCAGAAGGCTGTGCCTACGATCCAGCCCACCTGCTCTTTGGTGAGACCGAATTCGGTACTCCAGTCGCCGATCATCCCGGCCCTGGTGGCAAAAGTCAATGCAGTAACGACCAATGCTGTACAACTGGCGTTGAACAACAGTGATTTGTTGATGTTTTCCATGTTGGTAGTATTAGCAGGTTCGTGTTGACATCCCTCCAATATAGCAACTTATTGAATAATCCCTGAACTGGTCCGGAAGGTTTTAATCGACCACTACCTCAATTTCCGGATGCTTTCCTGGTGCGGTAATGGCATTGAGAACCACAAACCGGAGGCTGAAGGAATCAAGCTTCTCAACTGTTTTTACCTGTACAAGGGTCGGTTTGTGAGCCTCCAGGGTGAATACTGAAGCCTGGTTGTGCAGCGTAAACTCCGACCGGTTCTCCAGGATGTATGTGGCATCCGAATTGTTTGTAATGACCACGTTTCTGACCAGTGAAGCTTTCTGGCTTTCAGCCACCAGCGATCCTTCGATCAACGGGACCAGGTAATCTGCATTACCCACCAGGGTGTTGTCAAACCATACCACCGTCCTTTTTTGTTCAAGAGCCTCTTTGAGCGCTTCTTCACTTTTCTCACTGGCGAAGGCCATGGTGACAGGGCGGTGACCTGAAGGTACGTCATACATCCAGTCGATAAGCCCGTGCATATCGGAATTCCCAAGGATGGCCAGGTCATGGTCCAGTGCGATCTGAAGGGCCTCATCCGAGTAAGTGTTCTCATTGTATACCTCGATCCCGCTGATCAGTCCTTCCGAGATCAGCTCGAGATGCATTTCCAGCAGCGTTGCTACCCCGTTGGGCTGCTGGGCTGTCCAGTGGGGATGGTTCCAGAATACAAAGGCATCCTGTCTTTTTGCTTCCCTGAAAACATCCATCACATCCTCCAGGTTGAGTGCATTGGCATCCTTCACGAAGATCGCATTGGCATGGCCGGGGGGCATTGAGCGTGTGATCTCCGCTCCGTTGATGATCAGCAGGTCTTTTCCCCTGGCAGATTCAAGGGCAAGCTGATAACTGCGGTTCCGGTCGGGGTGGGGGATATCCTCCCTGTGTGGCTGGTATTCCAGATGATCGGTAATCGAAATGGCATCCAGTCCGTCTTTCAGTGCCTCCTTTACCCGGATATCAGGCCAGACCGAACCGTCTGAAAGCACCGTATGCATATGCAGGTCGCATTTGAGGGTTCTGTACCCGGGGATATCCGGAAAATCAATTGTCCTGGTACCGGATTGTCCGGACATGTTCGCTGCAGTTAAAAGGTACACAGCAGCAAGCATCATGTACGTATTCCAAGGATGTGTGACGTTTGACTTGTTCATAGTCTATGCAATTTTATGGCAAACCAGGTCAAAATTAAGAAAGTCTTGGAGCTGATCCGAATTCCTGCTTATTTTATTCGAGAAATACGGATATATAAAGTTAAATTAGCAGAAACCCTATATCATCCAAGCTCATGAGGTGTCTGTTCAAAGTACTCAGGTCGGTGAAAATATTGACCTTATTGTTGTTTTCCCTGGTGATACTTTCAAATAGCTGCATAAAGGAACCGGTCAGGCCTCCGAATATCCTCTTTTTCATTGCCGACGACATGTTTCCGGAGATGTTCAATTGCCTTCCCCAGGGAGAGGGGAAGAACCTGACTCCCAACATGGACCGGCTTGCTGCCGAGGGTACGCTGATGATGAACCAGTATGTGGTATCTCCGGTTTGCACTCCGAGCCGGTATAACTGCCTCACAGGCAGGTATGCCAGCAGGGCCACCAACAGGGAATTCCTCCGCAAGACGGAGGCAGAGGAGGGACAGACGGTGATCCAGTGGAATTCCTTCATTACCCCGGCCGACAGCGCGCTTCCGCACTATATGAAGAGAATTGGGTATGCAACCGGCATGGTGGGAAAAAACCATGTCATTGAGGCCAGGGGGATCTACCAGTTCCCCGACTATAATGCGGATCCCCTGGATCCGGAGATCAGGGCCAAAGTTGAGGATAATTACCGGATTGACAGGGATGCAGTCCTGGCATGCGGGTTTGACTACGCCGGGGCTTTAATCCATAACAATCCCACTTGGACTGGCCTGGCAAAGCTGGCCGTACATAATCTGGACTGGATTACCCAGGCAGGACTGGAATTCATTGACCAAAACCATGACCGGCCGTTTTTTCTCTATTTTGCCACTACGGTCCCACATGGTCCCACCGATGCAAACCACTCCTGGAATGCCGATCCTCGGATCACAGCCAGGGGGATCCTTGAGGAGGCCCCGGATGTGCTGCCGGCACGTGAAACATTCCCGAGAGGATAAGGAAGGCCGGGCTGGAGGGGACTCGTAGGGAGAATGTCCTCTGGCTGGATGATGCGCTGGGTGCCCTGATCAGACGGCTGGATTCGCACGGTATTCTTGAGAACACCATTATTTTCTTCTTCAATGACCACGGGCAGCACGGCAAGGGCACCCTTTACCAGGGAGGGGTATTTAATCCGAGCATCGTCTGGAGGAGCGGGGGATTCCCCTGCGGGGCGGTTTGCAATGCCAAAGTTTCAAACGTGGATTTTGCCCCCACCATACTCCAGATGGCCGGTTCGGAATCGATACCGGGGGACATGGATGGCGTTCAGCTTCCTGGATGCCCTGGAAGGAAAAACCATTCAATCCAGGGAGACGCTTTTTTTCGAACTGGGGTATGCCAGGGCCGTCATTAAAGGGAAATATAAATATTATGCGGTCCGCTACCCCGGATACGCGGAGAACTGGAGCCTGGAGGAACGGGCCGCTGCACTGGAACGCTATAACCAGGTACGAAGAATCATGAACCTGGGCATCGCGAATGAAGATCCGGGAAAACCATTCAGTCACCTGGAGGTGATACCTGGAGGTGGCATTGCCGAGCATGGCTCTTACGGAACCAGGCCTGGCTATTTCGATGCGGATCAGTTGTATGACCTGGAGGCGGATCCGGGAGAGGAGGTCAACCTGGCAGGGGACCCGGACTACCAGGAGATCCTCGGGAAAATGAAGGAAGAGCTGAAGGGATATACAAAGAGCCTTCCAGGCAGATTTATCATCTAATATTGAACTTTTGATAACAGACAGGAAAGACATAATCAAACAGGTTGAGGAACAACAATCCACATGGGATCTTGTGATTATCGGTGGAGGGGCCACGGGGCTGGGTGCCGCCATTGAGTCTTCTACCAGGGGGTACCGAACCCTTTTGCTGGAACAGGATGATTTTTCCAAAGGGACTTCCAGCAGAAGCACCAAGCTGGTTCACGGAGGTGTCAGGTACCTGGCCCAGGGAAACATCCCCTTGGTCATGGAAGCCTTGCGCGAGCGGGGAAGGCTGAAGCGGAATGCACCACACCTTGTGAGGGACCAGGCTTTTGTCATCCCGTGCTATTCCTGGTGGGGTGTCCCTTTCTATACAATCGGGCTGACCCTGTATGACCTGATGGCCGGAAAGCTGGGAATCGGACGTTCCATACCATTGTCCAGGCAACGGACTAGAGAGGCACTGCCCGGTATTAAGAAGAGGAGGTTATGCGGGGGAGTACGTTATTACGACTGCCAGTTTGACGATGCAAGGCTGGCAATCAACCTGTTCCAGACAGCACGGGACAATGGTGCAGTGGTGCTGAACTATTGCAAGGTGACCGGTCTGCAGAAGGAGGATGACAGGATTAACGGAGTATCTGCTGTGGATATGGAAACCGGAAAGCAATTGAATGTCAGAACGAGGGGTGTGATAAATGCTACCGGAGTTTTTGTGGACAGCATCCTGAAAATGGATAATCCCGGGATGAGGGATATGGTGAAACCCAGCCAGGGGATCCACCTGGTAATGGACCGGAAATTCCTCAATGGAACCAATGCCCTGATGATCCCCAAGACCAGCGACGGAAGGGTGGTGTTTGCTGTTCCCTGGCATAACAGGCTTGTTGTGGGGACCACAGATGTGGAGAAACAGGTGGCTGAACTGGAACCCCATGCTGAAGAGAAGGAGGTGGAGTATATCCTTGAAACTGCCGGACGTTTCCTGGTTCCTCCCCCTCAAAAGGAGGATGTCCTCAGTGTATTTACCGGATTACGTCCCCTGGCAGCCCCACCGCGTGAAGGGCAAAGGACCAAGGAGATCTCCAGGAGTCATGTGATCCTGGTATCTGAGTCCGGTCTGGTCTCCATTACCGGTGGCAAATGGACGACCTACCGCAGGATGGCAGAAGATGTGGTGAACAGGGCGGCCCAAAGGTCTGGTCTGCCACTCCGGGATTCAGTGACAAGCAACCTCAGGATCCATGGATTTTCAAATGGTGCAGATCCTCAGGATCCATATTACTGGTATGGCGCAGACAGGAAGAAGATAACCGAACTGATTGAAGGGGATCCCGGTATGGCTGAAGTGATCAGTGAAAAACTCTCTGTGATCAAGGCACAGGTTATCCTGGCATTGAGGGAAGAGATGGCCCGGAACGTGGAGGACTTTCTTTCAAGACGGATCCGGGCCCTTCAGCTGGATGCGCGTGAGAGTATTGAAATGGCGCCCAGGGTGGCCCGGATTATGGCTGAAGAGGCAGGGCATGACAAAGCGTGGGAGAGTAACCAGGTGAGAGAATACACCAAGCTGGCCTGTTCCTACCTCCTCAACTGTTAGCTACTACTAATCCACTAACTACTAACCAATAATTACTAACCAATACCCACTAACCATGTCAAAATACATCCTTGCCATCGACCAGGGTACCACCAGTTCCAGGGCTATTGTTTTCAGCCATTCAGGAAAGATAAAGGGGAGTGCGCAGAAAGAATTCAGGCAGATCTTTCCAAAGCCGGGGTGGGTGGAGCATGATCCTATGGATATCTGGAAATCGCAGCTGAGGGTAATGCATGACGCATTGCGTAATGCCGGGATCGGGGCTGCTGATGTGGCTGCCATTGGGATCACCAACCAGCGGGAAACAGCATTGATCTGGGACCGGAAAACAGGTGCACCCCTCTCGAATGCCATCGTGTGGCAGGACAGGAGAACAGCTGGCTATTGCGAGGATCTGAAGGCCGGGGGACATGAGGAGGTCATCCGTGAGAAGACAGGATTGGTTGTGGATGCCTATTTCTCTGCCACCAAATGGAAATGGATGCTGGAGCACGAATCCGGTGCTCAGGAGAAAGCAGCGGCAGGAGAACTGGTTCTGGGTACTGTCGATTCCTGGTTGATCTGGAACCTGACAGGGGGCAAGGTCCACGTGACCGATGTGACCAACGCCAGCAGGACCATGCTGTACAATATCAATACACTTTCCTGGGATCCTGAACTTCTGGAACTGTTCGGAATTCCTGAAAACATGTTGCCTGAAGTAAGGTCATCATCGGAGGTATATGGTGAGACCACATCATCCATTCTGTCACACCCGGTCCCCATTGCAGGGATCGCCGGTGACCAGCAGGCGGCTACCTTTGGCCAGATGTGCCTTGATCAGGGTTCAGTGAAGTGTACCTACGGAACGGGATGTTTCATCCTGTGCAATACAGGTGATAAGCCGGTCCGCTCCAGGAACAATCTGGTTACCACCATTGCATGGCAATTGGAGGGAAAGGTCACTTACGCGTTGGAGGGAAGCATCTTTATCGGTGGTGCTGTTGTGCAGTGGCTGAGGGACGGCCTTGGACTCATAAAAGAATCTTCCGAGGTGGAGGAGCTGGCAGAAACCGTAGAGGACAACGGGGGTGTGTTCCTGGTGCCCGCATTTACCGGCCTGGGAGCCCCCCACTGGGATCCCTATGCCCGTGGGATGATAGCCGGGATCACCCGCGGGGTGACGGCGGGGCACATTGCCAGGGCTGCATTGGAAAGCATTGCATTCCAGGTCCATGATGTAATGGGTGCTATGGAGGATGATGCCGGCATCAGGATCGGGGAACTGAAGGTGGACGGAGGTGCTGTGGTGAATGACCTGCTGATGCAGTTCCAGGCAGACCTGACCGGGAACCCGGTGGTCAGGCCCGAATGCATTGAAACCACCGCACTTGGATCTGCCTACCTGGCAGGCCTGGCTGTGGACTTCTGGTCCTCAGTGGATGAGATCAGGAAGCAATGGGCGGTGGACCGGACCTTTACCTGTAATATTGAGGAAGATAAGAGGAGATCCCTGAAAAGGGGATGGGAGAAGGCCGTTTCCCGTTCCGGCTCATGGGAATCCCCCGACGCATAACCCATACCCAATAACCATTAACCATAACCAATTTCCAATAACCAATAACCAATTTCCAATCCCCAATCCATGAACGAGATCATTGCAGAATTCATCGGCACCTTCCTGCTCATCCTGCTGGGCAATGGTGTGGTTGCCAACGTGGTGCTGAAAGAGACCAAAGGCCATAACAGCGGTTGGATCGTAATTTCCCTGGGGTGGGGGCTGGGAGTCTTCGTGGGAGTGGCGGTTGCAGGTCCGGTTTCCGGGGCGCATATTAATCCGGCTGTTACCCTGGGCCTGGCTGTGTCCGGTCTGTTCCCCTGGCTGAAGGTGGTCCCCTTTGTCCTGGCGCAGATGACCGGTGCTGCTGCAGGGGGATTCACCGTCTGGCTCTTTTACCGGCACCATTTCAACCGGACCGGGGATCCTGATGCCCAGCTGGCTTGCTTTTCCACCGCACCTGCCATCAGGAAGACCGGGAGCAATTTCATCAGTGAGGTGATCGGCACCTTCGTGCTGATCTTTGTGATCCTGTATATCACCAATCCAACCATTTCAGTGGAGGGAGTGCAGGAGACAAAAATTGGTCTGGGAACCCTGGGTGCACTTCCTGTGGCACTTCTGGTGACAGCCATCGGCCTCTCACTGGGAGGGACCACAGGATATGCCATCAATCCGGCCCGTGACCTGGGTCCCAGGATCATGCATGCCCTGCTCCCCATGGAACACAAGGGGGGCAGTGACTGGTCCTACGCCTGGGTCCCTGTAGCAGGCCCTTTTGCAGGAGCCCTGGTTGCCGCAGCGCTCTTCCTGCTGCACCAGCTCCTCTTTGCCTGATCAAACCCCTAATCCCTAATGCCCACCAGTGAGCAACCTACCCAATACCCAATATCCGCTTGCGAAGCAAGCCTATTCATGCCTGAGTGCGTTCACCGGGTTGGTACGGGCCGTCCTGATGGCATGGTAGAGGACAGTAAGGATGGCAACCACAGCTGTCACCAGTGATGAAAACAGGAAGATGCCGGCTTTCAGTTCGATCCTGAATGAGAATTCGTTGAGCCACCATTTTGCGATGAACCACACTGAAGGAATGGCAATGACCAGCGAAATGATGATGTACAGGGAGAAATCCCTGATCATCATCAGGATGATCTGGCTCTCCATGGCCCCCAGGGTTTTCCGGATCCCGATCTCATGTGTTCTTCTCTGGGCAGTGAATGAAGCCAGTGCAAAAAGCCCCAGACAGGCGATGATGATTGCCACCACGGTGAATATTTTCAGCAGCGTGGACATGCGCTCTTCCGCACGGTACATATTGTCGATCACTTCAGATACGTAGGTTGACTCAAAGGGGTACTGGGGCAGCAGTTTAACCCATTTTTCCTCGATCAGGTGCAGGGTACCCGCAGGATCCCCCGGCTCCAGCCTGAGGATCATATTCTGGAGCGGGATTTCAGGCAGGTTAACGGGAGCCAGGGCCACCGGTTCAATATCATTGCCCAGAGGCTGGAAATGATAATCCTCCATGATCCCTACGATCTGGCCGGTGGCACCCACAAACCGGAGCTCCATGCCCAGCACCTCTTCCTTCCCTATGATGTCAGCCAGGGTCTGGTTGATAATGAAGCTGGCAGTGGTGTCTGCATACATATCACCGGGATATTCCCCTGAGAAATCGCGTCCCGACTGCAGGGTGATCCCCATGGTCTTGATGAAATCATAGTGCACACCGGTAAATGAAACCAGGAGGCTCTGCTCTGGATCCTTTCCTTCCCAACCGATCCCGCCGGAATTGCTTCCGATTCGGTAGGGGGGCTGAACGGATGCGGTGGTACTGATCACGCCGTGGATTTTTGACAACTCCTGCTTCAGCATCTCATATTCCTGGGTCAGGTTCCCCCTGAGCCGGATGGTTACCAGGTCCGTTTTGTTGAATCCCAGGTCTGCATTGCGCATGTAATTCAGCTGCCTGGAGGCAATGAGTGCGCCCGTAATCAGAAGAACTGCCAGGGAAAACTGGAAGACCACCAGGACCTTCCTGAGCAATCCACTTCCGGTTTTTTGGTCCCCCTGCTCCCTGATGGCCTTTACGGGTTTCATGGCGGAGAGGAACAGGGCCGGGTAGCTGCCGGCCAGAAGTGTGGTGATGACCAGAATCCCCAGGATCCCCAGGATATACTGCAGGGAGAAGAGGTTCTCCAGGTGGATCTCTTTTCCGGATACCTGGTTGAATTTGTTCAGCAGTATCATGACCAGCAGAAAGGCCAGGATAACTGAGACAGTGGTCTGGATCAGCGATTCTGACAGGTGCCGGCGGACCAGGTGTCCCCTGGATGCTCCATTCACTTTGCGCAGCCCGATCTCCTTGGCCCGGACAGAGGAGCGTGCTGTGGAGAGGTTCATGAAGTTGATGCAGGCGATCAGCAATACAAACAGTGCGATGGCCGAAAAGATATAGACGTAAAGGATGGCTCCGGGAGATGTGCCATACCCGAAGTAGGAGTGCAGGTGTATCCTGGACAGGGGAGCCACCATGTAATCAATGGTGTTGTTTTCCTTGTATTTGCCGGTCACTTCGGTGACCTTCCGGTTTACCACCGTATCCGCACTGGTGGCATGGAGCTTCACAAAAGTGAGGATGGAATTGGAGCCCCAGTTATCCTCGTACATGTTGTTAGATTGAATAAAACTCCAGGGTATCAGTACATTGAAGTCAAGGACTGTGTTGGTGGGAAGCTTCTTAACCACCCCTGAGACAGTAAAGGTATGTTCCTGGTTCATCAGGATGGTCTGGCCGATGGGATCCTCATCCCCGAAATATTTTGTAGCAAGCTCTTCGGTAAGGACCATGGTATAGGGATCCCTCAGGCTGGAGGCAGCATTGCCCGATTTGAACTGAAAGGAGAACATGTCAAAGAACGATGAGTCCACCGCTACAATTCCCCCTTCATAGAACCGGTTCTCCCCGCTGGTAAAAAGTGCCCCTCCCCGGTACTCCATCCGGCACTGTTCGATGATCTCCGGTACTTCCTCCTTCCATACGGGTCCTGAAACATAGGGAGTGACATTTACATGGTAGGGTTCTTCGCCGGTGTAGAACTGGTCCTCTTCCACCCGGTAAAGCTGCCTGAAATCCTCGTGGAACCGGTCAAAACTGAGTTCATGTTCCACCCAGAGCAGCATAAAGAGGGCACAGGCAAGGCTGATGGAGAGTCCGGTGATGTTGATCAGGGTGATCCTTTTTTCTTTGAGAAGGATGCGGAGGGATTGTTTCATCTTGTTGAGGAGCATGGGCAAGTTTTTATAAAAGACGATTCAGATTGCACATTATTACAAAAGCAAAAGCTTAAATTTGGGGATCAATGTAAAAATTCCATTTTTAACCTGATACACATGAAAAGGGATATTGATGTCTTCACGTTCATTGATCATGAGCACAACCGCCAAAAACGGGGGATCGAACTCATTGCATCTGAGAATTTCGTGAGCACCCAGGTGATGGAGGCCATGGGGTCATGCCTCACCAACAAGTATGCAGAAGGATACCCTGGCCACAGGTATTATGGCGGGTGCGAAGTGATCGATGAGGTAGAACAACTGGCCATTGACCGTTTGTGCCAGCTTTACGGAGCAGAATTTGCCAACGTCCAGCCTCATTCAGGGGCCCAGGCCAATATGGCTGTTTTCCTCACGTGTTTGCAACCGGGCGATACTTTCATGGGATTGGACCTGTCCCATGGCGGCCACCTCTCTCATGGTTCCCCAGTGAACAGTTCAGGGATCCTTTACCGGGCGGTATCGTACGGTCTGGATGAAAAAACCGGGAGGGTGGACTATGATGCCATGGAGGCTGCTGCACTGAAGGAAAAGCCGAAACTGCTGATAGGGGGGGCATCGGCATACTCCAGGGAGTGGGATTACAAACGCATGCGGGAGATTGCTGACAAAATCGGGGCCATTTTCATGGTGGACATGGCCCATCCTGCAGGCCTGATCGCAGCCGGTCTGATGGACAATCCCCTGAAACATGCGCATATTGTTACCTCCACCACCCACAAAACCCTGAGGGGCCCAAGGGGAGGGATCATCCTCATCGGGAAGGATTTTGAGAATCCCTGGGGAAGGGCAACCAAAAAGGGGGTGGTCCGGAAAATGTCATCACTGATCAATTCGGCGGTCTTCCCCGGTATCCAGGGAGGCCCGCTGGAACACATCATAGCCGCCAAAGCGGTTTCATTCGGGGAGGCCCTCAGCGATGACTTCAAGGTTTACCAGAAACAGGTGAAAAAGAATGCAAAGGCCATGGCAGATGCCTTCATGAAGCAGGGGTACAAGGTGGTTTCGGACGGGACTGACAACCACTCCATGCTCATCGACCTGAGGACCAAAACAGAAGAGATCACCGGGAAGCAGGTGGAGAATATCCTGGTGGAAGCTGACATCACCGTGAACAAGAATATGGTTCCGTTCGATTCCAGGTCACCTTTCCAGACCAGCGGGATCAGGGTGGGAACCCCGGCCATCTCCACCAGGGGCGTCAGGGAGGATGTGATTCCGGTCGTGGTGGAACTGATCGACCGGGTGATCATGAACATTGATGATAAACAGTGTATTGAAAAAGTCCGGCACGAGGTGAATGAGCTCATGAGCGATTATCCCATGTTTGCCTAATCCCCCTGCATGGAGTGGTATACCTATATCCTGGTCATCGCCGTTGGTATCGTAGCGGGGATCATCAATACCATGGCAGCAGGCGGATCGATGATCACCCTGCCGGTCCTGATGGCACTGGGACTTTCCCCGAACATGGCCAACGGGACCAACAGGATTGCGATCTTTCTCCAGAATGTGGTGGGTGTTTCCAGTTTCCATAAGGAGAAGGTAATGGATTTCCCCTCGGGTTTCAGGGTGGGAATTCCTGCAGCTGCAGGGGCAATAGCCGGGGCGTTTATTGCTGTGAACCTGAACGACGAGGTGATGAAGCTGGCCATTGCAGGGGTGATGATCCTGGTGTTCTTTATGATCCTGCTTAAACCCAGCCGGTGGATCAACAGCCATGAATCCCATCCGCCGATCCCATACTGGGTACAGGCGGTGATCTTCTTTTTCGTAGGGATCTACGGAGGATTTATCCAGGCGGGTGTGGGTTTCTTCCTGCTGACGAGCCTGGTACTGGGAAGCGGTTTCGAACTGGTCAAGGCCAATGCACTGAAACTGTTCGTGATCCTGCTCTATACCCCTGTGGCATTGCTCATCTTTTTCCTGCACAGGGATGTGCACCTATGGATGGGGCTTCTTCTGGCTGTTGGGAATATGACCGGGGCCTGGCTGGGTACCAAAATTGCCGTTAAATGGGGAGCATCTTTGATCCGCTGGTTTGTTCTTACAGCCATACTTGTGGCTGCCACGAAAATGATCTGGGACGCCCTTAAGGCACTATGATGTACCTGATCCAGCCGGTTTGCCTGTAGTTGGCATTCTGGTCGGTTGAGAAGCTGCTCATTTTGGCTGCTTTGATCACAGTGTCCCAAATGCATTTGTCCTGGTAGGTGGCACTCTTCACAATGGCGCTGATCACCTTCCCGTCCCGGTCCACCTGGATATCCACAAGGATCTCGATCTTCTGGGTGACTTCACACGCTGCCAGGTTGGGTTTTGGTACACTGCCTCTCCTTGAACCCAGTCCCCCGAAAGATATTCCATCCCCCAGTCCCCCGCCGGTCCCGTACCTGTCGGCATCCGGGCTCCCGTTGATATCTCCCTGGTTCCCGGTTCCCCCGGCTTCCCCCTGGGAGCCTTCCGTTTCACCCACTCCCTGGTTTCCGAAGGCATCTTTCCCCAGGTTGTTGAGCCGTTCAGCCTGTTGCTGACGCTCCCTTTCCTGGCGTTCCTCCTCTTCCCGGCGCGCGCGCTCAATTCGCTCCTGTTCCAATCGTTCTCTCTCTATCCGCTCCTGTTCCTCTCGTTCACGCTGAATGCGCTCTTGTTCTTCTCGTTCCCGCTGAATCTCTTCCGGGGTGGGCTTGGGTTCCTCTTTCACCTCAACCTCTTCCACATCCTGGGTCTGGTCCACCGGGGTGGTTTCTACCGGGGTGTAGGTTTCGGCTGGAATCGGATCGGCTACCTCCTCCATGATCTCTTCCGTTTCATCGACTACAGGCTGGTCGGGATCACCTGCCTGCTGGTCATCCCCCCGGGGTTCGAACGCCCCGAATCCACTGTCATCGGTGCCAAAGTTGACCAGGATCCCTTCCTCTTCCGGTGGCGGATCGGGATATCTCAGTCCGGCAAACACCAACAGCAGCAATAGCAGCAAATGGTAGATGATGGTTGCCAGAAGGCCTTTACGGTTAATCTTCATGATCCTTTGTTGTTATCCTGAAGGTCGGGTCCCAAGGATGACCTTGTACCTGTTTCTTTTGGCAATATCCAGGAACACAAACACCTCTTCCATGTTCAGGTCCTTGTCTGCATTGAGCCTGACCGTGGGTGCCTCACCATAGCCCTCCAGTTTCTTCCGGAGCACCCCTTCCAGTTCCCCGATGGCATACACCTGGTCATCCACCGAGATGGTCTTGTACCGGTCGATGGAAACCACCAGTACGGGGTTGGCCTGTGTCTGGTTGTTGCTTTCGGGCAGCGCCACATCCTGGGCTGCAGGAACAATCAGGGTGGAGGTGAGCATGAAAAAGATCAACAAAAGGAATACGATGTCGGTCATGCCCGACATGGCGAAGTTCTTGTTGGTCTTATTTCTCGATTCAAGTGCCACTACAGTTGCTTTAATACCACCGTATAATTCCTTTCTGCAGCCACATTCATGACCTTCACTGCGTCACCCACTGAAACGGTCGGGGCGGTGATTACTTTGATAGTGGGTTCCTGTGTTCCCAGTAACCTGGCTTCAAGGACCATGCCAAGTTCATCAATGCTTACCGTCCTGCCATCCACTGTAATCCTGCTGCCATTGTGGATTGTCACTGTGGGGATGCGTGATTCCGACTGGATGGTTACCTCTCCCCGGCTGGGCAGGAGCATTTTAAGGGCATTGGGGGCAATCAGGGTGGAGGTGAGCATAAAAAAGATCAGCAACAGGAATACGATGTCGGTCATGCCCGACATGGCAAAATTATCCATGACCCTGTTTTTCGATTTTAGCGACACGACAGGTTATTTTGCAGGTTCGTTAAGCAGGTCAATAAACTCGGTTGCTCCCGCTTCCATGTTGTTGATCACTTTATCCACACGGGCAACCAGGGTGTTATAAGCAAAGTAGGCGATGATTCCCACGATGAGACCTGCAACGGTGGTGATCAGTGCTGTATAGATCCCTCCGGAGAGCTGCCCTACATTGATGTTGTTTCCGGCGGTGGACATTTCATGGAAGGCCTGAACCATCCCGATCACCGTACCCAGGAAACCGATCATGGGAGCCCCGCCGGCCACCGTGGCCAGTGTGGGGAGTCCCTTTTCCAGTTTGTAGATCTCCAGCTTGCCCACATTCTCGATGGCTGCATTCACATCATTCAGCGGCCGGCCGATCCTGCTGATCCCCTTTTCGATCATCCGGGCCACCGGGTTTTCGGTGGACTGGCACAGGGCACGGGCCGAATCAACCTTTCCTTCCATGATATAGTCCTTGATGCGGTTCATGAAATTCTGGTCCACTTTGGCAGCTTTCTTAATGGCGAACCAACGTTCGAAAAAGATGTAAATGGCGATGAAACTCAACAGGACGATGGGAACCATGATCCATCCCCCCTTCAGGGCAATATCGATGAACGACTCTGTGGATATTCCCTGTATGCTGCTGGTATCCAGGTTGGTAACTTGTAAGAAGATCAAGCTTTTCATTGGAGAAGTATTTTCGTCGAATATATAAAAAATAACGGGATATACCCTGTTGTAGTATACCCCGTTATGAAAGTTTATGTCGTTTTATAAACAGCTTCTGTCTGCCGGATCAATGATGCAGGATCAGTGCCTGGAGGTAATATACCCCGGCGCCGGCCATGTACCCCAGCAGGGCAAGCAAAGAGATTCGTTTGAGGTACCAGATGAAATCGATCTTTTCCATCCCCATGGCAGCCACACCGGCAGCGGAACCAATGATCAGGATGCTTCCGCCGGTTCCGGCACAGTAAGCCAGGAATTCCCAGAACAGGCCATCCTGGACAAAATTCTGGGCATACTCCATGGCAACCGGATCGGTCATGGCTGCAATGGTAGCGGGATCCTCGATGGGGTACATGCCCATGGCCCCTGCCACAAGCGGGACATTGTCCACGATGGCCGAAAGGACACCGATGGCCATGTCAATCAGGAAGATGTTCCCCAGGTTATCATCAAGCCATGCGGCCAGCACGTTCAGCTGTCCTGCACTCTGGAGGGCAGCCACAGCTGAGAGTATTCCAAGGAAAAAGAAGATGGTGGGTGTATCAACATGTTCAAGGATATGGATCACCTTGAGCCGTTTCTTGTACTCATCCGCTTTGTTTTTATGAAGTATCTCCGAAGTAAGCCATATGACTCCCAGGGACAATAGCATGCCCTGATAAGGCGGAAGATGTGTTACGGTTTTGAACACAGGGACAAACAGGAGCCCGGAGACCCCCATGATCAGCATGAGCTTCCGCTCAAATGGTTTGGTATAGATCTTTTCGTTGTGGTCGATTTCCGGCCGCATCACATTGCCCTTCATGGTAATGCTGAGAAGTGCCAGGGGAACGATCATGGTAAACAGGCTGGGAATGATCACGCGGGCGATGATACTTCCGGTAGTGACCTGGCCTCCGATCCAGAGCATGATGGTGGTTACATCGCCGATGGGGGACCATGCGCCACCCGCATTGGCTGCAAGCACGATCATGGAGGCAAAGAACCATTTGGTTTCCTTATCCTGGATCAGCTTCCTGAGCAGTGCGACCATCACGATGGTTGTGGTCAGGTTGTCCAGGGCTGCCGACATAAAAAATGTCAGGAAACTGAGGATCCAAAGCAGCTTGATCTTTTTGGTGGTCCTGATCCGGTCTGTGATGATCTTAAAACCGTCATGCTTATCGATCACCTCCACAATGGTCATGGCTCCAAGCAGGAAGAACAGGATCGATGAAATCTCCCCCAGGTGGTGGTTAATCTCATGGTTTACAATGAAATGACGCATGGCTTCAATGCCATGTTCGCCCTGTTCACCGTGTCCGTCGTGGATGTAAGTGTTCCATGCATCACTCAATCCTGCTGAGAATATATCGAATGCACCAAAAATGTACAGAACCCAGAGCAGCGTGCCTATTACCAGTGCAGGAACGGCTTTATCAACGCGTAGCGGGTGTTCCAGGGCTATGGCAATATACCCAAGAACAAAAACAATTACCATTACAATAAACATGACCCGAATATTGATTGTGAAAAATGAAAAACCAAAGATATGAAAGATTTATTCACCTGAATCCGCTCCGCGTCTATTTTTGCGTTTCTTTTTGCGGTTGGCAATACCATCCCGGTAACGGGACACCAGCTGTTTCAGGTTGTCGAATTCCTCCTTGTAGGAGATGCCCACTCCCTGCTTGTATGGCGCTGTTTCAAACAGCAACTCATCACGTGCCCTGTTGAAAGCGATAATGCTCACATTGTCAGTAATTCTAAATTCCACATCGAAATCCCCCATGATGTATGGATTGTTTGAAGCATCTGTGGAAGGATTGGTCTCCTGCCCACCCACATCCACGTTACCGCTGATGATGATCCGGTCATCCAGCAGCTGGGTGGAGAGGGCCACCTCCACCTCATCGCTGGTGATCTGGTCACCCGGCCTGTAATTTACCCCGATATCAAAATCATCACTGATCTGGGATAGCCAGTTGCTGAGCTGGTTGGAAAGCAATTCACTGGCCGTAACACCGGCAATGGATCCGGTGGTTCCCACATTCTGTGGCGCCGAATCCTGAAACACTGTAGAAATTATTGATCACCAGGAGGGAGAGGAACTGCTTCATCAGTTCTTCATCTGTACTGGTACTGTTTTCAAGCAGGTTCCTGGTCTCCGCATCGGCAGTTGGCATGAAAATTCCAGTTGAGATAGTCGGGGATTTAAGTTCACCCTGGAGGATCAGGTGACACTCAACAGGGATCCTTTTTTTAAGGGATTCCTTGGTATCATCACGATCAGGGTAGAGGTTGTATGGAGCAGCCCTGGTGGTATAGATGGCTTCCAGGTCGATGGAAGCTTCCATGGGGGAACCATTAAAACTGATCTTTCCGCCCGGTTCAATTTTGAACCGTTTGTTAATGACATTCTGCAGGGTGAAAAGGTAATCTCCCTGCTGCAGGACCACGTCTCCGTACATCCTGAAACCATCGTTCCGGTCAAGGGTGATCCTGAGGTTTCCGTTCCCGCTGGTTTCGATGATATCACCCACTTTCGGATCAAAGATCAGCTGTACCACTGCATCGTTGGTAATATCCACCTCCACTTCCAGTTCCAGGCCCCCGATCTTCTTGGTTTGCCCGTTCCGGGTATCCATGTCCACCTCCTCTTCCCTACAAATGTGATGAAATCGTTGGTCACCACTTCACTGGCATTATAGAGGGGAAGGTAAAGGGCTGTATTCTTTTCAGTGGTGGCATTGATGCTGAGCCTGATATTATCCGGTGCACCATTGATTCTTATACTCCCCGTACCAAAGATGTTCCCATAGAAATCCTCGTTGTCTTTCGCCCCCGTATTCATGCACTGTATATTGTTGGCATCAATGTTCAAATTAATATAGAAGTCCCTGAGGTGTGAACTGGACACCGAACCGTTGATTCTGCCGCCATTTCCGAACTGGTCCCCCATCTTGAAATTTTCAAAGAAGAAGTTATTCCGGTATATCCTGATGTCGTCACTGAGCAAGTACCTGGCATTGATATAATCAATGGTGACTGCACCATCTTCAATGCCGATGGTGCCATTCAGCTCAGGTGCTTTGAGCGTTCCATCCAGGGTCATGTTCACATGGGCGGCTCCGGTCAGATTATGGGCAATACCGGCGGTATAAGGATTGAGGGATGCCAGTGCAAAGCTGCCTATATCGATGTCGAAATCCAGTGCACCGGATTTTGGGATGTAGCTTCCGCTTACCTCCACAGATTCTGCACCATCTACCTCTGAGTTCAGCCGGATCTCAATAGCGCCTTTCGCGTCATTCCAGAGGGCATCCAGACGGGTATTACCCAGGAACTGTTTGTTGAAAAAGAGGGAGTCCACCTTCAGGCTTGTATTGATCACAGGCACATTATCGGCCTGCCTGTAATTGACAAATCCGGTTACTTCTCCCTGGAGGTCCATGTTGGCACCGGTCAGGTAGGCCAAACCGGCAAGGTTCAGGTTCTGTAATTCAAGTTGGAAATCGTCACCCTCTTCCGAAGAGATGATACCATCAGCCCGGATCTGTTTTCCGGTGCTGGATACATCGAAGCTGTCGATGCGGATGAATCCCCGTCTCAAAAGGGCCTCCGACCTGTGCAGATCCCATACCTTGTCATGGATGATCACGGTGCCTGGCTCCAGGTTTACCAGCAATCCCCTTTTCATGACTGTATCCGGCTGGAATGTTCCATGGAGGCTGATCTTCCCCCGGTAAGCCGGCTGGGCTCCGTTATCCCAGGTGATATCCAGTTTGGCGGTGTCTAATCCTGCTATAAGCTGGAACTCCTGGTTTTGAAGGGTGTAGCCTCCCCCGAACGTCATGCTGTCTGCCCTGAAATCCGATTCAAACCATGTTTCCCCGGCATGGGCATTTGTGGTTACCTGATGCCAGTGGTTCCCTGCAATCTCAAGGGTCGGGAAAGCTCCCTGCATTCTGATATCGGTATTCAGGGGATCGTAGGTGCCGGAGAGGCTGCTTTTATCCCCGATCTTCAGGGTGGGGTAGAAGAAATCCAGCAGGGGATTAAGGTGTTTGATATCGATCTGAAATACAAAATAGTTTGAGGTATCATGTTGGGGTGCAGCGTTGGGAATGACATTGAGAAAATGATCGGCCATGTTGCGAAAGGATCCGGGCAAATGGGTGAGCTGGTACTGCCCGGTAACATCAACATCCGCCAGTTCGGAACGCACCTGGATCAGCGAGGCCTGCGGGGTATTCCGGGTAACAAGGGATAGATCGTACAATTGCACCTGCGCATCGGTTTTCTCGAACAGGCTGTTAATGAGTTTCACTTCACCATTCAATTTATCAATGGTTCGTCCTGACAGGTCTGTCTCGATCAGGAAGGAGGCGAAATAGTTCGGGTCACTCTGGGGAAGGTTCAGGTAGTAGGGCCTTGCCCTGGCCACATCGGCTGTAAACCTGTGAACAGGTACATCGCCTGAGAAATCGGTTCTCCCCTGGAAATCCAGTTTGATGTTGGGATCGCTGATGCTGAATCCCCCATCGAAGGTCTGGTTTGTAAATGCGCCGTCAAGCGTGATGTTGCTGTAGGCATATTCGTGAAATTCCAGTGTATCGATGGTTCCCTCCATATTGGCCCTGATCGCTCCTTTATAAAGGTTGCCGTCGGCATACACATCCATGTCCAGTTTCCCGAACTGCTCTACGTTAAAGAATTCTCCAAGCTGAAAGTCATTGGTTCTCAGTCTTCCCAGGAAATCAATCCCATATATGCTGTCAGGTTTAAAGGAGAGGTCCATAACCATCCGGCCCATGTTGGTGGCCAGCAGGCCGGAGGCTACAAACTGATCGGGGTAACCTGTGAAATGCCCGGTGAAGCCCAGCTCCCCCAGGTTGTTCCATGGATAAAGGAACTGGGAGGCACTATCGCCAGCAATGTCCACAATGTCATTGATGGCCTGCACCGATGTATTCAGTTTCCTGAACTTGAAATCCAGGAATGTGTTGCTGAATTTAGGAAGGCCAATCATCATGAAGTCAAACGCCAGGGAGCTTTGTCCGTCAAAGGTGACCATCAGGTCATCACCCTTCATATCATTCAGCTTCCCATTTACCATTCCGTCGATATCAATATGATCAAGTAAGGTTCCGACCTCCGGAACGAAATATGCCAGATCCTCCATCGTCAGGTAGGAACCCTTGGAGGAGAAGTGCAGGTCCACTTCGTAGGAGAACTTCTTGAATCTGCTGAAATGTTCGAAATCAAACCACAAAGCAGGAATTTTCAGGTCGGAGCCTCCTGTCTTCACGGCAAGGTTGTCGAAATGCATATGGCGGCCGCTGATGGACATCAATGTGGTGATGGACCGGATATCGAATCCAGAGCTTTCAACACCCGACAGTGCAGCAACCTCCATACGGACCGTATCCCGGTATACTTCAAGGTTGTTGACCGTGATCTCCAGGTCGCTCAGATGGAAGTTGGCCACTTCCCATGGCGACCTTTGCGGCTTTCTGACCAGTTTTGTACAGGGAGAACCTTGCATTGGTCAGATCGATGGAGGCAATGTGGATCAGGGACCTGGGTTCCTCGCGAGGTAAGTCGCTTTTCAGCCGTTGGTGTGAAATGTTTGATATTGACAAAACCGGTGCTGTCAATAACAAGGTTCATAAAGACATCCTCTATGGTGACCTTACGGATAGTCAGCCCCTTTTGTTCAGGGCGGAATTGTTTGATCCTTACCTTTGTAAGTCCGGCATACAACAATGTATCCCCGTGCAGGTCCTCAATATACAGATCCCTCAACTGGACCCTCCTGAAGAATGAGTAGCTGACCGAGGAGAGGGAGATGGAGGCCTGTAACTCCTCGGAGAGACGTTCCGCAACATACTGGCTTAACCGGGTTTGGACATGTCTGTTCTGTAGGAACAACAATGACATGGAGGGTATGGCCACAAGCACCAATACCACGATCAGCCCTATTTTCGCTATCTTTTTGATACCTTTGTTTTCTCCAATTACCTGAACGTGAAAATAATAAAAAAGTTATCATGGCTACAATTATTCTGGGCATTGAATCCTCCTGCGATGATACTTCTGCTGCAGTTTTGAAGGACAGGCTGCTGCTTTCCAATGTCATTGCCTCCCAGGATGTGCACAGGGAGTATGGTGGAGTGGTCCCTGAACTGGCCTCCCGGGCACACCAGCAAAACATAGTGCCGGTGGTGGATACAGCCCTGATAGAGGCTGGTATCGGGAGGGACGAGGTGGATGCTGTGGCCTTTACCCGCGGACCCGGCCTGATGGGTTCACTGTTGGTGGGAAGCTCCTTTGCCAAAGGATTCACAGCTGCTTCAGGGATTCCCATGATCGAAGTGAACCATTTACAGGCCCATATCCTGGTCCATTTCCTCCAAACGGAGTTGGGAGAAGATGATCCTCCTGCATTTCCCTTCCTCTGCCTGCTGGTTTCAGGGGGGCATACCCAGTTGGTAAGGGTGACTGACCACCATACCATGGAGATCCTTGGACGGACCATTGATGATGCTGCCGGTGAGGCCTTCGATAAATGTGCAAAACTCATGGGATTGCCCTATCCCGGAGGTCCCCATGTGGACAGGCTTGCAGGGGAGGGGGATCCCGGCAGGTTTTCATTTGCCAAACCCCGGCTGGAGGGTTTGGATTTTTCATTCAGCGGATTGAAGACCTCTTTTCTCTATTTCCTCCGGGACCGGTTGAAGGAAGATTCCGGGTTTATCGAGAAGAACCGCAGTGACCTTTGTGCATCACTTCAGAAGACCATCGTGGATATTCTGATTAACAAGCTTGTGAGGGCTTCGAAAGAAACAGGGATTCACCAGATTGCACTGGCAGGTGGCGTATCAGCAAACTCGGGATTGCGCACCGCCATTCTCAGGGAATCGGGGAAACGGGGATGGAAGGTCCATATCCCGCCACTGCAGTTTACCACCGACAACGCTGCGATGATCGCCATTACGGGTTATTACAGGTACCTGGCAAAGGAGTTTGCATCTGAAGATATCTCCCCAGTGGCCAGGATCTATTTCTGATGGTGATGAAGGTTGATAAAATGAAAATGTTTGCTACACCCATGCAACAAAAAATTATTATATTGGAGGGGAATTTTTAACATGGGGATGGACAAACTAGAGTTTAAGCCGACTCAGAAAACACCATATGTGTTGCTGGATCCAACCGGTAAGATCAAGTTCAAGGGCCGGTCCATTCCCGAGGATGTGTCTCTTTTCTATGAAGATATCCTGGATTGGGTGATCGCATACGCCTCCTCACCACCGCCTCATACGGAAGTGGACATTGAGATGGAGTATCTCAACAGTGGTACATCCAAATACATGCTCAGGTTGCTGAAGAAGTTGAAAGAGGTAGAGAACGATGGTTATAACCTGAAAATCAATTGGGTATATGAGGAGGGGGACGATGATATTCTTGAAAGGGGAGAGTATTATGCGTCTATCCTTGACCTTGACATCAGCTTCATTGAGATTGAATAGCCCCCCTATTTCCTGATCTGCTGCAAGACCGTTCCTAGGAATCGCCAGTAGGCCTTGTGGAATTCAAAAGATGCTGTACCCCTGATCACTTCATGGAACCTGATGCTGTCACCGCATGAGACAGGGTGGATAATATCCGGATCAAATAAACCAGGCTTCTCCGGGTGGAACTGCACACCCACCACATTTGGATATGATTCATGTTCAATGGCTTCAATGATCTTTCCATCCATGGAGGTAGCTGCGTTCCGCACTCCCTTTCCCAGTATTTCCACGGCCTGGTGGTGGCTGCTCAGAACCATAGGTTCCGGTTTCTCGCTATAATCCATGCCTTTTCCGAAGAATGAATTTCCCTTTAGCCGGATCCTGTGAAAATGGTAGGAAGTAGGTTCCTTACACTGGGGCTGGATCATATCTGCATAGTTCCGGTGCACCTGGTCAGGCGGTAATTCGAGAATCTTTTCAACACTCCATATTCTGTAGACTTCCGTGGGGATATCCTGGATCAGGGCCCCCCCCGTGGCCACGTTTATGCTCTGCATGCCAAGGCAGATACCGCTGATCAGGTACGCGGTGTCCTTTTCCATGAAAGGGTTCCATAAGGGATCCTGGTGGCCTCCCAGCAGGTGGAACAGGTAGGACAGCTCCAGGTAGTGTCTGAAGGGATCAGTTACCCGGGTCAACAGGTGTACAGTTTCGTCATAAGCGGAGGGTGGGATGTCCGGTCCGCCCATAAACAGGGCACCGCGGGATCCTTCAAAAATTTCTGTAAAATCCCGGGTACAGTCATTGGGACCAAACAGGTTCCCGGCTTCCAGGCTGCCTTTGATCTCACGCAGGGAAAAGCGGTCACCGGGGATCTCTTTCAGCATGGCCCTCGCACTGTCGTAGGGGTATTTTTCCCCTGAATGATAGACCCCCAGCACGTGGTAGCCTTCCAGATCGAGCATCTGGTCCTCTGAAAGGTTCCGGATGACCTCCAGGTTATAGGCTGTGGGATGGAACAGCAGCAGGGTATCCTGTGCGGAAGTTACACCCAGGCTCCCGGCATGGACAAAAAGTATGAGAACAAGGTGTCTCATTTCAGCATGGAAGTGAGCCGTTTTGAAAACATGGCGAGGTTGTCTCGGGTCTCATCATCCAGTTTCTTATGGTTCACATTCCCGCTGTTCACCTCCTGGAGGAAGTTGGAAGCCAGGATGGCCCTCGAATAGTTATTGTCCTTCAGGTATTCCGAGTTTCTTACGGTGATGCCTTCCCTGACCTGTACCACATATTTCTTGAAATCGATGGTCGAAAACAGATCTTCGGCATCCATGTATTCCTCCATAAAAAGCATGCGTTCCTTGCCCAGGTCAATTTTGTTTTCGAACATATCCTTCATGAGGTTTTCATGGACCGACCGCTCCTCCTGGTTTCCAAAATTGAGGATGATATAGTCCAGGCCCCAGCCTATGAGGATATTGACCATCATGGGTATGCTCTCAGCACCGGAAGCGGGAAGGAAATAGCACTCCTTCTTGAATCCGGTAAGGGTAATGATGGCTTTCAGGAAATAGTAGGTGGCCAGGTCCTTGACGATGACATTGTTGAAGGACTTGATGATCTCCTGTTGGCTCAGTCTCGCTCCCATGGTGGAATAGATGGGGGAGAGGGTATCGGCTGTGGCCGAATTCAGTGTCCGTGCGCTATATACCAGGGTTTCACTCTTCATATCATCCTCAACGGCCCGCTGGACAGCAAGGACCCGGTAGAGTTTGTTCACATCAATCAGGTGAGGGGAATGGGTGGTATAGATGATCTGCATCTGTTCCTTGATGTCATCAAATACTGCCAGGACATCTTCCTGGGCCCTGGCGTGCAGGCTGACCCCCGGTTCGTCGATGAGCAGGACCTTGTTCTGCTTGCTTTTGTCCATGGCGGTTGCTTTCAGTTCCAGGAAGAAGGAGAGGAACCATCTGACTCCCCGGCTCCTTTGCTTTGGGTACAACCGTTCCTGTTCATCTTTGATCCAGAATTCAATAAAGGGCTTTCCGCTTTTCTCCGGATTGGTATGGTCGTAATGGGACAACTCAAAGTTGATCTTGATCTTGTTTTTCTTTCCCACGTTCTGACGCCAGAAATCCTGGAAATTCAGTGTGAGTTCACCATTCAGGTTTTCGATCTTCTGTTTCAGGATCCGGCTGGAGGGTTGCTGGAAAAATGAGTACTCCAGTCCAGTGATGGTCAGGAAATTAATTGCTGCCTTATATCCTTCGGCCCGTTTGTTGGCCCGGACGATATCCTCCAGGTCAATGCGGTTGGGCAGCAGGGAACTGAAATCTTCAAACAGTTCAAACTCCGGCAGGATTTTGAATACCTCTTCTGCCAGCTCACCGGAGGTAAAATACCTGTTTCGTTTGTCCAGCTCCTTTTCTGCAGATTTCACTGCACTTTCACAGGTCATTCCGTCAAACACAAATTCAAGTGCCAGAAGCTGGGTATCATAGGCTTTCTGAAATTGCTGTGTCTCTGCTTTACGTTTCTCGATCTCTGTCCGGCAGATCTCTTCCCTGATCTCCGCAGCACGCTGTTCTTTGTCAGTGGGATACATGCCTGTCATCTGGAGGATATCCCTGAGGTTTTCCTGTGCAGCAGCAAGGGCCTCATTCTGCTCACCGATCTGTTTGTCTATTTCCTCGAGATTTCTGCAGGCACCCAGCTTTTCATCCATGGCACTGAGGGCATCCTGCTTTTCTCCCAGCCGCTCCTTTTTCAGATCAAGTGCTTCATTCAGCTTCATGAGCATCTCCTCTTCCACGGCCATCTCATTCTTCAGTTCTTCTTTCTTCTCACGGGAGGAGAATTTCCTGATGGTACGCTTGAGTTCACTGATCCTCATCTTTACAGATTCGACCTTTTCCCTGGTCAGTTCCAGTTCATCTGTGGCTTTTGCAACCGCTGCCGTTGCTTCATCCACCTCCTTGTTCAGGATTTCAAGTTTTTCAAGGACAAGTTTCTCCCGCTGTTTTACGAGTTCACGGGCTTCCACTGATAGATCTCCTGCAAGTTCGTCCCCCATTTCCATATGGAATCCATGTCATCCTCCCATCCTGGTCATGCGAGATGGTTTCAACACTTCCGATAACCTTCAGGATCTTCGGATCCACCTTTTTCATTTCAGATCCGCTTCTCAAGCTCTGCAGTGAGAACTTGAAGCGGCAGGATACCCTGGGAAGGGAGAGGTCACTTCGCAGCATATCCTCAATAAGCTTCCCATCGTGAAAAGCCTTCAGTCCTTCCAGGATGGAGGTTTTACCCGATTCATTCTGTCCGATCAGGCTGGTAATGTTGTCATGGGCAAGCTGTTGCCAGCCTGTATCCACAATGGATCTGAAATTCTGAATTCTGAACCCAATTAATTGCATGTTGTGGTTTTAAACGAATTTAATTCCAAAGATCAGGATATCATCCACCTGGGGTTCATCACCTTTCCAGGCTTCGATCACCTTGTCCAGTTCATTTTGCTGTTCTTCCATGGACTGGCCAGATATCCTGATCAGTAATTCCTTCAACGGGCCATATTTGAATTTTTTATCATGTGGCCCGCCAAACTGGTCCGCATACCCATCAGAAAATATATATACGATATCCCCCGGTTTAAGTTGCATGGTGTGGTTGGTAAATGATTCCTCCTCAATGGCATTGATCCCCACAGGCATCTTATCGGCCTTTATTTCTGTAAGTACCTTGTTGCGTATATGGTACAGCGGATTGTTGGCGCCGGCATACTGCAGTTCCAGGGTTCTGGGTATTGAACACACACAGGGCCATATCCATGGCATCTTTGTTTTCCATCTCCTCCCCCCGCTGATGCAGGGCATTCATTACCCTTTCCCTGAGCAGGTTCAGGATCCTGCTTGGTATTACAGGGTCCCCTGCTGCTCAGGATCTCATTCAGAAAGGAGACTCCCATGATGCTCATCAGTGCCCCCGGTACGCCATGTCCGGTACAATCACCTGCTGCAGCGATGATCAGTTCCTCCTTTCGGGAACAGTAATAGAAATCACCGCTGACAATATCCCTGGGTTTGTGCAGCATAAAATAGTCGGCCAGGATATTCTCCATGTAGCGGTAGTCGGGCAGGACGGCCTTCTGGATAAAACTGGCGTATTTCAGGCTGGCCATCAGCTCCCTGCGCTGATCAAGCAGGATTTCCCTGGTTAATGCTTGCTTCTTTCACTGCGGGTTCATTCTTAAGTCCCATCACCAGGATATCATCGATCTGGCTGATTTCTCCCATCCATCCCAGCAATACCTTTTCCAGTGCAGTACCCTGTTCTTTCAGGGGAACGGATTGCAGTTCAAGGAGCAGTTTCTTGAAATTTTTTGACATGAACTTTTTCCCCTGGGGTCCGCCAAACTGGTCCAGGAATCCGTCGGAGAACATATAGATGTTGAATCCTTCATCTTTGATGGTGGTGGCATGTAAACCGCATGTGTCTTTTCTGAGACCCCGATGGGCATCTGGTCGGCCCGTATCTGCAGAAGAAGGTGTTCCTCATCATGGATGGAACCCCTGGGGAGATCCAGCTCCTCTCCATTATTCAGTTTGGTCTTTTCACCGCGTTTCAGTTTCCTTACCAGGTAGAGTGGATTGTAGGCTCCCGAATACTGAATCTTCCGGCTGTTCAGATCCACAGAGATCATGGCCAGGTCCATGCCGTCTTTGATGGCTTCCTCCATGCTTTTTCCCGACTGTTTCAGGGAGGTGATCACATGGTCCCGTAGCTGCTCCAGGATCTCATCCGTACTGGTGATCTCGGATTTGATGACGATCTCATCCAGGAAAGTCATTCCCAGCATGCTCATAAATGCTCCCGGTACACCATGACCGGTACAGTCGGCTGCAACGATCAGGACCTTGTCGTCCTTAGCCCCCATCCAGTAGAAATCCCCGCTTACAATATCCCTGGGCCTGAACAGGATGAAATGGTCAAGGTTATGTTCATCCATGAGCTGGTCGGATGGCAGCAGGGCACGCTGGATCCGGCTGGCATATTCAATGCTGTCGGTAAGTTCCTCCTTCTGTTTCCTGATCTCGGCGGTTCGCTCCTCGATAATCCCCTCCAGCCGGATATTTTCCTGTTTGAGCCTGCGGGTATAGAGTTTGATGATCACATAAACCAGCAATCCTGACAAGCAGGATATAGGCAATGATGGCCGGGATGGTGGCATACCAGGGCCTGTTGATCACAAAGGAATACCTGGCCGGTTCACTTTCGTATCCATACACATTCATGGCTTTTACCACCAGGGTATACTTGCCATAACCAAGGTTGGTGAACTCCTTGTATGAGCACCTGATTCCATTCCGACCAGCTGTCACTGAATCCCTGCAGCTTGTAGCTGTAACTGAAGCTGGTCTTCCTGTTCAAAGTAGGGTGCCGCCCAGTGGAATTCAATGTTGTTATACCGGTATTTAATATAGGGCTGGGTATCCTCCTCCTGGAAAAGGTGGATGGTAAAGCCCCCGTGACCGTTTCTCACTGAAATTGGTATCCGTGATAGAGGACAGAATCCCCGTTGATCACCACCTTTCGTATCAGGGTCTGGAAGGGGAGGGTGTCATTCCTGGAAAAGGATTTGTCAAAATGATAGAGCTCATCCGATTTGCTGAACCATACCCCCTGCTCCGTGTCAGTGTAGAAAACATCTGCCGAGGCTGCGGCCGGGAGACGCTGGAAGGGTTTGTCACTGATTACACGGAGCTGCTCCCCGCTCCTTTCGGCCAATAATTCGGTCCAGCCTTTGTACTGGTTCTCGAAAGAGATCCAGAAATCACCCTCTTGGTCCTGGTAGAGGACCTGTATGTAATTTTTCCCCACCGGCAGAATACTGTTGAACAAGGAATCATAGATGAGGGTATCTTTGAAGTAGTCGCAACGGTAAAAACCCTCCCTGGTGCCGATCAGTACCTCGCTCGATTCCGGATCAATGAAAACAGTGTTGTCCTCATTATATGGCAATCCGTTCTCTGTGGTGAAGGACTTCTGGGTGGCTTCCTGGGCCAGGGAAACATCCAGTCTGAAGACCTGGCTGGGTTTAGAGATCCAGAGGAACCCATACTTGTCTTTGACCATCCGCCGGATCTCCTCTCCTCCGGTATCCCTGTTCCTGAAAACCTCCCTCCACTTTCCCCTGAGGTACTGTATCCCCACCACATGTCTGAATCCGGTATATATCACATCAGGCCTCTCGGGATCAGGAAGCATGTAGTGCCCGCATAATTGCTCCAGGTCTTCCATATCTGATGGGGGATCGGTCAGCCTCTCATGGATCCTGGTGATAGGCCGGGACCCGTCGATCACAAATGTTTCCTGGTCGGTGGAAGCCAGCAGCAACTGCTTCCCGGGGACCGGTTCTATGACAAGCATGTCCCAGATCTGGGCTTGAATCTCAGGCACCGCGATGAAACTTGTGCTCGAGGGAGATGAAGATTTATAGTAGAGCCCCTGGTCGGTGGCAATGTAAAGTTGTCCGTCAAAATGGATGATATCGAATATCAGCCCTTTAAAACCCGATCTTTCCGTGAAGATCCGGAATGGATTGTTGGCCTCCACCTTGCTGACCCCCCTCCAATTGGCAATCCAGAGAGGCCCGGATCCTTTCAGGCGTTCATCTGAGTAGGCGTAGGAAATGGTCTGCTCGATCAATCCTTCGGCTTCCGAGATGATCTCCTTCACCTCCCCGGCCATATCCAGTATAAAGAGCCCGCTATACTGGGTCCCCACCAGTATGGTGTTGTTCAGGATGTGCATGTATGGGATGAATTCCTGGCGGAAAAAATCCATGAGAGTCATTTCAATAAATGACTCATCCACATCCCCTGTCTCCATATCATAAAGGAAAAGGCCGTCGAAAAATGTACTGATCAGCAGGTGGGTTGAGTCGTATCTATCCAGCCCGGTAATGGTCTTCTCCTTGAAAAATTCACCCCCGGGCAAAAGCTCAAACTGATCTCCGTTATATTTCATAAGGCCATGTCCAAAGCTGGCGTGGTAGTGCGTTTTGTCTACGAAATAGGAAAGCCAGGGGTGTTCGGGTGTGGCCATGAGGAAAACCGTATCCAGGGGAGGATTGTAAATGAAGTTCATCATGGAAGAACAAAAGAATACATTGCCCTCCTCATAATAGGTCTTTCGTACGGTGAATTCCTGCAAACTGTCCCGGACAACCGAACTGCACAGGGACTTGAAAAGAAGTTTACCGGCGTTGTCAGGCTCCAGCCTGCCAAAATCAGCATCCAGGCCCACATAGACCACCCCGTCATCACCGGTGACCAGGGACCATACTGTGGCGTTGTTGGGTACGGGAATGGTCCGCCACTCTACCCCGTCATATTCCAGGATTCCCTTGTCATGATTTCCCACGTATACCACCCCCCGGTGGTCCTGGGTGATGCACCAGTTCTGCTCGCTTCCCCCAGTGATGCCATAAGGGTAGTTTGTAATCAGGGGTACCCCGAATTTATTGGGCTGGGCCTGGAGTGTGGTGGTGGCCAGGAGGCAGAACAGGCACAATATGGTTATCCATCGCAACTGCATGGGGAATCTTAACATCATCCTAAAATATCGAAAAATATGGTTGTGTCGTCATGAAATAATTCTTTTTTTTCACCAGTTGCGCAACCTAAATTGGGTATATTGGTTGTATTAGGTACAGCAGAGCCCGATTGTGCTTCCCATGAACCGTATCAAACCCATCATAATGTCCATTGTCCTGTGCACCCTGAATCCCTTCCAGGTGCAGGGTCAGCCAGGGCATCTGAAGTTATCTACCGGTGCAGGTTCAGGTGATAATGAGTTGGTATACAGTGGTCAGTTTTTTGTTTTCGAGGCATCGGCAGATATGGTCATGCTCGGGAGGGATCCGGTGGATGCAGACTTTGTCAGGGTGGATATTCCCGGGTACTATCATTCCGGGGAAACTGGATCCCCCTCCCTTCCCAGGTACTCCAGGCTTTTTGAAGCGGGCAGGGCAGGGGTGGTCCGGATCATTATTGAAGAGATTGATTCGGTGTTGTATGACCTGCACCAGCTTGGCGTGGAAGGCCTCATCGTTCCCTCGAGGCCCCCTGCCAGGAAGGGAGAAGCAGTGCCTGTTTTGCAGCCTGACACTACTTTGTACAACCTGGATGCCTGGATTGGGGGTCCTTTGGTTACTGTGGAGTACGAAGGGAGGATGCGTGGGCTCTCCATCAGCAACCTCCACTTCAACCCGGTCCGGTACAATCCCGTGCAGGGCAAACTCAAGGTATACCACCATATCCGCTGCAGGATCGAGGTACCGGAGCCGGAAACGGGGCGGCCAATTCCCGGCAGGGCCTTTTCCGCCATCCAGGGCCGGGTGGTCAGACAAATCCCTGAAAAACATACGAAAGCCATCAGGGCAGAGGAGCCCATGACCCTGGTGATTGTGTCGGATACCATGTTCAGGGAGGAACTCCGGCCCCTGGTCAGATGGAAGGTACGCAAGGGATTCAGGGTGGTGGAGGCCTACCTGCAGGATAGCCTGGTGGGGCGGACAAGGGAATCCATCACCGCCTATCTGAAGGCGCTCTACCTTCATCCGCCGGAAGGCTTGGCGCCCCCGTCCTTCCTGCTCATTGTCGGAGATGTGGAACAGGTACCCCTCTCCAGGTACCGGGGCCAGGTCACGGATCTTTATTATGCCGAATATGATGGTGAAGAGGACTACATCCCGGATGTTTTTTACGGCCGTATCTCCGTGTCAACCAAAGAACAGCTTCAGGGGGTGGTGGAAAAGGTTTTGGAGTATGAGCAATACCGGTTTCCCGATCCCACTTTCCTGGACGAGTCGGTCCTGATCGCAGGGGTGGATGGGGGTTATGCAAATAGTTACGGGAACGGCCAGATCAATTATGCACACGACCATTACCTGAACAGTGGAAACGGGAACCAGGTCCACCTGTTCCCCTATCCGGAGTCGGGATCAAGTGACCAGGATATCCTGGACCTGGTTTCAGGAGGGGTTGGATTTGTGAACTACACGGGACACGGGGAGTATGACCGGTGGAATGATCCGTTCTTTCATAAGTCTGATATCGAGGATCTGCAAAATACCGGCAGCTACCCTGTGATGATCGGGAACGGCTGCGAGACCAATGTTTTTACAGTGGACGAGTGTTTTGCAGAAGCCCTTCTGCGGGCCCCTGGTAAGGGAGCGCTGGCCTATATCGGGTGCACCAACGAATCTTACTGGGATGAGGATTACTACTGGGCAGTAGGGGTTGGACCGGTCACCCAGCACCCTGGTTACGAAGATACTTCGCCAGGATTCTATGATAAGGTCTTTCATTCCCATGATGAGCCCTATCTCCTCTGGACTCCCTCCCTGGGTGAAATGGTGTTCGGAGGCAACATGGCCGTTCAGCAGAGCAGCACCACCCTGAAGAAGTTTTACTGGGAGATCTACCAGCTGGCCGGTGATCCTACCCTGGTACCATGGTTCAGGCAGCCCGGGGTGCAGGAGGTGGTCTGGCCCCGGTCCCTCCCCAGGGGTGCCACAAGGATCGATGTTTCCTGTGCTCCTGACAGCTACCTGGCCCTCTCCATGAACGGGATCCTTCTGGATGCACTTCATGCTACGGGGGGTGGATATGCCACCCTCCTGATCCCTGATACCATTTCAGCCGGGACCCTGGACCTGGTTGTATCGGGCCACAGGTACGAGCCCTGGCAGGGTGCGGTGGAGTTAGGGGCTACGGAACCTGTCTACCTGGACCTGGAGGGATATGCACTTATTGGTGAATCAGTTATGGCAGACCGGAAGATCAGCCCAGGAGAAACGGCCTCCCTGGAACTGGAATTGGTCAACAGGGGTGAGCAGGCCATCATCAACGATACGCTGGTCCTGTTCTCAGGGAACGGTTCATTCGAAATCCTGGACTCACTCTGTGTCATCGGGGAGGTCGGTGTGTCCGATACACTGAAGCTGCTGGAGGCTTTTTGTTTCAGGGCCGGATCAGACCTGGAGGACCAGTCCGCGTCGGTGCTGGGAATCCGGTTGAAAGGATCCGGCACTCCCCTGTACATCAAAGAGAAAATTCAGGCGCCGGTTCTTCTCTCAGGCAGCATCACATGGGATGACCGCCCCGGGGGGAACGGGAACGGCATTGCAGAGACCGGGGAGTGGTTGCTCTGCAGCTGGACCCTCTATAACACGGGTCACTTCCGGACCGGGATGATCTCCGGCAGCCAGGTACCGCAAGATTCCACGCGGTCCGGGGAGATGGTGTTCCTGAACAACCCGGTCATTTTACCGGGAGACAGTGCACTGTTGCAATTCAGGATCAGGTTTGACGGGAAGGAAAAGGGCTGGCACAGTTCGGGAACGGTGTGGGCCGGGGACCAGCATGGTTCTGTTAGCGATAGCATGAGGATCATCCTGAACCGTTATTATGAAGATTTTAGTCCCGGGTGGAGCGGCCGTTTCCCCTTTGTCAACGATTCAGTGAAATCATGGGAATCCGATGGAGAAAGTTTTGCATCCCCGGATCTGTCGCTGAAATCGGGTAAAATTTCCCATAACCAGCGCAGTGACATTTCCATCGGATTTACTACCCTAGCGAGAGACACCCTCTCATTTGCCTACAGGGTCTCTTCGGAGTACGAATATGATTTTCTCAGGGTCTATGCTGACTCGGCCCTGGTGGGGAGTTGGTCAGGATACACCGACTGGAAAACCTTCTCTCTGATTCTTGAAGCAGGCTTCCACAGGGTCACCTGGTCATACCAGAAGGATTATTCTGAGAACAGGGGGAGGGATGCTGCATGGATCGATGATGTGCGGTTTCCCGGATCTACCAACTGGACAGGGGACCTGTCGCTTACGGAGATCCTTGCTCCCCCGTCGGGAGCCTGGTTGTCCGATCGGGAGCAGCTGGGATTCATGGTCAGGAATAGTTCCGGGGATACAGTACAGGGATTTTCAGCTGCCATAACAGTGAACGGGTCCTACCTGCCCGGGGCGCACCGGACCGAACCGGTATTGCCGGGAAATGAGGTGAAGTTCATGTTGGAGCAGTCCATCGACCTGTCGGAAACGGGGGATTACCAGGTGGAGGTCAGGCTCCTGTCCGATACCACCGGATATCCCGGGAACAACAGTCTGAAGAGAAGAATAAGACACCACCTCTTTCCGGACCTTTCCCTCTCACCCGAACGGATCGAACATGTGGAAGGAGTCAGTGTGGATGCCTGGATCTCAGTGGAGAATGCAGGAAATATCCGGGTGGATTCCTTTATGTATATGATCCGGATGGATGACCTGCTGACTGAATATGGTTTCCGGCACATCGCTCTTGATCCCGGCGAAACAGGGAACCTTTCCTTCAGGCTGGCAGACAATCAAATGGATCTCGCCGCCGGTACCTATGAGTACAGTATCAGTGCGGTACTTGCCGACAGTGTCATGGGCAACAACCAGGTGGGCGGATCCCTGGCCTGGAGTGTTACGGGCCTGCCACGATCAGGACTTCCTGGCAGCTGGCAGATCTATCCCAATCCCTCATCAAACGGCTTCTACCTCTCCCTGGGTGAACCCCTCCGCGAGGAGTCCCTCTTCCAGGTCTATTCGATGGCAGGAAGATGTGTTGGAACCTACAGGATAACAGCAGGATCTGACCTGGTATGGATCCCTGCTGAAGCATTTGCTCCCGGAAGGTACCTGCTCAGGCTTGTTAATACCGGAGAATCGATGCATGTGGTGATTACTCCCTGACAAATTACTCGATCAGCTGCAGGTCCAGGATACCTCCTTTAACAATAAAACAGGGATCCCCGCATTCGGACGCGTGATTGCTCAGGAACATGTCATCTTCATCAAATGCCAGGATGGTTTTGGCCCCGGAGTGGTATTCTGCCATCACCGTATAGGTGGGACCTATCTCTGCCATGATGTAGAATGTTGATTCAGTGGCAGTATCCTGCCGGAAAATTGCTCCGTCCGCATTCCCTTCAAAGACAGTAACCGGCACCGAGTCATTTTCAGGATTGATGGTCAGGTAGATGATCAGCTCCGTGCTGTCGGGCCTGAAGGTAATACAGTCCATGCAGTTTACGCCAAAATAGCGGTCTTCCGGTTCGCAGCCGGTGAAATGACCGGTAAGCAACAGAAGGATCACCACGAGGGTTACCTGTAATTCCCTGGTTTTTAACTGATTAATAGCTGATCTCTTTTGTTTCATAGGTGCTGCCCGGATGCCTGATCCGGATATAGAGCGTAATGTTCATCTTCCAGGAGCCCTCATAGAGGGTTCCAAATGTATATCTCTCAATGCCTGTTTTCATCCCTGCAAACCGGCTGCTCAGGAACAGTCCTGCGGAAGGGATAAGGTTGTATTCTGCCGGGGATTTTTCAGCGATCCCCCGGTACTTTGGGACCGAGAGCATGCCGTACAGCGCTGCGTAGCAGCCGTATTCCATCCCGGCCGCACTCCGGTAAAGGGTAAAATATTTCCCAATGCCATGTGTCCACGCTGACCTTTTTTCCCGGTACTGGTGGATCAGGGTATCGTTCAACTCCACCTGGATGGTACGGGTTACCGGCCTGACATCATACCCTGTTTCAATAAAAAAGCCAAATTTCCGGTCCTGTAACCAGATCCGGAACTGCATCATGTGTTCGTTGCTTCCGAAACTGTTGCCCCATGCCAGGCCCACCATGGAAAAATCGGGCCGGGGTGTGGGTCGGGCCCCTTTCTCTTTCAGGATCTTCTGGATCTTCGGGAATGGTTCCGAGGCAGCCATGTCGTAAAGGTTCTGCTTCCCGGTGACCTGGTGGTGGACATTGGCCCCGCTGTCTGCCAGGATCCGGGCGGCCTTCTCCTGCCCGGAGCGGACAGCATGGGTCAGGGGGGTATAGTTCTGCCCGTTGACACTCTCCTTTTCAGCACCGTATTCCAGCAGGAGGGAGACCATCTCCTCATTGCCCTGCTGGGCAGCGATCATCAGGGGAGTATTTCCCTGTTTATCACGGGAGTCCGGTGAAAGGCCATTCTGAAGAAGCACATCCGCTGTTTCCAGGTTGCCGAAGTGAACAGCGGTCATCATGGCATCATTTCCATCGCCATCCTTCAATGTGTCGGATGCTCCAAAGAAGAGCAACAGGTCTGCCATCCGGTAATCGTTCATGGCTGAGGCATAGAGCAGCGGTGTCCCTTTGAAGTTGTCCCTGTGATCCGGGTTGGCCCCTTTTTGCAGCAGCAGGAGTGCTATACTAAAATGCTGGTTCAGTACGGCCACCAGCAATGGGGTGGTATTCTCCACACGGGTGAGCTCTGTTTGGGCACCGTTCAACACCAGGATCTTTGCGACGATGGTATCTCCAAGTTCGGCAGCAAACATCAGGGCTGTCATACCGCCTTCGGCACTGGCATCCGGATTGGCCCCCCTTTTGAGCAACAGCAGCACGCTGCCCGGTTCACCCCTGAGCACCGACTCCACGAGGTTCCAGTCATCCTCTCCCTGCTTAAAATAGGTGGTGTCAGTCACAACAAGCGGGTCCCTGGGCTGCACGGGAATATCGCTGCCCGGATATTTGCATGCCTGCAAAAGCTGCAAGCAGCAGTATGAAATATGCACGTATTACTTTCCTACCCACCTTTGCGTTTAACAATGTACCCCTTCTCCCGGAGCAGTTTGAATATCCTGTCCCTGAAATCACCCTGGATGATGATCTCCCCATCTTTGACGGTCCCCCCCACACCACACCTGCTTTTCAGTTCCTTCCCCAGTGTTTTAAGGTCGTCCGTGTTGCCGGCAAAACCCTCTACCAGGGTTACCGCCTTTCCCTTGCGGTTCTTCCTGTCAAGGGAAATATAAAGTTGCTGCTCTTCCGGAGGCAGGGTTTCAGCTTCCTCTCCCTGGCCTGCATCGAAATGAAAATCGGGATTGGTAGAATAGACCACACCCAGCCGCTTTTTCCAGTCGTTGTCCATGGTCTTTTATGCTCAGGTTAATTACCCAGTTCAAGCTGGTTCCGCACCAGGTTGAAATAGTGGCCTTTTTTGGCGATCAGTGCATTATGCTTGCCTTCTTCCACGATTTTGCCCCTCTCAAGGACGATGATCTGGTCGGCATTCTTCACGGTACTCAGCCTGTGGGCTACAATCAGGACTGTCTTTCCCCTGAAGACCAGTTCAAGGTTCTCCATGATACGCTTCTCATTGTTGGCATCCAGTGCACTGGTGCCCTCATCAAGAAAGAGGAACAGTGGATTCTTATAGATGGCCCTGGCGATCAGGATACGTTGCTGTTCCCCGCCGCTGAGGGTTAAGCCCTCCTGGCCGATCCGGGTGTTGTATCCCAGGGGAAGCTGGTCGATGAAATCATCAATACAGGCCATCTTTGCGGCATACAACAGCTGGTCAGGTTTGATGGTTTCTTCCCCAAGTGCGATGTTCCTTGCGATGGTATCGGAAAAGATGAAACCGTCCTGCATCACCACCCCGCACTCGCTTCGCCAGAGGTCCGGGGACATCATCTGGATGTTCATGTCACCCACCCTGATCTCTCCGCTGTCGGGCGGATAGAAACCCAGGAGCAGCTTTACCAGCGTGGTCTTTCCGCTTCCGCTTACGCCGACTATGGCTGTGACAGTATTCTTTTTCAGGTTCAGGTTGATCCCTTCCAGTACATTCCTGCTCACAGCCCCGGGGTAACTGAAAGTAAGATCGTTCACCACTACCCTGTCAATGGAGGGCAGTACGGTAACCCCGGTCTGCTTCTCATACTCATCCTCCAGGTCATGGATCTCACCCAGCCGCTCCAGGCTGATCTTGGCGTCCTGGGCCCTGTGGAAAAAGGAGATCATCTGTTCGATGGGGCCATTTAACTGTCCCAATATGTAGCTCACTGCCAGCAGCATACCCAGGGTCATCTGTCCGTTCAATACAGCAATGGCAGCCACCACGTTGATCAGGATGTTCTTGGTTTCATTGATGAATACACCACCTGCTTCCTGGTTCTGGTTCAGGGAGAGGCTCTTCATATTGACCCTGAAAAGGGCAGCCTGGATATCCTTCCACTCCCACTGGTTGGTCCGTTCGGCATTGTTCAGTTTGATCTCCCGTATCCCGTGAATGATCTGGATCAGTTTGCTCTGGTTCTCGGCCTGTTTGGTAAAATACTTATGGTCAAGGGACCTTCTCCTTTTCATGAAGATGGTGATCCAGATAAAATAGAGGAGGGCCCCGGCCAGGAAGATCAGCAGGATCTTCAAGCTGTAAATGGCCAGGATCACTGCAAATACAACCAGGTTGACCATGGAAAACAGGATGGTCAGCGATGAGGTGGTGATGAACGATTCAATCCTCCGGTGGTCTCCCACGCGCTGGAGGATGTCCCCTGTCAGTTTTGTGTCGAAGAAACCCACCGGGAGTTTCATCATCTTTACCAGGAAATCGGAGATGAGCGAAATGTTGACCCGGGTGCTCAGGTGGAGCAGGATCCACCTGCGGATGAAATCTATTCCCATCTGGGAAAGGATCAGGACAAACTGGAACAGGAGGACCAGGTAGATGAATGACAGATCCTGGTTGGTGATCCCGAAATCCACGATGGACTGGAATAGAAAGGGGAGAAGGAACTGGATAATACTTCCCAGGATCAACCCGAGGAGCAGGTGGCGCACATAACGCTTATATGGAGCGAGGTATCGGTAAAGGTACCTGAATCCGGTCTTTTTCACCGGTTCGTCCTCCTGGTTCAGGAAATCGGGTGTGGCCTGCAGCAACAGGACCGATCCCTTCGATTCACCATCTTTGCGGGTACTGATCCATCCTTTCAGGAACTCCTCCTTTGAATAGATTGTCTGCCCGAAAGCCGGATCTGCCACATAGACCTTCTCCTTCCTGATCTTGTAAACAACCACGAAATGGTTCTGTTTCCAGTGGACGATCACCGGCAATGGTGCCTCATCCTTCAGCCGCTCCCAGGAGAGTGAGACACCCATGGTCTGGAAGCCGATCTCCTCTGCGGCCCGGGCAATTCCCAGCATGGAAACCCCCTCTTTGTTGAGATGGGATTTTTCCCGCAGGGACTGAAGGGTGAAATGTTTGCCGTAGTGACGGGCCACCATCCTCAGACAGGTGGGGCCGCAGTCCATGGCATCAAGCTGCTTGTAGAAAGGGAATGAGGGCATACACCAGGTCGCTTATGCCTCCTAAATTAAGAATTATTTTATCAACTTCTTTTGCAACTTATGAGCATCCTTTTTGTACGGGCCCGGATGTACAAGCAATGGTTCCAGTGTGGATGTTGCTTCACCGGTTCGGCCGGACCTGACCAGGGCAAGAGCCCGGTACCAGGCCAGGGCCTGTCCAGGTAACTGTCTGGGATCGGTTTCCAGCCCTTCCACCAGTGCCAGGGCTTCTTCTTCCCTGTCCAGTTCAAGGGCTGCCAGCAATTGAAACAGGAGGGCCTCCGGGTCGCCGGGATCCAGAGACAGGCTTTCCGATGATTCCTCAAAGGCTGCAGCATAGTGCCCCTGGTTGTACAGCGTGATGAAGGAACCTGCATCCCCCCTGGTATCCTGGTGAATGGCCAGTAGAACGGGATCTGAGGCAGGATCAAAGAAGCGTGCAAAAGTCTGCTTTTTTCCCTGGTGTGCAAGAAATATGGCCAGCATTACGGTCATGGAGGCAGCAACGGAAATCAGGAAATACCACCCAGGCCGGCTCCTTCCTTTTCCCTTCTCCTTGCCAGGAAAAGGTTTATCCATCACTTCACTGAGACGCGTGAGGAATGCCTCCTCGTCCCTCTGCTTCAGCTGCTCCCCGATCAGATGGTAAGCTGCCGATACCTGGTCACAGTCCTCTTTCAGCTCCGGATCCCGGGACAACTCCTGTTCGAACTGCAGGGTTTCCTCAGCGGACAATTCTCCGGACAGGTATTGCATAATATGGTCAACGCGCTTCATTTTTCAGTCTTTTAAACAGGGGGTCATTTATAATCCGTTTAATAAGGCTTTTCTTACACCTGTATTTCCGGTCTGCCGCATGGTGCAGGTCTTTGTAGTTCATGCTTTCCCTGATCTCCTCCACGCTGTGGTTGTTAAAGAACATGGTGAGGATCTTCTGGCAGTCCTGGCTCAGTTCATTGAAATGCCTGTTAAACAGTTCAGTCAGATGATTCTGGAGTAACGGATCCTCATCAGGTCCCGGATCGTTCACCACCAGGGGCTGGTGGTTCAGTTTCTCCCTGTGCAGCTGGTATTTTTTCCTTTCCTGTATCCATACATTCTTACAGATGGCATACAGGTAGGTGCCGAATTTGCAGGAAAGTTCCAGCCTTTCGTCCCGGATCTTCCTGTATACGATGATCATGGCATCCTGGAACACATCCTTGGCCTGTTCCTGGTCCCCGTTGTGGTGGACCACAAATGCCTCGATCATAGGTAAATAGGTGTGGTACACATATTCCAGTATGGCGGATTCATGGTTCCTGATCCCTGTGATCAGTGCTTGTTCTGAAGGTGGTTTCATCATTCAGAAGGGTGAAAAAAAAAGGCAGGTGACTTCACATCACCCGCCCGGATAGTAATAGTTTTAGTTAGTAAGTAGAAAAGAAATGTACCTTTTCTGATTGCAATGTATGCAAATATATGTGAATTTAATTGCGACATCCTCCCGGAACAATGTTTTGCGACATATTCACAGGTTTATGTGACAGGCATGCGGAAGATCAGCGTTCGAATCCTGATTTTTTTCAAAAGGGGAGGTGATCCAGGTCAGCATTTCCTCCCGAAAGGATAACCCCGATCTTCCTTTTCCTGAATTCCGACCTGTTCCGGAACATGGCTGCAACAGCCACTGCACTGGAGGGTTCAATAATGATCTTCATTCGTTCCCAGACCAGCCTCATGGCCTCAATGATCTCAGATTCCTCCACCCGGATGATCTTACTGACGAATTTTTGTATGATGGGAAAATTCTGGTCCCCCAGCTGGGTTTTCAGTCCGTCAGCGATGGTTTTGGGATTGATGCTTGGCTGGATCTTGCCGGTTTTCAGTGACAGGTATGCATCGTCTGCTCCGAACGGTTCGGCACCAATGGTTTCAATATAGTAACTCAGGTGGTTGGTGGCCAGTGCTGTCCCGGCCAGCAATCCGCCTCCCCCCACAGGTGCGATCACCACATCCATGCTGTCAACATCCTTCGCAAGTTCCATGATCGCCGTTGAATTCCCAAGGATCACGTTGAGGTCATTGGAGGGGTGGATAAAGGTCGCCCCGGTTTTCTTCTGCTGTATGGCCATGGTTGATTCCCTGTGCTTCAGTCCCGGGGCACATTCAATGATCTGGCCTCCGTACCCGGCCACAGCCTCCTTTTTGATCCTGGAGGCATCGGAGGGCATGATGATGTAAGCCTTTGTGTCCAGGGCACTTGCAGCAAGGGCCAGGGCAGCTGCGAAATTCCCCGATGAATGGGTGATGACTCCCCTTGCCCGCTCCTCCTTGGTGAGCTGGAGAATGGCGTTTGTGGCGCCCCTGAATTTGAAGGCACCCATTCTCTGGAAGTTTTCACATTTAAAGAATACCGTTGCCTCCAGCATCCTGTCCACAGTGGTTGAGGTGAGTACCGGTGTTTGATGCACATATGGAGCAACCCTCTTTACAGCTGCCTGGACCTCCTTCAGTGTGGGTATCATGGTTTATAGGGATTAGTGCAGTCCTAAATATAAGCTTCTCCTGGCAAAAAGTAAAGACTATCGGCCAAATCTGTACCGGATGGTGACCCCGAAATCGAGCAATTCGTAATCGAACTTTTCCCAGGCCATCAGTTGTGGCTTCCAGTCCAAACCGAAAACCAGGGGCAAGTCGCGGAGCGAATATTCAATTCCCGCTATACCGGTAATCCCTGCTGAGATCAAAACCTCATCATCCTCACTGGTATAATCCATTTTCCAGTTCCCCCCGAAAATGCCGCCTCCGAAGTAGACCAGCCACCTGCTGTTTCTGAATGGTTCCCTGTGCCAGACATAGAGTGCGGACACGTTCAGACCGTGGGGATTATAGTATGCATCCACTTCAACGGCCGTCATCTTGTAGGTAAAAAATCCCTTGTAGGTAATTCCCCAGGAAAAACCGACCCGCACTCCAGCAGCATGTTGATAGGGCTGGGCATTCATCAGCACGGGCACCAGGATCATGGCAGCAAGCAGCGCTATTTTGGGTGGTTTCATGGTGACACAGGGTTGCAGTTACAGGATCTTTCCTTTCACTTCGAATACAGTCTCTGTGTAAGACGGGATCTTCAGTCCCTGTGGAAGGTTTGAACTCCTGATAATGGTCGTTTCGATGAGGACACGCTGCCGGGAGACACACTGCCTGAGCCACCCGGTCTCCCTGTCTATCTGGTAATCGTATGTCTGGGTACCGGATACAGCCGATTCCACCTCCCCCCAGGAGGTGCTCTCCCGGAATCCCTTCATGGAGTTCAGCATGCCCATTCCCTGGATGATGACCAGCTCCTCCGTGGCCCGTGTGAGAAAATACCTGTTCACCATTTTTACCGGTTTGGTGTTGAAATAATAGGTGATGTCCTTTGTCCAGTTCTTGATAGGCTGAACCGTGGGATAGAAGGTAATGAAAAGGTTGAACATGCTCCGGAAGGCATTGGGCCCGTATGCTTCATCAAGGGTTTTCAGTGTCACATCCAGTTCATTCGGGTCCCGAGCCGGATAGAAGGCGAGGGACTGGAACAGGGATGTCATTCCTTCCAGGGACTGCAGTTCTCCCGATGCTGTCATGGTCAGGTGAAAGGTAGCCTGCCGGATGGAGTCAATCAGGTCAGAAAGGACCTGGTTGTCGTTTCTTCCCGAGTTGATATCCAGTGACATGCCGTGAGCCAGCATGGAGAACAACAGGTTGCTGTAACGAACCGACATGTGGATCAGTCCCCCCGGTTCAATGCTGTCCACCCTGAAATCCATGGTCATTTGACTGAACATGCTGATCTCTTCGCCCTCCATGGATTCCGAACTGGTGTTCTGCTGAAGCTCGATATCCAGCACATAATGTCCTCCCTGCCTGAGCTGGTATGAAAGTCTTGGTTCCTGGGCATGGACAGTGACCGAGAGTGCCAGGAACAGGACAGTTGCAGAGAATGAGAAATAGGGGCGCATGGTGTGGATAAAAATAACAATTAATGGGGGATTCTTTTTGTTATACAAATAACAATATATACTTTTGCAATGCTGAGAAGCTGGCCAGGCTGGCTTCGAGGAGTCTGAAATTCATCTGAACCGGAGGATGCCCTGAAGGTAAAGAGCTAAAACTGAATAACTTCTGTTTTGCTTCCAACGGTTCGTAAATGGAATTAACCATGTTTTACGATCCCCAGAAATACGCTGTTGAAGACAAAGCCATGGTCCCTTTCATCTCCGAGGAAGAGATCCATTCCATGCTGGAGCATGCAAAACCTTCTGCCTCACAGGTCCGTGAAGTCATCGCAAAATCACTTGCGAAGAAGCGCCTGACCATGCAGGAGACCGCCCTCCTTGTGAATACCACCGATCCTGCACTGGTGGAGGAGATCAAGGCAGGAGCCAGGAAACTGAAGGAAGAGGTGTATGGCAAAAGGATCGTGTTGTTTGCTCCCCTTTACGTGGGGAACCTTTGCATCAACAATTGTGAGTACTGCGGTTTCAGGACCTCCAACAAGGAACAGAAGAGAACCACCCTCACACAAGGTGAACTGGTCCGGGAGGTGGAAATGCTGGAGGAGATGGGACAGAAGCGGCTGATCCTGGTATACGGCGAACACCCCAAGTACAATGCTGATTTCATTGCGGATACGGTCCGCACGGTATACCAGGTGAAAAAAGGAAACGGGGAGATCCGCAGGGTCAATATCAATGCAGCACCCATGGATATTGATGGATTCAGAACGGTGAAGGAAGCAGGTATCGGGACCTACCAGGTGTTCCAGGAGACCTACCACCGGGGTGCCTATGCAAAGTACCATACCGGGGGGGTGAAGAGAAATTACGACTGGAGGATCACCGCACTGGACAGGGCCCAGGAGGCGGGAATCGATGACGTGGGGATCGGCGCCCTGTTCGGATTGTATGACTGGCGGTTCGAGGTGCTGGGCCTGATCCGGCATGTGAACCATTTTGAGTCGGTCTACAATGTGGGGCCCCACACCATCTCCTTTCCCCGGCTGAAGCGTGCCTCCAACGTAAAATATGATCCCACCTGGGAGGTGAGTGACGATGATTTTACCAGGATGGTGGCCATCCTCAGGCTGGCAGTACCCTATACCGGGCTCATCCTTACAGCCAGGGAACCGGCGGAGATCCGCGATGAGGTCCTGGAGTATGGTGTTTCCCAGATCGACGGGGGAACAAAGATCGAAATGAAAGCGTATGCGGAAAAGGAGAAGGATCAGGACCTGGATGCAGAGCAGTTTGAGATCAATGATGACCGTTCCCTTTCAGAGGTGATGAACGATCTCATTGAGAACGATTACCTTCCTTCCTTCTGTACGGCCTGCTACCGCACCGGACGTACCGGTGAACATTTTATGGAGTTCTCGGTACCCGGGTTCATCAAACGGTACTGTACTCCCAACGCCATCCTCACACTGGCAGAATACCTGGAAGACTATGCGCAGAACGGCACCCGTGAAAAGGGTTACAGGCTGATCACAAAGAACCTCCTGGAGATGGACGATGATCCCTTCAGGACCAGGCTGGAAGAGCGCCTTGAACGGGTGAAAAAGGGTGAAAGGGACCTCTATTTTTAATTGCAGGAAACCATTATCTTTACATTTTACAGGAATTGATATGGCCGGGACGTCAAGGAAATCGTTCGGAACACCTGCTGTCTATTTCACAGCCATTGCCACCATTCTAGGGGCCATCCTCTTCCTGCGTTTTGGTTTTGCAGTGGGAACCCTGGGTTTCTGGGGGGTCATCGGGGTGATCCTGCTGGGGCACCTGGTCACCATACCCACAGCCCTGGCCATCTCAGAGATTGCCACCAACAAGCGGGTGGAGGGTGGAGGCGAGTACTTCATCATCTCCCGCTCCTTCGGGATGAACATCGGGGCCACCATCGGTTTTGCCCTTTTTATCTCCCAGGCCATCAGTGTAGCTTTCTACATCATCGCATTCACCGAAGCCTTTGAGTTCTTTTTCAACTGGGTCAGCAACAGGTTTGATTTCACCCTGCCCCGGCAGGTGGTCAGTATTCCGGCCATGATCGGGCTTTCCGTCCTGATCCTGAAGAAAGGGGCCTCGGTGGGGATGAAAACCCTCTATGTGGTGGTGGCCATCCTGCTGGTCTCCCTGGTCCTGTTTTTCCTGGGGAGCACTGATTACAGTGCCACCCACTCTTTTTCATTCACATCCATGGAAGGCGGGGATATGGATCAGTTCTTTGTGGTATTCGCCATCATATTCCCTGCATTTACCGGGATGACTGCCGGAGTCGGATTGTCCGGGGACCTGAAAAAACCGAGCAGGTCAATCCCCCTGGGCACCATCCTGGCTACCCTCACGGGCATGGTAGTCTATTTCTTTATTGTCTATAAACTTGCCTCCTCAGCCAGCCTGGAGACCCTGAGGGATCCCGAAAACCAGCTGGTGATGGGGGACATTGCCATTGCCGGGGCATTCATCATTCCCATCGGGCTTGCAGCATCCACCTTCTCCTCTGCCATCGGCTCCATTCTTGTGGCCCCCCGGACCCTCCAGGCCCTTGCCGGCGACCGCTCCTTTCCCTCCAGGCGGATAAATGCCTTTCTTTCAAAGGGGAGGGGTGAGACAAATGAACCCTTTAATGCAACGCTGGTCACCGTGGTCATCGCCCTGGTTTTTGTGGTAATCGGGGATGTGAACAAGGTGGCCGGGATCATCAGCATGTTCTTCATGGTCACCTATGGTTCCCTCTGCCTGATCTCTTTTCTGCACCATTTCGGATCATCCCCCTCCTACAGGCCCTCCTTCCGTTCAAGGTGGTACCTTTCTCTCCTGGGATTCATCGCCTCGGTCTGGGTCATGTTCAAGATCAACACCTGTGTTTGCCCTGGGTGCCATCATGATCATGGTGCTGCTCTACCTGTACATCAACAATTACCACAAAAACAGGAAAGGACTGGTTTCCATCTTCACCAATGCACTGTTCCAGCTGAACCGGAGTCTCCAGGTTTACCTCCAGCAGACCCGGAAGTCGAGGGGCAACCAGGAGTGGAGGCCAAGTGCCATCTGCATTTCAAGGGATTCATTCAAACGGGACAAGGCTTTCCAGCTGTCGAACTGGATCAGCCATAAATATGGATTTGGCACCTATATTCACCTGATTGAGGATTACTATTCCAAAGCGAGCCGGGAGCGTCGGTGGAGGAATTGGAGAAGTTGATCAGGAAATTCAAGGGAAGGGGAGCCATGTTTACGTGGATACCATGATCTCACCCTCCTACACCTCGGCGGTTGCACAGGCCATCCAGCTACCCGGGATCTCGGGCATGGAGAACAACATGGTGATCTTCGAATATAGACCGGGAGGATCCGCACAACCTGGAGGAGATCGTAGACAATTTTTCCCTGGTAAACGCCGGAAATTTCGATGTATGCATCCTGGGGAGCTCTGGCAGCGCCATCAACTTCAGGAACGGGATCCATGTGTGGATCCGCAGCAGCGATTATGAGAATTCCCACCTGATGATCCTGCTCAGTTTCATTATCCAGGGGCACCCCTCCTGGCGGAAGAGTGAGATTACCATTTTCGATGTGTGCAAGAGGGAGCAGGAGGCAGAGACCCGGAAAAACCTGGAAGAACTGGTGCAGACCGGCAGGCTGCCCATTACCTCCAAAAACATCCAGGTCCTATAGTGAACACCAGGAACCCGATAGCCGCACCCTGATCCGGAACCATTCGGAGCAGGCCGGACTGATCATCATCGGATTTCACCCGGGTATGTTGAAGAACAGGGGAGGAAGGACTTTCGAAGGATATGAGGGCCTGGGCAACATTCTGTTTGTGAATTCCCACAGCCAGAAAGAGATTCAGTAGCCAGCCTCCTGACTGCCTGTCAAGGACTTTCTCCGGTCCAGTGCATAGATGGCGAAGCTTCCCAGCCAGTGTCCCCCTTCATAGCTGTCTCCCACCAGGTTGGGAAGGGAGTACAACAGGTGTGCATCCCCCGTTGCCAGCAGGTGGGAGTATTCGGGGTACTGGCCCGCCAGGCCGTACATGACCCAGGCCCTGCTGAAATTCAGGCCGTCCAGGTGGACCAGTTTCCCGTCGGTCCGGTCTGACACCTCCCCGGGCCGGATGGTGAATTCCTGTTCTGCCAGTCCGGGCATAAAACCACCCATCCACCTGGAGAATGCCGCTTCATCCAGCACCCTGCGCATCAGGTCGATCTCCTCGAAACAGGGAGAGAGAAAATCGTAACCACTTGGTTCCCAGTCCAGGGGACATCCCGTGTCTTCAAGATAGAAATCCCGGGCCCTGGATTCAATCATGCCCTTCAGTTCATCCTGTCCGGTTTCGCTGGCATAGTCCCAGGCAAAACAGAGTCCGAAAGCTGTATTGGTATGTTCTCCCACACGGATGGGATAATTCAGTTTCGGGAGGAACTCCAGGTACCGCTGAACCATCAGGCTGGTGAGGGGCTGCAGGTTCTGCTCCAGCTGTTTGCCAAGTGGATCTTCCCATGTATGCAGTTCCAGTGCCAGTTTTAGCAGCCAGCCCCAGCCATAGGTTCTTTCATAGGAAAAGCTGTGGATCCCCTGGAAGTAGGCCACCTCGTCCAGGATATTCTTCTCTGACAGGTTCTGCTCCAGTTTTTTCCGGATCAGTGCTTCCTTTTCCAGCTGGGGGAAATTCTTCAGTAACCAGACCAGCGACCAGTGACCGTGAACCGCCGAATGCCAGTCGAAGCAGCCATAGAATGCCGGGTGAAGTAGATGCGGTTCTCCAAGGTCTTCAGTGCCGCCCAGGGTCTGTCCCAGTTTATTGGGGTACTCGGTTTGCAGGCAGGCCAGGGGCAATTCGGCCAGGTTGTTGGCCTGGGAAGTGTTGAGGGTGAGGGTGTTGTTGGCGCCCTCTCCCGGCACTGACTCTGACACTGCTTCTGACATTGATCCGGGTGCAGCTTCCCGGGATGAACAGCCGTTAAGCAGCATGGCCAGTGCCATGCAGGCGGGTATGATGTAGCTTTTCATAGGACGTATATCTGTTAATAATTTGATCTATAGGTATGATTATCAACCAAATTCAAATTTATTACTATGTTCATTTTATTAGCTAATCAAGAAAATAGTCATATATTTCAATCCAGACCAAAACTAACCACTATGGACCGGATTTCCACCATTATTCTTGCATCATCGCTTATTATCATCATGCTGGGGATGGGACTCTCCCTGGTAATGGATGACTTTAAAAGGATCATTGTGTACCCGAAAGCCATCATGGTCGGACTGGTGAACCAGCTGATTATGCTTCCGCTGATAGGATTTGCCATCACGGTCATTTTTCCCCTGAGACCTGAAATTGCCATAGGGATCATGATCCTTGCGGCCTGTCCCGGGGGACCCACTTCCAACCTGATCGCCCACCTGGCCAAGGGGGACACTGCCCTGTCGGTGACCCTGACAGCACTGAGCAGTTTTATCACCATTCTGACCATCCCTTTTATCGTGAATTTTGCACTGGTCCGTTTCCTGAACCAGGATCAGATGATCAGGCTGGATGTGGTGGACTCCATCAAGAACATCTTCATCATTATTATCATCCCCATCATTATCGGGATGCTGATCAGGCGGTACCGCGAAGGTTTTGCACAGAAAATGGAGAGACCGGTCAGGATAGCTTCGGGCATTGTGCTGGCGCTGGTGATCATCGGCATTGTGATCAAGGAGAAGGAGAACTTTGTCTCCTATTTCCAGCAGGCCGGGATCGTGGCACTCCTGCTCAATGTGACCACCATGATCGTGGGATATTTCTCTGCCCGGTTGTTCAGGATCACCGATAAAAGGGCCATCTCCATCTCCATTGAATCGGGTATCCAGAACGGAACCCTTGCCATTACAGTGGCCGTGGTCCTTCTCAAGAATGCGGAATTTGCCATTACCCCTGCCATTTACAGCCTGCTGATGTTCTTTACAGGAGGCATTGTGATCTTTATTGGCATGAGGAGAGACAAAAATCGTTCTCTTCAGGCAGCAGCATAAATTTTATTTAAATCTTAAAACTATTTTGTAAATCAGGTGTTTTAGGGTATAAATAATTCCATCAGTAAAAACCTATTTCCATGAGAAATTTTCGGGTGGTTCCTGCCTCGCTTTTGTTTCTTTCACTCCTTGCGACAGCTTGTAAGGAGAAGAATGCGGGTACATTGTCTCCCCCCACAGTGCAGGTAATCCAGGTAATTCAACAGGATGTTCCTGTATCAGAAGAATTTGTGGGGCAAACATTTGGGCTCTACGATATTTCCATCCAGGCACGGGTGGACGGATTTCTGGAAGGAATCCATTTTGAGGAAGGGCGCAGGGTAAAGAAGGGGCAATTGCTCTATACCATTGACCCACAACCGCTGGAGGCCAAGATGGCCGGAAGCAGGAGCCGGCTGGCCGAAGCCAATACCATGCTGACCAAGGCCGAAAGTGATCTTGCACGGATCAAACCGCTGGCAACAATGAATGCAGTCAGCCAGAGTGACCTGGATGCGGCCATCGCCCAGAGGGATGCCGCCCGTGCATCGGTACGTGCTGCGGAGTCGGGTGTTACATCCTCAAGTATAGAACTGGGATACACCAGGATCTATTCGCCCATCGATGGCATCATCGGGAAAACAGAGGCTTATCCCGGGGATTACGTGGGGCGTGGAATTTCCGGAATGGTCTTGAACGAAGTATCCCGCATCGATACCATCCTGGTCAATTTCCATATCCCCGAAGAGAAGTATCTTGAAATTGTAAGGCCTTTTCTGGAGGTCGGGAATGCGGATTCAGTAAAAATACAGCGGGCAGATGGCAGGCAGGGGCTGACCATGATGCTTTCTGACGGAAGCGTATATCCCCAGAAGGGAAAGATCAGGTTTATCAACCGGCAGGTCAATGCAAGTACAGGTACCCTCTTAATCCAGGCATCTTTCGCCAATCCCAGCGGAATCCTGCGGCCGGGACAATTTGCCAGAATAGAGGCTGTGATTGATGTGATTCATGATGGATTACTGGTGCCACAGCGCTGTGTCGAGGAGTTGCAGGGAAACTACAGGGTTTATGTGGTGAATGATCAGGATGAGATTGAACTCAGGAAGATTGAAGTAGGATTTGCCTACCAGACCAGTTACCTGCTCGTTACATCGGGGCTCGATCCAGGCGACAGGCTTGTTTACGAAGGGCTGCAAAAGGTAAAAACGGGGGAAAAGGTGATCCCGGAGTTGAGGGAAATTTCCAATCCGGAACCAGAAATCTAGGATCCCATGGGTAGTTTTTTCGTCAGAAGGCCCATCGTGGCCATGGTTATAGCCATCGTTATTCTCATCGTGGGGACGCTTTCCCTGCTCAATCTGCCCATGGAACAGTATCCGGACATTACGCCACCCATGGTAGAGGTTAGGGCTTCCTACACCGGTGCCAATGCACTGAATGTTGAGCAATCGGTGGCCACACCCCTGGAACAGCAGATCAATGGTGTGGATAACATGATCTACATGAAATCCATCAATGCCAACGATGGATCCATGAATATACAGATCACTTTTGAAGTTGGGACAGATCCCGATATGAATACTGTTTTTTCCCAGAACCGTGTTTCTTCTGCAACGCCAAAACTACCGGAAGAGGTGAAACGGATCGGGGTCAATACGGACAAGACCATGAGCAGCATGATCATGGCCATCTCTCTCTATTCAGATGGAAGATACGACCAGGATTTCCTGGGTAACTATGCCCTGATCAACATCAAAGACATCCTGGCAAGGATCAAGGGCGTGGGAAGGGTGAACGTTCTGGGCGCCAGTGATTATTCCATGAGGGTGTGGGTCAAGCCCGACCGCCTGGCACACCTGGGGATCACTGTTCCGGAGATCACCAATGCCATCAGGCAACAAAATGTGATTGTACCCGGTGGAAAATTTGGTGCAGAACCGGCCCCCCCCGGAACCGACTTCACATACAATGTCAGGATGCCTGAAAGGCTGGTTTCTGAAGAGGAATTCGGGGCCATAGTAATCAGGACCAATGCGGATGGATCGCAGGTTAGGATTGCGGATATCGCCTCCGTTGAACTGGGTGTTGAATCCTATAATGTGGTGACCCGTTTTGCCAGGGAGCAGTGTGCCCTGATCACACTCTATCAGGCCCCCGGGACCAATGCGGTGGATCTGGCCAGTCAGGTGATCGGTGTCATGGAAGAGATGAAAAGTTCTTTTCCTGAGGGTGTGGATTACGAGGTTGGCCTCGATTCCACCCTGCCCATCACTGCGGGCATCAAGGAAATTGTCATTACCCTGTTGATCGCTCTTTCCCTGGTAATCCTCGTTGTTTATATTTTTATCCAGGATTTCAGGGCCACCCTGATCCCCACCATTGCCATCCCGGTATCGCTCATCGGCGCATTTGCCATTTTCCCCTTGCTTGGGTTCACCATAAACGTGTTGTCATTGTTAGGATTGGTACTTGCCATCGGGATTGTAGTGGATGATGCCATCGTGGTGGTGGAGGCTGTGCAGGTAAACCTGCAGAAAGGAATGAACTCAAGGGAAGCAACCATCCATGCCATGAAGGAAGTGACCGCTCCGGTAATCGCAACCACACTGGTGCTGGTAGCGGTGTTTATCCCGGTGGCCTCTATGGGAGGCATTACCGGAAGGTTGTACCAGCAATTTGCCATCACAGTGGCTGTTTCGGTGGTCTTTTCTTCCTTAAATGCACTGACCCTGAGTCCGGCACTCTGCTCGCTTCTTCTCAGGAAACCTGAGCCTGTCAGGGGACCATTGGGTTGGTTTTTTGGAAAATTCAACCGGGGTTTCGACAAAACTTCGGTGGGATACATGAAATTTACAAGTGTACTCACACGGAAGCTAAAGCGGGGAGTCGTATTCATCGTGATTCTGTCAGCATCGATCGTGGTGATTTCGAAATTTGTTCCGGGTGGTTTTGTCCCTGAAGAGGACCAGGGCTATCTCTTTGTGAACATGCAATTGCCCGATGCAGCTTCCCTGCAACGTTCTGATGCTGTGATGTCAAAAATCGAAACCATTCTGGACCAGTTCGAAGAGGTTAAATATGTGACAGCTGTCTCGGGATTTAACCTGCTTTCAGGAAGCATGTCTACCAATTCCGGTGTTGTTTTTCTTACACTTTCTGACTGGAAGGAGCGAGATATCACGGCCCTGGAATTGGCGGAGAGATTGAATGTTGCTTTTTATACGGGTATTCCGGAAGCCCAGGTATTTGCCTTTGGTCCACCAGCCATACCGGGATTGGGAACAGGTGCAGGTTTTACACTGATGCTGCAGGACAAAGGGGGGAATACCGTTGAGTACCTGTCTGAACAATCAGGAAGATTCATTGAAGCAGCACAACAGCGGCCTGAAATTGGCAATGTTTTTACCACTTTCCAGGCCAACACACCCCAGCGAAGTGTGGAGATTAACCGGGACAAGGTATTGAAGTCCGGTGTAGCCCTGAACGACCTGTACACCACCATCAGTGCTTTTCTGGGTGGGGCCTATGTGAATGATTTTAATCGATTTGGACGGCTGTATAAGTCCTATGTCCAGGCAGAACCGGAATACCGGCAGGATGAGAGCCAGCTTTCGCTCTTTTTTGTGAAGAACAGCAAGGGAGAGGACATCCCGTTATCCACACTTGTTTCAGTCAGAAAGATTTCTGGTCCGGAATATACCTACCGCTTTAACCTTTACAGGGCAGTGGAGATTTCCGGGACACCTGCGCCGGGCTATTCATCCACGCAGGCCCTTGATGCGCTGGAAGAGGTTGCCAGGGAAGTACTACCCTTCGATATGGGATTTGAGTGGAGCAATATGTCTTACCAGGAAAGAGCAGCTTCTGGCTCTGGAAGTGTGGTTTTCCTGTTTGCGCTGATCTTTGTATTCCTGATCCTTGCTGCACAGTATGAAAGCTGGTCGCTTCCTTTCAGCATCCTCCTGGGAACGCCTTTCGCCGTATTCGGCGCCATGTTGTTCCTGATGGTGGCCAGGTTCTTTTCTAGCGAGCTTTGAAAACAATGTGTTTACACAGATCTCTCTTGTCATGCTGATTGCCATGGCTGCCAAGAATGCCATCCTGATCGTGGAGTTTGCCAAACTGAAATTCGATGAGGGTATGAACCTGGTTGAGGCAGCCAGGGAGTCTGCCAGGCTCAGGTTCAGGCCCATCCTGATGACTGCATTCTCCTTTATCCTGGGCATTTTCCCCCTGGTGGTGGCAAGCGGGGCAGGGGCAGAGGCCCGGAAAGTCATGGGCATGGCCTTGCTTGGCGGGATGGTCATGGCCACCTTGCTGGGAGTGTTCTTTTACCCCATGTTGTTTGTACTGATAGGGAAGCTGGGCAGGTATGAACAGAAAAGAGATGCACAGAAATTAAAGCAGGCGAACAATTGATCTAATAAGCTATTTTTCATGAAGATATTGAAGGCAATACCCATTTCACTTCTTCTTGCACTTGCAGTAACGGGCTGTATGGTGGGACCAAAACTTGAGAAACCCGTTACTGAGACAGAGGATCAGTTCAGGTTCGACAGCATAGCAGGAGATTCCATGATCAACCTGGCCTGGTGGGACCTGTTCGATGAGCCGGAGCTGGATAAAATGATCTACGCTGCCCTAGGGTACAACAGGGATGTATTGATTGCCATGTCAAGGATTGAACAGGCCTATGCGGTGCTGGGCGTATCAAAAGCAGACCTTTATCCCCAGTTTGGGTACGAGGTTTCAGGAAGTTATGGTAAACCGGAACCGACCGGTGGAGGTTCCGGTGCTGGAGGAATGATCAACATCACACCCAGCGTTTACTGGGAATTGGATTTCTGGGGAAAGGTAAGGCGCTCTAACCAGGCAGCGCGGGCTGAAATTGCAGCCTCTGAAGAGGCCCTTCGTCTGGTACAGGTAGGTATCATCACTGCTGTATCCGATGGATACTTTCAATTGCTTGAGTTTGACCATCAACTGGAAATCTCCCGGCGTACCTGGGAGACCAGGAAGAAATCGCTGTGGATCATTGATCAACGGTTTCAGAAAGGGATTGTGCCGGAGATCGATCTGAACCAGGCTCAGCAGCAGGAGGCCATCGCTGCTGCAGCAATTCCTTTTTACGAACGAATGGTGGCACGGACCGAGAACTACCTGAGCGTTTTGTTGGGCCAGAATCCCAGGAGCCTGGAACGTGGATTGTTTGATGAAGAGCTGGCTCTTCCCGGCATCCCTGTCGGCATCCCCTCAGAGCTTCTCCAGAGAAGACCTGATCTGGTACAGGCTGAGCAACTTTTTTATGCTGAAACAGCCCGGATAGGAGTGGCCCAGGCCATGCGTTTTCCTTCATTCAGCATTACGGGTGCGTTGGGACTGGCCAGTAGTGACTTGACCAAACTGATTAGTGGAGAGTCATTTATATACAGCATAGGTGGCAGCATCCTTGGACCCATCTTCAACTGGGGCAAGAACAAGCGGAGGGTTGAGATTCAGAAGGAGATTGCCAGACAGGCTTTGTACAGGTATGAAAAGTCGGTCCAGAATGCCTTCAGGGAGGTGGATGATGCATTGATTGATGTTGATACCTATTCCAGGGAGTTTGATTCGCGGTTAAGGCAAAGGACAGCAGCCCTCAATGCTGCATCCCTGTCGAGGGCGCGCTACGACGGAGGACAAACCGCCTATCTTGAAGTGCTTGATACAGAGAGGTCCCTTTTTAATGCTGAACTGGAAGCCACGGCTGCGAAAAGCCGCCAGATCACTGCCTATGTATACCTCTACAAGGCTCTTGGGGGAGGTTGGATCACTCCGGCGGAACAACCGTGATAACCTGGAAGCTTTCTTTAATATTGATTATTTACACCATCTTATGTTTCGTAAAATTCCATGGGCTCATAACAACTTCTTTCTCCTGTTATTCATCATATTGCTCATATCCAGCAGCTTTTTAATTCACAACTTCATACATGTCAGGATCCTGAATAGTCTGTTGTTTTCTTTGGTTCTTCTTGCAGCCTCTGCCTCAATTAAAAGAGCAAAAATCAGGTTGATCTACTTTGCCATCGGAGTAATTATCATTCGGGAGATTTCAGCATACCTTATACAAAATGACTACTTCTACACTTTTGCAATCATCCTCAAATGTTATCTTCTTTCTCACCATTGTTATTCAATTGATCCGCCAGGTTGCCCATAGTAAAGTGGTTGACAGAACCGTAATCTTGGAGGCCGTCAACGGGTATCTTCTCATGGGGTTAATTGGCAGTATCCTGTTTGCGCTGGTTGATCGCGTCCAGGAAAAGGCATTTTCCTTTGCCAATTCCTCATTCCTCCATTTTTCTGACTATATCTATTATAGTTTCATCACCCAAACCACCATTGGATTTGGAGACATCACTCCGGTCTCTGATCTTGCAAGGCTCTTGACCATTGGCATTGGAATCTGTGGTCAGTTATATATTGCCATTATTATTGCCATGCTGGTTGGCAAATACCTCGCACAAAGTACCAGGTGAGGCTACAGTTTTGTCACCTTTTTTAGACCATGGCAGGGAAAGGCTGAGCATATGCGTCAACCATAAAGACCAGTTTCCGGAGCTTATACCCGGTGCACTCTTTTGTTATAGTGCAAGGAATCTCCCCACTCCCCGTAACCAATCTCGCCGTCGGCCAGCTGGATCCGTACATCCAGGCAGTTCTTGCACGCTTCAGGCTCTTCATCCACACAGGGCTTGTTCTCGTAGAGGGCATAATCGTTCCGGAATTTGCCCGGGGTGATGTTGGGCATGATGATGTTGGCACCCACTTTTACAGCCTTTTCCCTGCCCATGGGATCAATGGCCTGGAGGGCGGTGGCTGCGGCAATGTTAATGTCCTTCATCAGGATCCGCAGGATCGCGATCATCTTCAGGGCCAGGTCGAACCGTTCCCCGATGGGAAGCAATTCGCTGCGGTACCGGAAGAGGGGGGTATGCTGGTGCTCGATATAGGGGCCCATGCCCACCATGTCAATGTCGAACTGCTTCATGAACAGCAGGTCGTCTGCCAGGTGGCCGGTATCCTGGAAGGGGAGCCCGATCATTACCCCGGTACCGGTCTGGTATCCGATTCTCTGGAGGGTTTTCAGGCAGTTAAGCCTCCGTGCAAAATCATGAAGGCTGTCGTTGGGGTGGTACCTTTTGTAGAGTTCGGGATTGGATGTCTCGATCCGTAAGAGGTAGCGGTGGGCTCCTGCTTCAAACCATTTCCTGTAAATTTCAGGCTCCTGCTCCCCCATTGAAAGGGTGATCCCCAGTTTTCCGTCCGACAGCCTCTTGATCTCCCTGATCAGGTGCTCGATCCGCCCGGTGAAAGCGGTTGACTCCAGCTCCCCCGACTGCATGACCAATGAGCCGTAGTTGTTCTCGTAAGCAAACCGGGCTGCGTCAAGGATCTGTTCGTCGGTCAGGTTGTACCGCTGGGCCTCCCGGTTGGACCTCCGGATACCGCAGTAGTAGCAATCCTTCCCGCAGATGTTGGAGAACTCCACCAGTCCCCTGAAGTGGACCTGTTTCCCTATTTCACGAAGCTTAACCTCGTGGGCTTCCCGGAACAACAGTTGCTTCTCCTCACCTTCGGCATCCAGGAGCTGTACAATCTCTTCCCTTCCAAACCGCTCCCGTTCAATGATCTCCTTTACTCCCATGGTCCTGATGAACAATTTATAAATAGGTGGCACTACCGGGATCCAGTTTTACGAACGGGGCCACCGCCCGCTCGTAGATCCCGTGGATATAGGCAATGGCCATGCCGTAATTGGTGACAGGAATACCAGCCTCTATGGCCGGTTTCAGCCTGTTGATCAGCTGCTTGCGCGTAATCATGCAACCCCCGCACTGGATCACCATGGCATAATCGGTGATCTCGCCGGGAATGTTGTCCAGGCCTGCCACCACCTCGAATTCCAGCTCCTTGCCAGTGAAGTTCGTGAGCCACCTGGGGATCTTCACCCTGCCGATATCGTCGCAGGAGACATGGTGGGTGCATGATTCCAGGATCAGCACCCTGTCCCCGCTGGCCAGTTTTGACAGGTGGGGGGTGCCCTTCAGGTAGCTGTCAAAATCCCCTTTATACCTGGCCAGTACAGTACTGAAGCTGGTCAGCGGGATATCAGAGGGAACAGAGGCATCCGCTTTTTTAAAGACCTGGCTGTCGGTGATGGCAAGTGCCGGCCTGGGCTGCAACCGCTTCAGCAGGGTGTCCACCTCCCGTTCCTTGGCCACCACGGCGATGGCATCATTGTCCAGGATATCACGGATGGCCTGGACCTGCGGAAGGATCAGCCTTCCCTCGGGGGCCTCCTCATCGATGGGGGTGATCAGCAGGACCAGGTCGCCCTGGGAGATGATATCCCCCACCAGTGATTTTGACAGGTAGGCAGTTTCAGGAATGGCTTCCCGGATCAGCCCGATGAGCTCTTCCAGGTTGTGTGGATTTTTGGTGGAAAAATCAACCAGGGTACAGCCACACTGTTCTACCACCAACCTGGACAGTCCGGCACCGGCCGGCTCAAGGTCCGATTTGTTATGGACCACCAGGTAGGGGACTTCCCATTTCTCGAACTGACCGATTAATGATTCCTCCTCCTCACCAAAACGGTTGCCGGCCAGCACCAGGATCCCCAGGTCGATGTTCCTGATCACTTCCCGGGTCCTTGCCACCCGCTTCCGCCCCAGTTCCCCTGTATCGTCCGTGCCGGCTGTATCGATCATGACCACCGGTCCGATCCCGGTGATCTCCATGGTCTTTTTTACCGGATCGGTGGTGGTTCCGGGTTCACGGGAGACGATGGCCACATCCTGCGCTGACAGGCAGTTGATCAGCGACGATTTCCCGTTGTTCCTCCTTCCGAAGATCCCGATATGCGGCCTGGCATCCCGTCCTTTCATAACACCTCCCGGATATCGTCCATGGTAAATCCCATCTTCAGCAACTGGCCGGGCTCCATCATTTTTTCAAGCTTTGATGGTTCCAGTAGTGTCAGTGCTTCATTGGCTTCAAACACATTGAATCCATTCTCTTTCATGGACAGGGCCAGCAGGGCCGCCCTGTGATAACCGATCAGGGGTGAAAGGGCAGTGGTCACCGAGGGACTGCCATATAACCTGTTCCTGGCGAATTCTTCATCCACCTCCAGTCCGTCGAGGAGATGCACCTTCAGGGCATGGTTCATGGAGATCATCAGTTTCAGGCTCTCCAGCATGGCACAACCGATGCCGGGCAGGTAGGCATTCAGCTCCAGGCAACCCTGCGCTGAAAGCGATGCAACCACCTGGTCGTTGGCATAGATCCGGTGGGCAGAGGTGACCAGGTACTCGGGGATCACAGGATTCACTTTCCCGGGCATGATGGAACTGCCCACCTGGCGGGCAGGCAAACGGATCTCTTTACCGGCGCTATAAGAGAGCAGCCTGAGATCGGAAGCGATCTTTTCCAGGTTTACCGCATGGGCCTTCAGGATGGCATGGACTTCCACCCATTTGTCCATGTTACAGGTGGCATCTGGCATATTCTCCCCCTGGGTCACAGGCAGGGAAGTGAGGTTCTTCAATACAGGCACCACCTCCATGATATAGAACCGGGGGATGGAGATCCCTGTTCCCGTGGCACCGCCCCCCAGGTTCACCACCTTGATCCGCTCCAGTGATTTGGATACCCGCCACCAGTCCCTGGACAATGCCTCGCTGTAGGTGGAGAAGAGCTGGCCGAATGTGGAAGGGACCGCCTCCTGCATCTGGGTATAACCGAGGCGGAGGGTGTTCCTGTACCGCGTCTCCAGTTGTTCCATGGAGAAGCGGGTCTGGTTTACCGCCTCTTCCAGCTGGTTCATCAGCTGCATGGTAGCCACTGTGAGTGCGGTGGGGATCACATCGTTGGTGGACTGGAAGATGTTGGCGGTTTCAATGGGATCGATGACCTGGTAATCACCGGGTTTTCTTCCCAGGCTCTTCAGGGCGGTGTTGGTAATGATTTCATTGATGTTCAGGTTGATGCTGGTTCCGGCTCCTCCCTGGACTGCCGGGACGATGAAATGTTCAAAATGGGAACCGGCAGCCACCTCGGTGGCTGCCGCTTCCAGGGCACCCAGGATCTGCTTAGCGGGGATCCTCAGGTGCTCCACCAGGTCCGGATGCTCCCGGTTCAATGCTTCCAGGAGTTTTCTGACCGTCCTGTAACATGCCAGTTTTACCGTACCGGTGGCCCTGTACCATTCCTCGGGAAAGGGGACCTGGTTGGGAAAATTCTCCCTGGCACGGACTGCATGAATGCCATACAGGGCCCCGGAAGGGATGGGAACTTCGCCCAGGAAATCTTTTTCAATTCGCATGATACCTCAATTTCATGCGAAAATACTGGAATAATATGAAAAACCCCTATTACTTGGCAGCAGCCACCGGATATTTTTTCATCAGTTTTTTAACTGCTTTGGGAATGGTTTTCTCGCGCTTGGATGGATTCTCCTGGATTGTTTTTTGCGATACGCCCTGAAAGATGAGTTTGTCCTCCTTGACGTCGTAACAATCCAGTACCAAGGTACCCACCTGGTATTCATATTCATTGTAAGTGGTCGTGGCAGTTCCATAGCCCATACCCCAGCCGGCACGTCTGTATCCAAGGCCGGCATTGTAATCGGTGTAGGCGGTTACGTCGGTTTTCTGTTGTACGAAAATAAAGAGCGAAACAGCCATATCCCCCCCCTTTTCCACGAGCGTAAGATTCCTGGCATCAAACTCCGATTTGAAAGCACTCTGTAAACGCTTCCTGTCAAAGTCATTGAGTAATTGATCGCTGTCATTCTGCCAGCCTAAAAAACTGTAGGTTTTGTACTGCGTAAAATCAACCGACTTATCAAAATCGGCAGTAACCTGAGCTTGCAGGTTACAAACAAATACCAGCAATAAAGAGCCCATCAGCATGCCTGAAATAAGTTTTTTCATCTTCTAGTTTTTTAGATATTATTGAATAAGAAATAAAACTCTATAACACTTCTAAACATTGAATTGTTCAGAGATAAAAATCTGTAATACATTACGCTAAAATGATCGCAACTGCAGTTTTAAACCAAAGACGGGGATAGTAGAGAGAAAGATCAGCTCCAAAAAGTAGTAAAAAGTATGAAAAAGATATGAGGTAAATGGCAACTGCTGCTGACACCGGTACTATTTCGTAATTAATCCCTCATTCTTCAACTCGGCTAAAAGTTGATAGGAATACTCTTTAAACCAGCTCTCAATGCTCGATGGATTATAGGCTTCTGACTGGATTGACCACAGGAGCTGATCCGACTCAAGATCATAAAAATTGCTCTCGATATAGTAGGTTTTGTCCGATGAGTAGTAACCGGAAGAATATACCTGGGGAGCATAGTAATTATAATATCCATAATAACTGCCATACATGCTATAATTCATGGGATAGTAAGTTGTCCCGGGGTGATAGGTCTCAACGTTAAGCACATCAAGTACGGCTATAATAAACACAGCATCACACCCGGTTCTTTTAATGGCCTCTGCCATTTCTTCGCGGGTGAAGTTTTCGGAGAGTGACAGTTGCGGCGGGAATACAGAAGTACTTAAAACTGCCTTGTTGCCTCGTGAATTAATCGTTGCCGCCATCCGGTCTTCCACATCGAAACTTGAACTCTGATGTTGGGCCAACACCATGACAAAGATTGAGTTATACGGACCTTTTGTGTGGGCCTCGGGATTGATCCACGAGACTGTGATCTTCTGGCTTGGCCCGCAACCAAAAAGCATGGTGGCAAACATCAGGGTAATAAGGATTTTTGATTTCATCTTTGTGATTATAAGTATTTGTTATTGAATCGAATAGAGTTATCACAGGTCTGAAATTCTTTAGAGTCGCAGATCTGGGGAAAAGCCAATCCTACATGAGATACCCCGCCGGAGTAACCATCAATTTTCCATGCGCTATTTTCTCCTTTGGATAGTTCCTGAGCCAGGATATTTCCGGATTCATAAAAAACAAGCACAAAACCGATTGCATTACCAAAGGCTCTATTTATCCGGAATATCCAGAATACGAGGGATTACAGGAACACAGATCACAGGTTCCATGCCATGCCCAGGCTCAGGCTGAAATATCCCTGGTTGTCCAGTGTGCCCGTTTTGAATCCGTTATAGTATTTTGCCGCAAATTTAATGGTAGCTGCATTGGAAAAATCATAAAGCATACCTGCTTCGCCCTTTAAAGCGAAATGCCAGGTATTTTGCTCCAAACGGTACAGGTTCATATCAGTGGCCCGTTCAGAATAGATGGTTCCGATGCCCAGACCAATATAGGGTTTCACGGCTTTGTCGGAAAAAATCAGATAGTCGGCCGATGCCAGGATGGGGACCTCGTTTTGATAGCGGTATTGCACTCCAGAGAGTGATTCCGTACCAACGGTATAGGTGTCATGATCTTTCTTTTCGTTGAAAACATGCCAGCCAACCTCCACTCCAACCAGGAGATGATCTGAAACAGCCTTCCTGTAATCAAGCTGGACCCCACGCCAGCTGACTTTTGAAATGAAATCTGACATATCTCCTGTGCCGAAACTCACTGCATATTGTACGGACATGTAGCTCTCTTGCTGACCGAAACTCTTTGTCGGTATGAGAAGGGCGCAAAATATCGTTAAGAATATGATCTTTTTCATGTTGTATGTTTTATGAAGTTTCTTCTAATTCGTTTTCAGGTAGGGTGATTGCTCAAATGCCTGATCAATGGCATTGTTGACCCGCGTGGTATTGTATGCCCCTGAGAGCAGCCCGTTGGCGGCAGCGGTCCATACACGCGATGGTTCAATGAAGTCGTCGCCATCGGCCATCAGCGCCATTAACAGCGTACCTGTGGTGTAGGATGATACGGTAGGGTAACCCCATCCCCATCCACAATAATAGGGGTAGTACCAGCACCAGTAATCATACCAGTAATAGATGGTTGTATTGGTCCAGACTGCCGGAAACAGAACCAGGTCTGCATCAGCAGGATCCTCTGTTTTTGTCCACCCGAGAGACGACATGTTGCCCTGCATTTTTTGCAGCATTTGTGTATTGTATGGCTCCTTCACAAATTCGGGTTCCTCTCCCTCTGCAATGTTTCCCTCGATCTTTACAATTTTGTCGGGTATTGAGTAGGTTCCTTTGCTGCTAAAATCGAACTGATCGTCATAATTTGTGTACACTACATCAAGGTCTTCATAATAATCGGCTCCGTCCGGATAACAGGACCCAAGAAGGAAAATGATACCCAGGTAGAAAACAAACTTCTTTTTCATAATGATTGTATTTTTTAGGTTATCTTATTTCATGAAAAACCAGAATCGGAGGAGCTTATTCCTGAACGAACGGAATTTCATCAAGCAATTCCATCCTGATACCTGTCAGGATATAGTTCTCGACCTGGTAAAACTGGGTGGCAACAATTCCGTCTGATATGGCCTTTACCTTTTTATAATAGGTAGTGATCAGCTTGTCGGTCTTTTTCTGAAGCCCAATGACCTGGCTGGTCCATGCATCTGCCTGATCACCTGTCATGGTAAGATACTGCTCGGCATATTGATCCAGCAATTGAATCCGCTGCTTACCGAGATCTTTTCTTTGTGCTTCATATTCGTCATAGAGCATCCAGAAAGCATCTTCCTGGGAATCTGATGGATGAACAAATGCAGCAACAATCATCTTCTTTTCCATTCCGAATGCGGCCTGAAGCAGGTCGATCTCTTCGGTATTTGATTGTGCGTAGGCAAATGATGCCATCAATAAGACTGCAATCATAAAAACGTATTTCTTCATGGGTAACAAATTTTGGTTAATAATATGTAACATCAGTTTTTAAGCGTGTCCAAGATCAGAAGGTCATTCAGTGTTAATTGCGGGAAATCTTGAAAATAAGCCCTCCTGAGAACTCACCCTGGAACGGGGTGATGCGGGTGTAGACATTCGTTCCGCAGCTGCTTCCCCCGGTACCGATCCCGCATCCGAAGCCGGCCCCGTTGAATACCATGGGCATCATCATGGAGCCCTGGAGCCTGATTCCCAGGAAATCGGTGATCCATATCTTCATACCGGCACCCACTGTAGCACTGAACTGCGATTTGGTGGTCAGGTTGAGACCGGTCTCTTTAGGGTCCCAGATGGCCATTCCAAGTCCGATGGTCACAAATGGAGACACTGGTCCGAAGTGGGCCTCCTGCAGCCCTCCAATATGGATGTAGTTGGAACTGAATGGAATGTCCAGTACGGGATCCCTATCCCAGGCAGGAAGGGGAATGTAATCGCCCTCGGTATCTGCGCGCATGTAAGAGATCTCCACATAGGTGCTTTCTGACAATCCCACGGAGATCTTGCCCCCGTAGTTCATGGCATCGGCGATCTTGAAGTCACCGTCGTAAAGCCGGGCAGTGCCCCCGAACTGCCAGCCGGCAAATCCGTTTATCTCGATCGCCTGGGCTGCCAGATCCTGAACGGAACAGATCATTAAGAGGGTAAATGCCGCAATAAAGATCCTTCTGGTTTTAGCTTTCATTATTTCCTGTTTGGTTACCGCATAATAACGATTGAGAATCATTATGGTTCACCTGGTGCCTGATTTTTTTGCCGGGCTCTTCGCGTCCGCTTTTTCAACAAAGGGAAGGGCGATCCCAAACTGGAGGGTCGTATTGGTGAAGGGGTTCCCCGGGTTGTCTTTTACGATATCAATAAAACCCTGGGAAAAACGAAGATACAGGTTTAAGCCCTTGCCATTTTTTGGTTCAGAAACCATGAACATGACATCAACTACGGCACTCACATCGATCCTGTTCAGGACATCCCTGATGTCCACTTCTGTTGTAAGAACTGCCCCGTTGATGGGACTGGATTCGTATATGTCTGTGGCTCCGGTCATATAGCTAAACTGTGGCCCGGCAGATACACTGAACCGCTTGCTTAGTTTGATTTTAAGCAATACCGGAATATCGATATAGCTCAGCTTTCTGTCTGTTGAAGAGGGATGAATCAGCAGACTGTCCAGATTCGGGTCCCCGGTGGTGAGGACCGGAATATTCTTGATCCCTCTTCCTGAAAGGGGCAGGAATTCGGGTGTCAGGGTGAGCCTGTCGGTGAGCCTGATGTTATTGATCAGTCCGAAGTTCGCACCAATCCTGTTATTACCCTCATCATAACCGTTTATGATGGAATAGTTTAATCCGGCTTTAAGACTGAAATGGAAGTTTTCTGTGGCCGCCTTTTTTCCGAAGATCAGGACAAGCAAGGCTGCCTGGCCCCTGGCAACTCCGGGAAGGATTGCAATAAGCACCGATGATATGAGGAGTATCCTTTTCATAAATGTAAATATACACATTAGTGAAAACAAACTTCTTCGGGAATGAATAACAATGCTATTTTTGCAAGTATGGATCATTTTAAGGCCATCATGCTCCTGGCTGCCCTGGTTTCCATATTCCCCCACAAGGGAATATCACAAATATTCCATGGTACTGAGAGGGTCAAATATGATACCAGCTATATCACCGCTTATGACGATGAGCTCACCACCCGGCTCTATCTATCCAGGAAGCAGAATGGTTACAACCTGTCCGAAAGGCTGTTTAATCCATTTATCAAATACAGGACCAATGACAACCTCCTGCTGGGAATCGGGTATACCTATAGTTTTATGACCCTCAACCTGGCGGTAAAAATGCCTTTCATCAACAAGGATGATGACCTGTATGGTGAATCCAAGTACATAGACCTGCAGAGCCACATGATATTCAGAAGTTATATTGTAGACCTGTATCTGCAATGGAACAGGGGATATTATATCCAGAATCCGGCAGATCTGTTTCCCGGTTACGGGGACGAACCCTACAAACCCGTCCGGGGTGACCTGCGTACCAATGTAGTTGGGCTGAACGTACAATACCTGTTCAACTCCGAGAGGTATTCCTACAAAGCCTCTTTCCTGCAAAATCAATTCCAAAGAAAGAGCGCAGGATCCCCCATGGTGGGGATTGAAGGATACTGGGTGCTCGGAATGACCGACTCTGTCATGGTGGGAGGGGACATTCCTCCATCCGGGTTCTTAAGGGACCAGCCATTTCATCAGGCGGATATCTTTAATGTGGGGCTTAATGGCGGTTATGCTTACACATTTGTATGGCGCGAGAGCCTCTATTTCTCCCTCTCAACCGCGGTAGGGCTTTCAGGTGGGTATAACTGGATTCGAAACACTTCAACCTCAGCAACATACAATACTGGGTTAACCCTCGGCCTCAGCAATACAACAAGGATCTCACTGGGTTATAACAATGCCTCCTGGTATGTGGGCCTGAGTCTTATCCGGTTTACCATGACCAACCATGTGGGGGAGGACCGGAACTGGATAGGATATCATACCGGGAACATCCGGCTAAATCTGGTGAAGAGGTTCATTACCAAGCGGCCTATCAAAATCCTGCGGCCAGATTTGTGGAAGTTCTAGCATAAACATACATCCTTTAGACAATCTCATAGCTGCGGTTGGTTTGCCAAGGAAACATTTACTATCTTCGATGGGTTGTTGCACAATGCGTTGATAAATCCCAGGCCCATACTGTCTCTTGTCCTGTTGATCCTCGGAACAGGTGCACTTTTTGCCTCCAAGATCGATACCATCTATTTTCAAGGTGGTGACAGGATCACAGGTGAGGTTAAATTATTGGAGAATAATTACTTAAAGCTTTCCACCAACGATGCCGGAACCCTGAAGCTGGAGTGGAACAAGATCGATAGTGTGAAGATTCTGAACCCCATGCGGATCGTGTTTGAGGATGGTGAGATTTATTACGGAAGGCTACTGCCTTCGGGTGAGGAAAAAGGCTGCTATATATGGGCAACCATTGGTGATCCATGGTTGACTTCCCTGACTGAGATTGTTTATTTATCGCCTTTTGTGGAAAGGTTTGCTGAACAGGTTGTCCGGTTCCCTGAGTTCCGGATTCAGTTATACCAAGGCCAGCGAGGTGATGCAGGTCAATTTTGACGGTTCGGTGACCTACCTGGCAAAAAAGAACCAGCTGGAACTCTCATATGACGGCATCCTGACCCGCCAGGATACAACGGATACCTCCCAGCGTCAGAGTGGAGGCATCTCCTTCCAGAGGATATTGCCACGGAATTGGTTCCTGATCTCACAAGCTGAATTTTGAAAGTAACTCGGAGCTTGATCTGGATCTGAGGACCAGTATTGCTGCCGGAGGAGGGAAAAGCATTATCAGTACCAACAGAACCAATTTTTATATTGCGGGGGGAATACAGGGTACCAGGGAGGTTTCCCAGGGTGAAGGTCATTTCAATATCGAGGGATTGTTAGGAGCCAGTTATTCAATCTTCATTTATGACAGTCCGAAGGTATCCTTCAATCTTGACGCTGATGTTATACCCAGCCTGAATGACCTGGGAAGGGTGAGGGTGGATGTGGATTCAAGCCTGAGCTGGGAGATCTTTCATGATTTTTACCTGAAATGGTCCTTTTATTACAGTTTCGACAGCAGGCCCCCATCCACCACTGCTGCGAAAAACGACTGGGCCGTCTCTCTCCTGGGGATTGAATACAGGTTGTAGGCAGTTTGCCAATCAGCGAACAAAAGTTGGACCGTATGCGTTATCCCTACAATACTCTTTTTTTATAATGCTCAAATAGACTGCCAGAACTCCTTTCTCAATTGATTTAGAAATTCCTTTTCAAAGAAAAATCTTCATACTAATAAATAATCAGACACAATGAAATTCAACCATTTTACGGTTATTGCAGCCTTACTTTTTGGCATGTATATCACCAGTGCCGCAGCCCCAAACGAGAAACCCAATATCCTGGTGATCTGGGGAGATGATATCGGCTGGGCCAATATCAGCAAGTACAACCACGGGATGATGGGATACCAGACCCCAAACATCGACCGCATTGCCAATGAAGGTGCCATGTTCACCGACTGGTATGCGCAGCAATCCTGTACCGCCGGACGGGCAGCATTTATTCTTGGACAGCATCCCTTTCAGGACCGGTCTGCTAACCATCGGGATGCCCGGTGCCAAGCAGGGCATCCAGGACAACCAGGCCACCATTGCTGAACTGCTGAAACCCCTGGGCTACACCTCCGGACAGTTCGGGAAGAACCACCTGGGCGACCGGGACGAGCACCTTCCCACCAATCATGGGTTTGATGAGTTTTTCGGCAATCTCTACCACCTGAATGCCGAGGAGGAACCCGAAACCTATTATTATCCCAAGGATCCTGAGTTCCATAAGAAATTTGGCCCCCGCGGTGTACTGCACTCCTATTCCGACGGCAGGATCGAGGATACAGGCCCCATGACCCGCAAACGGATGGAGACAGCCGATGACGAGTTTACCGATGCGGCCCTTGCTTTTATTGAAAGGGCCCATGAACAGGGCAAACCCTTCTTTGTCTGGCTAAGCGCCACCCGCATGCATGTATGGACCCACCTGAAGGAGGAGAGTGTCGGGGTTACCGGCATAGGCCTCTATCCCGATGGCATGGTGGAGCACGACAAGGCCAGTTGGCCGGGTGCTGGCCAAGCTGGAAGAGCTGGGCGTCGATGACAACACCATTATCATGTACTCCACCGACAATGGGGCTGAGAAGTTCACCTGGCCCGATGGGGGAACCACTCCCTTTGCAGGTGAAAAAGGGACCACCTGGGAAGGCGGCTTCCGGGTACCCTGTGCCATCAAATGGCCCGGAGTGATCGAGCCCGGGACCATCGAAATGAGATCCATTCCCATGAAGATATGATCCCCACCATGCTTGCTGCTGCCGGTGTGCCGGATATCAAAGAGAAGCTTCTCGAAGGGTACCAGGCCGGGGACAAGAATTTCAAGCTCCATCTGGATGGTTACAATATGCTGCCCTATTTCAAGGGAGAGGCGGAAGAATCCCCGGAAGGAGATCTTCTATTTCGATGCCGGCGGCAACCTGAATGCCATTCGCTACAACAACTGGAAACTGCATTTTACCATCATGGAAGGAGCCATCAATGAAGCATATAGGAAAACTCCTTCCTGGCCCATCCTGATCAACCTGAGGGCCGATCCCTATGAGGTTTCCTATGAATCGTGCAATGTACATCAGGTGGTTTGCAGACCAGATGTGGACCTTTGTTCCGGCACAGGCCATAACGGCAAATTCCTGGAAACCTTTAAGGAGTTCCCGCCGGTTAATGGGTGCATCTCTGGGTGTGGATAAGATCGTTCAGTCACTGACATCCCATCCCGGCGCCCAGTAATGGGTATACCAGAGTAATCGCACTATGTATTAATGGCTGCACCGGATAGAATGAATTCGGTGCAGTCTTTTTTTATCTAAAAACTATTCCAAGTGGCAACAACTGCATTAGAGGCCGTCAACGACCTGAAAGAGAAGATGGGTACATCCATCATTGGTCAGGAAAAGATCATTGAGAGGATTGTAATGGTCCTGCTGGCTAACGGCAATGTCCTGTTGGAGGGGCTGCCCGGACTGGCCAAAACCCGGGCCGTAAAAAGCATCGCAAAAGACCTGGATGCCGGCTTGAGCCGGATCCAGTTCACTCCCGACCTGCTGCCTTCAGATATCACCGGCACGGAGGTGTACCAGTGAAACGGCCAGGAGAAGTTCAAATTTTCAGGAAGGTCCTATCTTCAACAACCTGATCCTGGCCGATGAGATCAACCGGGCACCGGCCAAGGTGCAGGCGGCCCTGCTGGAGGCCATGGAGGAGCGGCAGGTCACCGTGGCCGGTAAGACCTATAAGCTCCCGGATCTTTTTATGGTCATGGCCACCCAGAACCCCATCGAGCAGGAGGGAACCTATCCCTTGCCTGAAGCCCAGATGGACCGCTTTCTCATGCACGTGATGGTGGACTATCCCGATACCGAATCGGAAAAGAAGGTGCTTCGGCTGGTCAGGGGGGAAGAGGCTGCCGCTGGTCAGAAACCGGCCAAAGGCAAAACCATTCCCCAGAAAACCATTTTCCAGGCCAGGGAGGAGATCAACAAGGTCCATGTGTCTGAGAATATTGAACAATACATCGTAGACCTGATCAATGCCACCCGTTTCCCGGAAAAATACAGTGTACAGCTGGATACCTGGATCGACTATGGATCCAGTCCCCGGGGCTCCCTTGCCCTGGAGAAATGCGGACGTGTGAATGCCTGGATGAAGGGGCAGGATTTTGTAAGCCCCGATGATATCCGGGAGGTGGCCCATGATGTGCTGCGGCACAGGATTGTGCCCAGTTACGAGGCCAATGCCGACGGGATCGGCAAGAAGCAGATTATCGATGAATTGCTGAAACTGGTTGCAGTGGCATAGGAAGGGGAAAGTCTGAAAAGTTATGCCAAGAGAGATCATACCGGAAAGATCGGATCTGAAAGGACCACCCGAGGTGTATGCCACCCTGCGTGACCTGGTGGGGCTGCAGCATGATGCCCATGGATTTAGCTTCCTGCCCAGGCATGCAATTCAAAGCCTCCTGTCGGGACGGCACCGTTCCCGACTGAGGGGACGCGGACTGGACTTTGATGAGGTTCGCAAGTATGTGGCCGGGGATGACATCCGGAACATCGACTGGAGGGTCACTGCCCGCGTGGGCACCACGCATTCCAAAGTATTCACAGAAGAGAGGGAAAGACCGGTTCTGCTGATCGTGGACCAGTGCTCTTCCATGTTTTTTGGCAGCCAGGTCTACCTGAAATCTGTGATCGCGGCCCATGCAGCTGCCCTTGCTGCCTGGAGAACCCTGGAGGTGGGCGACAGGGTGGGAGGCATTGTCTTTGATGATCAGCATCTGGACTACGTGGCTCCCAAACGGGACAGGAGAAGTGTGCAACGGATCCTCCACCTGGTGGCCACGAGGAACCAGGCCCTGGGGCCCAGGGCCCCGGAAACAAAGAGAAATCAACTGCTGGCTGCACTCAGACAGGCACAACAGCTGGTCACCCATGATTACCTGATCGTGGTAATCAGTGATTTCCAGGGATTCGACACCGAAGTAATGAAAGCCCTGATCCAGCTAACAAGGCATAACGATGTGATTGCCGCCCGGGTGACAGATCCGGTTGAAGAAAAGCTGCCCGAGACAGACCTGGTACTTACTGACGGGGTTTTCCAGACATCCCTGGAGCGCAGGAAGAGAGCACACTCTTTTTTTCAGAAGCAGCAGCTTCAGATTCAGGATCACCTGTTTACACAATTGAGCAGGTACGGAATCCCGGTACTGAACCTGGATACCGGTGAAGCTGTGTCAGTGCAATTGCGGAATACGGTAGGGGGACAGGCAAGGAGAAAAAGGAACAGGAGCCGGGATGTTTAACATGGAACAGATATGGGCCAGCCAGCAACTGGAACTTGGATTGCCCCTGGCGCTCTGGCTGCTGCCGCTTCCTTTGCTCTTTCTGATATTGCCTCCCATGAAGTACCGGGCGGAGGCGCTTTATGTTCCCTTCTTTTCACGGGTGCTTGATGCCAAAAGAGAGAAGCCCTCAAGGGGTGTCAGGGTAAGCCGGCGTCACTGGTACCAGATGATCCTCATGTGGATGGTCTGGATCCTCCTGATCCTCTCACTATCCTCACCCCAGCTGGTGGGAAAACCTGAAAAGCAGATTAATACTGCCCGTAACATGCTGCTCAACGTGGACCTTTCGCTCAGCATGGATTCCCGTGACTGGATTTCGGCCGATGGCCAGCGGACCACCCGCTGGGAAGCTGTGCAGGAGGTGATGGATGAATTTATTGAGATGCGGGAAGGGGACCGGATGGGATTGATCCTTTTTGGATCCCAGGCCTACCTGCAGGCTCCTTTTACCAGTGACCTGCAGGTGATTTCCGGTCTCCTGTATGAGTCGGAGATCGGACTGGCAGGTGCAAAGACCGTGATCGGTAATGCCATCGGGAAGGGGATTGCGCTTTTCAAGGCCGACAGCATTGATAAGCGGGTGATGATCCTGGTGACCGACGGATCGGACAGCGGCAGTGAATTGCCTCCTTTGCAGGCAGCCAGGCTGGCGGCAATGGACAGCATTACCATCTATACCATTGGTATTGGCAGTGTATCGGCAGGGGCCTATGAACTTGATGAGATTACGTTGAAAGGGATTGCAGAAGCTACCGGGGGACAATATTTCAGGGCCAGCGACCGGGAAGGTCTGCTGGAGATCTACACCCTCCTGGATGAACTGGAGCCCATTGAATTTGAAGATGAGGACTACATTCCAAGGCGCCTGTTGTTCTACTATCCCCTGATGGCAGCCTTTGGTCTCGCGGTTCTTTTTCACCTGCTGGCGGGATTGGTATCCATGCTGCGTTTCCTGTTTCACAGGATCAAAGCGGATGACTGAGATGACGGCCGGACTGATCATATCGTTTTCCTGGCAGGACCTCTGGTTCCTGCGTCCCATATGGTTATGGGGCTTTGTTCCCGTTGCGGCCATTGCCCTGATGTTCCTGGTCAGTTTCAGGCGCAGGGAGGAGTGGAAGAGATCCTTTTCCAAACACCTCCTGCCTCACCTTACTGTCGAGGGGACACGCCGACAGTTCCTTCTGCCCAGGCTCATCCTTATTCTTCTCCTTTCCCTGATGGTATTCGGACTGGCAGGTCCCACCTGGGAGGAGCATAAAAATCCGGGCAACCGGACCGAAGCGGCCATGGTCGTAGTGATGGATCTCTCCAGGTCCATGCTGGCTGAAGATATCCAGCCCAACCGCCTGGAAAGGGCCCGTTTGAAGATGAAAGACCTTTTTAAAGCCCAGCCGGGTATTCAGACGGCACTTCTTGCCTATGCCGGGAGTGCCCACCTGGTGCTCCCCTTTACCAAGGATTATTCAGTGATCATCAGTCAGATGGAGGCCCTCAGGCCGGGAATCATGCCGATGATGGGAACCAACCTGGATGATGCCCTGGACCTGGCCGATTCCCTGCTTCGTGGCATAGAGGCTCCCCGTACAATTTTACTGCTTACAGATGGGATCAAGGCCGGCGATGTGGAACGGATCGGGGAAAGTGCTGCGAGATCCAGAATGGAAGTGATGATACTTGGAACGCCGGGTGGAGCCACCCTCCCCGCGGGAAGATCTGTGCTCAGGGATGCCTCCGGGGAGGCTGTAATCGCCGGATTTGATCCTGCGGTTTTACTTGAAACAGGAAAGATACCGGGTGTGAATATTGTTTCCGTGACCCTGGATGATACGGATGTGAAGATCCTGGCCATGCACATCAGGAAAAACCTGGAGTTTATTGCCGATCCGGAGCAGGCCGAAACTGACTGGAAGGATGCCGGGTACTGGATACTGATCCCAATGATCCTCTTGAGCCTGCTGTGGTTCAGAAGGGGATGGATGGTCCATTGGATCTGGCTGCTGTTCCTGCTGCCCGGATGTTCGGGGGAAGGAGACTTTAAAGCACCCGATCTTTTTCGTACCAGGGACCAGCAGGGGAAGCGCCTGTTTGAAAAGGGTGAAACGGAAGAGGCTGCCGAGCGCTTTGAATCGGTACGGTGGAAGGGATACGCCTTTGCGCAAGCTGGTGACCTGAAGAAAGCAACCGAGGCATACAGCGGCGAAACCAATGCGGAAGGATTTTACAACCTGGGCGTTCTTTATGCACGGATGGGGGATGCAGAATCTGCCAGGGAAGCATTCAGTGCGGCTCTGGAGATGGATCCCGAACTGGAGGTGGCCAGGGAGAACCTGGAGAGGGTGGAAAGTCTGCTGGATTCTCTTGGATTGAGCGGTCCTGAAGGATCAGGAGATAACCAGGGAAGCAAGCCGGAGAATTTCGTGGACCCGGGAAAGATATCGGAAAACCAGGAACAGGCGCAGCAGAGTGACCAGACCTACAAGGGGAAGGGAGATGTGACAGAGATGGGTTCAAAAGAGATTGATGAATCATTGATTGATTTTTTCGATACCGGGGGAGATCCTGCTCCATTCGATCAGCAGGGCGCCAGCCAGTCCATGTTGCGACAGGTGGAAGAAGATCCATCCCTCTTCCTCCGGCGGAAATTTGCATATCAGTTAAGAAACAGGGTTCAAAAACCGGAAGCTGGTGAAGAGAAGTGGTAAGATAGTGGGCTTTGCGCTGGCAATGTTATTGCTGTTCCCGGGCTCAAAGGTCCTGGCTGATACCAAACCTGCCAAGATATGGGCCTCGGTTCAATTCAGCAAGCCTGGCGTGATGGTAGGTGAGCCGTTGATGGTTACGATTACGGTCTATACCAGCACATGGTTCACTGCGCCACCCGAGTTCAGTGAGATACAGGTGCCCGAAGCCATGATGGTCGATTACCACCAGCGGACCGGATCCATGCGAAAGACCATTGGCAACAAGACCTACCCGGCCATTGAGAAGAAATTCGTGGTCTATCCCTTCAGGGTGGGTGAGAACAGACTGCCGGCCCTGACCATCGTAACCGAATCGCCTCCTGAAGGGGATTACAAGGGTAAAAAGAGGGTGATTAAATCCCCGGAGCGAACATTTATGGTGGCCCCGCCCCCGGAAGGTATAGCGATGGACAGGTGGCTGACAGCATACAATGTAGAGTTATACGAGCAGTGGGACAAACCCCTGGATCAGTTGAAACAGGGGGACGTGCGTGAACGCCGGATCACCATACAGGCCTATGGAGCTCTAGCTGCCCTGATCCCGCCTCTTGAACTACCGGGAGGCGACTACGGGAATGTCTATTCCAAACCCGCAGAACTGAGTAATGTACAGAACCAGAACAACTTCACAGGCGTGAGGACCGAGAACTGGACCTACCTGATGGAAGCCGGGGGTACCTTTACCATACCCGGTATTCTCCTCTCCTGGTATAATCCTGGTACCGGGAAGCTGGAAAGCACTGCCATCGAATCAAGGGAGTTAAGCATCGCAGAAAATCCCGACCTTGACTTTTTGCTGACCATGCAGGACTCGCTCCAGGCCATGCTGGAGACAGGGGAGGAGGTCGTGCCTGAGCCTTTCGAATGGATGGGCCTGAACTGGTGGCAGCTGAGCATCGCTGTTATCACGGGAATCATCCTGCTCTTCCTCATGTTCAGGTTGATCAGGAACCTTGTCCGTTCATTGAAAAAAAGAGAGGAAGAGCACACTGAATCTGAAAAACGATCCTTTGAGATTCTTGAAAGAACAGGCAGGGAAGGGAGCCCGGAAGCGGTTATGGGAGCCCTGCTCAGGTGGTACGACCGTTTTCGGGAAGGGCGTTTCCAACCAGGATTCGGGACCTTCATTGCTTTCACGGGCAATGAAGAACTGCAGGACCTGTATAACCGTCTGGAAAGAATCCTGTTTACCGGAGAGGAGAAAGGAAACTGGGATGGCAGGGAACTGGTTGAGCTTATTGGCAGAGAACGGCTTAGGGCCAAAAAAGAGACAGGTTTTGTTTCAAACCGGAGATTACACCCCCTGAATCCCGAATAATTGAATGAACCATGCAGGATACACTAGTCATATCAGGACTTGAACCCATGATCGCACCGGAAGCTGTGGCGTCCTGGCCCCCCGCACCGGGCTGGTATCTGGTATTTGCCCTTGTTTTTATTGCACTGGCCATCCTGGTATTTGCTTCGGTCAGGAAATGGAGAAGAAACCTGTACCGGCGTGAAGCCCTGCAGCAACTGGAGAAGATCGGCCCGGGAAACCTGGGTACACTCAACAGCCTGCTGAAGACTGTGGCCATGTCCCGTTATTCCCGAGAGAGGGCAGCTTCCCTTTCCGGGACCGGTTGGCTGGAATTTCTGGGCGAGACTTGCAGGGGAGTGGATTTCAAGGAAACCCCGGGGAATCTTCTGGCCAGCGCTGCTTATATGAATGCTGAACAGGAGGCTGTTACAGAGGATCAATGGAAGCAATTGACCAGTCATGCCTCCATATGGATCAGGAAGCATCATTGATTCGTTTGGCCGGAGCTATATTATTTGTAACTTATATTTTTCAAATACAAATTGATAAAAAGATGAAAATCATGAAATTGACACTGGCTGTTTTATTACTGGTCCTTATGGGTTGTACAAGTTCAGCACCAGAATCCACCAAGGTAAGCGACCCACTGCCTTCCTGGAATGAAGGAAAAACCAAGCAGGCCATCCTGGATTTCGTGCAGGATGTGACCAATCCCGCCTGTGACTGTTTCGTGGCTGTACCTGACCGTATTGCTGTTTTTGACAACGATGGGAACCTCTGGTCGGAGCAACCGGCCTACTTCCAGTTGTTTTTTGCCATAGACAGGGTGAAGCAAATGGCCTCTGAAAATCCCCAGTGGAAGACCCAGCAACCCTTTCAAGTCCATCCTGGAGAGATGACCTGGAGACATTTGCCTCCTTCGGAGAACACGGGATCCTTGAAGTGGTGATGGCAACACATGCGGGAAATACCACTGATGAATTTGAAGGGATCGTGAAGCAGTGGCTTTCAACGGCCAGCCATCCACGTTTTGACAGGCCATACACAGACCTGGTTTACCAGCCCATGCTGGAGCTTCTGGATTACCTGCGGGAAAATGAATTTAAAACGTTCATTGTTTCGGGTGGCGGCATCGAATTCATGCGTGCCCTGGGTAGAGGAGGTGTATGGCATTCCCCGCGACCAGGTGGTTGGCAGCAGCATTAAGACCGAGTTTGTAATGGTGGATGGAGTCGCCGAAATCAGGCGCCTGGCCGAAATGGATTTTATCGATGACAAGGAGGGAAAACCCATTGGCATTCATAAGTTCATTGGCCGTAAACCCATATTTTGTTCGGGAAATTCGGACGGGGATCTGCAGATGATGCAGTATACAGATTCGGGTGAAGGCCAACGGTTCATGCTCTACCTGCATCATACAGATGCGGATCGGGAGTGGGCCTACGACCGGGAATCACATATCGGCCGCCTGGATAAGGGACTGGATGAGGCCCTGGAAAAGGGCTGGACAGTGATCGATATGAAAGCGACTGGAAGGTGATTTATCCTTTTGAACTCAGTCAATAAGCGGCCAGTTGATCCGGTTGTAGTGAAAATCATACATGGTGTTGATCTGTCCGACCGTGGTCCGCGGTGTGGAGAGCTCAGGTAGCTGATCCTGGGGGAAGAATCCCACATCCAGGGTTTCCATCCCGGTGGAGATGGTGAAATCCTCTGCCCTGCATTCAATAAAGATCTTGTAGATGTAGAACAGGTCTTCCGGGTGGTCGTGGCACTTCTTGTCAAAGACGGCCAGCAGGCGGCTGGCTTTTACCTTGATTCCTGCCTCTTCGAAGGCCTCTTTCTCGGCCACTTCCACCGGGGTGTAACCGATATCGCACCATCCGCCCGGCATGGACCAGCGTGAATCCACCCGCTCTTTGACCAGCAGGATCTCATCCTGGTCATTGAATACCACGCACGGACATCCACTTTGGGGGTCCTGTACCCATTTTTTTCAGGAGTGGCCACCTGTACTGTTTCAAGGGGCTGGTCGGTGACCAGTGAGATCATTTTCATGGCGATCTCTTCCAGGTCCTTATACCGGTCCTGGTCCCAGTCACTTTCAGAAAAGTGGAGTCCGTTTTCGGCAATGGCCTGAACCCTTTTTGCCAAGCGTGAGCAGTTCGAATGCTGGTTCTGTCATATGGATTTGTTTTAAAACGGCTAGTTTAAAAAAGCGATAAATTCTAGTTATCTTTGCGGATGGAAAATGATAATAAATGGGACATGAAGGAGCAGAAAGAGACTCCCTCCCTGGATGCGCATGCGGATGCCGGGTGGAGAACAGTATATGCAGGTGAAGGAGCAGGTAAACAGGCATGGGCTCCATACCATCTGTACCAGTGGGAATTGTCCCAATATCGGGGAGTGCTGGGCGGCAGGAACAGCCACCTTCATGATCCTGGGGGAGATCTGTACCCGTTCCTGCAAATTCTGTGCGGTGAAAACCGGGAAGCCCCTGCCGGTGGATGAGGAGGAACCCTACAGGCTGGCTGAATCCATCAGGACCATGGGGATCAGGCATGCGGTTATTACTTCGGTGGACCGGGATGATCTGCCTGATAAGGGGGCCGGGTTCTGGGCCAGGACCATCCGGATCCTGAAAGAAGAGTTGCCGGGACTGACCATGGAAACACTGATTCCCGATTTCGATGCCATCCCGGAACTGGTGGGCCATGGTGATTGATGCTGCTCCGGAGGTGATTTCCCATAACCTGGAGACCGTGGAAAGACTCACGCCACAGATCCGTTCCCGGGCCAAGGTACCGGAGAAGCCTGGAGGTGATCCGACAGGTAGCCGGATTCGACCCTGACCTCCAAATCGGGGATCATGCTGGGACTGGGAGAACAGGAGGAGGAGGTGCTGCAGACCATGGACGATCTCGGGAGGTTGGCTGCGAGGTGCTTACCCTTGGACAGTACCTGCAGCCCACCATGGACCATATGCCGGTGGTGGACTACATTCACCCGGACCGTTTTGAATTTTTCAGGGAAAGGCGCTGAAGAAAAGGGATTTCGGAAGGTGGAATCAAGCCCCCTGGTCCGGTCCTCCTACCATGCTGAAAAGCATGCCTTCTAAAAGGAATGCAAAGGTGAGCAAACGCAACACATCGTATATCAGGATCTTGGGAAGCATTGAGTACGGCAGGCCTGGGACTACCAGGAAGAACGCTTTAATCGGCTTGTGGATTATAAACGGAACCGGACAACAGGGAATCCTTCCCGATCAATACCTGCTGTTCTGTGAGCATCCCCATGTGTATACCCTGGGAAAGAGTGGGGATGAAGCCAACCTGTTGATCCATGAGGATTTTCTCAAGAAGATCAATGCCACCTATTATCAAGACCAACAGGGGCGGGGACATCACCTATCACGGTCCCGGGACAGATCGTGGGATACCCCATCGTGGACCTGGAGACGCTGGGGATCGGGCTGAAGCAGTATGTGGCCCTGCTGGAGGATGCCATCATTGAATTGCTTGGTCATTACGGTATTGCATCCTCCCAGATGGAAGGCGCAACCGGGGTCTGGCTGGATACGGATCATCCGGTGAAAGCCAGGAAGATCTGTGCCATAGGGGTACGGTCCAGCAGGTATGTAACCATGCATGGATTTGCACTGAATGTAAATACCAACCTGGATTACTTCACCTATATCAATCCCTGCGGATTCGAGACAAAGGGAGTCACTTCCATGGAGAAGGAGCTGGGGGGGGCGCCGGAAATGGGGCAGGTAAAAAATGAATTAAAGGATATCCTGCTGGTTAAATTTTCCTCCACACACCATTGAAACCAGCAGGTCTTGGCTGCATCACAATAAATCACGATATTGAACCCCGCTCGCGTATTGCAGGAGGTCCTATGACCTGATTCCCGGAATGGAAAAAGTCCGATTGTCTGAGCGTGAACGCAGCATTATGAAACGCATCTATAAAAAGCTGAGGGTGCAGAACCGGGTTCAAGCTGTTTACAGCTTAAAGACAGGCGGGCAGTAAACAAGAAACATCATTATTATGGAACAGGGAAGCGCATTGCAAAAGGGAACCCGTCGTCAGATAAGGCCAAAAATCCTTGGCCTGGTATTGGTGGTTGCAGGTGGATTGGCTTTCTATTTTATCAGTCTGCCCGATCTGAAATTGGCTCAGGAATCCGAAGACTGGCCTGTCACAAGAGGGACCGTTACAAGTGCTGAACTGGTCAGGGTTGAAAGTGGAAGGAGTACGGACCGGAAAGTTACCTACAGGCCGGAGGTAAAATATACCTATCAGATTGAAGGGAAGGTGTTCAGCGCATCGAACATAGTGGTTACAACGGGTACATCCTATTCTTACAGGATAGCCGGCAGGATCCTTTCTGAGTATCCGCAAGGGACTGTGGTGGATGTGTATTACAGGCCTGAAGATCCGGCATTTGCCATTCTGAAACCCGGTATCCGGATATCGGAGGTCCTGGTAGCAGGATTCATGTTATTATTTGTGATTCTGGGCCTGCTTATCCTTTTCAACATCCTCAAGGCATCACCTCAAAAAACATAGATGATGAAAAAAGCAGCCTTGCTCCTTTGTTTTCCAGCCCTGTTCCTGTTCAGGGCCTGTACGGATGATCCACCTGACCTTTCTGATCCTTCGCAACCCGTTATTCCCACCGCGGTAGAGGATATCACAGTCAGTTCGGATATCCCGCCCGAGGGAGGTGACCGGGCACTCTAAGGCTCTATGAGCCTGGACCAGGTTCTGGAGCAGTTTGACTTGCTGGTTTCTTCCCTGGGCTTCCAATGGAAAAGTGCGGATCGAACAGATTCAGATACCGATGGTCGGTTGTGCAATTCCTGGGTGGGAGTGCCTGTTCAGTAAGAGCCGTTCTCAAGCCTTCCCAGCAGGATCATAGCTTCTTCTCTGCTGGTACCACACACCTCGGGATCCGCTTTGAAATCATCGCAAACCTTCGGCCTGCGGGGATCACCGTAAATCATGCAGCGGAAATCAGCGGACAGGTGGATACAGGGTTCACCTGCGGGTTTGCCTTCAGGCATCCCCGGGATGGGAGAGGAGATGGAGGGGGCGATACAGCAGGCCCCGCATTTTTTGCGGCATTCCATCAATAAGGGAGCGGATGATCCGCTCCCAAGTTATAAACTTTCCATGAAGGTGCCTACTTCCTGTGGTTCCTGGGGTAGAAATCGGGGGAGTAATTCTTCAGCTTCTCTTTGCGGAGTTTTACCTTTTCATCGTTCTCATAAAAGAGGCTCTCATCATGCTGGCTCATATCCAGTCCCACATCCTCGTAGAGGCTGGGAACCCGCATGGGCACGATTTTGTCGGTAATCCAGTACAACAGCAGGGAACCGCCGAAGGCGAATGCAGATACAAGGACCAGGGCCAGCAGGTGGAAGAGGAAGGTGGTGGTTTCGCCGTTGATCAGTCCCACATCTTCGGCAAAGACACCGGTCAGGAACATTCCTACCATTCCCCCGATTCCATGGGCGGGGAACACATCCAGGGTGTCATCCACACCCCTGCGTGAGAAGAAATAGATCATCAGGTTGCTGGCAATGGCTGCAGCCCCGCCGATGAAAATACTTGCCCCCACACTCACAAAACCGGCCGCCGGGGTGATGGCCACCAATCCCACCACAGCACCCACACAGGCACCCAGGGCCGAGGGTTTCCTTCCGCGGACCCCGTCAAAGAAGATATAGACCAGCATGGCGGATGCAGATGCAGTATTGGTATTGAGAAGTGCCTTCACTGCCACGTGGGAAGATTCAAGGGCCGACCCGGCATTAAATCCGAACCATCCGAACCAGAGCAGGCCGGTTCCCAGCAGCACAAAGGGAATGTTGGCAGGGTAGGAGGGTTTCGCGTAGTCCCTCCTGGGTCCGAAAAAGAAGGCCCCGGCCAGGGCTGCCATTCCTGCGGACATATGGACCACCGTTCCGCCGGCAAAATCGAGGACCCCCCAGTTCCGCAGGAAACCATTGGGGTGCCATGTCCAGTGGGCCAGGGGACAGTAAATAAATGCCATGAAGAGCACCATGAAGATCATCAGGGCAGTGAAACGCACCCGTCCGGCAAATGAACCGGTGAAGAGGGCAGGGGTGATGATGGCAAATTTCAGCTGGAAAAGGGCAAAAAGGGCCAGGGGGATGGTGCCGGCAAATGCAGGATCGGGAGCCCCGCCCACACCCCGGAACATGAAATAGGTGGCAGGATTGCCAAAAAGCCCGGTACCCTCACCGCCAATGCTCTCCCCGAAAGCCAGGCTGAAACCGAAGACCACCCACAGGATACTGATCAGCCCCATGGCAATGAAGCTCTGGAGGATGGTGGAAATGACATTCTTGGGTTTCACCATTCCCCCGTAAAAGAATCCGAGCCCCGGGGTCATCAGGAATACCAGCGCTGTTGAAGCAAGCATCCATGCAACATCCCCCGGATCTATCCCGGATGTGTCTCCCGTGTTGAAACTGTAAGGGAATACAATTCCCAGTAGTGCAATGAGTGCAAATGCAATAAGAGCAACCAGCCACTGTTTCTTCATCAGAACTTCTTTTTAAATTTCCTTGTAAATATAGGATAATTAATAAAGACCCCCATAGAAACAGGGGGTAAATAACAATGATAAATTAAGAAATTTATAAAGGTACCCAGATAATAGGGGGGGGTAGTAAAAAAACGTAATATATCTACAAAGTGCCTGAAATCAGGAATTCATCAATATGCCTGGCAACCCGCCTGCCCGAGGCAATGGCAGTCACCACCAGGGTGGCACCATTCACTGCGTCGCCGGTAGCAAAAACCTTGTCCAGGCTGGTGGCCATCTCCGGATTCACCTGGACGTTTTTTCTATGGTCAAGACTGAGGTCCAGTTCAGCCAGCAGGCCATCATAAACAGGATGAATGAAACCCATGGAGAGGAGGATCAGATCAGCCTCCAGCTGACGTACAGTGCCCGGCACAGGGGCCATGCTATACTGACCGTTGTTCATCTCCCATTTCACCTCTTCCACTTCCGCGTGGGTCACCCGTTGCTGCATGCCAATGAACCTGAGTGTCGAGAGGCTCCACATCCTCTCGCAGCCCTCCTCGTGGGAGGTGGAGGATTTTAATGTTTTGGCAAAATAGGGCCAGGGATTATCTGTGTCCCGCTTTTCCGGGGGTTTTGGGAGGATCTCGATCTGGGTGACACTTTCTGCACCCTGCCTGATGGCTGTTCCCACACAGTCCGAACCGGTATCTCCCCCCCCGATCACAAGCACCTTTCTGCCTTCCGCGGTAATGCGGTTATCATAGGCCACATAGGCCCCGCTGTTAATCCTGTTCTGCTGTGTCAGGTATTCCATGGCGAAATGGACCCCGTCCAGTTCCCGTCCCTCCACGGTCAGGTCCCTGGGATGCATGGCCCCGATGGCCAGGCAAACTGCGTCATAGCCATCCAGGATCTCCCTGCCGGATAGATCCCTGCCCACTTCAACACCAGTTCGGATCTCAAGGCCTTCAGCCACCATGATCTGAAACCTCCGGTCGATGGTGCGCTTGTTCAGTTTGAAATCAGGAATCCCGTACCTGAGCAATCCCCCGGCTTTTTCATCCTTTTCAAAAAGAGTCACCAAATGCCCTGCCTTGTTGAGCTGGTCGGCTGCGGCCATTCCCGCCGGACCGCTCCCGATCACAGCCACCTTCTTTCCTGTCCTTGTTTTCGGGGGATTTGGCTTGATGTATCCTTCGGCAAAAGCCCTTTCCACGATGGCTGCCTCATTCTCGCGGATGGTAACAGGTTCTTCGTGAATGTTTAAAACACAGGAGTGCTCGCAGGGGGCCGGGCAGATCCTTCCTGTGAATTCGGGGAAATTGTTGGTGGAATGAAGCCGTTCACTGGCCCCCTTCCAGTCGCCGTGATAGAGCAGGTCGTTCCATTCAGGGATCAGGTTGTCCACAGGGCAACCCCAGTGGCAGAAAGGAATGCCGCAATCCATGCACCGGGATGCCTGCAGCATCCGGTCCTCCGAATTGAGAACCTGCTCCACTTCGCTGTAATCACCGGTACGTTCGTGAACAGGCCGGTTGCCCGCCGGTTTCTTACCTATTTTCATGAATCCTTTAGGATCTCCCATAACTCAGTCTGTTATACATCCCCGATCATCTCAACATCCTTCTCCACCTTCTCCAGCTTTCTCATGATCTCTTCCAGCTGAATTTCCTGCAGCACTTTTTTGTACTCATATGGGATGACCTTGATGAAATGGTCCATATAGTCATCCATGTTGACCAGGATTTTCTCGGCTATTTTGCTTCCGGTCAGCTCATAGTGCCTGGCGATGAGGTCCGACAACTCCTTCTTGTCATTCAGGTCCTCCACCAGGGAGAGCTCCACCATACCCATGTTGCAGTAATAATCGAAATCCCCCTCTTCGTCCATAACATAGGCAATTCCGCCACTCATACCGGCTGCGAAATTTCTTCCCGTTCTTCCAAGTACCACAACGCGTCCGCCCGTCATGTATTCGCAACAGTGATCACCGACCCCCTCAACAACTGCGGTGGCACCACTGTTCCGTACGGCAAAGCGTTCCCCTGCCACCCCTGAAATGAAGATATCCCCGGTGGTGGCACCATAAAGCACCGTATTGCCAATGATGATATTCTGGTCCGATTCGAAGGAGGATCCCTCGGGGGGCACAACGATGATCCTTCCGCCCGCAAGGCCTTTGCCAAGGTAATCGTTGGTGTCACCCTCCAGATAAAACTCTACACCCGGCACCAGAAAAGCGCCAAAACTTTGTCCCGCCGATCCTGCAAACCTGGCCTTGATGGTTCCGTCGGGAAGACCCTTGCTGCCGTATTTCCTGGCGATGGTGCCGGACAGCATGGCCCCGGTGGTCCTGTCGGTATTCTTGATGGACATATGCAGGGTGACCGGTTCCTGCCCTTCGATGGCAGGTCTGGATTGTTCAATCAGTTCACGGTCGAGCACACCGTCGATCTTATGGATCTGTGGATCGGTACTGTGGATCGGGTTTCTTTTGGCCGCCGGCAGGAATGCAGTCAGATCACTCAGGTCCAGGTTCTTTGTCTTCCAGTGCACTACTGCTTCATCCCTGGTCAGCAGGTCGGACCGGCCCACTATTTCATTGAAGGTCCTGAATCCAAGGTCAGCCAGGTATTCCCTGATCTCCTGTGCGATAAAATGAAAATAGTTCTCCACATAGTCGGCTTTACCCAGGAACCGTTTTCTCAGTTCAGGATCCTGGGTAGCCACACCCACCGGGCAGGTATTCAGATGGCATTTCCGCATCATGACACATCCAAGTACCACCAGGGCACTGGTGGCGAATCCGAACTCCTCGGCTCCCAGCAGGGCGGCCATGATCACATCCCTCCCTGTTTTCATCTGTCCGTCGGCCTGAAGGACCACTCTCCTCCTCAGGTTGTTCATCACCAGTGTTTGCTGGGTCTCCGCAAGCCCGATTTCCAGGGGCAGCCCGGCATGTTTGATGGAAGATGCGGGGCTGGCCCCGGTTCCCCCCTCGGCCCCGCTGATGGTGATCAGGTCGGCTGAAGCTTTGGCAACCCCGGCAGCAATGGTTCCCACCCCGGTTTCCGAGACCAGTTTCACAGAGATCTTCGCCTGGGGATTGACGTTTTTCAGGTCAAAGATCAGCTGGGCAAGGTCCTCGATGGAATAGATGTCATGGTGGGGCGGTGGTGAGATCAGGGTGATCCCGGGAATGGAATAACGGGTTTTTGCGATGATCCTGTCCACCTTGTGCCCCGGAAGCTGTCCCCCTTCACCGGGCTTGGCACCCTGTGCGATCTTGATCTGGATCTCGTCGGCGTTGACCAGGTATTCGGTGGTGACTCCGAAGCGGCCGCTGGCCACCTGCTTGATGGAACTGCGTTTTGAGTCCCCGTTCTCAAGGGGTTCAAACCGGGTGGGATCCTCACCACCCTCACCCGTATTGCTCCTGCCGCCGATACGGTTCATGGCGATGGCCAGGGCCTCATGGGCCTCCCTGCTGATGGAACCGTAGGACATGGCACCCGTTACGAACCGTTTCATGATCTGCTCGGCGGATTCGACCTCCTCCAGGGGTATGGGATTCCGCTTGTATGTGAGCAGTCCCCTTAGAAATGCAGGACGGGAGGTTTCGCAATCCACAAGTGCTGTATACTCTTTGTATTTATTATAATCGTTATTCCGCGTACTCCACTGGAGCAGTGCCACTGTCTCCGGGTTCCAGGCATGGTGCTCACCGTACTTGCGGTAGGTGTAAACCCCTTCTGTAAGGATCATGGAGTGGACATCCTCCGTATAGGCCTTCCGGTGCGGGATCAGGATCTCCTCTGAGATCTCCTCCAGCCCGATCCCCCCGATCCGGGAAACGGTGCCCTGAAAGTACTTGTTGATCACATCGGTATGGATACCGATGGCCTCAAAGATCTGGGCGGCGCGGTAGCTTCGCAGGGTGCTGATTCCCATTTTTGACAGGATCTTCAGCAGGCCTTTGTTGATGGCCTGGATGTAGTTTTCCTGGGCTTTGTCAAAATCCTGCTGGATGACCCGGTTGGAGACCAGTTGCTCGATGATGGCAAAGCTCATGTATGGATTGATGATGCTGGCGCCGTAGCCGAACAGCAGTGCGAAATGCATCACCTCCCTGGGTTCGGCCGACTCCACCACAATATCTATCTGCATCCTTTTCCTCCGGTTGATCAGGTGGTGGTGGACTGCTGAAACGGCAAGCAGGGAAGGGATGGGAGCCTTCTCCTCCGTAATATCCCGGTCTGTCAGGATAATGTAGTTGTTGTTATTATCAACCGCCTGTTCGGCCGTTGTGCAGATGGTCTCTAAAGCCTCCTCCAATCCCCTGGCCCCTTTTGAAGCCTGGAAATGCATGGGGATGACCTTATTGGAGAATCCCTTGTACCTCAGGTTCTTGACCACCTGGAAGTAGGTATTGTTGATGACCGGGCTCTTGAATTTCACCATCTTCACATGGTCCGGGGATTCATCCAGTACGTTGGTCTGCAGCGAACCCAGGTAGCCTGTAAGGGTCATCACCAACTCTTCCCGGATGGGATCGATGGCAGGATTGGTTACCTGGGCAAACAGTTGCTTGAAGTAATTGAAGAGCCTGTAGGGCTTTTTGCTCAACACGGTGGTGGGGACATCGTTTCCCATGGAGCCGATGGGCTCCTTGGCTGTTTCAGCCATGGGTTTGATGATGGTCTCGATATCCTCCCTGCTGTAATTAAAGGAGGTCAGGTATTCCTCATAATGGTCACCCAGCCCTGGGGGGATCACATTCCCTGCCTGGATCTGCTCCAGGCTCACCATGTTCTTGCCAATCCAGTTCATGTAAGGATGGGCAGTGGCAAGGCTGGCCTTTAGCTCTTCGTCCCTGAGTATCCTTCCCTCCTGCACATCCACCAACATGATCTTACCGGGTTTGAGCCTGCCTTTCTCACGGACATCCTCCGGTGGAAAACTCTGTACACCCACCTCCGACCCCATGACCATCAGGTCATCCTTGGTGATCACATACCTGGAGGGCCGCAGCCCGTTCCGGTCGAGCATCCCCCCGATATACCTGCCATCGCTGAATATGAGTGAGGCAGGGCCATCCCAGGGCTCCATGAAGGTGGAGTGGTACTGGTAGAATGCCTTCAGCTCGGGGGAAATGGGATTCTTTTCGTTCCATGATTCCGGGATCAGAATGGACATGGCGTAGGGCAGCGATTTCCCGCTCATGACCAGGAATTCCAGGACGTTATCCAGGGAGGCGGAATCGCTCATATCCGGCTGGATCACAGGGTAGATCTTATCCAGGTCTCCCAGAACGTCCGACTTCAGGATCGATTCCCTGGCCTCCATCCAGAGGCGGTTTCCCTTCACGGTGTTGATCTCCCCGTTGTGGGCAAGCATCCGGAAGGGTTGAGCCAGGTCCCAGCTGGGGAAGGTGTTGGTGCTGAAACGTGAGTGGACCAGGGCGATGGCACTTTGCATCCTTTTATCCTTCAGGTCCAGGTAGTATTCACCCAGCTGTTCGGAGGTCAGCATGCCCTTGTACACCAGGATCCTGGTGGAAAGACTGGGGAGATAGAAGAAGCCCTTCTGTTCCATGCCGGAGGCTGCGATGTGTTTTTCCACCTTCTTGCGGATGATGTACAGCTTTCGCTCCAGCTCTTCCTGTGGCAGGTCTGCTCCCAGCAGGATCTGCCTGATGTTGGGCTCCACATCCCTTGCTATATCCCCGATGGTACTGTTGTCCCTGGGCACATCCCTGAAACCGATCAGCTGTATACCCTCCTCGCTCACAAACTGGACCAGGATCTCTTCGCATTTTTTGGCCTCGGCCACATCCCGGGGCAGGAACACCAGTCCTGTCCCGAACTGTCCCTCGGGGGGGATCTGGTAGCCCTGGATCAGGTAGAAATCCCTGGGGATCTGGATCATGACCCCTGCACCGTCTCCCGTTTTGCTGTCTGCACCCTCAGCCCCCCGGTGGGTCATGTTCTCCAGGGTTTCCAGTCCCCGCCGGATAATATCGTGGGACTTCTTCCCTTTAAGGTGCGCAACGAAGCCGATCCCGCAGTTATCGTGTTCGAACTCCTTCCTGTACAGTCCTTCTTTATCTGGTCTTTGCATACTCATGCCGCTTCCCGGTTAAAACATCATTGCAAAAAAGCCGTTCCCTGCATCTGAGAACGGCTTTTTTTGTGTCAGCTCATACCATCCTCATCCCGATTGGTTGGTCCCCTTTGTCATCTGCCTTTTCACACTTGTTGAATGAGATTTCATGCGATGGAATCTGGATGCAAATATAGAGAATATAATTACGAATCAAAACACAATAAGCAAGATACATTATGTATTGACAGGCTATTCGTGTTCATATCTTATAAAATGAAAGTGCTGTCCATTTTCGCGGACAGCACTTTCTGATCTGGTTTAGAACGTGGTAAATGGCATACCACGCTTCAGTATAAGGGTTAGTTATACGCAGATTCACCGTGTTCATAAACATCGAGACCCTCTTCCTCGATCTTTCGGGATACCCTCACCCCGATGGTCTTTTTCAGCACGAAGAATACAATGAAACCAAGCCCCATGGCCCATGCGGCGACAGCCAGTACTCCGATCAGCTGCGATCCCAGCTGGGCAGCGCCTCCGCCGTAAAAGAGGCCGTTGGTGGTATCCAGGAAGCCTACCATGATGGTACCCAGGGCCCCGTTAAGCCCATGGACCGATACAGCGCCCACCGGGTCGTCCACCTTGAGTACCTTGTCGATAAATTCCACACCGATGATCAGCAAGATCCCGGCCAGGATCCCGATGATCACAGCCCCGCCCGGACTCACCACGTCACATCCGGCAGTAATAGCCACCAGTCCTGCAAGTGCACCGTTCAGGGTCAGGGAGAGGCCCGGACGTTTGTATTTCATCCAGGTGACCAGCATGGCTGTTACAGCACCTGCTGCAGCTGCCAGGTTGGTGGTGATGAAGATATGTGAAATGGCTTTCGCATTTCCTGTGCCAGCAGCAGCCAGCTGGGATCCCGGATTGAATCCGAACCACCCGAACCAGAGTATGAAAACACCCAGTGCACCGAAGGCCAGGTTTTGTCCGGGAATGGCCCTGGGTTTTCCTTCAGAGGTATATTTCCCGATCCTGGGTCCGATGATGGCCGCTCCCACCAGTCCGACCCATGCACCTACCGAGTGGACCACAGTGGACCCGGCGAAGTCATGGAACGGGGTGTTGAGAGAGGATAACCATCCGCCTCCCCATACCCAGTGTCCCGAAATGGGATAGATCACTGCAGTGATGGCAATGGTGAAGATCAGGTAGGCTGAAAACTTGGTCCGTTCGGCCACTGCACCGGAGACAATGGTGGCTGCGGTGGCAGCAAATACGGTCTGGAACATCAGGGAGGCCTTGTCCGGTACCCCGTTGACCCCGTCACTGCTGTAGAAGAGTGAGATCTTTCCAAGGAATCCCCCCACATCCTCTCCATACATGAGTGTATAACCCAGGAGCCAGAAGATCAGGGATCCGATGGAGAAGTCCATCAGGTTTTTCATTAAAATATTCGCGGTATTCTTGCTTCTCGTGAATCCGGCTTCCACCAGGGCGAAACCAGGCTGCATAAACATCACCAGTACGGCTGCAACCAGGATCCATATGGTGTCTATGGAGACGGTAAATTCAGATACGGCTGTTGCTAAATCTTCCATGGTATATTATTTTTTTTCAGTGATCAATTTGGTTGTCAGTCTTTTATGTAAAGTGAATCATCACCCTTCTCTCCTGTTCGGATTCGGATGCTGTCGTCGACAGTGGAGATAAAGATCTTCCCGTCACCCACTTCACCTGTAGCGGCGGATTTAAGGAGGGCTTCGATGGTCTTCTCCAGGTTCACATCCCGGACCACGATCTGCAGGTAGAGCCTTTCGATGGTACTGGTATCATAGGCGATACCGCGGTAGACCCTGCTTTCCCTGGCCATGCCCACACCCCGGGCCTCCCAGAAGGAGAAGAATTCAATACCGTTCTCATGAAGGGTCTCCTTGACCTCTTCAAACTTCGTCTTGCGGACTATTGCTTCAATTTTCTTCATGTCTCTATATTTTAAAATGAGATGCCAACAACAACGTGGAATTGCTCCTTGTCAGGATTGCATATGAGTGCTCCACTGACCGGCAGTGAAAATTTCTCTGTAATCGCGATTTCTGTGGAAGCGCTAACACCGATATTACACAGCGCGAAACCCCCGTCACTGGTGTGCCATCCGTCACCGGCTCCGACAAACACTCCGAAGTGGTCTGTGGAGTAGCCCAGCTCGAAATAGATGTCCCCTCCGGAAGATCCGGCCCCGCCAGCTTCGTTGATCACGTAATTGGCACCTATGGAGAATCCTTTGATCTCGTATCCCAGGTTGATCTCAAAGGAATGGGAGCCATTTTCCTTGGAAAAATCGAACCAGTCGGCTCCATCATAGCTTGCCTCAATGGTTGAATCGGGGGCTATCTTTTCAACATTGGCCCCGGGAAAGTAATAATCAGTGATGCCAATGCTCAATCCGAAATCAAAACTGTAGGAGGCGTAGAGGTCAGCTTCGGCAGCTTCATTACTTGTGAAGCAGTAGGAACCCCATCCTCCGATGGCGAATCCTCCGAAACCTGCTTCAACATATGGTTGAATGGCAGGTCCGGTTCCGAATTTGGTGCCACGCCACAGGTAACTGCTCACAAGATCCGCACCTGCACTGAAAGGGGAGGGCTTCTCCTCCTCATCCTGTGCATTCAGGTTCACCGGCATGACTGCCATGCCTACCATCAAAATTACCAACACGTTACCAAATACTTCTTTTCTTTTCATAACTGTAATTTTTAGGATTAAATATATTACGATCCGAAACAAAAGTATAGAATAATTTTATAACCCCCTTTATAAATGGGGGTAAAAAAGAAAAAAGAATATAAAAAATCAATATACCCCCCAGAAAAAGAGGGGGTACAAAAGAAAAATAGGCATAAAAATGAAACCCACCCCCTTGTATCCAATATATATATGGGTTAGGGAGGCCCCATTTGCCACATTCCTGTCAAATCCTTAAATTGCGGTACATATGGCACCTCTATTCCGATGGTTATTGCTGATTGCCCTGATAATTCCGGGGAGTGTTGTTTCGGGGCAGCGACCGGCCCTTTTGCTGATCGATATCCAGGAATTTTATTTTCCCGGGGGAAGGCAGCAACTGGAAGATGCTGAACAGGCGGGCATGAACGCTGGACTCCTGCTCGAACAGTTCCGTGAAAATGGGCTTCCCGTCTATCATGTGAGGCACAATTTTGAGCCAGGAGGGAACATTCATTCCTATGTGAAACCCCTCGCGGATGAAAAGGTCATCTCCAAGGACCAGGTGAATGCCTTCCTGGATACGGAATTGCTTGAAATCCTTCAGGCAGATTCCATCGGAAGGCTGGTAATATGCGGAATGCAAACACATATGTGCGTGGAAGCAGCTGTCAGGGCGGCCCATGACTTTGGTTTCGAGTGCCTGTTGGTCATGGATGCCTGCGCAACCCGGGCCCTGCAAATGGATGAGCATATCATTCCGGCCAGGAGTGTGCACTATTCAACCATCCAGTCCCTGCAGGGCTCTTATGCAAAGGTGATCACCATAGCTGACCTGTTGCGGGAATTCAATCAAATCCTCCTTCCCTGAACCGGATACCATCATTTATATTAACTTTGGATTCATCAATTTCCAAGCAATGAATTTACTGGAACAACTCAGGCAGTTTACACAGGTTGTGGCTGATACCGGGGATTTTGAAAGCATGAAGCAGTACCGTCCGGTGGATGCCACCACCAATCCCTCCCTGATCTATGCAGCGGCCCGGAAGCCGGAATATGCCCACCTGGTTGAACAGGCTGTGCAATACGGCATGAAAGCAGGTGGGTCAGCAGGGGAACGGTTAACCGATACCATGGATGTGCTGGCAGTGCTGTTCGGCATAGAGATCCTGAAGATCGTTCCGAGAAGGGTTTCCACAGAGGTGGATGCCCGGCTTTCATTTGACACGGAAGCCACCATGGAGAAGGCCAGGAGACTCATCGGGATGTATGAAGAGCGTGGGATCGGCAGGGAGAAGATCCTGATAAAGGTAGCTGCCACGTGGGAAGGGGTTCATGCTGCCCGTGAACTGGAAAAGGAGGGGATCCGGTGCAACCTCACCCTGCTGTTCAGTATGGCACAGGCCATCGCCTGTGCTGAAGCCGGGGTCCAGCTGATCTCCCCGTTCGTGGGACGCATCTATGACTGGCACAGGAAGGAGAGGGGAGTTGACCATATTCCCGGTTCAGAGGATCCGGGCGTTCATTCGGTCCGGACAATCTTCCATTATTATAAGAAGTTCGGGTACAAGACGGAGGTAATGGGTGCTTCCTTCAGGAATACCGAAGAGATCACAGAACTTGCAGGTTGTGATCTTCTGACCATTTCACCAGCCCTGCTTGGCGAGCTGGAGAATAGCGAAGCCCTGCTGACACCCAGGCTCGATCCTTCGGATTCCCGGAAGATGGAGCTGGAGCAAATCAGCCTGGATGAGAAAGCGTTCCGGTGGATGCATAATGAAGATCCCATGGCTGTGGAAAAACTGTCCGATGGGATCAGGAAGTTCACTGCAGACCTGGTCAGGCTGGAAGATTTTGTGGGTACGTTTATCAGTTAATGTATGACCGATCGAAGCAACACAGAGAAAGTGATCAGGGAGGTATTGCAGCAGGAAGCTCATGCCATTAACACCATTCCGGTAAGCGGTAGTTATGGGGAGGTGGTTGAACTGATCCATACCCGGGTTCACCTGAAAGGAGGAAAAGTCATTGCCAGTGGGATGGGCAAGGCCGGACATGTGGCCAACCACATTGCCACCACACTCAGTTCAACAGGAACGCCCTCCCTATTTATCCATCCCAGCGAGGCGCAGCACGGGGACCTGGGTGTGATCCGGGAAAATGACCTGTTGCTGGTACTCTCTAATTCCGGGAAAACCAGGGAGATCCTGGAGCTGGTGGAGCTGACACATGCCCTGCATCCGGGGATCCCTGTGGTAATTATTACCGGTAATCCAAAGGGCCCCCTGGCACAACAATCCCGCCTGGTGCTTTATACTGGAGATCCCGGGGAGGTCTGCCCGCTGGGGCTGACCCCTACCACATCGGCTACCACCATGGCGGTGATAGGAGATGTACTGGTGGTGCTGATGATGAATAAGACCGGATTTACCGCCGGGGACTATGCAAAAAGGCACCACGGCGGATACCTGGGGCAGAAATCACGGGGAACAGGAGATGAGGATCAATAGAGAAGGTTGTATTGGTCTTGTGGTGGACATTCAGGAGCGCCTGTTTCCACATATGGACAAAGGGGAGGAGTTATTGAGGAAGAGCCTGATCCTGCTGGAAGGCCTGAAGGTGCTTGATGTGCCTGTGTTGGTGACCGAGCAGTATCCAAAGGGACTGGGGCCCACCATCGAACCGGTGAGGCAGGCGCTGGAACCTTTCTCAGCCATTGAGAAAAGGGCGTTTTCCTGTTGTGATGAACCGGATTTCACCTCCTCCATGGATCCTTCATCCCGCAACGCAGTGATCATCTGCGGCATTGAGGCGCACGTCTGTATCATGCAAACGGTGGTGGACCTTCTGGAGGAGGGATTCCTGCCTGTTGTGGTTGCGGACTGTACAGCTTCACGACAGCCGGAGGACAAGCAGGTGGCGCTGGAGCGTATGCGGCAGGAGGGAGCCGTGGTCACAACCACCGAGTCGATCCTTTTCGAACTGGCCAGGGTATCCGGGACCGACCAGTTCAGATCCATCTCCCGTCTGGTGAAATAGAATAGAAATATGCAGCATATCTACGCAGTAGGCGAAACCATTCTGGACATCATTTTCAGGGATCAGCAACCCAGGGCAGCCATGCCGGGTGGATCTTCCTTCAATGCCGCCATCACACTGGGAAGGCTGGGCGCTCCCATCTCTTTTATCAGTGAAATGGGAAACGACCGGGTAGGGGATATGATCCAGGATTTCCTGGAGAAGAACGGGGTTGATTCCTCCCGCATCTCCCGTTACGAAAACGGCCAGTCGGCCATTGCCCTGGCCTTCCTGAACGACAGGAGTGATGCGGAGTACCAGTTTTACAAAGACTATCCCCATCAAAGGTTGAAGGTGGATTTCCCCGATTTTAATGCTGAGGACCTGTTGATGTTTGGTTCCTTCTATGCCCTGAATCCGGGGATAAGGCCCAGGGTGAAACAGTTGCTGGACAAAGCATCCCGGGCAGGTTCACTGGTGGTATATGATCCCAATTTCAGGAGTTCCCACCTGGCAAAGCGTGATGAACTGATCGCCGTGATCCGGGAGAATATGGAATATGCCTCCATTGTCAGGGCCTCTGATGAGGACCTGGTCAATATTTTCGGGGTGGACAATCCGGAGGATGCCTGGGACCAGGTGCGACGCCATTGTCCGGTCATGATCTACACGGCCAATGCCCATGGAGTACACCTGAAGACCGATCATCTGGAACTGAAGGTGGAGGTGGACCGGATTGAACCGGTCAGCACCATAGGGGCAGGGGATACATTCAATGCTGGATTGCTGTATGGGATCTACCGGAAGGGATACACCAGGGAACAGATCAAGTCCATGGAAAAGGAGGCCTGGGAGGAATTGATCCGTTGCGCCATTTCATTTTCGCGTGAGGTGTGCCTCAGCTATGACAACTACCTGCCTGTTGCCTATGCACAACACATGATAGAAAAAGAGCTGAAATGAAGAAAAGAAGAGTTGGCAGATCGGAACTGGAGGTATCGCCTGTGGTCCTGGGAGCCTGGGCCATCGGAGGCTGGATGTGGGGAGGTGCCGACAGGAAGGAGTCGGTCAAAGCCCTGCATGCCTGCCTGGACCACGGGATCAGCTCCATCGATACAGCGCCCATTTACGGATTTGGCCTTTCGGAAGAGGTGGTGGGAGAGGCAATCAAAGGCAACCGTGACCGCTATGAGATTTTGACCAAGGCCGGGATGCGGTGGGGTAGCAACCGGGGGGTGCATTTCTTCTCCACCAGGGACAATGAGGGAAATACCAGGGAGGTCTACAAATACTCCGCCAGGGAGAGCGTGATCAATGAATGCGAGGAGAGCCTTCGGAGGCTTGGGACCGACTACATCGATCTCTACCAGATCCACTGGCCCGATGAGAGTACCCCCATCGGGGAGACCATGGAGGCATTGCAGTACCTTATGGACCAGGGAAAGATCAGGGCTGCCGGGGTAAGTAACTATTCAGCCTCCCAGATGGAGGAGGCTTCAGCTTCCATCCAGCTGAGCTCAAACCAGGTTCCCTTCAGCATGGTGAGAAGGGAGATTGAGGAGGTGGTTGTACCCTGGTGTCTCCGGAATGAATGCGGGATCCTGGCATACAGTCCCCTGCAAAGGGGATTGCTGACCGGCAAGATCACCCCCGAATATCCCTTCGCCCCGGGTGATTCAAGGCCGGAATTACCTCACTTCAAAATTAATAACCTCATTAAAACCAACCAGTTCCTGGATTCAATTAAACCTATTGCTGAGGAAAAGGGGGCAGTCATTTCTCAACTGGTGATCCAGTGGACCCTTCAGCGTCCGGGCATCACTGCTGCCCTGGTGGGGGCGCGGAATGAAGCCCAGGTGGCACAGAATGCAGGAGCTGCATCCCTGGAGCTCTCGGCTGATGAACTGGAAAGGATCAACCAGGCGCTGGAACGGCTGGAGCTGGATCTGGGTTGATCCCTGTGTCATTCATCAGACCAGGATGTTATCAATATAAGCCAGCTCGTCACGGGAGAATCCCAGGTTCAGGGTGGAGGCGACATTGGCTTCCAGCTGTGAGACAGAGCTTGCACCTACCAGTACCGAGGTGACCTGCTTATGGCTGAGGAGCCAGGCCAGGGCCATCTGGGCCAGCGTCTGGCCGCGCTGTTCAGCGTGCTGGTTCAGTGCCTTGATGCGTACCATCAGATCCGGCTCAAGGTGCTTCTTTGTCAGGGAGATGCTTTCGCTGGCTATCCTGGAATCCTCCGGAATCCCCTTGAGATACCTGTCTGTGAGCAATCCCTGGGCAAGGGGACTGAAGGGGATGCAACCCATCCCTTCCTCTTCCAGGGCCTCCAGCAGGCCCTCCTTCACCCACCTGTCAAGCATATTGAACCTGGGCTGGTGGATCAGGCAGGGGGTTCCCAGTTCCCTGAGAATACCGGCTGCTTCACGGGTCTGTTCAGCACCATAATTGGATATTCCTGCATAGAGTGCCTTCCCGGACTGGACCGCACTGTGCAGTGCCATCATGGTCTCTTCCAGTGGCGTATCCGGATCGGGCCGGTGGGAGTAAAAAATATCCACGTAATTGAGGCCCATCCTTTCAAGGCTCTGGTCCAGGCTGGCCAGCAGGTATTTCCTGCTTCCCCAATCACCGTATGGCCCATCCCACATCAAGTACCCTGCCTTTGTGGAGATGATCAGTTCATCCCGGTGGGCTCCCAGTTCCCCCTGCAACACATTTTTCAGGTTTATTTCAGCGGCACCGGGTGGTGGCCCGTAATTATTGGCCAGGTCGAAATGGGTGATCCCAAGGTCGAAAGCCCGCAGAAGGATCTCCCTGATCTTCTGAAAGTCGTCCATCTCCCCGAAATTTTGCCATAGGCCCAGGGAGATGGCCGGAAGCAGGAGGCCGCTTTTGCCGCAGCGGTTGTAGGTCATTTTCTGATAGCGGTCTTTGGATGCGAAGTAAACCATGGAAAGATCTTTTTGTCAGGTTATTTCTTAAGCAGCGGTATTTTGTAGGAGACCGAATAGGAGAAACCGAATCCCCTATCTTCTGAACCGAGTCCGTATCCGGGAATCAGCAGGGGAGTTATCTGAGGATCCATGTCAGGATTCAGCAGGATCTTGTACCTGATCGACCAGCCGAAGAAAAGGTTGGAAACCACCTCTGCCTTGATTCCTCCCACCAGTTCTATCCAGTGTCCGTACAGGGAGTTCTGATAGGTATCGATGATCAGGTCACCCCAATAGCCGCTTTCAATCACGATATTCTCAGCTTCATGGGAAAACTGGGAAGCAGCATACCGGGCCCCGATGGTGAAGCTGTGATGCACAGACCTGTCCTTCATGGCAAACAGGTTATAATCAAACCCCAGCCTGGCGTAGGGACCTGAAGAGGTATATGCCGCATCGTCCACACTTTCCGACAAGGAACTGTAGCCCACTTCAAACACCGGGTAGACATTTTTATAGATCTCGAAATCGAGGGAAAGCTCAGCACCCCTTTCCGGAGGTTCGGCAAAGTAGTAGACGAACCTGACTAAATCGATCCCGATCCTGGGTCCGTAAGTCCGCAGGGTATCCTGTCCCTCTGCTGTTGGAACCAGCAAAAGGAGCAACAGGCCCTTAAAAATATATCCAGAGATGCTCCTCATTGATTTCCAGTTCTGCATCAACTGATGCACTGATGATCTCAATATCGTTAATTACCTGGCCTGTGTAGCTGAAACTGTCCACCGTGAAACGTGCAGCGAATCCGCAATTGTAGGAGATGAGGTAGGCCTCACTGGAGTGGTTTAGTACCAGGGTATCCTTCTCCAGACCGTTGGACATCACGAACCTGGAACTGGGATGACCCGGATCCAGCGGGAGTTCAATTCTTGCCACTTCTATGGAATCGTACAGGAGGCTGTCACTCCTGCCTTCCCTGATTCCGAAAATGGTGATTCCGGGGACGATGGTATCGGTGACCTCACCCGATTCCAGGATTTTGAAACGGGCCACCAGGATGGCCTGGTTGTCGTCATCACAAATATCCTGGGTGGTGCAGGAGAGGATAGACAGGAGGAATATAAGCGGGATCAGTCTTCGTTTCATTGGACCGTGTTAACGGGGACAAAGATGATAAAAAAACTTCAGAGCTGGCAGGGTCAGTTTCTCTCCGGGCAGCAGAACAATGCGGGAATCTGATAAAAGAAGGTTGCAGACCAGGGAATCCCCCTGCCTGATCACCGTGTAATTCCAGGGTCCCCCCGGAATGGCGGCTGCCGAAAGATCCATGGAGGGGAGGCCCACTGAGCTTATCTTCATCTGGAAAAGCGCTGCCGGAGCTTCGCCGGAATTGACCAGGCTCATCTGCAGAAGACCGCAGGTAGCATCACATTTCAGGGTGGAAATGATATCCATTCCATCCACTGTGCAGATCCCGACGATGCTGTCATTTCTTTGAAAAAGGAAGGCTTTAACAAGCGCATTGGAGCCATTCACCCCGATCACCATGGGCCCGGTGTCAATTTCTTTCATCTGAAACCGGAAGGTCCCGTTTTCCTGATCCACCATGACCGGGAACTCCTCTCTCTGCATGCAGCCAGAGAACATGAGGGTCACAAGAACCGGCCATATGATCCTTCGATGGGGCACTTGTTCAAAATTACCATTTCTTCATTCAATCCTGGTTCCCACAACAAAGTTAATTTTACATTATCATGCGATGAACATACGGTAAACTGACGGGTATTGCTTAACTTGTCTGGGCTATAACCAATCAAAACCCGAGATGACAGAAAAACAGAAGAAACAGGTAGCCGTTCAGCACGCTGTCATGGCTGTCATGAGTAAGAACCGCTCTGTTTGGCAGGGCATCAGTGAACTCAAAAATAAAGCAGATCAACTGGATGGGAATCTTCAGAAGATCGGGGAGTATGAGACCATCCTCATGAAAGATCCGGGCCCATTGAAGGAGAAAAAGCTGAATTCCCGGAAGGCCCTGGCGGAAAAGGTATTTCCGGTTGCCAGCGTACTGGGGGTTTTTGCCTATGATTCCGGGGATAGGAAACTTGGCAAACTTGTTACTGTCAAGTTCAGTGAGCTGGAGAAACTGAAGCCTGAACTTTTGGTGAAGTATTGCGTGAAGATCCGGAAAATAGCTGCAGCGTTGCTGGATCAGAAGAAAGAGGTTGTCAAGGAGGGGAAAAAAAGTCCGGGGATGGTGATTTCAGATTACGGGCTGACCGCAGGCCATGTGGAAAAGCTGCAGGCAGCCATTGAAGGGTGTATCTCCGATGAGGCTGATTATGAAGCAATAAGGCAGTCTAGAAAGAAGAGTAAGGTGAAGCAGGGAAGGACCATACGCAACAACAACCTGCTTCTCAAGAAAAGGCTCGATAAAATGATGCATCTCTTCCGGGACAGCCAGAAAACTTTTTACAATGCCTACATTAAGGCAAGGATCCCGGCCACAGCACCTGAAGTGAAGCCTGTTGCTGCCAAGGCGAAACAACCAGCTGCTGCAAAAAAACCAGCTACCACCAGCAGGAAAGCACCGGCAAAGAAGAGTGCTCCTGCACCGGAGCCAACAACACCATCTAAGGATGCTCCGGATTCATCTCCAGAATAAGGCTGGCGGAATCAAGGCAATACCGGATATCCTCCTCTGACAGCGGTTTTGGGGGATATCCGAATTTTTCAATCACCTTCAGGTATCTTTCGTTGAGGTTTTCTGCCCCGGTTTCTGCAAGTTCACGGGTGGACCGGATACCGGAGTCATAAAGGACCTTTGCAAACAGGCCCCCTACACCGGAGATCCTTGAGAGGTCACAGAGGCAATGGATCTCCCTGATCCTGTTGCGCGGAATTCCTGTACGTTCTGAAACCTCTTTTTGTTGATCCGGGGACTGGACCTTTTCGAAGAACTCCCTGGTATTCCTGATCCCCCTTGATTTAAGAACCTCGGTGTATTCGAAGGGAATCCCCGGAAAACCGGAGAGGGGGAAGGGCCTGGCAAGATAACTGCCTGCCTCACGCTTCAGGAGGACCAGGTAGTCCTCAGGGATTCCGGTATCAAAAGCCACCTTTCTGACCTTTGTCCTGTTCACCAGGATCCTGATCAGTTCTTCAAGGTTTGTAACACCATATTCTTCAAGCAGCCGGAACCTTTCGCCTGTGTGCTCGTGCAGGAGCACGCGGCCAGGGAGCATTTTTTTTGACCGGGTCCGTTCAAAGAACCATTCCATGCTTAGCATCCGGGGATCGAGGGCATATGTTTTCATGGAAGGGGGCTATTTCATGCCCAGCAGGACAATGGTTTCTTCCGACTGGATGGTGACATGTCCTTTCTTTACTACGGCTTCTCTCCCCGAATAGTAATCATACAGGGTGGTGCCGTCTTCAAAAACACCAGTTACAGGCAGGCGCTTGGAAGCCTTCTCCAGGTCGAGTCCCACCAGCACCCGGTCCGTATATGTGTCACAGGTATACCTCCTGGAGAAGAGGTAGGGATCCCGGCTTATCATGGAATGGATCCCGGCCCCTACCGAGGGATGGTCCCGCCTGAACTGTCCCAGTTTCCTGTAATGGTCCAGGACCTTCCCGGTGCTGAAGCCATTCCCGGAGGCTTTGCCTTCGATCTCCTCCCAGTTCATGGGGCCACGGAGCGTGGCATCTCCGACAGTTCCCGGAATGACCAGTTCCCTGCAGCTCTCATCCCCGTAATAGACCTGGCATGCCCCGGGTGACAGCAGCAGTTTTGTACCTGCCTCCATGGGTTTCTGGCGCTCCTTGTCAAAAGGATCCCCGTCATCGTGTGAGGTCAGGTAATTCAATACACCATGTCCCTTCAGCGTGGTACCCAGGATATCCGAATAGGAGGAGAACAGGGTTTCATAGTCCTGGGTGGCATTGTACTTGAATTCAAAATTGATCATGCTGTGAATATCCTGGTCATAAAAATCCACCTCCCGGTCGCCGAAATCAAAAAAGCGCCCCGAGGAGATATTGTAGTTATAAACCTCGGCTACCATGTAGAATTCATTGTCGTCCAGGACCTGGTCCGGGTGCTCCCTTTTCCAGTCTCTGAATGCTCTGACAGCCTCCCCGTAAAGCTCTTTCCAGACTCCCTCCTCAATGTGCTTGGCAGTATCGAGCCTGTATCCGTCAATCCCGTATTTCCTGATGAAGTCGGTCAGCCACTTGATGATGTAATACTTCGGGGCCCTTGGGAATCCGGTCCGCTGAAAAAATAGATCCAGTTCGGACACCTCCTGGTCCAGCCGGCTCTCCTTATCCCATTTCTCAAGCAGGGCAGGGGGCAGGTCCACCGGCTGGTCCGAACCGGTCCTGATATCTGGCAGGTTCTCCACCAGGGTACAAAACACCGTCGATTCATAGCTTTTAAATCCGCACGGGGGACCGGTGCGCACCCATGCTGCAGGCCATACCGGATCCTGGGGTGTGACCGGGCCGGTATGGTTCATGATCACATCCATTACAACGCGGATGCCATGGGCATGGGCAGTCTCTATCAGTATTGCCAGCTCCTCTTCGGTTCCGAAGTTCGGATCCAGGCAGGTCCAGTCCCTGGTCCAGTATCCATGGTACCCGTAAGTAACCCCGGTCCCTTCATCCGTACTCCCGTGGTTCTGTTCAAACCAGGGGGTCGTCCAGAGGGCGGTGATTCCCAGGGAATCAAAATAGCCCTCCTCAATTTTCGAGATCACCCCTGCCAGGTCCCCTCCCAGGAATCCCCTCATGGGTGCAGTCTCCCCTGTACGGTCAAACTGGATATCGTTGTCCGGATTCCCGTTGGAGAATCGGTCCGTGAGCAGGAAATAGACATTGGCATTCTCCCACAGGAAGGGAGTCCCGCCCGGGGTGGAATCCCTTTGCTCCCCTTGCTTACAGGAGGAGAGGAACAACATCGGGAAGGTCATGGTTATCAGGCAGGTCAAAAGTCTCTTTAATCCTTTGCTTATGGTCATGTTCAATTGGTTTTTCACCGGATGGCAATGGTACTTCAAAATAAGTGAATTTCCGTATGCAGAACAATCTTATCTTTGGGAATTGATTGATAATATTACCTGAAATGATCAGCATCATCACCGCTGTACACAACCAGCTCCCCATGAACCGGCTGTTCCTCGAATCACTGAGGAAAAATACCCGGAATCCTTTTGAACTGATCATCATCGATAACGCTTCAGAGGACGGTTCGAGGGAGTTTTTCCTGGAACATGCCCACCGGGTCATCGTGAACGGGGACAACTATTCATACCCCTATTGCCAGAACCAGGGGATCGGGGCAGCCCGTTATGATTACCTGGCCTTTTTCAACAATGATATCCTGGTATCGGAGGGATGGGATGAGAAGATCCTCCGGATCATGGAGGAAAAGGATATTGATGTCATCTCTTTCGCCACCAACGACCATACTGAAAGTATCAGGAGCCAGAAGAGGATCCAGCGCAGGTTCAAATGGGCCAAGTACCCGGTGAAGGCGGTCATGGGTGTGAACAGGATAAGCCTGAAACTGATGCTATTCCTTACCTACGGAAATTTCAGCAGGTTCTGTGAAGCCAGGTACAGGAAGTTCGGGAACGGAACTGTGGAAGGGTACAGCGGCTCCAGCATCCTTATGAAAAGGTCGGCCCTGGAGAAGATCGGGCAGTGGGACGAGCGGATCCAGCAGGCCGACTTTGAGCTTTTCAACAGGGTGAAGACCAGGTCATTGGATCACAGGGACATACAGCCCATCCAGCTGGCAACGGGTGTCTACTTTCACCATTACAAAAGGCTCACCAACCGCTATAAGCCGTTTGCCAATGCAGCCGACCTGATCACCCTGGCTGATAAGTGGGGGGACCGAACACGGGAATTAAGGAAGGACATCGTTGGGTAGGGATCCCTGCCTGTTCATGGTAAGCAATACCTTTCCCTTGGACATGTTTTCCCGGTAGAGGTGAACCGCCTGTTCCGCCTGTTCCAGGGGAAGGCGCTGTTGGATCCTGGCAGAGATCCTGCCCGAGAGCTGTTTCTTTACTTTGCTGACGAACCTAAGCTTAAAAGGGATATTCTTTGAGCTGAGCCAGTTCCCCAGCTGAAACCCGGTGATGGTTTTATCCAGCCGGATCAGGTCTGCCGGATCGGCCCGGATGGGATCCCCGGAAAGCCTGGCATAGGCCACCAGGGTGGAACCATCCGGTGCAGCTTTCAGCAACCGGCCGGTCTCCTCCCCGGTCACGGCATCCAGGATCAGCGTCGCTCCCAGTTCCCTGGTCATCTCTTTCAACTCCTGCTCAAAACCGGGACCGGTGCTGTTGAGCACATGGACGGCTCCCATGCTTTTCAACTCCTCCACCTGCTCAGCTTTCCTGACGATGCTGATCAGGGGAATGGAATAGTGGCCGGCCAGCTGGATCAGCATCCTCCCCAGGGTACTTGCTGCGGCGTTGTTGACCATGGCGGAATGTTCCCCGTGGGTGGCCATCTGGATAAAGGCCATGGCGGTCATGGGATTCACCAGCATCATGGCCCCCTGTTCTGTAGTGATATTCCCTGGAAGCGGCACGGTACGCATGACCGATGTGCACATGTATTCCGCCCAGGTGCCCTCTTCACCTGGATTGGGAGAGCAGGCCACCCTTTTTCCAAGGCGCATGGCCGGGAGCAGGCCCGCACCGGAGCGGACAATGGTCCCCGATCCTTCGAGTCCGGGGGTAAAGGGCCACGATCCGGTTTTGTAACCGCCGGAAAGGTTGGCCAGGTCGGATGGATTGATGGGTGAAGCAGCCATTTTTACAAGGACTTCACCCTGCCGGGGCAGAGGTACAGGAACCTGTTCGATGCTCAGCGGACCTCCGGGCTCCTGTTGCCTTACCGATCTCATGGTTGCCGGGATCCCTTCCCCCGCTTTCTTTTTTTTGCCCATCTCTATGATCCAGTTTGATTGTTTTTAATCTGTTTGTATAGCACTTCCAGCAGGATATTCTCCGGCTGATCATCCATCCTGAAGATATGTTCCCCGGGGATATTCCACCTCCTGCAGATCTCATCCACCATGCCTTCCCTGGCAATCCAGAGCTGTGTGACCCCGGTTTCCCCTGCCAGCAGGTCCAGAACGGATGACCAGCCTCCTCCCTCCAGCTCCCAGGGTCCCACCTCATCGACCACCACCAGGTCCGCCTTCATGTCAAGGCCTTTCCGTATGATCTTTTCCCCTTCCGCCAGGGCCAGGGGATTGAAGAAGAACCTCCTGAAAGGGATCCACTCCTTCATTTCAGTGGTGGTGGCCAGGGGGTACACTTTCCCGTTGTCCAGGTCCTCCAGGATGAAGGCAGACCTGCTGCCACCGGAGAACTCCCCCCTGCAGAGAAAGCCGGCCAGGCGGAGCTGCCGGGCCTTGAGGATCCCGGTCACCCTGGAAGCCAATGTACTCTTCCCACCGTGCACCTTGCCGGTGAGGATAGATATATGGCGAAGCTGTTCAGGTGGTTTATGATTCAATCTTCTGACCATTGATCTGTTTTCTTGCCTTTCCAAGTAGTTCAACCAGTTCGCAGAGGTGTTGTTGATCCGTGTTGTAATTGGTGATGCAGGCCCGGAGTGCCTGAACACCGTGAACCGGGTATACGGAGATCCATGCCTGGCCCGACCTGACCACCCGGTCACAGACCGCCCTGGTGAACCCGGGATCCCCATCGCTGGATTCATCTGTAAAACAGACCACAGGCAGGGGGGTGTTGTTCAGGATCTTCCACCCGTTCTCTCTCAGAAGCTCCCGCAGCCGGTTCCCCGTTTCCACCTGCTTTTTAATCACCCTTGCATACCCCTCTGTTCCATACATCAGAAGAGACATGTAAATCTTCAGCCCGATAAAACGCCTGGACCACTGGAATGTATGGGCGAATGGATCGGTGACAGGCAGGTCCCGGGCATCACCGGGCATGTAACCGGTCCGGATATCAAAGGTCCGGTACATGACCTGCGGATCCCGTGTCAGGAACAGGCTTGCGGCCATGGGGACCGAGAACCATTTGTGCAGGTCAACGATCAGTGAATCGCTCAATTCAATGCCTCCAAGCCATCGTTTCATATCCCGGTCAAGGATGACAGCGCCTCCGTAGGCAGCATCCACATGGTACCACAACCCGTGATCCCTGCAGATCCGTCCCGTCTCCTCCAGGGGGTCGATACTACCGGTCCCGGTGGTTCCCGCGGTGGCCACCACCATGAAGGGAGCGAATCCGGCCTTTTGGTCTTTGGCAACCATCCGCTCCAGGTGACCTGGTTTCATCCTTAACTGCCGGTCCACCTCCACCAGCCTCACCGCCCCGCTCCCCAGTCCGGCCATGCGGGCCCCCTTCTGGATGGAGTGATGGGTCTCAGCCGAACAGTAGATCACCGGTGGTTTACCGATCGCGGCCACTCCACCGGTCCCCGTTTCCGGAAAGGCGTGGTTCAGGGCACAGAGTATGGCAGTAAAGTTGGCCTCCGCACCCCCGCTGGCAAAGGCTCCGTCTGTGTTGTCTGTCCCGTAACCAAAGAGAGAGCCGAAAAACTCCACCATGTATTTCTCCACCTCACTGGCATAGGGGGAGTGGCTCCAGGCTGCCAGCTGCGGATTGAATACCGCGGTGACCAGGTCCGCCACGATGCCTGCAAAACCGGCCCTTGGATTGAACAGCCCATAATACATGGGGTGGGGGGTATGAACCGTGTACTTTTCCATCCCCGACAGAACCGCCTCCAGGGCTTCCATTTCACCCACCGGGGCGGAGAGGTCATGGCACCGGACAGCCTCACTGATCTTCTGAAGGTCCAGGTCCGGGGTGACAGGGAGCTCCCCGGTCCCTTCATAATAGCGTTCCAGACGGCTGACCAGGGTATCCAGCAGCGTGGTACGCATTTCCGGGGTCAGGTCGGGATCTGGTTTCACAAGCATTGATTTTTCAGGGGTTATTGTTACAGGATTTATTGAATATGGTGCCGGCCATCCTCCAGGAAGGTGATCCGGGGCAGCTCCCGGGTCTCCTGGAACAGGTCATGGGCAATTTTCAGTTCGCTCCAGAGCTTCAGGCATCCTGTGTCGTTGCGGTGGACCAGTGCCAGGGCACGGTAATTCAGGGGATTCAGTTTTGCAGGGTAGATGGTGACAGGGATCCGCTCCTGTCCGTTACTCCTGGCCTCCACACAGAGCAGGTAGACCTCCCTGATCACATCATCGGTGAGGGGGATGCAGCCGATGGTGACACATGAGCCATGGATGCAGATATTTCCCCCCGGGTGCTCCTTGTCGCTCAGGACCCGGTCCGAAGCATTGGGATAATCGATGCACATGGAGAGGAGGAAACTGCTCCATGGATTGAATGCGGTGATACGGTAAAAACCCTCCGGGATCTGGAGGTCACCCTCCCTGCGTTTGGGGCCCACTGTTCCAGAGGTGGCACAGATCTTATAGGACCGCAGGAGTATAAAGCGTTCCTCACCGTGGTTCCTGGCCCAGACCTCGAATTCCTTCTCCTGCTTGTACGCCACCAGGTAGAGTTCTACCGTTTCCCGCCGGATCCGGTGTTGTTCCAGCAGGGAGGCCAGGCTGTCCCACTTTTCCATATATGCCTGCCTCACCCTTGCCTTTTCCTGCTGGGATTCCCTGAATCCGTTCTGTCCCGGGCAGACTGATCCCATGAGCAGGATGATGATGGGAGGGATCAGGAATTTCACGGATTCCCGGTTTTGGAGTCCGGGAGGCCGGATACCCTGTACCGGATCTCTTCCAGCGCCTGGTCCACATGTTCCTGCTTCACATAGGTCTGGCCAATCACCATCCGCAGGGTATATGCTCCCCTGATCCGGGTATGGGAAAGGAACAGCTTTCCTCCCCGGTTAATCTGCTCCAAAAGCCTTTCATTCAGTGAATTAAGCGTTTCCTCACCGGTAATGTCCCCAGGAACGCACCTGAAGCAGCTGAAATTTAAAAATGGCTTGATGACCAGTTCAATGCCGGGGATCCGGACCACCTCCCTGCAGAAATATTCATTGAGGCTGATGTGGGTTTCCAATCGTTCCCGCAACCCCGACAGCCCGAATCCCCTGATCACAAACCAGAGTTTCAGGGCCCTGAACCTCCTTCCAAGCTGCACACCCCAGTCCCGGTAATCATTCACACTGCCGCGGGAGGTGGTCTTCAGGTATTCGGGCAGGATCTCAAAGGTTTTGATCAGCAGGCCTGGATCTTTGATGTAGTACACCGAGCAATCGAAGTTGGTGAACATCCATTTGTGCGGATTGAATACAAAACTGTCCGCCCGGTCCACTCCGGCAGCCATCCACCTGTACCGGGGAAGCAGCAGGGCCGACCCGGCGAAAGCAGCATCCACGTGCAGCCAGACAGCGTGTTTTTTGCATATTCCAGCGATCTCCTCCAGGGGGTCCACCGACACTGTACCCGTGGTTCCAAGGGTGGCCACCACGGCACAGGGGACCAGGTCCTTTTCAAGATCAGCAACAATATGTTTTTCAAGGACTTCGGGACGCATCCGCATCTGTTCATCCACCTCCACTTTTACCAGGTTCTTCCGGCCGATCCCGCAAACACCCACTGCCTTCTCTACGGATGAGTGGGTCTCCTCTGAACAATATACCCTCAGGTTTCCCGGTACACCTTCCTGGTTGGAGGTGAAATTTGTCTTCACCTCCCTGGCGGTAAGCAGGGCCACCAGGGTGGCCGAGGAGGCGCTGTCCTGGATGACTCCCTCAAAATCCCCTGGCAGACCCATGGCATCCCTGAGCCACTCGGTCATGCGCTGCTCAAGTTCAGCTGCTGCCGGCGAGGTGTCCCAGATCATGCACTGTGCACCAATGGCCGAGGTGACAAACTCCGCCAGCACCGATTCCACAGAACTGTTGGCAGGGAAATAGGCATGGAAATTCGGGTGCTGCCAGTGGGTGATCCCGGGGATGATGATCTCATCCAGGTCACCAATGATCCGGTCCATGGATTCGGGGTCTTCCGGGGCGTTTCCGGGGATCCTGTTATAGACTTCCCCCGGCCGGATCCCGGATTTTACCGGGTAGGAGGAGAGGTTGTTCAGGTATTGGTCGATCCAGCGGATGACCGGTTCAGCGTTTTCCTTGAATTCACGGGGATGTAGCATGATCATATAAATTTAGAAAAATTCCCTTACCATGGCTCCGGCCAGCTGGTCCGCCGCCGGCGGGTGGAACCTGAACCACAACTCAGGTTCGATCAGTTCAAGCTCGGAGACAGCCAACTGTCCCTGGTTGTCCAAAATGGCATCCACCCTGGCATAGACCGGGCTGTATCCCGACAGGGCAACCACCCTTTCGGCAAATTCGATGTCGGACGGACCGGGTTCAAAGTGTTCCACTGTTCCCCCGAAATCATCCTGCACCCTGAAATCCCCCTCCCTGGCTTTTTTGATAATGGCATGGGTGAATTTTCCACCCATGAGCATCAGCGCCACCTCGCCCTTCAGCGGGACCTGGTGCTGGAACTCCTGGATCATCATGGATTCCTCACTGACCAGTTGCCGGAAAATTGCTTCATGGGAACCGGCATCCCCGGGCGGGAACCTGTAGGTGTGCCTTGCAGCTCCCGAGACCACGGGTTTCAGGATGATCTCATCCCAGCCTGTTTGCTCCACCCACCGGGCAAGTGGGGTGTTGTCCCCCTTTTCAATGAACCTTGTGGGCGGGATATTGATCCCTGCGTCTGACAGCTCCTGCAGGTAGTGCTTGTCCAGGTTCCAGCGGATCACTTCATATGGATTCACCATCCTGGTCTGGTGCTTCACCTGCTCCAGCCAACTGAAGAATTCAGGGAAACGGTCGAAATAGTCCCAGGTGCTCCGGAACAGGATATACTCCGTATCGGTCCAATCCTTCCCGGGATCATCCCACCTGCACCTGTCCACCTTCAATCCCCTCTTCTCAAGGGCTGTGCGGACCAGCCGGTCCTCCTGCAGGATGTTCCTTATATAGGGATTGTCGGTCGAAGGGTCAACATAACGGGATTCTGTCAGGATGGTCACCTGTGTGCTTCTCATGGCTCCTTTTTAGCTGATAAAATAGAGAATGCTTTTGTAGACCATGTCAACGGCAAAGTAGATGAATGCCAGGGCAAACACCTTAAAAACCACCGGGACCACCCGCGGTCTGGAAAGCACATTCCTGAACCTGGAAAACAGAAATGCGACCATCAGTGTGGAGGTCAGCCAGCCCAGCTGCACAAGCCCCATGAACAGGTATGCCCCCAGGTGGATGTGTTCATTCAGGAGGATGGCCTTGGGAATACAGATGGTGATCCAGTAGGTCCAGAGCACCCCGTTTGAGAGGATCATGATGGTGATCTTCCAGATGCTGAAGTGGACCTTCTCTTCGGTATCCAGCGACCGGATCTGCCAGATTGAAATTGCGATCCAGACCAGGATGCCCGCTCCTACCAGTGAAAGGATCCTGAAAAATGAGTCGGGCAGTCCGAGGGATGAGAACAGGACCAGGCTGATCACGGCCACAATGGTTTCCACAACCATGGCTATAAAGATGATCCTGAGGCTTTTGGAAAATCCTTCCTGCAGAATCTCCGTGAATACCGCGGTTAACACGGGTCCGGGGATCATGCCGCCTACAAGACCCAGCATGCCTGCAATGACCAGCTCCTGGATCATGATCCCCCTTTTTTGACCGGTAACTTCATGGCCCCCGAATTTATATAAAATAGACTGAATTACTATCTTAGTCATTTCTAATCTGTTCAATTAAACCCAATTCCAATGAAATACTTAGCGGTCATCCTGTTGTTCCTCTTCGCATCTTTGTCTGCCCAAGAACCTGTTGAATCATTTTCCTCCACTGCCTTCCAGGGGCTGAAGCTCCGGAATGTGGGTCCCGCCATGCAGTCGGGCAGGATTGCAGATATTGCGGTGCATCCTGAAGACAACAACTGCTGGTATGTGGCCGTGGGTTCGGGCGGTGTCTGGAAAACAGACAATGCAGGGACCACCTGGACACCGGTTTTTGATAAGGAAAGCTCCTATTCCATCGGGTGTGTGACCATCGATCCTTCCAACCCGCACACGGTCTGGGTAGGAACGGGTGAAAATGTTGGTGGCCGTCACGTGGGATACGGCGACGGGGTCTACCGCAGCGATGACGGAGGGAAGAGCTGGAAGAACATGGGTCTGAAGGAGTCTCAGCATATCTCGAAGATCGTTGTGCACCCCTGCAGTTCTCAGGTGGTATTCGTGGCAGCCCAGGGTCCGCTCTGGAGCCAGGGCGGTGAGCGGGGACTGTACAAAACCACAGACGGGGGAATAAGCTGGAAAAAAGTGCTTGGAGGCAATGAATGGACAGGTGTGACCGATGTGGTCATGGATCCGGAGAATCCCAACTGGCTCTACGCAGCCACCTGGCAGCGGCACCGGAATGTGGCCTCCTATATCGGGGGGGGACCGGGATCGGGTATTCACCGGAGTACAGATGGCGGGGAGCGCTGGGAGAAGATGACCTCGGGGATTCCCGAAATCGAACCTGGGAAAGATCGGATTGGCCATTTCTCCTTTCGACTCAGATGTGGTTTACGCTGCCATAGAACTGGACAGGAGAACGGGGGGACTGTTCATGTCCACCGACCGGGGGGTTACCTGGAAAAAACAGTCAGACGCGGTAGCCGGTGCTACGGGTCCCCATTACTACCAGGAACTCTACGCCTCCCCGCACCATAAAGGTACACTCTACCTGGTGGACAATAATATCCAGGTAACGGACGACCACGGGAAAAGTTTCCGCCGGATGAATGAGGATGAGAAGCACGGGGACAGCCACTCCATCTATTTCAGAAAGGATGATCCCGGTTACCTGCTTATCGGTACCGATGGCGGGGTGTATGAGAGTTTTGACCTGGCCAGGACCTGGCGGTATGTGGCCAATTTGCCGGTAACCCAGTACTACAAGGTGGCAGTGGATGATGCCGAACCGTTTTACTATATATACGGTGGAACGCAGGACAATGGGTCCCATGGCGGACCCTCCCGGACCGATCATGCAGTAGGGATCAGGAATGCAGACTGGTTCAACATCCTGGGTGCTGACGGGCACCAGACGGCCACAGAGCCCGGGAACCCGGGAATCGTTTATGCCGAGACCCAGCAGGGCGGTTTGCACCGCATCGACCGGGTTACGGGTGAGCAGGTTTACATACAGCCCCAGGCAGGCACAGGGGATCCCCATGAGCGCTTCAACTGGGATACACCCATCCTGGTGAGCCCACACAACCCGGCCCGGATCTACACCGCTTCATACAGGGTATGGACATCAGAAAACAGGGGCGACCACTGGGATGCCATCTCGGGTGACCTTACCCGGAACCAGGAGCGGATGGCACTGCCCATCATGGGGCGCCTCCAGAGCTGGGACAATGCCTGGGACATTTATGCCATGTCCACATACAATACCATTACCTCCCTGTCGGAATCACCTGTGCAGGAAGGATTGCTCTATGCCGGCACCGACGACGGGATCATCCAGGTAACAGAGAACGGGGGTGAGAGCTGGAGAAAACTGGAGGTGGGCTCCGTCAAAGGGATCCCGGCCACAGCATTTGTGAATGATATCCGGGCCGACCTGTTCGATGCCAGGACGGTCTACGCGGTGCTTGATAACCATAAATACGGGGACTTTAAACCCTATGTGATCAAGAGTAGAGATGCCGGCCGGAGCTGGATCTCCATTGCAGGGAATATTCCTGACCGTACCCTTGTATGGCGCCTGGTCCAGGATCATGAGAAAAAGGAACTGCTGTTTGCCGCTACCGAGTTCGGGATCTATTTCACGGTGGACGGTGGATCACAATGGATCCAGCTGAAGGGTGGGATACCCACCATATCGTTCCGTGACATCACCATCCAGCGCAGGGAGAACGACCTGGTGGCCGCCTCCTTCGGCCGGGGATTTTTTATCCTGGATGACATGTCACCCCTCAGGACCGCCACGCCGGAACTGATGGAGCAGGAAGCAGTACTGTTCCCGGTCAGGGATCCCTGGCACTACATACCCAGAAGCACCGTACATTCACAGGGGTCTTCTGATTACCGTGCAGAGAATCCTCCCTTCGGAGCGGTATTCACCTACTACCTGAAAAATGACCTGAAGTCAAAGAAAGAGGCCAGGAAGGTTTCCGAGAAGAACCGGGACAAGCAGAATGCAGATATCCCGTTCCCGGGCTGGAATGGACTGGAGGAGGAGCGTACCGAGGATGCCCCTTACCTCTTGTTCACCATCAGTGACAATGCAGGAAATGTCGTTAACCATGTGAAGGCACCGGCCAAGAAGGGGATCAACCGGGTCAGCTGGGATCTGAGGCATGCTTCCCAGCGGGTGATCAGCCCCGGTGCACCCACTTCAGGATTCCGCGGTTCGTCAGGGGGCTTTTTAACCACGCCCGGCACCTATTCTGTAACCTTGTACGCGGTGCAGGAGGGAAAGGTGAAGCGGCTCGCAGAAGCACAATCCTTTGAAACCAGGTCACTCCATGAGGGAGTCCTGGAAGCCGCTACAGGGACCGAGATTGACCGCTTCAGAACGGAGATGGAAGCCTTTCAGCAGGAGATCGGAAAGGTGGCTTCCCAGCTTCAAAAAGCCGGGAACAAGGTAAAGGCAATGAAGCAGGCCTGCCTGAAGCTGGACAGGGACACGCCCCGGTTGCTGGAGCGGGTCTATGAGGCGGATTCGGTGGTAAAACAGCTTGACATGCAACTGGGCGGGAATCCCTCCATGGAGGAGGTGGGAGAGAAACAGGTACCTTCCCCCGGTCTCCGGATGATGGTGGCCTCCCGCGGACTTTCCACCACCTACGGGCCTACCGAACTCCATAAGGAGAGCCTGAAGATGGGTAAAGAGGAGCTGGCTCCTGTGAAAGAGGGCGTGGAACAACTGACAGGTGAACTACTCCCACAGCTGGAGAAAGCCCTGAAGGCAGCCGGGGCCCCCTGGATCCAGGACTAAACTGCTATATTTTTAATTATCCCAATAACCAATAACCAATAACTACTAACTACTAACTACATATGAAACGTCTTGTCACAGTACTGGCAGCTGTCCTGGTTGGTTTGTCAGTTTCTGCCCAGATCAGCGCAAAACTGATGCGGTACATGGATGTGTCGGATACGCAGATCACCTTCGTGTACGGAGGGGACATCTGGGTAATGCCCAAAGCCGGGGGTACGGCTCTCCAGGTAACCCACTCTCCGGGTGAAGAGAGCTGGCCAAAATTTTCACCTGACGGAGGCTCCATCGCCTTTACGGCCAGTTATAACGGGAATGAGGATGTGTATGTGATGCCCGCATCCGGCGGACTACCTGTACGGGTGACCTACCAGTCCCACCGCGACAGGCTGGTGGACTGGCATCCAGACGGACAGCGGCTGCTGTTCGCCTCCAGGAGGGAAAGTGGCCGGCAGTCCTATTCCCAGTTCTACCTGGCAGACAGGGATGGGGGAATGCCGGAAAAGCTCACCATTCCTTACGGGGAACTGGCCAGTTACGCTCCCGATGGGAATTCCCTGGCCTATATCACAAAGATCACGGAGAACTATCCCTTTAAGCGTTACCGCGGCGGACTTGCCTCCGATATCCTGGTCTATGACCTGGTGAACAACAAGGCGGTGAACATTACGGAGAACAGGGCCACTGACGGAAAACCTGCCTGGGTGGGAGACCAGCTCTTCTTCCTGTCGGACCAGGGGGAGCACATGCGGCTCAACATCTGGGTGTATGATACCGGGGCAAAGACTACAAGACAGGTGACCTTTATTGAGGATTTCGATATTTCGTTCCTTTCCGGAAGTGACACTGAACTGGTCTTCGAGGCAGGCGGTGACCTTTACCTGATGGATGCCGGATCGAAGGAGTTTGAGCGGATTCCCGTCCATGTGGTCAGCGACCTCTCCATGGAGATCCCACGGAGTGTCAATGTCAGCAAGAGTATCCGGAACATCTCCGCATCCCCGGAAGGGAAGCGGATCGTGTTTGAAGCCAGGGGGGAGCTTTTCAACGTGCCGGTGAAGGAGGGATTTGTGATGAACCTGACCCGCTCCAGCGGAGCCTTCGACATGCTGCCTGCCTGGTCTCCCGATGGCAAGCAGATCGCTTTCTGGAGCGACCGCTCCGGGGAGTATGAACTCTATCTCCAGGATCCGGGCAAGACCCAAGAACCGGTGAAACTCACCAGCCGGGGGAAAGGATTCGGATACCGGCCCCACTGGTCGCCGGACGGCAAAAAGATATCTTTTATCGACGAGACCAATAATATATCGGTCATCGATGTGGAGAGCAAAGAGGTGAAAGTGGCCGGTAACTACAGGTGGAACTACGGCCACGGGGGAAGGTATGACTACGATATCGCCTGGTCGCCCGATTCCAAATGGATGGCCTTTACCAAGGGTATGGATAATTCACACAATGTGATCTGCCTCTACGACGTGGAGAACAGCAGCAGCCACCAGGTGACCAGCGGCTTCTTCGACGATAATACTCCCCTGTTCAGTATCGACGGTAAATACCTCTATTTCCTCACCAACAGGAACATGGGAGCCACCTATTCGGACATGGGTGACGGCACCTGGGTCTACCCCAATTCGACCCAGATCGCGACAATTCCGCTGACGGCCGATACGCCCTCCCTGCTTTACCCGAAGAATGATGACATGGGGAAAGGAAAAAAGGATACGGCGGATAACAAAACCGGCAAGGATTCCACCAAGGTAGCAGAAGTGAAGGTCGACCTGGAAGGGATGGAGTCGCGGATGGATATCATGCCCGCCAAGGCGGGCAACATAGGCTGGATGGCCTCCTTCAAGGATAAACTGGTCTACCTGAGGCGGCCCAATACCGGATCGGAATCCCGTTCGGCCTCCCTGGTATTCTTTGACCTGAAAAAGAGGGAGGAGAAAACCATCATCTCCGATGTGAACCAGGTGGAGCTGACGGCAGACGGGAAGCTGATGCTGGTGAACATCAAGGGCAAATACGGGATCATCAAACCGGCTGAGAAGCAGAAGGTGGATACGCCTGTTCCCACAGGGGACCTGGTCATGGACCTGGTGCCCAGGGAGGAGTGGCGCCAGATCTTCATGGATACCTGGAGGCGCCACAGGGACTTCTTTTACGATCCGGACATGCAGGGTGTGGACTGGGAAGCCATGAAGGAGCGTTATGGAGCATTGATAGAGGATGCGCGCTCACGCTGGGATGTCTCCAACATCACCAGCAGCCTGGCAGCAGAACTGAGTGCCGGTCACACCTATACCTTCGGGGGGGATGTGGAGCAGGTAAAAAGTGTTGAAACGGGTTTCCTGGGGATCGACTGGGAACTGGCCGGGAATATGTACCGCATCAAACGGATTGCCAGGCCGGCATCGTGGGACACGGATACCCGTTCGCCCTTTGACAGGCCAGGAGTAAAGGTGAAGGAGGGGGATTTCATCCATTCGGTCAACGGGATCCCGCTGGACCCGGCAAAAGATCCCTATGCTGCCTTCGAAGGACTTTCAGGCAAGACCTTGGCCCTTTCGGTGAGCGGATCGGGGAAAACGGAAGATGCCAAGCAGGTGGTTGTCAAGTGCCTCACCCCGGGAGGGGAGACAAACCTGCGTTTCCTGGAGTGGATCGAGAACAACCGGAAGATGGTGGATAAGCTCTCGGACGGAAAACTGGGATACATTTACATGGTCAATACCTCCAGCCAGGGCCAGAAGGAACTGGTGCAGATGTTCTACGGTCAGCTTGACAGGCAGGGTTTCATCATCGATGAAAGGTTCAACCAGGGAGGACAGCTGGCAGACCGGTTCCTGGAACTGTTGCAGCGACCGGTGGTGTACAACCTGCACTGGCGCCATGGGAGGGATCACACCCATCCCAACATGACCAATACGGGACCCATGGGCATGCTGATCAACGGCTGGGCCGGTTCCGGGGGCGACGGGCTTCCCTGGGCATTCCAGGAGCTGGAAGCCGGACCCATCGTGGGAGAGCGCACCCTGGGGATCCTGGTGGGACCTGCCACGGGCCACCAACTCATCGACGGGGGCGGTATCACCGTACCGGGTGCCCGCCTGTATGACAACGATGGGCACTGGTTCTGGGAAGGGGAGGGTGTTTCACCCGACATCGAGGTATGGGATGATCCCAACATCATGATCCAGGGGCGCGATCCCCAGATCGAACGGGTGGTGGAAGAGGTATTGAAACTCCTTGAAACCCATCCCCCGAAGATGACCCCGGCCCCGGAAAAGGAGGACAGGACCGCACGCGGATTAAAGGGATCCTGAAGCCCGACAAACCCAGGGTGAAGCTGGATATCTCCTATGTGAAGCTTCCGATGGCTTCAGATACCGGACGGACCGGTTCTTTGATCCGGCCACCCTCCATTTCATGGATATGATCGGCCAGGGAGGCATACTGTTTTTTATGGGTGATCAGCAGGATGGTCCGGGACTGTTCCTTCAGCCCCAGCAGCAGGCGGTTCACATACACTTCCGATACCGGGTCAAGGGATGAGGTGGCCTCATCCAGGATCAGCAGTTCAGGTTCCCTGTAGAGGGCCCGTACCAGGGCCAGGCGCTGCCTCTCTCCCCCCGACAGGTTGGCCCCGTTGTTGGTGAGCATGCTGTAGAGGCCTTCCGGGAGGGATCCGATCAGGGGCATCAATCCCACCTTCTCCAGCAGCAGTGTGATCCGGCCCAGGTCGGGCGTTTTTACCCCCGGTGCAATGTTCTCCAGGATACTTCCAGCAAGGAAGGTGACATGCTGGGGAACCACCCCCATCAGGGAGCGGAGGCTCGCCAGGGTGAAATAGCGGGTATCACACCCATTGATGGTGATCCGTCCCCGGTCCACCGGATAGAGGTGCCGGACCAGCGAGGCCACCGTGGATTTGCCGGAACCACTGGCACCTGTCAGTGCAGTGGTCCTCCCGGCAGGAATGGTCAGGTTCAGGTTCTCAATGAGTTTCCCCCGGGTCCCGTATGAAAAGGAGACGCCGCTCAGAACGATATCCCCGAACCGGGCCGGATCAAAATCCTGTCTTCCGGCCGGTTCCTCCTTTTCCAGCTGGAAGATCTCGAAAAGCCTGTCCGCTGCGATCCTGGCGTTCTGGTAGGTCCTGTTGGCTCCGATCAGTACAGAAACCGGTCCGGTCAGGTATCCCATGAGGGCATAGAAGGTCAGCAATCGTCCGGGTGTGAGGGATCCCTTTATCACAAACCAGGATCCGGCCCAGAGCAGGATGATGGTGAACAGGCGGTTCAGGGATTCTGTGCTTCCCGTTGCAGCGATGGCGTTGATCCCTGACCTGTACACCGTATCCAGCAAACGGTTGAGCCTTTTTTCAGTTCTTTCCTGTGTAAGGTTGCTCAGGTTGTATTGCCTGATATGGGTGGATGCCTGCAGCGATTCAACAAACTGCTCCTCCAGGGAGGCCGCTCGTTCCATCACCTCTCTTTCGGTCTTCCTGTTCCGGTGGTTGAACAGGAGATAGATCAGTCCATAGAGGGGAATGATCCCCAGCATGATCAGTGCAAGCCTGGGGTGGATCAGGAACATGGTACCAAATGAGAAAAGGAGGATCAGAAGGTTGACCAGGATCCCGATGGCAGCATCGTTGATGAATCCCCTGATCTTGACCGCATCGTTGATCCTGGAGATGATCTCCCCGGTTTTCATGCTGTCGAAGAAGCGTTGCGGCAGTCTGAAAAGGTGCCGGTAATATGATGCGATAAGCTGGTTATCGATCACCTGGCCGCTCTTCAGCATGATCATGTTCTTCGTCACCGAGAGGTAGATCATCATCAGTGTGATCCAGACCAAGGCCAGGCTCATGAGGTTGAGGAGCCCTTTATTGTGGGTCACAAACACATGGTCGGTCAGCTTGCCAACGTAGATGGAGGTGGATAGCCCCAGGAGGGTATAGAGGATGGCGGAGACCAGGGCCTGCACAACAGGCTTCCATACGGGCCTGAGAAGCAGCAAAAGCCTGCTGCTGAAGCTCATCCCTGTGCCTGTGACCTGTTCTATCTTTCCCGGGACCAGGGCAATGACAGATCCGCTCCAGCGTTCCCTGAATGATCCATGGCTCCACCGGCAAACCTTCCCGGTGGAGGGGTCCATCACCCTGACACCTTTCCCTGTCATGCTGTATACACAGACATAGTGGTGGGCCCCGCCGGACATGATGGTGTGGGCGATGAAGGGTTGGGGAAGCCTCTCCAGCTGGTCGGCCTTTCCCTGCAGGCCCTTCGCCTCGAAATGGAAGTGTTCCAGTGCCCTGATCATTCCATGCATGGAGGTTCCCAGCGTATCAGTACCTGCCACTTGCCTGATCCTGGAAACCGGGATCCGGGTGCCGTAATGTGCCATGACGGAAGCGATGCAGGCCGGACCGCAGTCTGAACTGTCCCGCTGGCGGAACCCTGTTTTAACTGCCCTTTTCATTGCCTGGCTGGTATTTCCGATCCGACAGGGTGGGATTGGCCCACCGCTCCACCTTTTCCACCAGGAGGGATGCCAGGGACTGCCGGTCAAGGACCATGCTGGCTGAAAAGGTCATGCCCAGGAGGAGCTGTCCCGCCTGTTCCGTTCCATATCGCAAAGTGTGGTCTTCCAGGTCGCAACGGATCCGGTAGACAGGACTGCCGCCCATGACTACCACATCCGGGTCGATCTGTGTGATCATGGTTTCCATCCTGGATCCCATGCGGTATCCCGGCACATCAAACCTGAGCATGACCCGGGTTCCCGAAGAGATGTTTGAGATATACCGGGTTTCAACGTAGCATTCAGCGACCAGCTGTCCGGCAGGTGATACGCTTCCAAGGGCGGACCCTGCCTGAAGCACGAATCCCCTGGTGATCCCCGGGCACTGCCGGAGGATGCCGGCAGCAGGGGAGACCACGAAGAAACGATGAAGGGTGGAGGTGATCTCGGCCATCTCTCCCCGGAGGTTCCTGTTCTCAGTCCTGAGCTGGTACAATTCATTTTCCAGGGTGCTCCTGTAATCCTCCCGCTGACCGGTCAGCGTCGCACAGGCGATCATATAATCAGACCTGGCCTGCTCAAATTCAAGGCGCGGGATCACCTCCTGTCTGTAAAGCTTTTCGGCGGCCAGGAACTCCCTTTCCAGCCGCTCTTTTTGAAGTTGCGTGTGTTTTATTTCAGCGTGGTGATTCCGGTGGGATTGAACATACCTGGTGGTCAAGGAGGGTAGTTTTCCCCTGAGAATGGCAGCAATGTCATCCATGGGGTCCAGGTTTTCCCGGATTCTCTCCCGGCACTCCCTGAGCCTTGTTTCCGGGATGTCCCGGCAGATCCAGATGAGGGTATCTCCCGGACTGACCACCAGGTGATCCCTCAGGATGGTGCTGTCGACCATCCCGCTGAAGGGTGAGATGATTGAAACGGGCTCATCCCGGGGCCGGATCATTCCCGGGGAGGTGGAAACGATATCCACCCTGACCAGGAACAGGCCTGCGGACATCCCGACAACCATCATGATAACCACGTATCCCGGTGCTGAGGAGCGGATGCGCCGCCTGTGGATCAGGTCAAGTGTCGAACCCTCCAACTGGTCCATCAGGTAAAAATACCGGCAATAATAACCTTCACCTGGTCCCAGTAATGGAACAGCAGGAAGAACAAAAGGAAGGTCTCAATGGAGATGATCATATCCCTTATATCGGGTTTGCGGAGTTTCATGGTACGGGATTTAGTGATAAAACAGAGGGGCCCCGGAGACCAGGACCCCGTATGGTTCAGCCGTTTTACATATTATTGATAATATCATTCACGATCCAGTCCCCTGTTGCCAGGGCGGCCCCGGTAGCATTCAGGCAACCTCCGCCCACAATGAGGAAGCGGATGGCCCTGCCCACATCATAGGCAAAACCGCCCCCGTTGGTCTGCATCAGCTGTCCGTCATCCATTGGTTTGAAATGTGTTGTTGATTGTTCCATAAGTGTTGATTTTAGGTTACGAGTTTTCAGGCCTTCCCAAAAGGCCGTTCTTGAAGTTATCCCAGTCGCTGATCACCTCGGTTGCTGCGGCAATCCCGATAAGTGCGAGATAGTGGAGGAAACCCCCGCTGATCTCCAGTTGTTCCTGCATGGGGATCTCGCTGAGTTCCCCGGTGCAAATCTCTGTTTTCATCCTGTCATATGTAGTGATTGCCTACTCTGTTGAAAGGCTTTTCGGCATACGCCTGTACAGCGCGCGCTGCTTTCCTGTTAATGTTCCGGGAGATGAAATATCAGCCGTGCAGGAATGGGAATTATTCCGGGAGGATGATGGAGGGGCTGTTGACCTGGGGCCTGACAGCCCCCTGAACCGCCTTATGACGGTCCCTGATTACCAGGATGCCATGGGTGTCACACAGATTCACAAGGCATGCAGGAAGCGGGGTGCGCGAAACAATGGCGTTGAACTCCTGTTTCCTGAAAAGGTCTGTGATTTCCTGTCCGGTCATCAGGATCAGGGAGTCGGCCAGGGTTTTGCGGGCCGGTTGCAGCCGGACTGTTTCCCCATTGATTATTACCGTGGAATCGGATAGTTGGGCGGTCCGTATACCGAAACTGGCAGAGGTGGTCTCCGGGTGGGAACCATCCGATGCTGAAAGTGTCACTTCCACACCGTACAGCAGTGGATTCAGGGGGGACCAGAGTCCTGGCTTACTGACGGTACTGTCGTAGACCAGTTCGGACTCCTGTCCGAAGGCCATGGGAGGGACCATCCTTTCCTGGTTGAAGACCTCCTCCCCTGAGGGAGCGTTGACTTTCAGGATAACCTTCCCGGGTGAGCCCCGGTCAGGACAGTAACTTTTTATGAATATGTGCGCCCTGATCAGCATCTCACTCTCCTGCTTCCCGGGGTAGGCATATACTGCCAGCTCCCTTACATGCAGGTTATTCCTGATCACAAGGGATCCCTTTTCACAGAGCGGGCATTCAGGCATGCAGGTATAGGGACCGGAAAAAGCGGTCCGGACTTCGATGCTGTTGGTGCCCTGGTGGAGAAAGGGGGTGATGTTGTATTCAGCGGGAACCATGGATCCACTGTCACTGCCAAATACGAATCCGTTCACCAGGAAAGAGTAGGGGATCTCCATTCCGGGAATCCGGGTAAACACCTGCCTGTTTTCCCAGTCAGACCGGTATTCAAAGGTCCGGCCGTATCCGGCTTTACCCGGCCTGTACTCCAGCAGGGGGAGGGGTAACTCTCTTCCCTCCTCGACTTCGTAAAAGGCATGCGGGGGTTCCTGGTTGTCCTGTGCTGACAGGATCCCTGCCTGCAGCAGGAGCATGATATTCAGGATTCGGATAAGTAGTTTTTTTACCATGGCGGCGGAGTTCACTCAACCCATAAATATAGGATTTACTGCAGTAATATTCCTATCTTTAGGAATTCTAAATTGAACGACACGATGAATATTGAGAAACAGATCTTCGGTACCCTTCCCGACGGAAGGGAGGTATACAGGTATACACTGAAAAACAGCAAAGGCATGGAGGTTGATGTGATCAACTACGGTGCCATCATCACTGCCATCCGGGTTCCGGACAGGAACCATGAACCCGGGGATGTGGTGCTCGGATTTGATACCCTGGAGGAGTACCTGGGTGACCATCCCTACTTCGGTGCCATGGTGGGCAGGGTTTGTAACCGGGTGGGGAATGCACGGTTCGAACTGGATGGCAATATCTATTCCATCACCGCCAATGAGCGCAACAACCACATCCATGGGGGAACAAAAGGATTCGACAAACAGCTCTGGACCACTTCCACCAACAAAATACCTGACCAGGTGAGCCTGCTGCTGGGATATGAGAGCCCCGACGGGGAGGAGGGATACCCCGGGACCCTGCTGGTGGAGGTGGAGTACTCCCTGAATGAAAAGAACGAGCTGGGGATCCGGTGCAGGGCCAAGACCGACAAACCCACCCATGTGAACATTACCAACCACAGTTACTTTAACCTGGACAGCTGCCAGGGTACCATCCATGACCATGAACTGATGGTCGACAGCGGATCGGTCACCGAACTGAACAGTGAAAGCATCCCTACGGGACAGATCCTGGAGGTGGAGAACACACCATATGATTTCAGGCTCACCGGTTCTCTCGGAGAGCAGATCGGAGAGGTGGAACCAGGGTATGATATCAACTACGTGCTGGGAGAGGAATCCATGGAGCTGACACGGGTAGCTGCACTTTACGATTCCAATTCGGGAAGGACCATGGAGGTGCTGACCACCCTGCCGGGGATCCAGCTCTATACCTCAAACCACATCGACGAGATCAAAGGCAAGGGCGGGCTCATATACAGGAAGCACTGTGCTGTTTGCCTGGAGACCCAGTTCTTCCCTGATGCGGCCAACCAGCCCTCCTTCCCCTCAACAGTGCTGAGGCCCGGGGAGGTGTTTGATGAAACCACCGTTTACAGGTTCAACGCGTAGTATGAGGCAGGCCGTTTTCTGGATATTGCTGATAACGGGGATTGTTTCCGCAGGGGCCCAGGTATACCACAGCTGTCCCCTGCACAATCATAGCATGGAGGATTATGAGAATCCCCTCTATGAACAATGGCTATCGGCATATGATGTGAAGGGGGTTGAACTCAGCCTGTCAGTCTCCAATACAGATACCTATATTGAAGGCAGTGCAACCATCCTGGTAGAAGCCATGAGCGCCCTGGATACGCTGGTCTTTGAGTTGCAGGATGCCCTTGAGGTGAGTGATGTAAGGTTTTCCGGCCTGCCTGGAAACCAGGAATTTCCGAAAGAGAACACCCTGGAATTCGAACAAAGGGAGGGTGCCCTCTACATCGCGCTGAATCCCACCCGGAGTCCGGGTGAACTGCTGCAGGTAAAGATATGGTATGGTGGGGACGCGGGTCAGAACCGGGGTTTCTTTGCCGGGATCACCTCCGACAAGGACCATGATTACGGATTTAATGTGACCTATACGCTATCAGAACCGCATAATGCCAGGGACTGGTTTCCGGTGAAACAGGTGCTGGAGGACAAGATCGATTCGGTCACCTTCAGGATCAGGTGTGACAAAGAGCTGCTGGCCGGATCCAACGGGTTGCTCACAGGAATAGAAGAAGCGGGGGATGACCACATCCTCACGTGGAAGACCAGCTATCCCATGGCCTATTACCTGCTCTCTTTCGCGGTGGCCGATTACCACGGATTTCTCCTTTAACGCGCCCCTTTCAACGGAGGGCGATTCGGTGCTGGTACAGAATTTCATTTATGATGATGACCAGGTTTACTCCGACTGGAAGGAGCAGATCATTGAGACCGGTCCCATGATCACTGCTTTCTCTGAAAAGCTGATCGATTATCCCTTTGCAAATGAGAAATACGGGCATTGCATGGCACCCATGGGCGGGGGCATGGAACACCAGACCATGACCACCCTCTACAATTTCAGCTTTTTCCTGGTGGCCCACGAACTGGCCCACCAATGGTTCGGCGACCATGTTACCTGCGGGAACTGGCAGGACATCTGGATCAACGAGGGTTTTGCCTCTTACATGGAGTATGTGGCTGCCCAGGAGCTCCTTGGGCAGGAGTCTGCCGACAGCTGGATGAACACGGCCATGTCGGTGGCCATCAGGGAAACCAGCGGTTCCGTCTATGTGCCTGAGGACAGGGTAGAGGACACCTACCGTCTTTTCGACCATTCTCTCACTTACAAGAAGGGGGCCATCCTGCTGCACATGATCCGTTTTATCCTGGATGATGATGACATGTTCTTCGGGGCGCTGAGGTCCTACCTGGCACAATACGGGAACAGCCTGGCCACCGGGGAGGATTTCCGGGCTGTGCTGGAAGCGGAGAGCAGCATGGATTTCTCCTGCTTCTTTGACCAGTGGTATTATGGTGAAGGATTCCCCCGCTTCAATCTCTACTGGGAACAGCAGGGGGATTCCCTGAGGATCCAGAGTGAGCAGACCACCTCGGCTCCTTCGGTGACACCCCTGTTCCAGTTACCATTCGAACTGGAGGTAATTCTGCAGGGAGGCGAACGTGAGACATTCAGGCTGGAGCAAACCGCAAGTATCCAGGAGTTTTCAATTGCTGTGGACGGGGTGGTGGAAGGCGTCTCCTTCGATCCGGAAAACTGGCTCCTGAAAACAGCCACCGTGATCCATCAGCAAACAGAACCGATAGCCTACCGGATCGGTCCCAATCCAGTGACCGGCGAACTTCTGATCCAGATCTCCAATTCGGGCAACATCGAAGAGATCCGGATCACCAGTTTTTCAGGCCAGGAGGTGTTTTCCAGAACCGATGCGGGCAATCCGGTGACCATGGACCTCTCCTTCCTGTCCGACGGTCCATACGTGCTGGAATTCTCAAACCACTCCGGGACCTTCAAAGAACGGATCGTGAAGGTCACGGGTGATTAGGCTGGGTTGATCGATGGGATCATTTCTTGGCAGGATTTTTTCTTAAAATTGAGCATTGGAAATAAGATGAATCGACGAAAAATGCTGAGAGCAGGTGTTGCCTGGTCCGGTGCAGCACTGTTTGGTCCACTTGCCTTTGAGAATACGCTCTTTGGTAAACAAAAACCACAGGTCCCATCCTACCTGAAGGGCTATGAAAAGATCTATGCTGAGAATCCACGCAAGGCGGCCCTGCAATATTTCAGTGAGGGAAAGTTTGGATTTCAAGGCCCCGGAGCGCCATTTCACAGGCACTTCAGAGGTGCCACTGGAAATATGTGATACCCTGCAACCCAATTCATGGGGCTGTGACCGCATGGACAACGATTCGCATAAATCGGCAGACCAGGTAATGGAAATGCTCAGTAATGCCAGAAAAATGAAGGCGAACCTGCTGCTGAATACAGGGCCACTACCGGACGGCTCAATCCATCCTGATGATGTCAAGACATTGCGTGAAGTGGGGAGGCGATTGCAGTAAGGGAATGCTCCAATAAATATGAGTATAATGGATATTTTGTAACATTGAAAAAAAGTCCGACCGAACCATGAAAATCCGCTCCCTGATTTCCATCACATCCATGTTATTCCTGCTCTCCTGCGGGACAGGCAATCAATATGCTTACCAGAATACCAGACTCAGTTTCGAGGAGCGGGCCGAAGACCTGGTCTCACGGATGACCCTGGAGGAGAAGGTGGGGCAGCTGACACACTATGCCTCCGGGGTGGAGCGCCTGGGGATCCCGCAATACAACTGGTGGAATGAATGCCTTCACGGGGTGGCCAGGGCCGGCAAGGCCACTGTCTTTCCACAGACCATCGGGATGGCGGCCACATTCGACAGGGAGATGATGTTCCGCATGGCCCATGTAACATCCACCGAGGCCAGGGCCAAGTACCATGATTTCATCCTGCGTGGCAAGCACGGCATGTACCAGGGGCTGACCTTCTGGTCGCCCAACATCAACATCTTCCGGGATCCCAGGTGGGGCAGGGGGCATGAGACCTACGGGGAGGATCCTTACCTGACCGGGGAGATGGGGGTGCAGTTCATCAAAGGCCTGCAGGGGGATGATCCCCGCTACCTGAAGGTGGTGGCCACCTCCAAGCACTATGCCGTGCACAGCGGGCCCGAGTCCCTTCGCCATGAATTCGATGCAGTGATCGGCGAAAGAGATTTCAGGGACACCTACCTGCCGGCATTTAAAAAGACGGTACAGGAGGGGCATGTATACTCTGTCATGTGTGCCTATAACCGTTACATGGGGAAACCATGCTGCGGCAGTGTACCCCTGCAGGAGGAGGTGCTGAGGGGAGAGCTGGGATTTGAAGGGTACATTGTTTCGGATTGCGGGGCCATCCGTGATTTCCATTCGGAGCACAATGTGACGGAAACTTCCGAACAGTCCGCTGCCATGGGAGTGCTCTCCGGGACTGATCTGAACTGCGGAATGCAATACGAATCGCTGGTGAAAGCAGTGGAGCAGGGACTCATCGCCGAAGCGGAGATCGATGTGGTAGTCAGGCGACTCATGCTGGCACGCATGAAACTGGGCATGTTCGATCCCGATGTGATGGTGCCATGGTCAGGGATTCCCATCGATGTAGTAGCCGGCAAAGATCATAAAGCTGTGGCTGGTGAGATGGCCCGGAAATCCATTGTCCTGTTGAAGAATGAAGGGACCCTCCCCCTGGATAAGGGTCTTGAAAAAGTGGCAGTGATCGGACCAAATGCCCATAATGATTACGTGCAGCTGGGGAACTACAACGGTTCCCCTGTGAACCCGGTGAGTGTGCTGGATGGGATCCGCAACAAGCTGGGGGATACCGCCGAGGTGCATTATGCACTGGGGTGTTCCCACCATACAGGATTACCCTACCTGGTCCCGGTGCCGGGCGAAGTGCTCTTTGCCGATGAGGGGCTGACCATCCCGGGTTTGAATGCCAGTTATTTCGAAGGCACTGAAAAGAGAGGTGAGCCTCTCCTGAAGCAGACCGAATCCAATGTGGATGTCTACTGGTGGGATGGGGAACCACCCGTGGAAGGGCTCACCGATGACAACTACACGGTTGAGTGGACCGGCTACCTGGTGCCCCGCAGGAGCGGGACACATGCCTTGGGTGTCTACGGAAAGTATTTCCAGTTCATCATTGATGGTGACACACTGATCCGCCTGAACAACATCCACCATCCCAACAAGACCAACCGGAAGCTGGAGTTGGTGGCAGGCAAACCTTACAGGATCAAGATCATCATGCAGGATAAACACAGCGATGCCAACTGCACCCTTCACTGGGAGGAGCCGGGATTGCCCCTGGAACGGGAAGCCTGGCAGGCGCCCGCTGGGCAGATCATGTGGTGCTGGTCATGGGGCTCACCGCCCGGCTGGAAGGGGAGGAGATGAGGGGGCTGAACCTGGATGGATTCAGTGGCGGGGACCGTACCTCCCTGGACCTGCCCGAAGTGCAGCGCAGGCTGATCCGCCGGATCGTTGCCACCGGGAAACCGGTGACCCTGGTGCTGATGACCGGGTCTGCTGTAAGTATCAATAGTCTCAGGAAACGGTACCCGCTATCCTCCAGGCCTGGTACGGGGGAGAGGCCGCAGGGACAGCTGTGGCAGATGTGCTGTTCGGGGATTACAATCCGGCCGGCCGGCTGCCGGTAACTTTTTATAAATCGGTGGATGACCTGCCCCCTTTTAAAGATTATGACATGGATGGGAGGACATACCGCTACTTTGAAGGGGAGGTACTTTATCCCTTCGGATACGGACTCAGTTATTCCACTTCACCTATGACAACCTGATCCTGGAGAAGCAGGAGATCGCCCGGGATGAGTCGCTGACGGTGAGTGTGGAGGTGACCAACACCAGTGCGACGGACGGGGAAGAGGTGGTCCAGATGTATATCCTCAAGCCAGGCTCCAAAGTGGACAGGCCGTTAAAGGAGCTGAAGTGGATTTGAGCGGGTATTTATCAATCATGGGCAAACCCGTGTGGTGACCATGACGCTGGGCCCTGAAGAGCTTGAATATTACGATACGGAGGCTGGCAAATACCTGGTTGAGAAGGGCACATACGAGATCATGGTGGGGCCCTCTTCTGAGGATGCCCGGCTGATCAAAACCAGCCTGCTGGTCAGGTAGGATTACACTGATCTGCTTGGATCCGTCACCGATCTCGGCCACATAGAAGTCGGCCACCAGACCGGTTTTCCCGGTGTAGCCTTTTCCCACATCGCGGATAAAGGTTTCCACGGCATCCTCGTTGACGATGCTTACCGTGCATCCCCCGAAGCCTGCACCGGTCATCCTGCTGCCCACGGTTCCGTCGATTTTCCGGGCTTCGTCCACCAGGGTATCCAGTTCGTTCCTGTCACTTCATAGTCATCCCGCAGGGAATCGTGGGACTGGTTCATGAGTTCACCGAATTCATCAATCTTTCCGGCATTCAGTGCTTCAATGGCAGCCAGGGTACGGCTGTTTTCCGAGATCACATGCCTGGCCCTTTTCATCTGGTCCCCGTCGGTGATCAGGTGGGACAGTTCATTGAATTCTTCCAGGTTCAGATCGCTCAGATGCCGGATATTCCTCTTGCTGCGAATGGCCTCAACAGCAGCTTCACACTGCGCCCTTCGCTCATTGTATTTTGAGTCGGCCAGGCCCCTTCTTTTGTTGGTGTTGGCGATGACGATCTTCATCCCGTCAAGCTTAAGTGGAACCCGTTCATAATCCAGTGTATCACAGTTCAGAAAGAGGGCATGATCGGCGGCGCCCATCCCCGAAGCGAACTGGTCCATGATCCCGCAGTTCACCCCCACGAAAATGTTCTCTGCTTTCTGGGAGAGCTTTACAAGGTCCCACCGGTCCAATCCAAAACCGAACATCTCATTCATGGCAAATGCGGTGACCATTTCAATGGAGGCGGAGGAGGAGAGCCCTGCCCCGTTGGGAATATCTCCGGAATAGAGCAGATCCATACCTTCGATCTCCCTGGCGGTTTTCCGGAATTCATTCAGTACACCCATGGGATAATTGATCCATGCATTGCCCTTCTTTTTCAAATGGTTCATCCAGGCTGACCGTGCCCCGGTGGTCGAAATTGGTGGTGGCAAACTGAACGGTCCGGCTGTCTGTTCTTCCTCGCCAACAGGTAGGTGCCAAATGAGAGGGCACATGGAAATACATAACCGCCATTATAGTCGGTATGTTCACCGATCAGGTTTACCCTTCCGGGTGAGAAAAAGAGCATGGAGTTCACTCTCCGTCTTCTCCATACAGACTGATAAATGATTCTTTTAATTCTTCAATATTCATGGATTTCCTGGTTATGTTCGACGGCCAAATGTAGAAAAAAATATAAGTACATTTAGGCATTCATGAATGTCATCCCTGAACAATTCCAGAAAGAAGTCCCTATTCGTATACCTGGGCATTGTGGTAGTAGCGGCACTGCTCCTGTTACCCTTCCTGGGTTCGGTCCACCTGTTTGACAGCGATGAGGTGAACTATGCGGAATCGGCCAGGGAGATGATCCTCACGGGAGATTACATGAATGTACAGATCGATTTTGAACCTTTTCCGGAAAAACCACCCTTGTTCTTCTGGTTGCAGGTGGTCTCCATGAAGCTTTTCGGCATCAATGAATTTGCAGCCCGGTTCCCCAATTTCATCTGCGGGATCATCACCCTGATCATGCTCTATTTTATTGGAAGCCGGACTCTACGGCCACCGGTTCGGGATTTACTGGATCCTGGCATACGGCTCTGCCATCCTGCCCTTCTTCTACTTCAAATCGGGAATCATCGATCCGTGGTACAACCTGTTTATTTTCATGGGCATCAGCTGGTTCATTTTTTACCTGGATCCGGAACGTACACGATCGAGGCTCTGGAATGTTTCATTGTCCGCCCTCTTTTTCGGTCTGGCAGTACTGACCAAGGGACCGATGGCTATCCTGATCTTCCTGGTCTGTTTCCTTTCCTTCATGGTCATGAACCGTTTCAGGCTGAAAACCACGGTGGGACATGTGATACTTTTCACCGGGATCCTGGCTGTGGTGGGAGGTTCCTGGTACATCTACCAGATAGCCAGCGGGAACGTCCAGGTACTGAAAGATTTCATCCAGTACCAGGTGAAGATTTTGTCTGAGGTGAAGAGCGGGCACGAGTGGATTCTTCGGGTACCACCTGGTGGTCCTGTTGCTGGGGGTTTTCCCGGCCTCGGTACTCTCCCTGAAAAGCTTCACCAAGAAGGCGGAAGAGCGGGAGTTGCAGCGTCTCTTCAAGCAGTGGATGTATATCATGTTCATCGCCGTGCTGGTCATCTTTGCCTTCGTGAAGACCAAGCTGCTGCATTACAGTTCCCTGGCCTATTTTCCCATGACCTTCCTGGCGGCCTGGGTCTGGGAGAAGTGGGTGGACCGGAAGATCGAGATTGGTACATGGCAGGTGATCCTGATCCTGCTTATCGCCACATTGTATTCTGCTGCTGCCATCCTGTTGCCGTTGCTGGCTGACCACCAGGAATGGGTGGAGTCAACGAAGCTCTTTTTCATGGACGCTTTTACCCGGGCAGCCCTTCAAAGGGATGTACACTGGAGCGGGTATGAATGGCTCATAGGACTCTTCCTTTTCCTGGGAACGGGGACGGCAGCCGTCATGATCCTCCGGCGCCAGGCACGGGGATTGCTGATCCTTCACCTGGTGGTGCTCCTGTTTACCACATCAGCCATTTATATCTTTACCGGGAGGATTGAGGGGTACACCCAGCGTGCGGCTGTCAAGTTTTACAAAGGACTGAAGGGACAGGAGGTTTATGTGAATCCGCTGGGATTTGAAGGCTACTCCCACCTGTTCTATTTCGACAAGCAGCTGTCGGATAAGAATCCGGGGATTATCGAGATCCTGGAGAATGATCTTGACAGGGATGCCTATTTCGTTATCCGGTCGGATGAAGAGGAGCGGATCCTGGAACAGTACCCTTTCCTGGAGGTATTGAACCGGAAGGACGGCTATGTGTTTACCCTTAAACGAGCCGGTCCGGCGAAGCTCCCCTGATCCCGACCCACTAACCCAACCAATAAACCAATAACCAATAACCAATTCCCAATATCATGACCAACAGAAGAACATTTATCAAAAGAACAGCTGCAAGTGCAGCAGGAATCAGCCTGGCGGGTACCTCCCTCTCGGCTGCCGGATACAAACGGATTATGGGTGCCAATGACCGGGTCAGGGTGGGCATCGTCGGATTCTCCAACCGGGCCAGGGGCAGCCTGATCCCATCCTTCCAGAAATACGCGGAAAAGATGAATTTTGAGATCATTTCGGTGACCGATATCTGGAACCGCAGGCGGGAAGAGGGAGTGGCACACCTGAAGGAGGAGTACGGAATCAAAGCAAAACCCATTGCCAATACCGATGAATTGTATGAGAAGGGTAAGCTGGATGCAGTGATCATCAGTACGGCCGATTTCCAGCATGCCCTGCATACCAAGGAGGCCATGGAGGCCGGTTGTGATGCATATGTAGAGAAGCCCTTTGCCGAGACCATGGATGATGCCCGCGCAGGGATCGAGGCTGTCCGGAAGGCCGGAAAAATTGTACAGATCGGTTCCCAGCGGCGTAGCGGTGCCAACTACCATTCGGCCAATGACTATATCCGCTCCGGGAAATTCGGAAAGGTCACCATGGTGGAAATGACCTGGAACGTGAACCAGCCGGGAAGGTGGCGCAGGCCCGACCTGGTGGCCTCCATACGGCAGGAGGATACGGACTGGAAGCGCTACCTGATGAACCGGCCATACGAAGAATGGGATCCGCGCAAATATCTTGAATACAGGCTTTTCTGGCCATACTCATCGGGAATCCCCGGGCAATGGATGTCCCACCAGATCGACACGGTGCACTGGTTCTCCGGGCTGGCCCATCCCCGTAGCGTAGCAGCCAACGGGGGGATTTACATGTGGAAGGACGGCAGGAAGAACTTCGATACCATGACAGCGGTATTTGATTATGGACCGGCCGATGATCCAGGTACAGGATTTCAGGTGCTTTACAGTTCCAGGCAGCACAACTCATCAGGAGGTGTGAAGGAGTGGTATTTCTCCAATGGAGGCAAACTGGATCTCTCAAAGAACCTTGTGAACTCTGATGGGGGGACTGACAGGGAAATTTGCCAGTGCCATGGGCATGGAATCCTTCCTGCTGGAGGATTTCAAGCTGCCCACTCTGAAGGTGGCTTCAGATGCAGATACCGGATCTGATCCGCTGACAAATGCCCATATGAAGAACTGGATGGATTGCGTCAGGTCAAGGAAAACACCCAATGCCCCTGTAGAAGCTGGTTACAACCATTCCATTGCCAACATCATGGTAACCGCCGCACTGCGCACGGGCAGGCAGACCACCTTTGATGAGCACACACAAAATGTGTTGGCCGGGGGTGAGGTATTCAAATACTGACCACAGTTGGAAATCGTAAAGTCAAGATTATGAGAATGATATGGATCGTTGCAGGAATTCTGGGCATGGCCCATTCTTCGTGTAGCCCCGGCGCGCAAAACAGCAACATTGAATTGAAGGTGGATGAGGGTAACCAGAAAGTGGAGGTGTTTTTCGATGGTGAATTGTTCACAAACTACATATTTGATGCCGGATTGGAGAAACCGCTCCTTTATCCTGTAATGGCACCCGGGGGTGTCCCGGTGACCCGTGGATTTCCCCTGGAGCCCAGGGCCAGGGAGCGGATAGATCATCCCCACCATGTGGGGCTCTGGTTCAATTACGGGGATGTAAACGGATTTGATTTCTGGAACAATTCCTTTGCAGTATCACCAGAAAGGAAGGGGCATTACGGACGGATCATCCACCGGGAGATCATTCACTGCGGGGTATCAGGGAATGTGGGAACACTGGAGGTGAAAATGGACTGGGTGGCCCCCGATACGGAGCAGGCTGAGAAGCTACTGGTAGAACATTCCACCTACCTGTTCCACGGTTCACCCGGGGTGCGCATCATCGATCGGATCACCAGGCTGACCGCAGCTGCTGATGAAGTGGTTCTCAGGGACAACAAGGAGGGAATGCTGGCCATCCGGACAGACAGGGCCTTTGAGCATCCTTCCTCCAAACCGCTGGTCTATACCGATGCAGAAGGAAATCCGTCGGACGTACCGGTGCTGGACAATGAAGGGGTGACCGGATGGTACCATACCAGCAACGGGGAGGAAGGACCCGATGCGTGGGGGAAAAATGCCCGCTGGGTAAAACTGGGGGCTGAAAAGGAGGGGATGCACTACGCTATAGTGATCTTCGATCACCCGGAAAACATTAATTACCCGGCCTGCTGGCACGCCAGGGGATACGGCCTCTTTTCCGTCAATAACCTGGGGAGGAACGTTTATAACAAGGAGCTGGAACCATTTGAAATGATCCTCAGGAAAGGAGAAATCCTGGAATTCAGGCACCGGATTGTGGTGGCTGTGGGTGACCTGTCCGTCCAAGAGATCGAAGCCCTGTCAGAGGATTTTGCTGCAGGGTGATGTGCCCGCTGAAAGATGATGTGCCCACTACAGGGTGACCGGCTTAAGGCAGGGTGACCACCTTTTCTTCCCGGCTGCTCCTGTAGGCGGCCTCGATGATCCTGATTACATTCAGGGCCTCTTCCGGTTTGACCGGCAGGGGATCGTTCTGGCGGATGGCTGCATAAAGCTGTTTGTAAAATGCAGGGTAATTTCCTGGTTGGGTGGGGTACCGCTTGTCCAGGTGTTCACCGAAGTAGGTGGTATTGATCTTTCCCCACGCCTCTTCAGGCTCCTCACCCCATGATGTACCGCCGGGAACTGCACCCGATTTAAGGGCCTCCTCCTGGGGATCAATGCCCCATTTCAGGTAACTTCCTTCAACACCGTGCAGGGTGAACCGGGCACCCGGCTCCCGGACCAGGTAGCTGCTTCTCAGCAGGCATTTGAAACCGGGGTAATGAAGGAACAAATCGTAGCTATCGTCGGTCCTGGCTCCTTCGCGCAGCATCCGGCTGTCGCAGAACAACCGGTCGGGCATACCGAAAAGGTGCAGGGCCTGGTCCACCAGGTGCGATCCCAGGTTGTAGAGGGTTCCGGTCCCGGTGGAAAGGTCCTTCCAGGAGGGTTGGATCTCCTTCCTGTACCTGTCAAAATGGGATTCGAATTCCACCAGCCTGCCCAGCTTCCCGGTGTGGATGATCTCCTTCGCCGTCATGAAATCCCCGTCCCACCTGCGGTTCTGGAAAACGGTCAGCAGTACCCCCTGACCCTTTGCCAGGGCGATCAGCGCCTCTCCCTCTTCGGCGCGGAGGGTAAAGGGCTTCTCCACCACCACGTGTTTCCCGGCATTGATGGCCCTGGAGGCCATCTCAAAATGGAGGTGGTCGGGGGTGTTTACCACCACCAGTTCCACCTCAGGATCACCCAGCAGGTCATCCAGGCTGGTGACGATAACCGCATCCGGATGCTTTCCTTCCGAATTCCTTTTCCTTCTCTCAAGGATCTTTGTAATTTTAAAGCCGGGATGGGCTTTCAGGAGCGGACCGTGAAATACCATCCCTGACATGCCGTAGGAGCAAAGGGCGGTGTTGATGATTTCCTTCATGGGAGAAAGGTTTCCGGCAATTTAAAAAAAAAACATTGATCAAAGGAATTAGGGATGCAGGTTCAGCACAGGCAAATTATCTCTATGGGAACTCGGCTCGACCTGGTGGTTGCAGGGAAAGAGCCGGGTGAGGTGGACCTCCTGATGAACCGGGTGCAGACCGAATGCAACCGGATCGAGGGGATGATATCGCACTACCGGCCCGATTCCCAGGTGTCATTGCGCAACAACAGGGTGGATCCCTGGCTGACGAAACAGGGATTCTATGGCAGTATTGCAACGCTCCTGGGATTTGAGGCCATGATGAACCACAGGATCGAAACCTGGCCGGAGGGACTGGCCATTTAACAGGAGACCATACAATGTTCAGGGATACAACCATTACTACAGCCATAAAAAGAAGGGAACTATTGATTTTCCTTGCCTGTTTCGTGGCAGCCTACTCGTTGAATGTGATAGGGATCATCAAGCACCAGGCTCCTGCCAGGGAGCTGTTCACCCAGCTCCACGTGGTACTCCTCGTTGCCCTTGTCCTGTACGGGTCGGTGGCCATCCTCAGGGTACTCTATTACCTGGTTTCCAGGCTGTGGGTCCGGAAATAGGCACCCGTGACAAAGAAGATCCTGATCCCTCCCTGTTTTAAAGGTGAGCAGAAGCCTGCGTTAAAGATGGATCATTACCTTTGTATCAATGAAGGAAGATAAGTGATCATTTGATGGATTTGGATACCGCTGTTTTTGAAGGAGGAAAAAAGTTGCCACTGGTGGAGGAATTCTATACCATCCAGGGAGAGGGGTACCATACAGGGAAAGCCGCCTACTTCATACGGATCGGTGGATGTGATGTGGGTTGCAGCTGGTGTGACACCAAATTCTCATGGAATCCTGAGCTTCACCCCGTTGTCCCGGCAGAACAGATCGTGGCCAATGTGCTTGCCTGTCCGGCCGCCTCCGTGGTTGTTACCGGGGGAGAACCGCTCATGGTCAACATGGATTACCTCACCGGATTGCTGAAAAGAGAAAATATTGAGACCTTTCTGGAGACCAGCGGTGCCTATCCCCTGACCGGGCAGTGGGACTGGATCTGCCTCTCTCCCAAAAGGAACTCCCCGGCCGGGGATGATCTTTTTCAGCAGGCCCACGAACTGAAGGTGATCATTGCCGGTGAGGATGATATTGACTGGGCCCTGGAGAATGGCAGGAGGGTAGGCGGGCAATGCAAACTGTTCCTTCAGCCCGAATGGAGCCACAGGGAGGAGATGCTCCCCGTCATCATCGATTTTGTGAAAGGAGATCCCCGGTGGATGATCTCCCTTCAGAGTCACAAATACATGAGGATCCCATAACTTTACGGAATGAGGCATGGATCGCTCATATGGGTATTATTTCTTCTCCTGGGACCTCTCTATGCCCAGCAGTACAGTACCGGTTCGAAAAAGGCCATCAAGCGTTTTGAAGAGGCGGTTTCCCTGTACCAGGGGGCAGATCTTTCCGGGGCGGAAACCGCCCTTCTGAAAGCGATCCAGGCCGATGAAGAATTCATTGATGCCTACCAGCTGGTGGCACAAATCTGCCTGGAAACAGGGCGTCCGGGGATGGCCATTGAATACTATTCAAGGACCCTGGAGATCGACCCGGAGGGAAATCCCGAAGGGTACAGGCTCCTGGCAGGACTTCTGCTCAGGACAGGTGAATATGCCAGGGCGCTGGAACAGGCGGAGAAGTTCCTTGCATTTCCGCCTGAGAAGGTGAGGAGCCGGCAGGCGGGAGTGGTCGTGAAAAAGAAGTGTCTGTTTGCCCTGGAGGCGATGGAGCATCCGGTTCCTTTTGAGCCTGTCAACCTGGGTGCCCGGGTCAATTCGGAATACAGCGAATACTGGCCCTCCCTCTCCATCGATGAACAGCTGCTGATGTTCACGGTCATGCTGCCTCGCGATTCCTCCGGAGGGCTAATTCCCGGCAACCTGCAGGAGGATTTTTACTTCGTACAGAAAGATGACGGGAAATGGGGCGGACGTACCCCTGCCGGGGCTCCGCTCAACACACCTGATAATGAGGGGGCCAATACCCTGACAGCAGATGGGAAGACCCTCTTTTTTACCGCCTGTAACAGGAGGGATGGGATGGGGCAGTGCGATATCTACACCTCGCGCCTGAAGGACGGAAAGTGGGATGTTCCCCGGAATCTCGGGGCACCGGTAAACTCGCGCTACAGTGAGAAGCACCCCACCATCTCCGCCGATGGCCGGATGCTGCTCTTTGCCACCAACCGTCCCGGCGGGAAGGGTTCCTATGACCTGTGGGTTTCGGTACGTTCAGGGAACAGTTGGAGCCAGCCTGTGAACCTGGGGGATTCAGTGAATACGGCCGGAATGGAGCAATCCCCTTTTCTGCATCCCGACGGGCGCTCCCTCTATTTTTCCTCCGACGGCTGGCCGGGAATGGGCCAGGGGGACCTTTTTCGTACACGACTCGACGGCGAACAATGCTGGGCCCGTCCCCACAACCTGGGGTATCCCATTAATACCCACAACGATGAGATCGGACTTACGGTGAATGCACGGGGCGACCGGGCCTATTTTGCCTCTGACAGGGAGACGGGTACCAATACAGATCTCTTTACCTTTGAACTGCCTTTGGAAGCGAGGCCGGTGCTGGTTTCATACCTTACGGGCAGGGTGTTCGATTCCCGTACCATGAAAGGCATCAGCGGGGTGATTCAGCTCATCGACCTGGCCACCGGGGAGGTGGTAATGGAGACAGTATCGGAAACAGGGGAAGGGGATTACCTGGTATCATTGCCTACCGACCGGGATTATGCCCTGAATGTTTCGGCAGGCGGATACCTGTTCTATTCTGCCCATTTCTCCTTTACCGGGGAGCATCCGAGAAAGAAGCCATTCAGGAGGGATATCCCCCTGGACAGGATCCTTATCGGCAGCAGTGTGGTGCTGAACAATATCTTTTTCGACACCGACTCCCATGAACTGCTGCCTGCCTCACAGTCCGAACTGAACCGGGTGGTTGAATTCCTGGAAAACAATCCGGCCGTTGAGGTGGAGATCGGGGGGCATACAGACAATACAGGTTCTGCACAGCACAACCTGGAATTGTCAGAAAACCGTGCCGGTGTGGTGGTGGATTTCCTGACAGGACAGGGGATTGATTCCGGCAGGCTCCATACTGCAGGTTACGGGGATACCCGTCCTGTGGCTGACAATCATACGGAGGAGGGCCGGGCAGGCAACAGGAGGACTGAATTAAAAATAGTGGAGATCAAGCAATGAAAACACTCCGGCGTGAAATACCCGAATACCTGAAGGACAAGTCGACCATCATCACCCAGGTGATGTTCGTCTCCATATTTGCGCTGGTCTTCATCAACATCTATTCTCCCTTTAACGCATCCTCCTGGTTCGAGGTGGGCCGGATCGAATTCTTCTTCTACTCCAGTGCCTTTATCCTGTCGGGGATGCTGATCCTCGTCCTGCTCAAACTGATCTTCTTCCTGCTGGCCGGGAGGATCCGGTTCACCTACCTGTTGTTTGGGATCTGGAACCTCCTGGAGATCCTACTCCTGGCCACAGCTTACCTGGTGGTGGACCTCTACCTCCTGAACTCAGGGGCCGAACTGGTGGACCGTTTCACCAACCTGCTGTTCATTACCCTGCTGGTACTGGCCATTCCCTATTCCCTCTCCTGGCTGTGGCTTTCATTGAAAGATAAACGCTCCAAGTTAGAGAACCATACCAGGAACACCTCCCTGGAATTCAGGGAGCGGCAGATGGTCTCATTCAGGGATGAGACAGAAAAACTCAGGTTCTCCATCAAATCCAGGGATATCCTCTATGTGGAGTCCACAGATAACTATGTGACGGTCCATACCAACGAGAAGGGAAAACTTAAAAAGGTAATGCTACGAAATACCATGAAAAGGCTGGAGAAGGAGCTGGAAGGGACCCTGATCCAGCGCTGCCACAGGTCCTATATGGTTAACTTCGAGAACATCAAACTGGTGAAACTGATCAGCGCCAACCTCTATATCTACATGGATTTCCAGGAGGAGATACGGATCCCTGTTTCCAGGACCTATGCCGAGCACGTCCACGAGTTCCTGAACCGGGTATCCCTCTGACCCGGCTCCTATTGTACAACATGCCCAGTTTGAATATGCCTGATTTTTATTATTTTCGGGCTTTCAAAATCCCCGACAATCATGAAGCAACTCCTGAGACAACTGATACTGGTACTGGCTTGCGCTTTGATCAGTTTATCCACGCTTTCCGGCCAGAAAAGGAAGAAGAAAGAGGCACCGGAAGGCTACACATTTACCATAGAGAAAAGTATCGGGGTAACACCTGTGAAGGACCAGCACCGATCGGGGACCTGCTGGTGCTTTGCATCCACCAGTTTCATTGAAGCCGAATTACTGAGGGAGGGGAAAGGGGAGTTTGACCTGTCGGAGATGTTCTTTGTAAGGAAGGCCTATGAACTGAAGGCTGACAAATATGTGAGGATGCACGGAAAAATCAATTTTGGTGCGGGAGGCCTGGTTTTGGATGTGATGCACATTTGGGACAATTACGGGATGGTCCCTGAGCAGGTATACCATGGCATGGCCCAGGGCGATTCCCTGCCTGTTCACGGAGAACTGGATGCGGTCCTCCGCGGGTATGTGGACCAGGTGATCAGGAACCGCAACAAGAGCCTGACACCGGTGTGGAAGGATGGATTGAATGGTATCCTGGATGCCTATTTCGGGAAGCTTCCCGGGGAGTTTGAGTATGAAGGTGAGAAGTATACCCCCCTGTCTTTCTCGGACCAACTGGGACTCGATCCTGGAGATTATGTGGCCATCGGGTCATATACACACCAGCCCTTTTATGAAAGCTTCCTCCTGGAGATCCCTGACAACTGGATCTGGGGCTCCATTCTGAATGTGCCCCTGGATGAGATGATGCAGGTGCTTGACCATGCCATTGAGACTGGGTATTCTGTCTGCTGGGATGCCGATACGGGGGAGAAGGGATTTGACTGGGATGAGGGGCTGGCCCTGATCCCTTCCACCGAGATCGGGGACCTGACCGGACTGGAGCGTGCAAGGTGGGATGAATTGCCGGAAGATGACCAGAAAGATCTTTTTTATGATTTTTCCACTCCCAAAAAGGAGAGAGAGATTTCCCAGGAGTTGCGGCAGAAGTGGTTTGATAACTACCAGACCACCGATGATCACCTGATGCATATTACGGGAACGGCAAAGGACCAGGACGGGCACCGCTTTTACCTGGTGAAAAACTCATGGGGTACCGGGAAACACATTTACAAAGGCTACTTCTACTCTTCGGAGAGCTATATGCGGGCCAAGACCGTCTTCTTCCTGGTCCACCGGGATGCTGTTCCGGCTGCCATTGCAGCCAAACTGGGTCTTTAGGTCAGTTCCAGCAGACGCCGCGTTCCCGGTAGATACGGATGAAATTATCCACCGAGCGGTCGTACCCTGCTTCCATGTCGTTTGGGAAATAGCAGGCCGGTAATTCCCCGGCACTTCTGTGGTAGGCAATGCAGTCGCAGCAAATTCCTTTCTTTCCGCATGGATAGCTGCAGTTGCAGTTCACCAGGTTCCTTTCCTTTTTACATTCCATGACGAGATCAGGTTTTAACATGGGTTCCGGGTGTCAAAATACACATTTTTTCATGCCATCAGGTGTTGATAATTCAATTTTTATGGCGCGATCTACCGGCTAACTTTGTAGGTGAAGGCACCCATAGGCGACCAAAGGTCACGAAGCACTGATATGCGATGAAGAACAACCTGACGCAGATCTCCATTCTGGTACTGCTTATCCTGTTGTCGGGTATTTCCGGTCCCGGTACACAGGAGATACCTCCATTCGAACCCACATTTCCTGAAGCCCCCCCTTTCCTGAGAGCCGGTGAAGCATGGGTGGATTCGGTCATGGACCAGCTTTCACTGGAGGAAAAAATCGCGCAGATGATCATGGTACAGGCCTATTCCAACAGGGATGAGGAGCATGTAAAGTCCGTCATCAGGCTGATCACCCGGCACCGGGTGGGAGGGATCGCATTTTTCCAGGGAGATCCGGTTTCACAGGCGCTGATGACCAACAGGTTCCAGGAGAGGACAAAGGTTCCACTGATGGTTGCCATCGACGGTGAAACGGGACTGGGTATGAGGCTGGAAAACACCATCAAATACCCATGCCAAATGGTCCTGGGGGCTATATCCGATAACAGCCTGGTATACGATCTGGGGAAGGATATGGCGCGGCAGATGCAGACGGCTGGGCGTTCATATGAATTTTGCCCCTGTGGCTGATATCAACAACAACCCGGCCAACCCGGTGATCAATGTCCGCTCTTTTGGCGAAGACCGGAAGAATGTGTCGGACAAGGTAGTGGCCTTGATGAGGGGTATGCAGGATGGGGGATTGCTGGTCACCGCCAAGCATTTTCCCGGTCATGGCGATACCGATACCGATTCGCACCATGCCCTGCCGGTGATCCCTTATGGCAGGGAGCGGCTCGATTCCCTGGAGCTCTATCCATTCAGGGAGGCCATCCTGCGCGGACTCACCGGGATCATGGTGGCCCACCTGCAGGTTCCGGCGCTGGACAGCAGGGAAAACAGGCCGGCATCCGTGTCGTGGAATGTGGTTACCGGGCTGTTGAAGGAGGAGATGGATTTCAGGGGACTGGTGGTTACAGATGCGCTTAATATGAAGGGATTAAGTGACTTTTTTGAACCCGGACAAAGGGAGGTGGAGGCGGTGAGGGCAGGCAATGACATCCTCCTGATGCCCGATGATCCCGGGAAAGCCATTTCAGAGATCCGGAAAGCGGTCAGGAGGGGGGAGATTCCCGAGGAGCAGATCAATCTCAGTTGCCGAAAGATCCTTCAGGCCAAGTACTGGGCCGGATTGTCTGCCTTTGAACCGGTGAGGACAGATTCACTGGTGGAGGATCTGAACCACCCGGAATTCGGGCCCCTGCACAGGGAACTCATAGCACATGCACTCACCCTGGCAAGGAACCGGGATTCCCTGCTGCCCCTGAAAAATATGCCGGAGGTGAAACTGGCCACAGTAACCATCAGTGAAGCTGGGGACCACCATTTTGGAGGGATTTCAGATCGCTACCTGGAAGGGGAGCATTTCACCCTCTCCTCATCGGCCGGTGAGGAGGCCCGTACAGCCCTGCTTTCGGCCCTGGAGCAGTACAATACCATTATTGTCAGTGTGCTGAACACCAGCAGGTATGCATCCAGGAATTACGGCATCACGGATGAGACCGTCCAGTTCGTTGAACAGCTTGGTTCCGGCAGGGACCTGGTCCTGAACCTGGCAGGGATCCCCTATGCACTTGGCAGGTTTGCCAACCTGGATCATATGGATGCCATCATCCTTTCATATGATGATGCTCCCCTGTACCAGGAGTATGCCATTCAGGCGATCTTCGGGGGATTCTCCTTCCGCGGGAAGCTGCCTGTTTCTGCAGTCCCTGTGGCCGCTTCAGGCTATGGCGCTGAGACCGGTCCCCCTACCAGGCTTGGCTATGCAGATCCCATGGATGTGGGGCTTCATCCCGATACCCTTGCCAGGATGGAAACCATCATCAGGGAGTCCATCGCACAGAAGGCCATGCCGGGATGCCAGTTGCTGGTGGCCAGGAACGGGAAGGTGGTCTGGCACAGGGCCTACGGGTACCACACCTACCTGAACCGGAGGCCTGTGAAGCTGACCGATGTGTATGACCTGGCCTCCCTCACCAAGATTACGGCCACTTTGCCTGCATTGATGCGGCTGCGGGACCAGGGCAGGTTCCATGAGGACTCCCTGCTGGGGAGCTACAGCATGCTGCCTGACAGCTGTAATAAGGCAGACCTGCTGATCGCCGATATCCTATCCCACCAGGCCGGGCTTACATCCCTGGATCCCTTTCTACTATTCCACCCTGGAGCCCCTGGATACCTCCCAGCACCTGGTCAGTGCCAACTGGTCACATACCTATCCGTTGAAAATCGGGCCTTCGGCCTATGCCAACAGGAATATACGGTACGTGGACAGCCTCTATGAAAAAGACTATTCCCCGGACTATCCCATCCAGGTGGCCGAAGACCTCTACCTCAGGGCCGACCAGAGGGATTCGCTCTACCGGAAGATCTACGATTCGGAGTTGCTGGAACCGGAATACCGGTACAGCGACCTGGGATACTACATGTTGCAGCAGGTGATCGAAGGCATCACAGACACCTTGCTCTATCCTTATGTATGGTACAATTTCTATGCTCCCATGGGGGCGGAGACCCTGGGATTCCTTCCCCTGAACCGGTTTCCCGGGGAACGGATCGTTCCCACCGAAAATGATCTTTTTTTCAGGCGGCAGCTGCTCCATGGCCATGTTCATGACATGGGGGCTGCCATGCTGGGAGGGATCTCGGGTCATGCAGGGCTTTTCGGGAATGCCAATGACCTGGCCAAGATGATGCAGATGTACCTGAACGGGGGATGGTACGGGGAGAGAAGGTACATTGATTCGGCCACCCTTGTCACCTATACTTCCTGTTATGACTGTGAGAATGAGAACCGGCGGGGACTGGGTTTTGACCGGCCGGTGACCGATGAACCGGATGCAGGCCCGGCCTGCAATGATGCTTCTCCGGTCTGAGTTACGGACATTCCGGCTTTACAGGCACACTGGCCTGGGTGGATCCGGCCGAAGGGCTTGTCTACATCTTTCTTTCCAACCGGGTCCATCCCAACCAGGGGAATACGAAGCTGATCGAGGACAATGTGCGGACCCGCATTCAGCAGGTGATCTACGATGCCATCATGGAATAGCTGTTCCATAACACACCCTGCGGTGGATTAGTTTTGAGTTTTGTCATGCTATCGGCGCAGCCTTATTGCTAATTTTAACCCATCAGAATCCTTAACCAATAACCCCTAACCAATAACCCCTAACCAATAACCCCTAACCAATAACCAATCCCCATTCCCATGACACCAACCCATATTGAACACATCGGCATAGCCGTGGCGGACCTGGATGAATCCGTCAATTACTACCAGGAGGTCCTGGGCCTGGAGTGCTATGCCATGGAAGAGGTGGCAGACCAGAAGGTAAGGACGGCATTTTTCAGGGTGGGGGATACCAAGATCGAGTTGCTGGAAAGCACCGATCCGGAAGGTCCCATCGGGAAGTTTATTGAGAAGAAGGGTCCGGGGATCCATCACCTGGCTTTTGCCATGGAGGATGTGGCCGGGGCACTTCAACATGCTGCTGACAAGGGTGTCCGGCTGATCGACCAGGTGCCCAGGAAAGGTGCCGAAGGACTGCAAATCGGCTTTCTCCATCCCAAATCCACCTTCGGAGTCCTTACTGAATTCTGCGGAGATGAATAACCAGGACAAGATACGGAACCTGATCAGCCTGCGCGAGCGCGCCAGGCAGGGTGGAGGCGAAAAGAGGATAGGGGTTCAGCATTCCAAGGGAAAGCATACGGCCAGGGAGCGGATCCAGATCCTGCTTGATGAAGGCAGTTTCGAGGAATATGACATGTTCGTGCTCCACCGCTCCCATGATTTCGGACTGGAGGATGAGCAGTACCTGGCCGATGGGGTCATTACTGGCCACGGGACCATCGACGGAAGGGTGGTCTATGTATATGCCCAGGATTTCACGGTTTTCGGAGGTTCCCTGTCGGAGACACATGCAGCCAAGATCTGCAAGATCATGGACCAGGCCATGAAGGTGGGTGCGCCGGTGATCGGGATCAATGACAGCGGGGGCGCCCGCATACAGGAAGGGGTCAGGAGCCTGGCCGGTTACGCCGAGATTTTCCAGAGGAACATCATGGCCTCGGGTGTGATTCCCCAGATATCTGCCATTTTCGGACCCTGTGCGGGCGGTGCGGTATATTCCCCTGCCTTGACCGATTTTGTGATCATGAGCGACCAGACCTCCTACATGTTCGTAACCGGTCCCCGGGTGACTAAAACAGTCACGGGCGAAAACATCTCCACAGAAGCCCTTGGCGGAGCACAGATGCACGCCAGCCGGTCGGGTGTGGCCCACATGGTGGCCGGTGATGAGGAGGAGGGGCTGCTGATGATCAGGAAGCTGATCAGTTACATGCCCCAGAACAACGTGGAGGACCCCCCGGTGACCGAGTGCAGCGATCCTATCGACAGGCTGGAGGACATGCTAAACGAGGTGATCCCGGACAATCCCAACGAACCCTATGACATGAAGGATGTGATCTTTGCCATGGTGGACCACAATGAATTCTTCGAGATCCACAGGCAGTATGCCATGAACATCATCGTGGGTTTTGCAAAATTCAACGGCATGCCTGTGGGGATCGTGGCCAACCAGCCCAACCACATGGCAGGGGTACTGGATATCAATGCTTCCAGGAAAGCGGCCCGGTTCGTCAGGTTCTGCGACTGTTTCAACCTTCCCATTGTGACCCTGGTGGATGTACCCGGTTTTCTGCCCGGGAGTGCCCAGGAACACGGAGCCATCATCCTGCACGGGGCCAAGCTGATGTTCGCTTACGGGGAGGCCACCGTGCCCAAGATCACCATCACCCTGCGGAAATCCTACGGCGGCGCACATGATGTGATGAGTTCCAAGCAGCTGAGGGGGGATATCAATTATGCATGGCCCACGGCCGAGATCGCCGTCATGGGACCCAAGGGGGCCATCGAGATCCTGGAAGGCAAGACCCTGAAGTCCATGGAAGAGCGTGAAGAGATGCTGAAATTCCTGAAGGAGAAGGAGACAGAATATAAGGAGAAATTCGCCAATCCTTACGAAGCGGCCAGGTATGGCTATATTGATGATGTGATCGAACCCAGGAATACCCGGTTCCGGATCGTGCGGGGACTGCAGACCCTGGCCTCCAAGAAGGACATGAACCCGCCCAAGAAACATTGCAACATACCACTGTAATGAAACTGCTGTTCATACTGCTCAAGAGTAACATCGACCTGGGATCGCTGGTGATTGCGGTGACCGGTTACCTCATTGTTTTCACAGCCCTGGTACTCCTGTACTGGTTCTTCAGCATGGTCCCAAAGCTGCTCTCGCTGAGAAATACAAGGATCAGGCATCGCAGGGGACAGAAGCCTGTCCCACAAGCAGGTGACGGGATTTCGGGTGAAGAGACAGCAGCCATCGCCATGGCCCTGCACCTTTACCTGGGGGAGATGCATGATAAGGAGAGCGGGGTGCTGACCATCAAGCGGATATCCCGTACCTATTCTCCCTGGAGTTCCAAGATTTATGCCGTTAGAAACCAGTTTAACCGATTGTAAATGAAACAATTCAAGTTTACCATACACGGCAATGATTATACGGTGGATGTGCATGGTGTGGAGGAGAACCTGGCCCACCTGGAGGTGAACGGAACGGCATATGACGTGGAGATCCAACGCAAAACAAAACCCTCCAAAACACCAACCATCGTCAGGCCGGCCATCAAGGTTCCGGTGAACCCTGAGATCAAGAAAAGGGAAGGGGGCACCTCCCATTCCATCCTGGCCCCCCTGCCGGGCAATATTATGTCCCTGAGTGTCAGCAAAGGCGATATTGTGGAGAAGGGGCAACTGCTGCTGATGATGGAAGCCATGAAGATGGAGAACAAGGTGCTTGCCGACAGGGCAGGTGTGGTTGAACAGGTTCGCATAGGGCCTGGTGATGCGGTTCTGCAGGGGGATGTACTTATTGAAATCGTATAGGCATGAAGAAGGTCATCACCCTGGGCGGTATTTTCCTGGTCATTATCCTGGCCCGCTGGATTGCATTTCCTCCGCCTGTCTCAGGAGCGGGAACAGCCGGCACACCGGAAAACACCATCACTTCAACCGTTCAGCCGGTGGAGAGCCAGGTTGCCGGTGAGGATTCAGAAGCACAGCGGGCTTTAGAACTGGCTGGGGAGGGACTCAGGAAATTCATCCGTTACTCAGGATTCCGGAATGCCACCGCCGGTCACCTGGTCATGATCGGGGTGGGTCTCTTCTTCATCTTCCTGGCCATCAGGTACGATTATGAGCCGCTGTTGCTCATTCCCATCGGAACGGGGATTATTTTCGGGAACATTCCCTTTTTCCAGGCTGAGGACCTCAACCTGCAGATCGGGATCTACCAGGAGGGCAGCGTACTGAACTACCTCTATTTCGGTGTACTGAAGGGGGTGTACCCTCCCCTGATCTTTCTGGGGATCGGGGCCATGACCGATTTCTCCTCCCTGATCAGCAAACCGCGCCTGATGCTGCTGGGCGCCGCAGCCCAGGTGGGAATCTTCCTTACCTTCCTGGGTGCCCTGGCCCTGGGATTCCATCCACAGGAGGCAGGTGCCATCGGGATCATCGGTGGTGCTGACGGCCCCACGGCCATATTCCTCTCTTCCAGGCTGGCCAACGGGGTGGACATCATCGGGACAGCTGCCAACGGGGATCCCATTTATGTGAAAAACCTCATCGGTCCCATTGCCATTGCAGCCTATTCATACATGGCCCTGGTCCCGGTGATCCAGCCTCCCATCATGCGGTTGCTTACCACCAGGAAGGAGCGGCTGATCCGCATGAAACCGCCAAGGGCCGTATCAAAAACTGAAAAGATCCTCTTCCCGCTTATCGGGCTCCTGGTAACCACCTTTATTTCACCCAATTCATTGCCATTGCTGGGGATGCTCTTTTTCGGCAACCTGCTGAAGGAATCGGGGGTGACCAGGAGGCTGGCGGAGACTTCCCGCACAAGCCTGATCGATATTGTTACCATCATGCTGGGACTCACCGTGGGGGCGTCCACCCAGGCGGACCGTTTCCTGACTACCGATTCATTGGTTATATTTGGTCTCGGGGCGCTTTCATTCATGGTGGCAACAGCCGGGGGGATCATCTTCGCCAAGGTGATGAACCTGTTCCTCTCAGGGGAGAACAAGCTCAATCCCCTTATCGGTGCAGCAGGGGTGTCGGCGGTCCCCGACAGTGCCCGGGTGGTCCAGAATATGGGCCTGAAGGAGGATCCCAGCAACCACCTCCTGATGCATGCAATGGCCCCCAATGTGTCAGGCGTGATCGGATCGGCTGTGGCAGCCGGGATCCTGCTGAGTTTTCTGTGGTAACCCTTAACTGATCATCTCATTATGAAAAACAGCGTAACAACAGGCAACCAGGGGGAGAGGATCCGGTCGGATTGTTCCGTCAGGCTGGAACTGAGGGATTCCGGCGGTATCGACCTTCAACTGGAAAGCAAGGTAGAAAGGATGTTCGGATCAGGGATCAGGGAACAAACAGAAGAGGTACTCCGCAGCCTGGGGATTTCGCATGCAGCTGTTGAAATGAAGGATTCAGGGGCACTGCCCTTTGTGACCGCTGCGCGGCTTGAGGCAGCTGTCCGGCAACTGACCGGAACAGACCGGTCATCCGTTCCGGACATGATCCCACAGAACCTCTATGAAACAGGCAGGGACCGTCCCCGGTTCTCAAGGCTCTACCTCCCCGGGAATTCCCCGTCCATGATGCTCAATGCGGGGATCCACCAACCCGACGGGATTATCCTGGACCTTGAGGATTCGGTGGCACCAGAGAAGAAGCCGGAGGCGCGGTTGCTGGTCCGCAACGCCCTCAGGCAGGTGGATTTCTACGGAGCAGAACGGATGGTCCGCATCAACCAGCTTCCGGGTGGACTGGAGGACCTGGAGTACATTGTTCCCCACCAGGTGCATGTGGTCCTGATCCCCAAGTGCGAGAGCGCAGACCAGGTCAGGGAGGTGGATGACCGGATCAGATCGCTCATGGAAGAACACATACAGGAGAGGGAGATCTTCCTGATGCCCATTATAGAAAGCTGCCTGGGTGTGGAGAATGCCTTTGAGATAGCAACATCCTGTGAGAGGGTGGTGGCCATGGCCATTGGCCTGGAGGACTATACAGCCGACCTGGGTGTTCCCCGGACCTCCGGGGGGGATGAATCGCTCTATGCCAGGGCCAGGATGGTCAATGCCTGCAGGGCAGCCGGAATCCAGCCCATTGATTCTGTCTTTTCCGATGTGGGGGATACAGAAGGATTAAAAGCAAGCGTATTGCATTCCCGTTCCCTGGGTTTTGAAGGCATGGGATGCATTCACCCCAGGCAGATCGGGGTGATCCATGCAGGATTCACCCCCACTGAAGCAGAAGTGGAAAAAGCAGAAAGGATCATCCATGCATTTGAGGAAGCCAGGGCCAGGGGACTGGGTGTGGTGGCCCTGGGAACCAAGATGATCGATCCTCCGGTGGTCATAAGGGCGGAGCGGACCATGGAACTGGCATACCGCTTCGGGCTCAGAAAGGTACCGGGTAACAAATAGCCGGAATTTAATTTAAACGGGATGAAGGACTATACAACCAATGCGGCGGGAAGGGATGTTCCCGCTGAGATCAATGGCGAAAAGGCCATTCCTTTCCAGGGAGTGGGAAAATACACCCCTGGCGGAAGAAAACACGGCCCGCCGGTCCCCAGTTGCTCCGGCTACCCGCAGGACGGGAACAAGCTGGTGAAAGACCTGCGGACAGCACTTGAAAAATCGGGTCTCCGTGACGGCATGACCATCTCCACCCACCACCATTTCCGGAACGGTGATTACCTGGCCAACATGGTTTTTGATATAGCGCATGAGATGGGTATCAAGGGATTGCGCTGGTTCCCCTCGGCTTCATTTCCATGCCATGAGCACCTGATCCCCTACCTGAAGGACGGGACCATCCAGCGCATTGAGGGGAGCATGAACGGACCCCTGGGAAGGTTTGTTTCAGAAGGGGGCATGGAAGGGACAGGGGTACTCCGTTCCCATGGGGGACGCTACCAGGCTGTCCAGGACGGGGAGGTAAAGATTGATATCGCGGTCATCGGGGCACCCACCGCAGATCCTTTCGGCAACGGCCATGCACTCTCGGGTGATTCGGCCTGCGGCCTGCTGGGATTTGCGCTGGCCGATTCCCAGTATGCGGACAGGGTGGTGGTGGTGACCGATCACCTGGTGCCATTTCCCTGCATACCCTGGCAGATCCAGGGCAACTATGTGGATTTTGTGGTGGAGGTGGAGAAGCTGGGGGATCCCTCGATGATCATCTCCGGGACAACCCAGATCACCCGGTCGCCCGACAGGCTGTTGCTGGCAGAGCTCACGGCAAGGTTCTGTGAGGATGCCGGGATCATCAGGGATGGATTCAGTTTCCAGTCCGGTGCCGGCGGAACCTCCCTGGCCGTGGGGGAATATTTCAGGGAGTCCATGAAAAAGAAGGGGATCACTGCCAGGTTTGCCCGGGGGGGGAGCAATAAGTACCTGGTCTCCATGCTGGAGGAGGGACTGGTGGAGTATATCCTTGACGGGCAGACATTCGACCTGGAGGGAGTGAGGTCCATGGCGGAGAATCCGGGACATGTCTGGACCAGTCCGTTCACCAGTTACAATTACCACGGGAAGGGGAATTTTGCCGGCATGGTGGATGTGGTGATCCTGGGTGCCACTGAGGTGGACCTGCAGTTCAATGCCAATGTGGTCACCCATTCTGACGGCTACCTGTTGCACGGCATCGGCGGATGGCAGAACTGTCTCTTTTCCAAAACTGTCATCCTGCCTGTTCCCCTGTTCAGGGACCGTGTCCCGGTGGTCAGGGAGAGCGTGACCACCCTGTGCGGTCCCGGTGAACTGGTGGATGTGGTGGTGACTGAGCGAGGAATTGCCATCAATCCCCTCAGGAAGGACCTCATTGAGAAAACCAGGGGAAGCGGGCTCCCCATAAAGACCATGCAAGAACTCAAGTCGGAAGCTGACAGGATATGCGGGATCCCCGAACCGGCTAGGGTTGAGGAGCGGATTGTGGCAGCTGTCAAGTGGGTGGATGGTACCCTGCTGGATGTGGTTCACCAGGTGGCCGGGTCCTGATCTTCAGGCTTTCCGGTATTCAGACAGGTCACTCTTCAGACCAGCCACAGGCTACCGAATAGTAATTCACTTTGTTCAGGACCAGCTTGTTGGTATGCCCGCGGAAACTCCAGAACCCGCCAGGGAGTTCTTTAGAGATCCAAACATGGTAGATGACCGCCTCCAGGTTGCGGAATTCCAGTACACCGTTGCTATCCGTGATCCCCGAAAACAGGGGTGAAACCAGGCTGTCCCGGTCAGCCTCATTGTCATATAGCCAGATATCCGCCCCGGGGAAGAGGATGGTTTCCGAACTGTCGTAGACCACAAACCCGAGGATGGTGGGCTCATTGATGGTGAGGGTTTGACTGGTCATCTGGCTCCCGTCATCATTGCTGGTATTCAGTTCGACTTCGTAAATGCCAGCTCCTTTGTAGATATGAACGGGATCGCTATCGTAGGAGTCACCTCCGTCACCGAATACCCAGTGGTAAGCATCCGCATACCTGGATTCATTGGTAAACCGGATGGTGTCCCCCGCCTCCGGATTGGTCTCCGGTGAATAGGTGAACTCCGGTCTGGGAAGTTTGCTGCAGCCATGCAGTACCAGGGCGGAGAGGATGACTGCAGTGAAGGCCTTCATGGTGGCTGCCAATTTACACCATTCGAAATCATTTTCCTATCTTTCGTGCAACATTCCCCTTAATCCTTCGTCATTGTGGCAGAGTTAGAAAATCCCCGAAGTTACAGTCCGAAACACCTTGAACTTGTGGCAGCCTGTAAACGGGGGGATCAGAAAGCCCAGTTTGAATTGTACCGGCTCTATTATGCAGCCATGTACAACACTGCCCTGAGGATAGTCGGGGATCCTGATGATGCGGAAGATGTCATGCAGGAAGCGTTCTTAAGAGCATTTTTGAAAATAAAGACTTACAGGGGAAAGGTAAGTTTCGGGGCCTGGCTGAAGCGGATCGTGGTGAACAAATCCCTGGATTTTCTGCGCCTGAAAAGGGAGAAGATCTCCCTGGAGGAGGCCGGAGAACTGGAGGAGGCCGAGGAAGAACCTGCCGGGATATCACAAAGGGCATATTCGGCTGATACCGTGAAGAAGGCCATTCATGCCCTGCCGGAGGGATACCGGATCGTCCTTTCCCTGATCCTGCTGGAAGGTTATGACCACGATGAGGTCGCGGGGATCCTACGGATCTCCAATGCCACTTCCAGGACCCAGTACCACAGGGCCAAAAAGAAATTGCTGGAGTTGTTAAAGAAAAGTAATACGAACGATGATTAATCTTGAAGACCATATCAGGAGCATAAGACCGGAGCTGGACAGTGACACTCCCCGGGAGGGTCACGAAGCGCGGTTTATGCAGAAGCTTGACCGGAAGCCGGTGAGGCGTATCAACATCAGGCATGCGTTACAAATCGCTGCATCTGTGGCGGTTATATTGGCTTCGTCCATCGTTCTGATCCAGAAGAATAAAAGTGGCAACAAGGTGGCCATGCGGGAAATTCCTGCATCGGTGATGGAAGCTGACCAGTATTATGCCAAACAGGTGAACCAGAAGTACGACGAGATCAGCGGGTTCGATTTTGAGAGTTCAGAGGAGAAGGCAGTGCTGCTGGATGAAATGAAAGACCTGGACGCATACCACAATCAACTGATGACCGACCTGGAAGCGAATCCCGGCGATGAACGGGTGATCAATGCGCTGATCAGGCATTACAAGGTCAAACTGGAAGTTATGGACCAGATTATCTATCAATTAAATCAATTTAAAACTGAAACAACAAACAAAGATGAAAAAGAGCGTGTTTAATCTGAAAAGTTTGCTCCTGTTGCTCCCCATTACCGTAGTAAGCTTTTCACTTTCTGCCCAGGATGCCATGAAGGAGTATACCGAAGCATTTGATGTGGGCGAAGGTGTTACCCTCTCTTCTGAGACCAGGTATTCGGATATCGAACTACTTACCTGGGATAAAAATGTGATCGACATTCTTGTGGAGGTGGAAGTGGAAGCCTCGTCAAAGAGCAAGGCTGAAGAGAAGCTCTCCAGGATCGATGTGGAGATTGGAAAATCTGGCAATACGGTGTCCCTGGAGACCCATTTTAGTGAAGGCTGGTCGAAAAATGCCAAAGTTGATATCAATATTGTCATTAAGGCACCTGCCTATTTGAACCTGAACCTGGAGTCGGCCTACGGTGACCTTTTCATCCAGGAGTTGTCCGGTCTGATCATGCTGGATCTTAAATACGGCAACCTCAAAGCAGGAAACCTGAGCCGTGGCAATGACAAACCATATAACAACCTCGACCTGGCCTATTCCAATGGAACCATTGAATCTGCGGGTTGGATGGAGCTTGAACTGGCCTACTCGGAACTGGAAATCTTATCCTCCCGCATGTTGTTCGTGGAGAGCAAGTATTCCAAATTGCTGGGTGAAAGAACCGGGGGGATTGTCGCAGAAGGTGCCTATGACAAATATAACTTCGACGAGGTGGATAATTTTGTGGCAGAATTAAAATATTCGGGTGTTAAACTCGGTACCCTGAATAAGAAGCTGAATATTGAATCGAAATACACCCCCATCAAGATCCTTGGCCTCTCAAAGGAGTTCAAAGAGGTGAAAATCTCCACCTCCTACGGGAATATTTTCATGGATGTTGACAATGACGCTTCATTCAAGATCGAAGGCAAAGCCAGTTATGGGAAGATCAACCTGGCCCTGGACGGTAAACTAAGCAAGCAGAAAGAGAACAATGTCATGAAGATCTGGGGAAGTGTGGGCTCCGCACCCAAAGGATCCATGATCCTGGATGCCCGCTACGGAAACATCAATATCGAATAAATTGAGGCCTGACAGGCTGCAGCAATCCCGGAATTTTCATAAATTCCGGGATTGCTTTGTTTATGCACTTTTATTCCAGAATTCAATGAAAATCCTCCAGCATTTTTTATCCGTCGCACTGATCACGGGCCTTCTCTTTGCCTGTACCACAACACCCGGTGAAAACCAGCAGCATGATGCAGATCCGGTTCCCTTTGACTATGCCCTGGTCCTGCACGGTGGTGCGGGTTCCATGACCTTTGAAAGGTTCCCTGAACCCGACCAGGAGAAGTACCTGCACGCCCTTGACAGTGCCCTTCAACTAGGCCTTGATGTGCTGAAAGGGGGCGGTGTCAGCATTGATGCGGTGGAGGTTGTGATACGCTGCCTGGAGGACAATCCGCTTTTCAATGCAGGCAGGGGAGCTGTGTTCACCAGTGAAGGAAAGAACGAACTGGATGCATCCATCATGACCGGGCATGACCTCAATGCAGGTGCTGTGGCTGGTGTAACCGACATCAGGCACCCCATTTCCGCAGCCCGGGCCGTGATGGAGCAATCAGACCACGTGATGCTTTCAGGCGGTGGCGCTTCGGCATTTGCCAGGGAGGTGGGCCTGGAGATCGTGGATCCCTCCTTTTTCTACACGCAGAAGCGTTATGAGTCCTTCCAGAGGGCAAAGGAGGATGATAAACATGGAACGGTGGGTTGTGTGGCACTGGATATGAATGGCAACCTGTGTGCCGGAACTTCAACCGGCGGAATGACCAACAAAAAGTATGGGCGGATCGGTGACTCACCCATTATTGGTGCAGGCACCTATGCCAATAACCATACCTGTGGGGTATCTGCCACAGGGCATGGTGAATTCTTTATCCGCTGGGCCGTTGCCCATGACATATCCGCACTCATGGAATATAAAGGGATGGGCGTGGAACCGGCTGCCAGGGAGGTTGTGGAAGGCAAGCTGGCAGATGCCGGAGGAAGCGGGGGTGTGATCTGCCTGGACAAATTCGGAAGGGTGGCCATGGTTACCAATACCCAAGGGATGTTCCGTGCATATGGAAACTCGGAGGGTGAAAGGGTGGTTGCTATCTTCAGGTAATTAATTCTTATGACAGTATGACTTTGAGGGTGGGTATCATAGGGGTGTGGGTGCTGTGCGGACTCCAGCCTGTTTCGGCGGAAGGGGGGGACAGTGTCTACTTTACCACCGGTTTCAAGATGGGTGAGCTGACCGAAAACTCGCTGGTGATCTGGACCCGGTTGTGCAGTTCGGACAGACCGGTGAGGGTCTGGCATGAGCGAAAAGAGGGGCCCTTCCGAACTCCCCTTGAGTTTGATGACCGGATGCCGGTGGAGCGGATGGATGGTGCGGTGCCGGGGGCATTCGGACAGGTCAGGGTTCTTTTAGAATCGGGAGAGACAAGGATTCCCACAGGTTGGGAGTATGTATCCTCCTACAGGGATCATACTTTCAGGAAGGAGATCACAGGGTTGTCGCCCAATACACCCTACCGCATCACCCTGGAGGGCAGGAGCGGTGAAGGCGCCCCGGTTTCTGTCATCAGTGGGATCTTCCGGACTGCGCCTGCGCACGGGGATATTGTACCGGTGGTTTTTACATCCACTTCCTGTCAGTATTTCTGGGATTTCGATGACCCTGAAAGAGGATTCAGGATCTATGACAGCATGCGGAAACTCAATCCCGCGTTTCATTGCCAGACCGGCGATTTTGTGTATTATGACAAGCCGGGACCCATGGCCCGTTCAGTTGAGCTGGCCAGGCATAAATGGCATGCAAATAACGGCTGGCCTTCGGTGAGGGAATTCTATGCCGGGACCCCTGTTTACCTGCAGAAGGATGACCATGATATGATGTTCGATGATGCCTCCCCGAACATGGAGCCATTTGGACAACTGGGATTTGAAGACGGAAAAAGGGTGTGGGATGAACAGGTACCTGTTACCGGCAAACCATACCGTACCTTCAGGTGGGGAAAGGACCTGCAGGTGTGGGTGGTGGAAGGAAGGGAGTTCAGAAGTGACAACTGGGTTCAGGATGGTCCGGAAAAGAGCATATGGGGAGCGGAACAGAAACAATGGTTCGTGAATACGGTGACCGGATCAGATGCCTCCTTCAAAATCCTGGTTTCACCTACACCGGTGGTGGGTCCTGACAGGAGCAAGGGTAAGAATGACAACCATGCCAACACGGCATTTGAGAACGAAGGAAGGTGGCTGAGGCAGTTCCTGGCTGAGCAGGGAGTATATGTTATTAACGGAGATCGCCACTGGCAATATGTTTCAAAAGACCCGGAAACAGGAGTGATGGAATTCAGCCAGGGGCCCTCGTCTGATTCACATGCCCAGGGTTGGAAACAGGATGATATAAGGCCGGAGCACCAGTTTCTGAGGGTCAGGGGTGGCTTTCTGTCGGTTGAAGTGAGCCGGAAAGGGAAGAAGCCATCGATCGCATTTACCCATTATGATGTGGACGGAGTGGTTGTCCATGAAACTGTGCTCCTGAGGTAGCGCATTTGTTTCACCGGTTCACCGACAAACTTTCTTCGGCTTACGCCTCAGTTCGTTCTTCGGCTTCGCCTCAGATCCTCTGGTGCGGTTTTCAAACTTTATAAACTTTATATACTTTACAAACTTTTTGACTTAAACGGAAGGAAGGTCATGAAATCGGCATGATGGACGATGTAGGCTTCGGTACTGCGTTTCACCATATCTCCCTCTCCCGCATGGGTTGCAATGATGTGGCAAACCTCGGGTGGAACGCCACAGCTCTCGGCCAGTGACACACCCGAAAACGGGTGCCTGAGCAGCTTCCCGTAGGAGCCCTGTACCGCCTTTCCATGCTCATCCAGAACATATTCCAGCAGCTTTCCCACATCTGCCAGGATGGCCCCTGAAATGAGTACATCCATGTCAACGGGCAGCTCATTGCCGAAGAACGCATTGATCTTCTGGCCACTCTCCCTTGCAATATGGACCACCGCACGTTTGTGGTCCATGAAGGTGACTTTCAGGTCCGGACCGCATAACAGGGTGAAGGGGATGCGATTAAGGTCCTCCCCGGTCAAGAACGCTCTTCTCAAGGGCCCTTTTCCAGACCAGTGCAGTTTTTCTGCGCAATTCCTGATCCTCGATCCATTCAATCTCTGGCCACAGCTCTAGTACATCTGGATGTATATTTTCCATGGGTTTCAGGGATTAAAGGTTATCAATCACTGCATCTGCCATCTGCCTTGTGGAGGCAGCACCCTTTTCCACCACATCCTCCCTGCCGGGCATCTTCATCATGTCGTAGGTCCGCACCTTTCCTTCCATGATCACCCTGGCGATGGACTCCCTGATCCGCTTGGCTATGGCTGGTTCCCCGATATGGTCCAGCATCATGCAGGCCGATTCCATCATGGCAATGGGATTGACGATGCTGACCGGGTAACCGGCATACTTGGGGGCAGAACCGTGGGTGGGTTCGAATACAGAGACCTCCTCTCCCAGGTTGGCACTGCAGGCAAATCCAAGGCCCCCGATCAATCCGGCAAAACCATCGGATACAATGTCCCCGAACATGTTTCCCGCCACGATGACGCCGTAGTTCTCGGGATTCTTGGTGAGCCACATCATCTGGGCATCGATGTTGGTGTTCCAGAGCTCAATGTCATGATAATCTGCCGACTGGATCTCCTGGGCCATTTTATACATCATGCCGGAAGTCTCCCTGATCACATTGGGTTTTTCACAAACCGTTACGCTTTTATACCCGTGCTTGCGGGCATATCCAAAAGCTGCCCTGAGGATCCGTTCAGTGGCTTTCCTGGTAAAGATCCTGGTGGATACCGAGAGCTCCTCCACGGGCACATCACCAAAGTTCTTCATGAACTTGGGGTGGGAAGCGAGACCCTGGTAGACGATGTCAGGCGGATTGCTCCACTCAACCCCGCCGTACAATCCTTCTGTGTTCTGCCTGAAAATGGCCACATCGATCTCAGGCTCCTCGATGTTGTTCCCTTGCCCGCGCCTGATGAAGTTGAGTGGATTACCCTTGTAGGTCCGGCACGGCCTGATGCATACATCCAGGTTGAAATGTTGCCTGAGTCCCACGATGGGACTTGAATAGACCAGTCCCTGGTCCTTCAGCGACGGATCAAGTTCGTCGTTGGCTGCATCCTTGGGCTTGCTGGTGATGGCGCCGAACAGCCCGATCCGGTGTTCCTCAAGCAGGTCGATGGTGCGGTCGGGGCAGGGGATTCCCTTCACTTATCCAGTATTCCCAGCCAATATCTCCCTCCACGTAACCGGCATTAAATCCGGCCTTATCCAGTACCCGGATGGTTTCCTCGAGGACAACCCTGCCGATCCCGTCTCCCGGAAGGGCAACAATGGTGCGTTTTTTCATGTTCATAAACAGGCTTTTAGGGGGTATAGAATTGTTATCTTTGCGAATGTAGATGTTTATTCGATCTGTATTGTTGCTATAGATCATGTTTAAGACAAACATATTGCATAACATAAAGCCAACCATTCAATCTATCCATGCAGAATTTAGAGGAGCTCCAGCCCAACGAGGTTTGGGCTTATTTTAACGAGATACTTGCCATCCCGAGGATATCCAAGAAGGAAGAACAGATCGTCGGGTACCTTGAGTCGTTTGCGGCCACGCACAAACTTGATTGCCAGAAAGATGTCGCAGGGAATGTATTGATATCCAAACCGGCCACCCCGGGAATGGAGTCCAGGAAAGGGATCATTCTTCAGTCCCACCTGGATATGGTGGGGGAGAAGACATGCCAGTGTGGCCCATGATTTCACCAGCGATCCTATCCAGCCTCTCCTTGAGGAGGGGTGGGTGAAGGCAAAAGGCACCACCCTGGGAGCAGATGATGGGATCGGCATTGCAGCCTCACTGGCGATCCTGGCTTCGGAAAAGGTAAAACACGGTCCCCTGGAGTGCCTGTTTACCATTGATGAGGAGAGCGGTATGACGGGTGCCCTGGGGCTGCAACCCGGTTTTATCAAGGGATCCATATTGCTGAACCTTGATTCGGAAGATGAAGGAGAGATCTTCATGGGTTGTGCTGGTGGAATCGATACCGTGGCACAGCTGAGGTTGAAGAGGAAACGAGCCGGACGGAACGCTATAGCACTGAAGGTGCATGTGGGCGGATTGCAGGGAGGGCACTCCGGGGATGAGATCCATAAGGGACTGGGCAATTCGGTGAAGATCCTGAACAGGTTCCTGTGGAATGCCGACAGGCGGTTCAAGATCAGGCTGGCATCAATGGAAGGGGGAAAGGCCCGCAATGCCATTCCCAGGGAGGCCAGTGCGGTCATTACCGTACCCTCCGGGATCCAGGAGCTGATCCAGGTCTACTTCGAGTCATTCTCCGGGATCATTAAGAAGGAGTTTGCAGGGATCGAACCGGGCATTGAAATGGCACTAACCAGGTACCTCGATGCCGGCAATGGTGATCCGGAGGAAGCAGCAGCGAAGGCTCTTCAACACCCTCTATGCATGTCCGCACGGGGTGGTTGCAATGAGCCAGGACATTCCCGGGCTGGTGGAGACCTCCACCAACCTGGCTTCGGTAAAGCACATGGATGAGGATTACCTGGAAATAGTGACCAGCCAGCGCAGCAGTGTGGAATCGGCCAAGAGGGATATTGCAGACCGGATGGCTTCCCTGTTTACCCTTCTGGGAGCCAGGGTCAGGCATTCTGACGGGTATCCGGGATGGAAACCGGATATGGATTCAGAGATCCTGGGTATTTCCAGGGAGGTATACAGGGAGTCTGTTCGGAGGAGAAGCTGAAGTGAAAGCCATCCATGCCGGACTGGAGTGCGGTCTGTTCCTGCAGAAGTACCCGGACCTGGATATGGTCTCGTTTGGCCCCACCATCAAAGGGGCTCATACACCCGAGGAACGGATCGAGATCGGAACCGTTGAGAAATTCTGGAAATTCACCCTCCGGATGCTCGAAAGGGCACCGGTTATGAGCTACGGGCTGATTACTGCACAGGCTCGAAATCGGTCTTGGTAACCCCGCATACGGGACAATACCACGATCTTCAGGAATCTCTTCAAAAGGTGTTCCGGGACTGATCCCGCCATCGGGATCCCCCTCCTCGGGATTGTATACAAAGCCACAGATCTTACACTGGTATTTTTGCATCATAGGTTTTATTTACGGATTTCTCCTTCTATAAACCAGAGCCAGCAGTGAACCTGTTACCACTGCTCCTGTTTCAGGATCCAGTTCCGAACCGCTCATGCTGTGCGGAATAAGGTAAACGGCCAGCATGACCACTGCAGCAAGGATGGCCAGCCACCTTCCATAGCTTTTCTTCCTCAGGAACCAGGCGGCCAGGAACGGGATCAGCGCAAAGAGCACCTTGTTGTCAGTGAGGTCCTTTCCCAGGGGCCACCCGGTCCAGAATTGACCGAAAGAGTATTTCTGGACGATGGGCCCCAGGATGAATCCTCCCAGGATCAGGAAGAGCAGTGTTATTCCCACATGCCTTTTATAGGCCGGAATGTTGGCCAGTGCAAAGAAGATGGTGGCGGTGGACCATATCACAGTCAGCACCATCATCAGCACGTGGGGGATCAGGGCCCAGGCCGGTACCGATCCCTTGAACCTGATGACCACGTTCTCACTGTCCCCCAGGTCAATGGATTCACCACTGGCAGTCAGCACCAGGTGGTACTCAAGCTTACCGGCAGGGGGCTGGTGCGGCAGGGAGGCCGTCAACACACCTTCTTTCCTGGCCATTTTAAGGGTATCCCAGTCCATTTCTGTGGGATACATTCTCCAGATGATGCTGCCCTCGAAGGGGAGGGGCAGTTCCAGTTCAACGGGACAGTCTTCGGTGCCCCCGTGGGACCTGGGCAGTTCAAACGCATATTCAATCCCGTCAAGGACCACCGTGTAATCCTTGGGATAGGTGGGCCCTGTCATTCTCTGGTATACCATGGCAGCCAGGGAGATCACTACGGCCAGGATCCAGAACAGTACTTTCTTCAGCTTTATTCCCATCAGTATTTGGTTTTTAACAAGGTATTAAATATTGAGCAGAAGCTCCATCTGTTCGCCGTTCCTTTCCACGGTAACGACAATGACCATACCCTCCTTCAGGCTCCCGAGGCGGTTCATATAATCATACACGTTCCCCACCGATTTACCTTCGATGGCAACAATCACATCACCCTTCTGGATCCCGCCTACAGCAGCGGGCTTTCCTTCGGTGACAAACATCACCGGCATGCCCTGGTTCCCCTCATAGGTCACATCCGGCATCAGGCCCAGTGTGATCCCTCCCCGGTGGCCGCGGGATGATCCCCTGACCTTGGGACCGGCTTCGGTAAAGGCAATACGGTCCTGCTGGTTGGCCAGTGCCTCAGCCACATCTGCCACATAGGCCATGACTTCGGCAGCCCCTTCCAGGTTGATGGCACCCGCCTGATCAGCCGGGGTATGGTAATCGGGGTGTGCCCCGGTGGAGATGAACAGTACCGGGATGTCCTTTGCATAAAACGAAGAGTGGTCGGAGGGACCATATCCCTCCTTTGCATACTTCAGTTTGAAACCGTAATCCCGGTTCAGGGAATCCAGGAGGCTGGTGAAAATCGGGTGAAGTACCAGTTCCCCCGATCTGAAGCTGCCTGTCGCTGTTAAGGCGGCCCACCATGTCCAGGTTGATCATGGCCTGGACCTGTGCAAGGTCCACCGGGGGATTTTCGGCCAGGTACCTGGAACCTACCAGTCCCATCTCCTCCGCGCCAAAAGTAGCGAACATGATGCTCCTTGAAGGGGACCGGCCGGATAGTTGTTCGGCGATCTCAATAACCCCGGCCACACCTGAAGCATTGTCATCGGCGCCGTAATGGACCGCCACCGTATCCGGTGCCCTTGAGGAGGTTCCTGGGCCACCCAGCCCCAGGTGGTCATGGTGGGCTCCGATCACCACGTATTCTTCCTGCAGTTCAGGTTCTGAACCCTCCAGGAAGGCAATGGTATTGAAGGTCTTCACCTCACTGGGCACCAGGTCCACGCTGATATCCAGGTCGATCCCTGCACTGAATGAGGCCGGTTCCCCCGCTGTGATCAGGGCATCGAGGCTGGCTAGGCTGTTTGATCCTGCTGCCGCCAGGATCCCTTCAGCAGCCAGGCGGGTCATATGGATCACCGGGATATTGAGCAGGTGTTGTTTTCCCTTCAGTTCCACAAGGGCATCCCCTGGATCCACCTGTTCACCGGATACAAGTATGACGCCTGCCACGTTCCTATCGGACGCCATCAACGCCTTGCCCCGGTCTTCACTGAAATTGAACAGGGGGGAGGAGGCATCCTGTTTTCCGGGGATTCCGCGCAGCAGCATTACCCATTTTCCGGAAACCTCCACGGAGCTGTAATCATCCAGATGGAGGGTATCCAGGTCCACCTGGAAACCATACCCGGCAAACACCAGGGGGGCGTTTACCGATCCGCTGGCACTGAAAGAGAAAGGATTGTAATCCACTCCCAGTTCCAGTTCTGTCTGGTGATACTTTACGGCACAGCCCGGACCGGCCTTGATGTCAGTGACCAGGCCAAAGGGTTGTATCCCTGTTTTTTCATACAGCGACAACCCGGCTTTCTTATATTCCCTGGAGATGTAATCCGACAGAAGTTCCTCTTCCATACTTCCCGGATACCTTCCCTGGAGCTCATCGGAGGCCAGGTAAGCGATGTGGCCTTCAAGCTCATGGGTTGTGATTTCCGGCTCGAACCTTGTCTGACAGGAAACAAGCAGGAGGATGATCGTGATGAAAGCGAAAACTGTGCGCATTGTATATGTTTGATTAATAATACATTGAAGCGTAATTCCCCGACTGGTCAAAGAGATGCCAAGATACGATTTATTATTTTTTACAAAAAAAACTTGACTTGAATTGGAAAAGAAAATATCTTTACGAAGTCGTTTAACGAAAACGTCAAACAATATTGTATAACTATTTTGTCAAATTATGGTACTGAACACAGACACTGAAGAGAAGATCATCTCTTCGGCAGAAAAACTCTTCTACCAGAAGGGAAAGGCAGGTACCTCCATGCAGGATATCGCCGATGATGCCGGTATCAACCGCACATTACTAAACTACTATTTCCGGAGCAAGGACCTGCTGTTCGAGGCCGTATTCCGGAAAGCCATGGCCAGTTTTGTTCCGGGTCTTGCCAGGATGCTTCACTCGGATATGCCTTTCAGTGAGTATATTCCGCAAATGATTGAGACGGTGATCACAGCCATGCTCGAGAATCCCCAGATCCCCATCTTCGTCCTTCAGGAGCTCTCCTCCAATCCGGACAGGATGCCGCAGGTTATCAAAGAGCTGGGCTCGATCCGGCAGTGGCCATGAAAAAGATCAAGGCAGAGCAGGGGGATGGAAACGGCTTCCTGACAGATCCCCGGCAGATGATGATGAATTTTCTGAGCCTCTGCATATTTCCATTCGCAGCCAGGCCTGTGATCACCGAGATCATGTACAATGGCGATGAGGAGGCCTATATCGCTGCCATGAAACAACGCAGGGTGATCCTGCCGGAAATGTACAGGCAGTTCATGAATCAAAACCCATGAGATGAAAACAACCACAGCTTTACTGCTCCTGGCCGTTACCTGTGCCCTTTCAGCACAGGATACCATTAACCTGCCGGAATGCCACAGGCTGGCTGTTGAGAACGCTCCCAGGCTGGCTGACCGTGGCTACATCCAGAAGATCGGTGAGCTGAAATCGGACCAGGCAAAGGCCGGCTGGTATCCGACCCTGGACCTGAACGGGAAACTGAGTTACCAGTCGGATGTAGTCACCATGACCATTGAGGATTCTCCAATTCCGGTAGCATTCCCGGAGGTTCCGCACGACCAGTACGGACTGAACCTGGACATCAGGCAGACCCTGTATGACGGGGGTATTACCAAAAGAAAAAGAGCATATGAGGAGGCACAGGTTGCCGCAGACCTGCAACAGCTGGAAGTGGACCTGTATGCATTGAAATCCAGGATCAACCAGTACTATTTTGCCATCCTTGTGCTGCAGGAGAACCGCAGGAACCTGGGGATCCATATGGACAACCTGGTGACCAGGCAGGAGTCCATGTCCACAGCCATTGAACAGGGGATATTGCTTGAAGCAGAAATGAAAGTAATAGATGTGGAAGTGCTGAAAGTCAAACAATCCATGGTGGAGGTTGAGTCCCGGAGGAAGTCCTATATGGATGCCCTCAATGTACTGTGCGGAACTGCCTATCCGGAGTGGGTCCGGCTGGAGATACCCACATTTGAAGATTACAGGGGAAAGACACCCAACCGGCCGGAGCACCACCTGTTTGAGCTGCGGGATGCCTCCATGGAAGCCGGGAAGGAACTGCTGGGCAAGCAGCGTATGCCGGTGCTCTATGCCTTCGGTCAGACCGGGTACGGAAAGCCGGGCTACAACATCATGAGCGGTGAGTGGGATTTCTATTACATGGTCGGGGCAGGGCTGAAGTGGAACATATGGGACTGGAGCCACACCAGCAGGGAGAAACAGGTCATTGAGAACCAGCAGCAAATGCTCCAGAACCAGCGTGCCACCTTTGACCGGGAGGTTGAATCACTCATGGTGCAGGAGGAGGCAAGGATTGACCAGTACATGAAATCCATGGAACTGGATGAACAGGTCCTGGAGCTTCAGAAGGAGATTTCGAAGCATGCGGCCACCAAGCTTTCCAACGGGACCATCACGGCCACTGACTATATCACCGAACTTAATAAGGAGAGCCTGGCACGCATCAGCCTGGCCACACACAGGATCCTGTTTACCCAATCTGTGACCAACTATTTAACCATTCAGGGAAACCTATAAAGAGATGAGACCATGAAATCAATACAGATCATTATCCCCGGATTTTTAATCCTCTTCTTTGGCTGTACAAGCAACAGCGACCAGGCCGATGCATACGGCAACTTCGAAGCCATTGAAGTCCTGGTTTCAGCAGAGGCCCAGGGCAGGATCGGGACTTTCCTGCCTATGGAAGGGGACCGTCTGAGCAAAGGTGAGGTGGCTGTGGTAATCGATACTACCCAGCTGCACCTGCAAAGGAGCCAGCTACAATCGGCAAGGGCTGCACTGGCACCCAGGATCAGAACCCTCGATGCGCAGGTCCATGCCAGTCATGTCCAGCTGGAGAACCTGGAAAGGGAAAAACAGAGGATCAACAACCTCATTGAGGGAGGTGCTGCCACCTCCAAGCAACAGGATGACATTGACGGCCAGATCGCGTTACTAAAGGCCCAGATAGCCGCCACGGAATCGCAAAAGGCCTCTGTGTATGCAGAAGGGAAAACCATGGATATCCAGATCAGGCAGGTAGAGGACCAGGTCTGCAAATGCTATGTCCGGCATCCCATGGACGGGATTCTGCTGACCAGGTATAAGGAGCAGGGTGAGCTGACCGCCCCGGGCCAGCCCCTCTACAAAATGGCCAACATGGATGAGCTGATACTCCGGGCTTATATTTCAGGGAACCAGCTGTCGTCTGTGAAAGTGGGCGGAACGGTCACGGTCCGGTTCGATGTCCCGGAAGGCATGAATGAGACCTCCGGAACGGTAAGCTGGGTATCCCCCCAGGCGGAGTTTACCCCCAAGATCATCCAGACAAAGGAGGAGCGCATCAACCTGGTATATGCCATCAAGGTTGTGGTCTCCAACGATGGTACCCTGAAGATCGGGATGCCGGGAGAGGTATTATTCTGACAGGGATCGGGGGATGGCACTGAGCATCGAACATATAAACAAAACATTTGGTCAGGTCACGGCCCTGCAGCAGGTGGACTTCCGGGTGGAGGATGGAGAGCTGTTTGGTCTCATCGGTCCCGATGGTGCAGGAAAATCGACCCTTTTCCGCATCATGGCCTCGCTGCTGCTCCCCGATTCGGGTATCTGCACCATCAATGGTTTCAATGTGGTGGAGGAGTACAGGGAGGTGAGAAAGATCATCGGCTATATGCCCGGGCGTTTCTCGCTTTATATGGACCTTTCTGTGGAGGAGAACCTCTCTTTTTATGCCAGGGTATTCGGGACCACCGTGCATGAGAATTACGACCTGGTGAGTGATGTGTACAACCAGATCGAACCGTTCCGGAAAAGGCTGGCCGGCAGGCTTTCGGGAGGGATGAAACAGAAATTGGCGCTCTCCTGTGCACTGATCCACAGGCCCCGGGTGCTGATCCTGGATGAACCGACCACCGGGGTGGATGCGGTGAGCCGGAGGGAATTCTGGGAGATGTTAAAGAAGATCCAGGCTGAGGGGATCACCATTGTGGTATCCACCCCCTACATGGATGAGGCGGCCATGTGTGACCGGGTAGCCATGATCCAGAAGGGAAAGCTGCTGGGGATCTCGGATCCCTCACTGCCGTCAGAAGACCGGCAGGCATTGCTCTTTTCCCTCAGGAGCAGTCTTGGTGTCTACAGCTACCTGGAGCGGGTCAGGAATCTGGAAGGTTGCATGAGTGCCTGGTTGTTCGGGGATGAACTTCATGTAACCCTCCACAGTGCAGAAGATGAGGAGGGGATCAGGAATACACTGGAAAGCTGGGGGGATCGATCCCTGGCCTGGGCGCCCATTGAACCCACCATCGAGGACCGGTTCATGGGACTGATGCATGCTGAAACAGAAACCGGCACCGGCACCGGAACAGGGATCGAAGGCTCATGACAGGGGACAGGGAACATATCATTGAAGTGAAGGAGCTGGTGAAGAAATTCGGCTCTTTTGTGGCCAACGACCGGCTCACATTCCACGTGGAGCGCGGGGAGATCTTTGGATTCCTGGGTGCCAACGGGGCAGGAAAAACCACAGCCATCAGGATCCTGTGCGGACTCTCCTATCCAACATCGGGTGAGATACAGGTGGCCGGTCATGATGTGTACCGGGAACGGGAGAAGATCAAACGGAAGATCGGATATATGTCGCAGAGATTTTCCCTCTATGAAGATCTGACCGTATCGGAGAATATCCGGCTTTACGCGGGAATCTACCAGCTGTCAAGGAAACATATTGTCCAAAGGGAGGAGCAGCTGCTTGAAAGGCTGGAATTGTCCCACATCCGGAACCGCCTGATCCGGGAGATCCCGCTTGGCTGGAAGCAGAGGCTGGCCTTTTCAGTGGCCATTTTCCATAAACCGGTGATTGTTTTCCTGGATGAACCCACAGGAGGTGTGGATCCCATTACCCGCAGGCAGTTCTGGGAAATGATACATGATGCCACCGCCGAGGGGATCACCGTTTTTGTGACCACTCATTACATGGATGAGGCAGAGTATTGCGACCGGGTGTCCATTATGGTGGAGGGAAAGATAGAGGCCCTGGATACTCCCCCGGCCCTGAAAGCCCGCTATGATTCAGCGAACATGAATGATGTGTTCATCAAACTGGCGAGGAAATGAACAGGTTTTTCGGATTTGTAAAAAAGGAGTTTCAGCACATCTTCAGGGATGTGAGGACCCTGGTGATCCTTTTCGGGCTCCCTGTGGTGATGATCATTCTGTTCGGCTACGTGGTGACCACCGAGATCAAAGATGTGAAGGTGGGGATCTGGGACCGTTCAAAGGATGATGCCACCACCCAGGCCATCCAGAAGATCTTCTCATCGGGCTATTTTGTTCCGGCAGGATACCTGGAACAGGAGGAGGAGATCGGGGCACTGTTTCGCAGCGGTAAAGCCAAGGTGGTGGTGATCTTTGAAGCCGGATTTGAGAAGAAACTGCGGGGGGAGAAAAGGGCGGCCATCAAGCTGGTGACCGATGCTTCCGATGCCAATTCGGCCCAGCTGGCACAGACCTACCTGCAGGGAGTGCTGGTAGGCCATTTCCGCTCCATGAACCAGGATATCAGGATTCCGTGGCAGGTACATCTGAAGTCGAGGATGTTTTACAATCCGGAGCTGAAGGGAGTTTATATGTTCGTCCCGGGGCTTATGGCCCTGATCCTGATGCTGATCTCGGCACTGATGACCTCGGTGACCATTACCAGGGAGAAGGAGTTCGGGACCATGGAGTTGCTGCTGGCTTCACCCCTCAAGCCCAGGGAGATCATCCTGGGAAAAGTGGCCCCCTATGTGCTGCTCTCCTTTATCAACGCCGGGACCATTATCCTGTTGGGATTCCTGGTGTTTGATGTACCGGTGGTGGGAAGCATCTGGCTGCTGTTGCTGGAGTGCATGCTCTATATCACCCTGGCTCTTTCCCTGGGGGTGTTGATCTCCACCAGCGCCAGAACCCAGCAGATAGCCATGGTCATGAGCTTGCTCGGACTGATGCTGCCCACCATCCTCCTGTCGGGCTTTATTTTCCCCATTGACAACATGCCTGTGGCACTCCAATGGCTTTCAGCCCTTATGCCGGCCCGCTGGTTCGTGGTGATCGTAAAGACCATTATGCTGAAAGGAGCAGGACTGGCATTTATCTGGAAAGAGACCCTGATCCTGCTTGGTATGACCCTCTTTTTCATTCTTGCTGCTGTCAGGCGGTTCAATATCAGACTGGAGTAAAGCACACGAACCATGGGTATACTAATCACACTGCTGGTCAAAGAGTTCAAACAGATCTTCCGTAACAGGTTCATGATCCCGGTCATATTCGTGATTCCTGTGGTCCAGATGATCGTGCTTACCTACGCAGCCAGTCTTGAAATGAAGGATATCAAGATGGCGGTGGTGGACCAGGACCATTCACAGGCATCACGCCTTCTGGTTTCCCAGTTTTCGGGATCGCCCTTCTTTAATATTGACAGGCATACCAGCAGTTACCAGGATGCTCTTAAAATGCTTACCGAGGGTGATGTGGACGCGATCCTGCAGATTACACACGGTTTTGAGGCCAGGCTCTACAGGGAGCAGGAAACTGACCTGCAACTGGTTGTCAATGCCATCAATGCCACCGAGGCCGGGCTGATCAACGCCTACTGTACCCGGATCGTCAGTGCCTACAACAGCCAGATCAGGGCCCAGTGGTTTGGTCTGGAGGAGGGTGGAGGGATGCCCTCCCTGGAGATCATCCCCAAACTGTGGTACAATCCCCTGCTGGATTATAAGATCTATATGTTTTCCGGGATCCTGGTGATCGTTGTAACCCTGATCGGGATGATGCTCACTGCACTGAACCTGGTGAGGGAGAAGGAGATGGGCACAACTGAGCAGATCAATGTGACCCCCATCAGGAAGTACCAGTTCCTCACTGCCAAATTGCTTCCCTTCTGGATCATTGCCCTTTTTGAACTGGCCTTCGGACTGGTGGTGGGGAGGCTTCTTTACGGACTTCCCATTGAGGGAAGCCTGGCACTGCTGTTCCTGTTTACCTGTGTATACCTGTTGGTTGTGCTCGGATTCGGGCTGTTCCTTTCCACCATTTCCCACACCCAGCAACAGATGATGTTCATAGCCTTTTTCTTTATGGTCACCTTTATCCTGATGAGTGGCGTGTTTACCCCCGTGGAAAGCATGCCCGGTTGGGCCCAGAAGATCAACCTGTTCAACCCGGCCGCCTATTTCATGAAGGTGATCCGCATGATCCTTCTGAAGGGATCCGGATTTGCCGATATCAGAAGGGAATTTCTCAGTCTGGGGATCTATGCAGTGCTGATCCTGACCCTGGCGGTGACCAATTACAGGAAAACTACCTGAGCAGCTGCTCAAAAATGCGGTCCGTCCCCCGGGAATCCCAATTCACCGCCCCCGTTTTCTTCACCACGATCCGTCCCTCCCGGGAGATAATGTAGGTGGTGGGGATCCCCCTGTGTTCAAATACAGGCGGCACCCGGCTGCTGGTATAGAATACCGGGAGTGTGTATCCATGGGTTTCAAGAAAGGCCTCCACAACCGATGGTTCCTGATCGGTCACCAGCAGGAAGACCACCGATTCCCCGTGTTTTTCATACGCCCTGGTAATTTCGGGAAGTTCGGCCACGCACGGCGGGCACCAGGTGGCCCAGAAATTCAGGAATACAACATCCTCTTTCAGTGAGCTCACATCCAGGGGATTGCCCTGTGCATCCGACAATTCCCACTGGTAATCATTGTCTCCCATCCGTACCTGGTTCGCATCCGGGATCAACCCGGGGGATTTGACCTGCAATACCACGCGGTTGACCGTGGTGGAGATGGCCTTGCGCGGACCCGGAATGATAAGCAGGACCAGCAGTCCCCAAAAGAAAATATCCCCTGCCTTCTGCCAGAAGGAACGGGTCTCTTTCCATTTCTGAAACCTCTCTTTCAGTGTTGCCATGGTGTTCAATTTCCGGCAAAGTTAGTTTTTCCCCATATCCTTCGGGCAAGTTTATTATATTTGTTCGGTTAAAGCGACTGGCATGCTAAAAAAGGTACGGACCTTCTTCAAGGAGGAGATCTGGTCCCACGATCTCACTTCCAAATCACGCCGTAAGACATTCCTGATCAGGCAATCGAGGATCTACATCCTGGCCTTCAAGGGTTTTTTTGAAGACCGGGCCGCGGTAAGGGCAGCAGCGCTGACCTATTTTACCATGCTCTCCATCGTCCCCATCTTTGCCATTGCTTTTGCCATTGCCCGCAACTTCGGTTTCGAGGACCGTCTGCATGAGGTCATCAATAATAACATGACCGAACAGGATGAGATCATGAAATGGGTGACCCAGATGGTGGATAACCTGCTTGCCAATGCAAGGGGTGGAATTCTGGCAGGTGTGGGTGGTGTGATCTTCTTCTGGTCGGTTATCCAGGTTCTGAACAATATCGAGGCCTCGTTTAATGATATATGGCAGATCCGGAAGGCACGCAGTCCGGCCAGGAAATTCTCGGACTACCTGGCCATCATGATCCTCAGTCCCTTTGCCATTGGTCTTTCGGGAAGTATGCTGGTAAAGATGCAGACGGCGGCGGAGGAGTTCCAATTGATCGCCCCGGTGTTGCAGGTGCTTATCAAGTCAGTTCCTTTTATCTCCACCTGGTTGCTCTTCACCATCGTCTATATCGTGATGCCCAATACCAAGGTGAAATTCAAATATGCCCTGATTGCCGGGGTATTTGCCGGAACGGTAGCGGTGATCTTCCAGTCCCTCTACCAGGACTTGCAGATCGGGGTATGGAGATTCAATACATTTTACGGCAGTATAGCCATGATCCCCCTGTTCCTGCTCTGGCTTCAGATTACCTGGCTCATTTTGCTGATGGGGGCGGAGCTCTCGTTTGCTTACCAGAATATTGAGAACTATGAGTTCGAGGAGGATGCACTGAAGCTGAGCCACAACAACAAACGGATCCTGACCCTGCTCATTGCCCACCACATCATCAGGAACTTTGAAGAGGGAGGTGATCCCTGGAATACCGATATTCTCAGCCACGAGCTGGGGATCCCCATGAGGCTGGTGAATGAACTGGTCTACGAACTGGTCAGTGCCGGCATCCTGGCTGAACTGGCGGCAGACAATCCCAAGGTCCGTTCATACGTACCAGCCGTGGATATCCATAAAATCACTGTGGATTTTGTCTACAAGCAGATGGAAAACGTGGGCAGCGACCACATGGTGGTGACAGAATCGGAGGAGCTGAACCGGATCACCAAGATCCATGAACACATTCTCCATTCCATCCGCGAGTCTCCTTCCAATGTGTTGCTGAAAGATATCTGATAACGTTAATTTAATCCTGAAATAGGTTTTGTTGTTTACGGATTAATAGCTAATATTGCAAAACAATTGAAAAAAATGAGGCGTTACAGGCAGCATAGCATCCGGCATCACCATCACCATGTGATTGGCTAGGAACCTGTGCAGTAAAATGTGACCCGGAATATTAGAAGTAAGGTTTGCAGATACTGCAGACCTTTTTTTGTTTAAACAGATCCATATGCAGAAAATCAGAATAGCCATACAGAAATCGGGCAGGCTCAGCGAGAAATCGCTGGAGCTGTTGAAGGAGGCGGGGATCATCCTGAATAACGGTTCCCGCAAACTCCGTTCAGTGGCCCAGTCCTTCCCACTGGAGGTCATCTACCTCAGGGATGATGATATTCCCCAGTACGTGGAGGATGGAGTTGCGCACATCGGTATTGTCGGGGAGAATGAGTATGCAGAGAAGGGGTGCAGTGTTGACCTGGTGGAGCGGCTGGGTTACTCAAGGTGCAGGCTTTCCATCGCAATACCCAAATCCTGGTCATACCGTGGACTGGAGGATCTTCAGGGAAAGCGCATTGCCACATCCTACCCGGTGATCCTCAAGAATTTCCTGGGAGAACACGGTATCAGCGCGGATGTACATGTGCTCAGCGGATCGGTGGAGCTGGCTCCTTCCATCGGGATAGCGGATGCCATTTTTGACATTGTCAGTTCGGGGAGTACCCTGATCAGCAATGGACTGAAAGAGGTGGAGACAGCCATGAGGTCTGAAGCGGTGATCATAGCCGGACGGAACCTGGATGAAGAGGTGAAACCGGTCCTGGCTGACCTGCTTTTCCGGATCCGGAGTGTCAAGGCGGCATCCAGCAACAAATACATCTTGCTCAATGCACCCAATGAGCACCTGCAGGAGATCATAGATGTGATTCCCGGGATGAAAAGTCCCACCGTCATGCCCCTGGCAGAGGAGGGATGGAGTTCGGTCCATTCGGTACTCAGCGAGAAAACCTTCTGGGAGGTGATCGACCGGCTGAAAGAACTTGGGGCACAGGGTATCCTGGTGATTCCCATTGAGAAAATGATTGTTTGACGTAACATTATCTACCATGTATATTATTCGTTATCCTGAACGCAAAGAATGGTCCCTGATCCTTCAGCGCCCACAACTGAACCACTCAAAGCTGGAGGAACAGGTAACCGAGATCATTAAGGAGGTCGCAGAAAAAGGTGACCAGGCTGTCAGAGCCTATACCAGGGAGTATGACGGGGTGGAGATCGATGCCCTGGAGGTACCCTCCTCTGAGATCAGGGCTGCCCGGGAGCAGGTGAATGCTTCCCTGAAGCGGGCCATTGAGGAGGCACACTGGAACATCCTGACCTTCCACAAGAAGCAGATCCACCAGTCAGAGACCATTGTGACCACCGCCGGGGTACGCTGCTGGCAGAAACCGGTTCCCATCAGCAGGGTGGGGCTATACATCCCGGGTGGATCGGCCCCGCTGCTCTCAACGGTACTGATGCTGGGGATCCCGGCAAAACTTGCCGGGTGCGGGGAGGTGGTCCTCTGTTCGCCACCTGACAGTAAGGGGAATATGAATCCAAACATCCTTTATATTGCAGACCTTCTGGGGATCGACCGGGTGTTCCGGGTGGGTGGTGTGCAGGCTATTGCAGCCATGGCCCATGGTACTGGAAGCATTCCGGCCGTGAAAAAGATATTCGGTCCGGGGAACCAGTATGTGACCATGGCAAAGCAGATCGTTAGCCGGGAGACCGTGGCCATCGACATGCCGGCAGGCCCCTCGGAACTGGCTGTCATAGCAGATGCCACCTCCAATCCGGCCTATATTGCCTCCGATCTGCTCTCCCAGGCCGAGCATGGGCCCGACAGCCAGGTGTTACTGGTGACCGATTCGGGTGATATGATCGGCCGGGTACAGGCTGAACTGAAATCACAGCTGGAGCAGCTTCCCAGGAAGAGAATAGCTTCCAAGGCACTGGAAAACAGTAAGATGATCCTTCTGAAAGACCAGGAGGAGATTATGGAAATGATCAACATGTATGCCCCGGAGCACCTGATCATTGTGGCGGAGAATTACCAGGAGCTGGCAGAAATGGTGGTCAATGCAGGCTCGGTCTTCCTGGGGGATTATACCCCGGAAAGTGCCGGTGATTATGCCTCGGGGACCAACCACACCCTTCCCACCAACGGGTGGGCCCATGCATACAGCGGGGTGAACATGGACAGCTTTTACAAGAAGATCACCTTCCAGGAGATCAGCAAATACGGACTGCACAACATCGGGGATGCCATCATGACCATGGCGGGTGCAGAGCAGCTGCAGGCCCATGCCAATGCTGTATCCATCAGGTTGAAAAGCACCGGGGATGGAACGTGATTTCCGGATAGGCGACCTGGTCAGGGAAAACATACGCAGCCTGATCCCTTACGCTTCTGCCCGGGATGACTACACCGGTTCAGCCTCCGTATTCCTGGATGCCAATGAGAATCCCTTCAATGCTCCACTGAACAGGTATCCCGATCCGCATCAGGCAGCACTGAAGGAAAAGCTGGCCTCCATGAAGGGCCAGCAACCTGGCAACCTCTTCCTGGGCAACGGAAGCGATGAGGGGATTGACCTGCTCTTCAGGGTATTGTGTGTTCCCGGAAGGGATAATGTGGTCATCGTGGATCCCACTTACGGCATGTATTCCGTGTGTGCTGCCATCAACGACGTGGCCTGTAAAAGCGTTCTGCTGAAGGAGGATTTCAGCCTCGATCCCCTTGCGGTCCTGGATGCGTTGGATGACAACACGAAAATGGTTTTCCTCTGTTCTCCCAACAATCCCACTTCCAATTCCCTGGAGGGGAGAGCCATGCTGGAGATCATCGACAACGCCCCCTGTATGGTGGTGGTGGACGAGGCATATATCGATTTCAGCACCGGACCGGGATTGCTTTCACTGGTCCCTGAGAAGAAAAACCTGGTGGTGCTCCAGACCCTTTCCAAAGCGTGGGGCCTTGCCGGGATCAGGCTGGGAATGGTCTTCGCCCATCCCGAGCTGACCGGTTACCTGTCGGCTGTAAAATACCCTTATAACGTGAATGCCCTCACCCTGGAGGAAGCCCTGAGAAGGCTTGAAACCGGTAAAAGCAAGAGATCCTGGGTGGAACGGATCCTGGAGGGTCGCGCTATGCTGTCAGAAAAACTGGATTCCTTTGAATGTGTGAAGCATGTATACCCGTCCGATGCCAATTTCCTGCTGGTAGAAGTGGACCAGCCCCGGGAAATCTATGCATTTTTGATGGACCGGGGTATCATTGTCAGGGACCGCTCTTCCATGCCACTTTGTGAAGGGTGCCTGAGGATTACCGTGGGGACCGGGGAGGAGAACAGCAGGCTGCTGGATGCCCTTGCAGATTATGAACAACAAACGGATCAACATTAGATCATGAAGAAGCGTGTTATTTTCCTGGACCGTGACGGTACGCTGATCAAGGAGCCCCCGGAGGACTTCCAGGTGGATTCCCTTGAAAAACTGGAGTTTATCCCGGGTGTTTTCCGCAACCTGTATAAACTGAGGAGTTACACCGACTATGAACTTGTCCTTGTCACCAACCAGGACGGGCTGGGAACGGCTTCCTTCCCGGAAGAGGATTTTACCCCGGTTCATGAGAAGTTTCTCACCGCATTCAGGAATGAAGGGGTTTCATTTGATGCCGAACATATCGATCCCTCCCTGCCCGGAGAGCAATCACCCAACCGGAAACCGGGAACAGGGATGCTCACAAGGTACCTGGGGCAGGAATATGACCTGGAGAACTCCTATGTGATCGGTGACCGGATAACCGACATCCGACTGGCAAAGAACCTGGGTGCCAAAGGGATCATGTTTGGTCCGCCTGATAAGGAGAAAGGAGCTGAAAGAGAAAGCATTGCAAGAGACTTGTGTGCTGGTGAGCGGGGACTGGGATGAGGTTGTACGCTTTATCCGGTCCCGGATGAGGCACAGCATCCAGACGAGGATTACCGGGGAAACCGGGATTACCGTGGAACTTTCCCTGGACGGCGAGGGCCGGACAGATATCTCTACAGGGCTGGGTTTCCTGGACCACATGCTTGAACAGCTGGGGAAGCACGGGGGACTCGACCTGGTGATTAAGGCCACGGGGGACCTGCATGTGGATGAGCACCATACCATGGAGGATACGGCTATTACCCTGGGTGAAGCTTTTGCAAAGGCCCTGGGCGATAAAAGGGGCATCGGAAGATATGCGTTTGTCCTGCCCATGGATGATGCACTGGCCAGCGTGGCCATTGACCTGGGGGGAAGGCCATGGCTGGTATGGGATGTGGCATTCGCCAGGGAGCGGATCGGGGATGTGCCCACAGAGATGTTCTTTCATTTTTTCAAAAGCTTTTCCGATGCTGCAAAATGCAACCTGAATATCGGTGCCGAAGGGGAGAACGAACACCACAAGATCGAAGCAGTATTCAAGGCCTTTGCAAAAACCCTCCGGGAGGCGGTGAAGCTGGATCATGACAGCCAGGCACTTCCCTCTACCAAGGGGAAATTATAGCATGCTCTTCCCATGAATGTAGCCATCATCAAATACAATGCAGGGAATATACGCTCGGTGGACCATGCCCTGAGAAGGCTGGGAGTGGCGGCTGAGATCACCGATGATCCGCAGAAGATCATGGGGGCGGACAAAGTGATCTTCCCGGGTGTGGGTGAGGCAGGCACCACCATGGACTACCTGGCGGAACGTGGACTGGACAGGCTGATTGCAGGCCTTACCCAGCCTGTCCTGGGAATCTGCCTGGGCCAACAGCTCATGTGCAGCTTGTCGGAGGAGGGCGATACAGCCTGTATAGGCATCTTTGACCAGCCGGTGAAGCGTTTTCCCAAAGGAGGACTCAAAGTTCCCCATATGGGCTGGAACAGGCTCACAGAGGTGAAGGGAGCCCTGATTGATGCATCCCTTTCAGGTGCCTACGTCTATTTCGTCCACTCCTATTATGTGCCGGCCTGTGACGAATCGGCTGCACTATGCGATTATATGCTTCCCTTCAGTGCTGCCCTGCAGAAGGGGAATTTCTATGCTACCCAGTTCCACCCGGAAAAGAGCGGTGATCCCGGAAGCCGGATACTTTCAAATTTTCTGAAGCTATGATCGGGATCATTCCTGCCATCGATATTATCAGCGGGAAGTGCGTCAGGCTTTGCCAGGGGGACTATGACCAGAAGAAGGAGTACGGCGATCCCCTGGAGATGGCGATGATGTTCGAGGACCACGGGCTCAAAAGGCTCCATTTGGTGGACCTGGACGGGGCCCGGGAGCAGCGGATGGTCAACTACCGCATCCTTGAAATGATCGCTTCCAGGACCGGACTGGTGATCGATGCAGGGGGAGGGCTCCGCAACGATGAGGATGTGCGGATCGCCTTTGATTCCGGTGCCCGGATGGTCACCGGGGGAAGCGTTGCCGTGAAGGACCCCGGGATGTTCCTGGGATGGCTTGCACAATACGGCCCCGGGAAGATCATCCTGGGTGCAGATTTCCGGGAAGGCAAGATCGCTGTTTCAGGATGGGAAGAGGATACGGCCCTGGGTCTGCTCGATTTTCTCATGGAATACACCGGGAAAGGGATCACCACGGCCATCTGTACCGATATTGACCTGGACGGCATGCTGGAGGGCCCCTCCCTGGAAACCTACAGGGGGATCAGGGAATCCCTTCCGGAACTCCACCTGGTTGCAAGCGGGGGGATCAGCAGGATGGAGGATATTGAGCAGCTGGACCGGGAGGGACTTGACGGGGTGATCGTGGGAAAAGCGATCTATGAGCAGAGGATCAAGCTGAAGGATTTACAAACCTACATTCTGAATAACAGTTGACGATGCTGGCCAAAAGGATCATACCCTGCCTGGATATCAGGAACGGGAAGACGGTAAAGGGGATCAACTTCGAGAACGTTGTTGATGTGGGGGATCCTGTGGAACTGGGTGCAAAATATGCGCGGGATGGGGCCGATGAACTGGTCTACCTGGATATCACTGCTACCCATGAGGGCAGGAAGCTGTTCGCCGACCTGGTCCGCCGCATCGCCGAAAACCTGAACATTCCCTTTACGGTTGGCGGGGGGATCAACCATGTTTCAGATGCGGAGGTGTTGCTGTCAGCCGGGGCCGATAAGGTATCGGTCAACTCCTCTGCTGTTGGTGATCCGGACCTGGTGGACCGTATTGCCGGGGGATTCGGGAACCAGTTCCTGGTGGTGGCCATTGATGCACAGCTCAGGGAGGGACGCTGGACCGTCTTTGTGAACGGGGGAAGGATCCCCACTGACAAAGAGCTCTTCAGCTGGGCCAAAGAAGCCCAGGAACGGGGAGCAGGGGAGATCCTCTTTACCTCCATGAACCATGACGGCACCAAGGATGGCTTCGCCTGCGACGCTTTGCGCTCCCTGTCCGAAATGCTTTCCATCCCGGTGATTGCCTCCGGGGGTGCCGGAAAGAAGGAGCATTTTGTGGAGGTTTTTGAGCAGGGCAGGGCCGATGCAGCCCTGGCGGCTAGTATCTTCCACTACAACGAGATCCCGGTTCCTGAATTGAAGTTTTACTTGAAGCAAAACAATATTATAGTCAGATAACATGGATTTTACAAAGCTGAATGGCCTTATTCCTGCCATCATCCAGGATGCGGACACCCTCCGGGTACTGATGCTGGGATTTATGAATGAAGAGGCCTTCGAAAAAACCAGGGCTGAGGGACAGGTTACCTTTTACAGCCGCACCAGGGACCGCCTATGGACCAAGGGGGAGGAGAGCGGCAATTTCCTGAATGTAAAGGAGATCCTTGAGGATTGCGACCGGGATACCCTGCTCATCAAGGTCACCCCTGTGGGACCTGTCTGCCATACGGGAAGCGATACCTGTTTTGATGAGACCAACAGGAGTGAAGCCGGCTTTCTGAATATCCTCCAGGCGTTGATACAACAGAGGAAGGAGGAGATGCCGGAGAACTCCTACACCACCAGGCTTTTCCAGGAAGGGATCAACAGGATCGCCCAGAAAGTGGGCGAGGAGGCCGTGGAGCTGGTGATCGAATCCAAGGACTCCGATGACCACCTGTTCCTGAACGAAGCGGCCGACCTGGTCTACCACCTGATGGTGCTGCTTGCTGCAAAAGGATATGGGATCGGGGATGTGGAACGGGTGCTGGAACAGCGGCACCGGTAGTGCAGGATTTTTTACTAATTTCGTGGTTGCACAAAACCATTGAATATGAAAAAAGCTGAAATCCATACCGAAAAGGGTGTCATGAAGGTGGAGTTTTACGACCAGGATGCTCCGGGTACCGTAGAAAATTTCCTCAAACTGTCCAAAGAGGGTTTCTATGACGGCCTCACCTTTCACCGGGTGATCCCCGACTTTGTGATCCAGGGTGGCTGCCCCGACGGAACCGGCATGGGCGGACCCGGTTATACCATCAAATGTGAACTGGATGGCGACAACCAGTACCACGACCGGGGTGTCCTCTCCATGGCCCACGCAGGACGCGACACGGGAGGCTCCCAGTTCTTCATCTGCCACTCCCGCACCAACACCGCCCACCTGGACCGGAAGCACACCTGTTTCGGGAAAGTGGTTGAAGGCCTCGAGGTGATTGATGAGATCCGGGAGGGAGACAGGATCACCAAAGTAGAGTTAGTCTGAAGTTTGTAAAGTTTGTAAAGTTTGTAAAGTTTGTAAAGTTTGTAAACCGCACCAGAGGATCTGAGGCGAAGCCGAAGAACGAACTGAGGCGTAAGCCGAAGAAAGTTTATAAAGTGCAAAGTCTTAAGTCCGTAGCATCAAACAGGTGGCGACTTCGACTCCCGGTTTTTCAGAATGCGTGTGTTGCTACCTGGTCAATGCTATTGATAATTGCATTTTTTAGTGGGTTTGGGTGAGAACCACTAAACTTATTTGTAGGTTACATTCTGAATGAAACGCTCCATCATACTTTTACTGGCATTCATCCTCTTAAGCGACCTGGATGCACAGCACCTTGTCGCCCCCTATGGAATCACCGAAGAGACCAGGCTGGCCGGAAAGGTGAGCATGGAATTCGGCTTACCAGTTTCCTCCGGAACAATGAGAGCATACCGGTCCACGGAATCGGGGGCTTTTCCGATGACCGATACGACCCTCCTCGAAAGCGATGGATCCTATCTTTTCATTGGGATCCAGCCAGGGCGCTATATCGTGAGGGCTGATCCTGATCGGGATGTGTTAGCATATCCCACCTATTACGGGGATGTTGTCGCCTGGGGTGATGCGGAAGTGGTGGATGTGGTTTTTGAAACCAGGGATTCGGTCAGGGATATCGCGCTTCGTGAGATGCAGGTATCCAGTTTCCCGGGGGATACTATCCAAATGACAGGTAACATTAGTTATGGTGAGGGATTTGGCAAAAAGGGAACGGCTGGCAGACCGGTAACCCGGACCTCCGTGATCCTGCTGCGTAAGAAAACCACCAGTAAATCCACCCCCCAGGAAGATGAGGTAAAAGCACTCGTGTATACCGATGATCTTGGGAACTACAGCATTGAAGGTAGTTATAGCGGGGAGTACACGTTGATCGTTGACATTCCGGGATTGCCCATGATCAGCTCCTATGAGGTGACCATTGAACCGAATAGGACCGTTTCAGGACTTGATTTCGAGGTGAGGGACGACGGGATCCGGACCTCCGGTCAGGTGGATATTGGTGTGATCCCCACGAAGGGCCCTGTAGCTTATCCCAATCCGGGCAACGGTCTGGTCCACCTTGAATTCCCGGTGACAGGGGATTACCGGGTTGAGGTGTACAACAGTGTGGGACAGGTGATCCATGCATCGGATTTCCCCGCGACAGCGGGCATGGTTTCACTGGATCTCTCTCATCAACCAAAAGGCACCTATGTCCTGAAGATTGGGTGGGGACATGGGGTGGAACTGGTGAAATATCTTATCCATTAACGGGGCAACAGACTTGCCAATCCTCTTCTTTCCGGCTACCTCATGATTTGCTCAATGTCCCGGATCTCCTTCGGGGCGTAGCGGGAGAGGTTGATGTTACCGGTGGCGGTGATCAGGATGTCATCCTCAATGCGGACGCCTGTGTTCAGGTATTTTTCATAGACAGGGCGCACCTTTGCCACAAAGGCTGCAATTTCCGAGGAATCGGCCTCTTCCGAAAAGATCTCGCTGATCTGTTCAAGACCCTTTTCACGGAAATAGAGGCCCGGTTCGATGGTGAGCACCATACCGGGTTCCAGGGACCTGCTTACCACAGAATCCATGGGGGTTTGTTCCAGGAACCGGGCAAAACTTCCTCCCATGGAACCCACATCATGGACATCCATGCCCAGGTAATGGGAAGAGGGATAGAGGATGTAAAACCGTATTTGCCAGGGTGACCCTGGATCGGTGATCAGGCCTAGCTTTACCAGCCCATCCACAATGACCTTCCTGGCAGCCATATGTCCTTCGATGAATCCATTCCCGGGAACCATCTCTTCAATGGCTGCATGCTGTGCATCCAGCACCAGCTGGTAGATGGTTGCCTGTTCCTTTGAGAACCTGCCGTTCACAGGGATGGTGCGGGTGATATCGGCCGAATAATACCCATACTCGGCACCAATATCCATCAGTAACAACTCCCCGCTCTCCATCTGTCGGTTGTTGGATTCATAATGCAGAACAGTGCTGTTGGGGCCTGATCCCACAATGGAGGGAAATCCTGGCATGGCGGCACCGTATTCGAGGAATGTCCCTTCGATGACAGATTCCATTTCAAATTCGTATTGCCCCGGGCTGCACTGTTTCATGGCCCTCGTGAGAGCCAGGGCAGTAATGTTGCAAGCCTTCTGGAGTCTTTCATCCTCCATGGGATCTTTCAGAACCCGCATCTCATCCAGCATGGGAGACACGCTCAAGAACTCCGGATTATTTCCGCTCTTTTCCGCAACCATGGAGAGTTCGCTCATGAGTTCCCTGTTGCGGGTGTCGGTGTAGACACGCAGGCCCAGCCCCAGGATGCTGTCAATGATCTGGGGTACTTCGTGCCGGGAAATGACCCGGTCAGCACCATACCGCTCTTTTAACTGACCGGCAGGGAGAGGTTCCTTATCATAAATAAGACTTCTGATGGTCCGGGGGGGCAGCGACAGGATCAGGGGATCAGTACCTGTATTTCCCATGATCAGATAGCTCCCCGGGGTGTCGAGACCTGTGAGGTAATAGAAGGGGTTTCCGGGGCGGAACTGGTGGCGGTTGTGGCTTTCAGGATCATCAGATTTCAGGATCAGGGTTCCCTCTTCCATGGCATCCGAGAGCCTTTTCCGGCGGCTTTCAAAAGTTTCCAACTGCGCCGGAGATAATTCCAGGTCTGACGGATCAATGGTCACCGGGATGATCCAGGTCCTGCTTTCTGGTTGTATGCAACCGGTAATTATTGATAACATGAAAAGCAGGGAGAGATATTTTTTCATAAATTGAAACTTTATTGTCCTCCATGCAAGATAGAAAAAGAATCATTCAAATGCTGGTGATAAGGGCCGCAGGCCTGCTGATTCTGACAGCCTTCATGAATCCCTCTGCAGCCCAGATGATCCCGTTTGACAACTACACCATCCAGAACGGACTGCCGCAGATCACAGTGAATAGCATATGCCAGGACCATGAAGGATATATCTGGGTTGCCACCCAGGTTGGGGCAGCCAGGTATGACGGTTATGAATTTGAATATTTCAACACCCTCAACGGACTTCCTGATAATTTTGTCAACTGCATCACCGTGAGCAGCGATGGTCAGGTCTGGCTGGGCACGGAGGGGGGAGTTGCAGCGTTCAATGGGTCTGATTTCAGGGTCTTCACTATCGAGGACGGCCTGGTGAATAACCGGATTGACGATATTCTGGATGACGGTAACGGGAATATCTGGGCCATTACAGTTTACGGGATTTCGGTCATCACCCCTGATACCATTCTTTCCTATTCAAAGGAGGATGCACTCACCGACAATGCCATCGTGGCTTCTTTTGTGGATTCCAGGGGCAGGGTCTATTTTTCCACCTTCCCGGTTATGGGGCTGACGGTTTTTGATGATCCCTATACATACCGGAAACAGAAAGAGGAGGATGTGATCCGGGATATTGTTGAGGACCACGAGGGGGCCATCTGGTACGCCAACGAGGCATCCGGGATCCGGATCAACAGCGCTGATTATACCAGGTGGCTGGGATACGAACAGGGCCTTAAAGATGAAACCGTGCTCTCCATGATGGTTGATCACCTGGGCAGGGTGTGGTGTGGCACCTATGTGGGAGGGCTGTATGTTTACGATAACGGGAAATTCCGGAATATTTCCAGCGGGCACTCCATTGAACCGGTTGCATCAGAGATCTATGAGGACAGCCACCAAAGGGTCTGGATCCGGACCTTCGAAGATGGGATCTGGATGTATGACCAGGGAGATTTCAGGTATATATCAGCCGAGAACAATTTGGTTCACGATATCGTTACCGATATCACCGAAGATAAATTCGGGAATATCTGGCTGGCCACACTGGGCGGCGCCTCCAAGTATGGCAGGGTGATCTTTGAGATCTATGATACGGAGCATGGTCTTCCTGAAAACCAGGTGAATGCAGTGTATCATGATTCCCGTGGACGCACCTGGTGCGGAGCCTATGGCCAACTGCTCTATATGCGCAACGGTAAAACCTACCTGATGGATGAAAACAAAGGTTTTGTCGAGGGCACTACCCCGTTGTCATTTGCCGAGGATGCATCCCGCAACATCTACATAGGGACCGATGTCGGATTGCTCTACCACAACGGGAGATCCATCCAGCAGGTTACCTTCAACGGGCACAGTACGGAAGACCTCCAGTTTTTCAGCCTTCTCCATACCGCGGACGGGAAATTGTGGTGTGCCACCGATTCGGGGATCTATATCTACAAGAATGGCAGGGCCACCATGCCCCGGGAGATGGATCACCTGATCGATTACAGGGTCAACGACCTGGAGCTGGTGGGTGATGCCATTTACTGCGCCACAGAGGGAGGGATTTCTGTATTTTCCTTTGAGGGCGGTCACCTTGCCAATTTCTCGGTGGATGACAGCCTATCCTCCAATGTCTGCCTTGACCTGTCCCATGATGTGAAGGGCAATGTATGGGTGGCCACCGACAGGGGATTGTGCAAGATAATCACCGGCGAGAAACCGGAGATCGTGAAATACGGAGCAGAACAGGGCCTCCCCTCCAATACCACCTATTTCGTGGCATTCTCTGACAGCACATCGCTCTGGATCGGTACTGAGCGCGGGGTCAGGAAACTGGATGTTACCACCGGCATGTCTGACTATTATGGCTATGAGGATGGGTTTTATCCGCTGGAAACCAATGCCCGGGCAGTATCCAGGGGGGAAGGTAATGAGCTCTGGATCGGGACCGTTGCAGGGCTTGTCCATTACCTGCCCCGTTATGACGTCAAGGATCCGACCCCGCCCGACCTGATCCTTTTCCCACCTATCGTTGACGGTGAGGAATATGTAGCCGATCCTGACAGCAAAACACTGCACCCCTCCTTTCCTTACAACAGGAACTCGCTGGATTTCAGTTTTACAGGGATCCATACCACCATCTCTGCCAAGAACAGGTTCTCCTTTTTCCTGGAGGGGTATGATGATGACTGGTCAGACCTGGGAACAGACCGGTCGTTCTCCTACAGGAAGATCCCAACGGAAACTACGTATTCAAGGTGAAAGCCTATAACCTGGACGGGGTGGCTACGGAAGTGGAGGCCAGCTTTGCTTTTACCATCAAACCACCTTTCTGGAAAACTGTCTGGTTCATTCTTTTTGAGATATTGGCCGGGCTTTCCCTGGTTTACGGTTTTATTAAATACCGTGAACGCCAGCTGATTAAGGAGAAACGGATCCTGGAGCAGAGGGTGAGGGAACGCACCAGGGAGATCGAGGACCAGAAGGTGGAGATCGAGGCTCAGCGGGATGAGATCGTTGACAAGAACAAGGAGATAACTGACAGCATCCAGTATGCGCGTCATATCCAGCAGGCTGTTCTGCCGGGGATACTCATGCTGGAGAAAACCCTGCCCGATCATTTTATCCTGTTCAGGCCAAGGGATATTGTAAGTGGCGATTTCTACTGGGTGGAGCAGAAGAATGACCAGGTCATTGTTTGTGCTGCTGACTGTACGGGACATGGTGTGCCCGGTGCCTTCATGAGCATGCTGGGACTCACCTTCCTGAATGAGATCGTAAACAAGGACGAGATCCTGCAGGCCAATGAGATTTTGGACCGCCTGAGGACATACATTCTCAATGCCATGTCCCACAAGGACAGGCAGGCCAGTGATGGGATGGATATGTGCCTGGTGGTTATGGACAGGCTGCTGGACAGGGCTGAATATGCCGGGGCGTTTAACCCGCTGGTGATCATCAGGAAGGGGGAGATCATTGAGTACAAGGCTGATAAGATGCCTATCGGGAAACATGTGGAGGAGGAGATGAAGCCCTTTACCAACCACAAGATCCGGTTGAAGGATGGGGACATGCTCTACCTATATTCGGATGGTTTCCCCGACCAGTTCGGGGGTGAAAAGGGATCAAAGTACAAATCCAGGCCCTTCAAAAGATTGTTGCAGCGGATCAGCACCGAACCGGTGAAGAAGCAGGAGGAATTACTTAACAATGAATTGAATAACTGGATGGCCGGGGAGGAGCAGGTGGATGACATCCTGGTCATGGGCATCCGTTACAATATGTATAGTTAACCTAAATCATCGTTGCTATGAAAAAACTTTTTACATTCCTGATCGTCACATGCCTGGCATATACCCTTTCAGGGCAGAACCCGGGGCAGCACCTTGTTTCCGGCGACCCGGACCTTGTCGGGGTTAGTGGATATCTATCCTCATCCCAGCTGATCGATGCAGGGTCGGACAATTTCTTCTGGATCGGATCAACGTACCGGAAAAACGTAACCCATCCCCTGCTCACCGAAGTGTACAGTGATTTTGACAACATCTGTTTCATCAGGTATGATGACCAGGGAGCTTACATGTCAGCCAGTTATATCAGGGGAACCTATAATATCACAGATGCTTTCTCCTTCAGGGGCGGACTGACGGTTGTTGCATCCTCGAGTGCAGATGTCACGGCAGGTGGTCGAACCGTACCCATTAACAATGCCAGTAAACAGGAGATCATAGCCAGCTACGATGATAATTGTGAACTCCTGGAAATCAAGGGTGTCTGGGACCTGGATCAATACCAGTATCCCTATTCGGAAGCCATGATGGATAAAAGGGACGGATCCGTCTACCTGGCTGGAAAGGGGAACCAGCCCTTCAACCTGAACGGTGAGGGAGTGATTGGCGAAGAGTTGGACGACTATCTCTATGTGCTGAAATATGACCGGAACCTGGAACTGGCCGGTGTCTTCACCGCCGGATTTGCCACCGATACCGGGGAATACGGATATATCCCGAACCTGGCCATCGCACCGGATGCTTTTGGAAATGTAATGATACTCGGAAGTTACAGTCAGACCGGCCCTTCCTTTTTGAAACAGGCACCCTTCCTCCAGATAACACCACTGGCCTGTTCGCCCTCAAACTGGACAACAAACTTCAGGAGGTATGGGTGCAGGGGGGAACCCTGGGTGGCTACGGGTATTACGATGAAATCAAAGCATTTAAGGGGATGGCCATGAAGAACGGGGATATGGTTATTGCCGGACAGACCAGCACGGGATATTTCCAGCTCGGGGATGTGGAATTGATCTACAAGACCGCTGCTCAGGGCATGGATTACTCCAACCTGTTTGTGTACCGGATAACCCCGGATGGTGATACAGTCTGGACCAGGCAGTTCCAGAATATGCATGAGTATTACGGGGGTGAAAAAAAAGGAGCACAGAGTGATGAATTCTCTCAGGAAATCGATTGGGATGCCATCAGTTGGAATGATGAGGTCCTTTACCTTACGGGGATTTTCCAGAGTGATTCCTTTGAGGTGGCGGGGGAGGCACTTGACAAGGAATATCCTTACGGGATTTTCGTGGCCACACTGGACCTGGATGAGGGGAAGGAGCTGTGGGGGTATGCACTTTCGTCCGATTATAACACCGGGCTCCGCGGCTTCGATGTGGATGCCGGGGGTAATGTAACGGTGATGGGACGTACAGGCGAATTTCAGGATTACGATGTGATCGGGCCTGTTACCGTTCCGGGAAACAGCAGACTGATCTTTCACCTGGGGCTTGATTATAACGGTGCGCCCATCTGGTACAATAACGCGCACCTGATGTACAGCGGGAGCGGGCTTTCAGGAAGGGACCTGGAGGTGTTACCGGATGGGGAGGTATTCACCTGCTTGATCAATTCACAGATGGAGGATGCCGTTGTCGTGGGCGGGAGTGACCTCCAATCACAGTATCCTTACGATGTATGGATGGTACCCCTGGTTGTGGATAACGAGGTGGGCGGCATGGTGACCGAGCAGTCTGGCTCTCCCATCTATGCAGGATGGGTGAAAGCCTACAAGTCCACCCGGTCAGGGGCTTACCCGGCAGTTGATTCGACTGTGCTGGATGAAGGGGGCAATTATCTGTTCGAGGGGCTATACCCGGGCAATTATACCCTGCTGGCAGTACCTCATCCACTGGAATACCCGGATGGCATGCCAACCTACTACGGGGATGCCATTGGCTGGAACGAGGCGAGTTTCTTTGATGTGAAGACAGATACCAAGGCCGGGGGACTGCTGAACATCAAAGCTTCGGAACTGGCCAAACTGACACCGGAGGATGGAAGTGGCGGGGTGACAGGAAATATTAGTTACGAGGAGGTAAGTAACCTGAAGGGTACCCTTGCCAGGCCAGTGACCAGGACTTCGGTAATCCTGAAAAAGAAATCCTCCGCCCAGAAATCAACCCTTGAGGAGGATGTGGTGGCGTATGTCTCCACCGATCCTTACGGTAATTTCTATTTTACCAACGTACCCGACGGGGAGTACATCCTGGTCGTGGATATCCCGGGACTGGAAATGCTGGAAGAACACCATGTGACCATCCAGGGTGACCAGCTCGTTTCAGGTCTTGATTACACGGTAAGCGACGAGGGTATCTATACCTATGGTGCTGTTGCAATCAGCGTGGAAGAAAAAGTTCCCTTTGTGTTGTATCCCAATCCGGGCAATGGACTGATCAGGATCGGACTTCCGGCGGAGGGGGATTACCAGGTACGCGTATTCAGCCCCGCAGGACAACTGGTGTCCAGCAGGAATTATACTTCTGTGTCCGGGATCACCACACTTGATATTTCGGAATTGAATGCGGGATTGTACATGATCCAGGTTGAAGGGGATGAAGCCAGCGGGGTGGTGAAGTACATGAAAGAATAGATAGGAGAAAGGGGATAGGTTGCTCGCTGCGCTCGCAGTTAGGATAAAGAAAACCGGGAACGAAACGTCCCGGTTTTTCTTTATAAACTTTATAAACTTTATAAACTTTATAAACTTTATAAACTTTTAAACTTAAACTAAAATGCGAGGATGGTCTTTTTGATGATGGCAACCGACTCCATGAGTTGTTCCTCTGTGATCACAAGGGGCGGGGCGAACCGGATGATGTGTTCGTGGGTGGGTTTTGCCAGCAGCCCGTTCTCTTTCAGGGCCACGCAGACATCCCATGCGGTCTTCCCGTTGGTGGGTTTGATCACGATGGCATTCAGCAATCCCTTTCCCCTGACAAGTTCCAGCATGGGGGAGTCGATCTTTTTCAGTTCTGCCCTGAATTTTTCGCCCAGCTCCTCGGCACGTTCCGCCAGCTTCTCCTCCCTGATCACCTCAAGGGCGGCGATGGCCACTTTTGCTGCGACGGGGTTTCCGCCATAGGTACTGCCGTGTTCACCGGGACGGATGGTAAGCATGATCCCGTCATCAGCCAAAACCACCGACACGGGATATACACCGCCCGACAGGGCTTTGCCCAGGATCAGGATATCGGGCCTGACCTGTTCGTGGTCACAGGCCAGCAGTTTCCCGGTGCGTGCAAGCCCGGTCTGGACCTCATCGGCGATGAACAGGACGTTCTTCTCCTTGCATAGTTCATAGGCTTTGGACAGGTATCCTTCATCGGGAACGTAGACCCCTGCTTCACCCTGGATGGGCTCCACCAGGAATCCGGCAACGTTGGGATCCTCAAGGGCTTTTTTCAGGGCTTCCGTATCGTTATAGGGGATGGTGACAAAACCGGGGGTATAGGGTCCGAATCCTTTGTAGGAGTCGGGATCTGTGGACATGGATATGATGGTGATGGTCCGGCCGTGAAAGTTACCTTCACACACGATGATCTTGGCTTCATTTTCCGGGATCCCTTTCTTTTCATAGGCCCACTTCCGGCAGAGTTTCAGGGCGGTTTCGTCTCCCTCGGCACCTGAATTCATGGGCAGGACCTTGTCATAACCGAAATAGCGGGTGATGTACTCTTCAAACTCCCCCAGCATGCTGTTGTAGAAGGCCCTGGAAGTGAGGGTCAGCCTCCCGGCCTGCTCTTTCATGGCCCCAACGATCTTTGGGTGGCAGTGTCCCTGGTTTACGGCTGAATAGGCTGACAGGAAATCATAATACCTCCTGCCTTCCACGTCCCAGACATACACACCCTCTCCCCGGTCAAGTACCACGGGCAGTGGGTGGTAGTTGTGTGCACCAAATTTGTCTTCTCGCTGGATATAATCTTTTGTGTTCATAGCATCACCTCTTATTTAATGGTTCAACAAATGGAACGATAAAGTTAATAAAACATATCGCTCCTGTGCGTGTTATAAATAGTATATCATTCTTCATTTCACATATTCAACAGCATGGAAAAAATCAACGAACTGATCACACAGCGCTGGAGCCCGAGGGCATTTGATCCCAAACCGGTGGATTACGATGCCATCCACCTGCTTTTTGAAGCCGCCAGGTGGGCCCCTTCAAGCAGGAACGCCCAGCCATGGAGGTTTATTTTTGCAACCAGGGAGATGCCAGAGTACAAGGTCTTGCTGGACCTGATGGACGAGGGTAACCAGGTATGGGCCAGGACAGCCCCTTTGCTGGTGCTGGCCCTGTCCCAGGTGGTATCCACCTACAAGAACAGGCCCAACCGGCTGGCATTTTATGAGACAGGCCTTGCTGTCTCCAACCTCCTCCTCCAGGCCACACATATGGGCCTGTATGTTCACCAGATGTCCGGTTATGACTGGGAGAAGGCCAAAGAGGTCCTGGTGATCCCCACCCGGTATGAACCCGCTGCCATGATGGCCATCGGCTACAAGGGTGATCCTTCACAGCTTCCCGGGGAGGTGGCACAATGGGAGAACAGGGAGCGGACCAGGATGGAGATCAGCAAGTTCCTGGTTTCCGGCAAGTGTAAGTAATGCCTGGCCCCGGGTGCAGGCCCCGGTGCCAGTAGCGGTAACGGTTTAGAAATTGACAGAGATCTTTATGTTGAATCTTCTGCCGGTCAGGTAGTTGGGTACTCCGAACTGACCGGGGATCCCCCGCTGGTCAGAAAGGGTACGTATCCACATGTAGGATGCTTCGTTGTTGATGTCCAGCAGGTTGAATATCTCCCCGCTGATCCAGATGCTTTTCAGGTATTTCAGCGGGTTCTTCCTTCCCAGTTCAGCATCCTCACGCTTGATCACCTTGGAAAAACCGATATCGATCCTTCGGTAGGGCCTCATCCTCGCACTTGTATAATACTGCTCATCATTGGGGCTGCTCAGGGGAAGCCCTGTGCCGTAAAAAGCATTCAGGTGTACCTTGTACCCGGGATTATTGGGAAAATAGTCCTGGAAGTATAGCCCGACGGTAAAGATCTGGTCCGTGGGCCTTGGGAATTCACCTGCATCTGCCAGAACATACCCTGTACCATCGAAAACGTAAATCTTATCACCCTCCACGTCTTCCCTGGTCTGGAGGAAGGAGAGGGTCATCCATGATTCGGCACCGTGAACGAATTCGCCATTCAGCTTGAAATCGATACCCCTGGAGAAACCACTTGAAATATTCTCCCCTGCATAGGAGATACGTACATTCTCGATCTTATAGGGGATCAGGTTCTCAAGCCACTTGTAGTAAGCTTCCCCGGTGAGTTTGAAGGGCCTGTCCCACATCGAAAAATGTAATCCCCGCCTACCAGGAGGTGGATGGAGCGCTGGGGCTCGATCTCCTCATTGATGCTGCCATCGGGCATCCTCATCTCCTTGAAGAAGGGAGGCTGGTAGTAATATCCCCCGGAAACATGGAACATCATGTCCCTTTTCCAGTGAGGCTGGGTACTGATGGTGATCCGCGGGCTCACCATGGTGGTCTGGTTGAAGTTCCAGACAGTTCCCCTGAGCCCCGTGGTCAGGAAAATATCGGCTCCCCCGGCGTCTATTTCCCTGGTATTCTGGATAAACGCACTGATCATACCATAGGAGATGTGGTTCTCAGAATGCCTCGTGTCGGTGAGTGTGATCTCTGACCCGGAATAGGGGATCACATAGCCGGAGGAGTCGATCAGTTCCCACTCGCTGATGCGGTCAAAGAATTCCTGGTACTGGTAGGAGATTCCCCACTGGATATGCCTGAGATCCTGCTGGACACTGCCCAGGTGGCTCAGGGATATCACATAGGCATCCAGGTAATTCCGGGCATGGGTGAGCATTGATCCCACCCCCACATTGAGAATACTGTCCCCGTAGGTATCCGAATCAATGGTATTGTCGAGTTCGTTGATCCAGTACTGGCCCATAATATCAAAGGTCTCCTGTTCCGAGGTCCTGAATGCTGACCCCGTCAGTTTCAGCGAAACACCCTTTTTTGGCCGGTAATTAAAGGAGAGGGCGCCCAGGTAGGTGTCAAAGCGGTCCATTTCCTGCCCATCGTAGTATATTTTCAGGTTCAGGGGCAGGTCCTTGGTCCCGAATTCCACATCGGTCTCACTGGGAATGAACTGGTATTTGTTGGAGGCATAATTGCCCAGGAACGAGACTTCCAGCTTGCGGGTAATCTGGTAGGTGAGCATGGTCTGAAAGTCTGAGAACTGGGGTTTGTAGTCTCCCGAAGTCTGCAATGAATTCAGCAGGTATGAAGTGGTCTTGTAGCGGAAACCGGCCAGGCAGGTGAAACGTTGTGTTTTGGAGGCTCCTTCCACGTGTACAGCAGCACCAAGCAGGCTGATGGAAGTAGATCCCGCGAAGCTCCTGGGCCGCTTATAGGTGATATCCAGGGCCGATGACATCTTATCACCGTACCGGGCATCATATCCTCCTGCTGAGAATTTCACAGAGGAGACCAGGTCAGAGTTCACGAAGCTGAGACCCTCCTGTTGGCCGGAGCGGACCAGGAAAGGCCTGTAGATCTCTATATCGTTCACGTAGACCAGGTTTTCATCAAAATTCCCGCCGCGTACCGAGTACTGGGAACTCAGTTCGTTGCTGGAGCTGACACCAGCCTGGGATTTGATGATGGCCTCAACCTTTCCGGTTGTGGATGGCATGTAGGTGAGGTCTTCCACATCGATGCGCTGGAAAGTGCTGGCCCTTTCCTGCCTGGTCGTTACCGATACCTCTTTCAGGGACCTGTACATCCCTGTTCAGGGAGATGTTCCTTTGCCTGGTTTCACCGTTCTGAACCCGTATGGCGAATTGCTCGGTCTTGAAACCTATGCAGGAGACCACCACCGTATAGGATCTTCCGGCCGGGATGCCCAGGCTGAACCTGCCTCTTTCATCTGTCATGGTCCCTTCACTGGTACCCAGGAGTGTTACGTTGGCCAGTTCCACCGGCTGGCCGATACTGTCACTGACCGAACCGGTCAGCATGCCTGTATCCTGTGCAGGGAGCATTCCGCAGGACAGTAGCATCAGTAAAGGGAGTAGCAGGTTTTTCACGTACAGAAGTTTACTCGCGTAAGCCCAAAAGGGCTTCCCGAATATAGTACTAACTGACGAAAGAGAAGGAAAATTGTGCAGGATCAATCATCATCCTGCCTGAAATCACCCCGTTTCAGTGATTCGAAGAACTTGGCCCACCTGAGGGGATCAAAAATGGTGTAGTAGGGGCTTTGCCCTGCTGTATAAAGCTGGTTGTATTCCTGGCGCATCACCTCCCGGAAGTTGACTGAGGGGCTGGGCACATCCCCGTACCTGTTTAATTTGATCTGGGTCTTGATCAGTGCAATGTTCTGGTATGCACGCTGTTCATCTTCATCGTGCAGGTCCAGAGCCAGGAAGGCCTCCTTGAACTCCTGGTAGGTTTTCCAGGGATAGATCCTTACTTCAGCCAGATGGAAGGTGTCACTTACCATGAATATATCGGCAGGGTACTGCTGTCCGGCGAGGGAATCGGGGATCACATGGATGGTCCCTTTATGTCCCATGTGGCTGAACAGGATGGTGTCATTGGGCCGGACCACAAAGGAGAACATTCCCCGGTCGTCGGATGTGGTTCCCCTCCGTTCGTTCAGGATGATGATGTTCACATAGGGCAGGGTACGGTGCTGCAGGTCGCGAACGATCCCTGAGAACTGGACCAGTTCATCCTCAGGATCGATCTTACGTTGCCCATGCAGATCAGGGGAAAACAAAAGCAGGAGGGCCACTCCCATTACAATCGGCACCAGTGCCCTGAAGTTCCTGAAAAACATGCCGCAAAAATAGATAAAAAAATACCGGCATTTTATCAGGCCGCTCCAATTATGGCCTATTTTTGTGAATTATTAACACTTATTCCCATCATGGTTATCCAGAAAACCATCGCTTTACCTGCCCTGCCAAGGGGATTTCACCTGATCACACAGCATGTGGAAAACGCCATAGGCGGACTTCCCGAAACCGGTATCATGCACGTATTGATCCAGCATACATCAGCAGGACTTACCCTGAATGAGAATGCAGATCCGTCGGTCCGTGTTGATTTCGAATCATTCATCAACCACCTGGTCCCGGAAAACCATCCCCTCTACAGCCATGTCTTTGAAGGTGCCGATGATATGCCTGCTCACCTGAAAGCCTCCATTATCGGCAATTCTGTCACCCTTCCCGTCACAGGCGGGAGACTGAACCTGGGGACCTGGCAGGGGATCTACCTCTGTGAGTTCAGGGACCACGGAGGACCGAGACGGCTTGTGATCACCGTCACATCTTAAATACCGTTCTACAGCGCCCCACGCACCCTTAAGGTGTGTTCTGCGATCATGTTTTAGAATAGCAAATCCCCTTCCTTATTTTGTCTAATTTAGGGCAACATTTAACTTTGTTGCTCATGTCAAAACTGGTATTGCTGGGAGATGAAGCCATTGCGCAGGGAGCGCTGGATGCAGGGCTTTCCGGGGTATATGCCTACCCCGGGACTCCTTCCACCGAGATCACGGAATATATCCAGAAATCGAAGGAGGTCCGGCTGGGAAACATCCACGCAGAATGGTCAGCCAATGAGAAGACGGCCATGGAAGCAGGCCTGGGGATGTCCTATGCCGGAAAGCGGGCCATGGTCTGCATGAAGCATGTGGGTCTCAACGTGGCTGCCGATGCTTTTGTGAATGCCGGGATGACCGGGGTGAACGGGGGACTGGTGGTGGTGGTGGCGGACGATCCTTCCATGCACTCCTCCCAGAATGAACAGGATTCACGGTTCTACGGGAAGTTCTCCATGGTGCCGGTACTGGAGCCCTCCAGTCAGCAGGAGGCCTACGATATGGTACAGTATGGATTTGACCTCTCGGAAAAGTACCGGCTGCCGGTGATGCTCCGGATCACCACGCGCATGGCCCATTCCCGCTCCGGGGTTCAAAGGAGCAAACAACGTATTGAAAATGAATTAAAAACACCTTCTGACCTGAAGCAATTCATCCTCCTGCCGTCGCTGGCAAGGAAGCGGTACAAATTGTTGCTGTCAACCCAGGAGAGGCTGGAAGCGGAAAGCCGGGAATCGGGGCTGAACCGGGTGGAGGCCGGGGCGGATAAAAGCAAGGGGATCATTGCCTGTGGCCTGGCATACAACTACTACCGGGAAGCGGCAGTGGAAGCGGCCCTGGATCATCCTGTTCTGAAGATCTCACAGTACCCGGTTCAACCGGGCCTGCTGAACGGTTTTGTCAGTGATGTGGAAGAGGTGATCCTGCTGGAGGAGGGAGCCCCGCTGCTGGAGGAATCCCTTAAGGGTGTTCTTGAAAACAACTACCGGATCCGGGGCAGGCTGGACGGAACCCTGCCCAGGGATGGAGAACTGAATCCCCTGCTGGTGAAAAAAGCGCTGGGACTGCCGGTACCGCGCCTCAGGGAGTTGCCGGATATCGTGCAGAACCGCCCTCCGGCCCTCTGTAAAGGCTGTAGCCATATCGATATGTACAATGCACTGAATGAGGCGCTGGAGGAGTATAGCCCGGGAAGGGTCTTTTCGGATATCGGGTGTTATACGCTGGGTGCCCTTCCTCCATACAATGCCATCAATTCATGCGTGGATATGGGAGCATCGGTCACCATGGCCAAGGGGGCATCGGATGCCGGACTGCGGCCTTCGGTGGCTGTGATCGGTGATTCAACATTCACCCACTCGGGAATGACCGGGCTGCTGGATGCGGTGGTGGAGCAGACACCAGTTACTGTCATTATCTCCGATAATTCCACCACCGGGATGACCGGGGGCCAGAAATCCCATGCCACCAACCGGCTGGTGGAGATCTGCAAGGGTCTTGGAGTGGAACCGGACCATGTAAGGGAAATGAATCCGCTTCGCAAGCACCATGAAGAGAACCGGATCATGATAAAGGAAGAGCTGGAATATGAAGGTGTTTCGGTGATCATCTCCCAGAGGGAATGCATCCAGACAGCTAGAAAAAAGTTATAAAGTTATAAAGTTATAAAGTTATAAAGTTATAAAGGGATGAAAAGGGATATTATTCTGGCGGGAGTGGGGGGACAGGGGATCCTCTCCATTGCAGCGGTGATCGGGATGGCTGCTGTTGAGTCCGGGCTTCACCTGAAGCAGGCCGAGGTACACGGAATGAGCCAGCGGGGAGGGGCTGTCCAGTCCCACCTGCGGATCTCGGACCAACCCATAGCGTCTGACCTGATCCCTGAAGGGAACTGCGATTTGATCCTGTCTGTGGAACCCATGGAAGCGCTTCGTTACCTGCCATTTCTTCAACAGGAGGGCTGGGTGATCACAAGCAGCAAATCCTTTGAAAATATTCCCGGTTACCCGGATACTGAAACCCTGTTCGGGGAGATACGCAAAGTTCAGAATCACCTGATTGTGGATGCCGACGACATGGCTGTGGAACTGGGTTCACGGAAGGTCTCCAACATGGTGATGCTGGGGGCTGCCACAGCATGCCTTGGAATAAGCGATGAACGCCTGAAAGGTGCCATTGATACACTTTTTGGCAGAAAAGGCAAGGAGATGGTCCAACTGAATATCCTGGCACTAGAAGCGGGGCAGAAAGCGGCAGTTTCCGCTTAAACATTCGTATATTAGCAGGAGTTATCATGTAAACTGAAGAAGCTCCATGCTTACCCAGAAAGACCTCCGCCAGATTGCTGACAAGGGCATCCCCATTGATGACATCAACAGGCAGATCAAGTATTTCCAGAACGGATTTCCCCCTTGCGACATTACCATGCCCGCAACCCCGGGGAAAGGGATTATTTGCCTCACGGAAGGTGACGAACAGCACTATAAGGAGGTGTTCCTGAACAATGGGCCCGACTTTCATATTACCCGCTTCATCCCCGCCTCGGGTGCAGCCACCAGGATGTTCAAAACCCTTTATACGGCCATTGAAAAACTGGAAGGAAAGGGTATCGAACAGCAGCAGAAGTGGATTGCCAGGAAGGAAGAGATTGAACCTTTTTTCAAGAAACTGGAGAAATATCCTTTTTACGAAGACCTGGGCCTGAAGGAAAACGATCCCCCGGTGGCTGTGCTCAAGAAACTGCTCGGGGATAAGGGCCTGGGTTACGGGAATAAGCCCAAGGGACTGCTGAAATTTCACAGGTACAGTGAGGATGACCGCAGGACTGCATTCGAAGAGCATGTCCGGGAGGCAGTCAAATACTGCGGCAACAGGCAGGGGGAGGTAAGAATCCACCTGACCGTATCTCCGGACCACCTGGACGGATTCCAGACGGAGGCTGCCAGGATCATTCCGAAGATCGAAAAGGAGACAGGACTGAATATTGCCCTCTCTTTCTCATTTCAGAAACCGGAGACCGATACCATTGCTGTTGACCTGTCCAACCAGCCGTTCCGGAATCCGGACGGCAGCCTGCTTTTCAGGCCCGGAGGGCACGGAGCCCTCATACGGAACCTGGATGCACTGAATTCCGATATTCTTTTTATCAGCAACATTGACAATGTGGCTCCCGACCGCAACAAGAACATCAGGGTATATTACAAGCAGATCCTGTGTGGTGTCCTTCTGGAGATCCGTGCCAAAGTCTTTTATTACCTGCACCAGCTGAGTTCCCACGAGAAGATTGAAAGGACCCGGATGGACAGCATGGTGGCCTTCCTGCACGAAAGGATGGGGATCGCCATTCCTGATATGCTGGAAAGCTGGGATGCCCCGGAGCTGAGGCAGTGGCTCATCAGCACCATGAACCGGCCCATCAGGGTATGCGGCATGGTCAGGAATGAGGGAGAGCCCGGAGGGGGGCCCTTTTATGCCCGTGCAGAATCAGGGGAGGTAAACCTTCAGATCGTTGAATCCTCCCAGATCGATATGAAGGATGCGGAGAAGGCCGGCCTGGTGGAGCAGTCCACCCATTTCAATCCGGTTGACCTGGTTTGCGGAACACGGGATTACCTGGGCAAGAAATTCAGCCTGACCAGGTATGTGGACCACAATACCGGATTCATTTCAGAGAAATCGGTGGGAGGGGAGTCCCTGAAGGCTTTGGAGCTTCCCGGACTCTGGAACGGGGCCATGTCACGCTGGCTGACCCTGTTCATGGAGGTGCCCATTGAGACCTTCTCACCTGTCAAGACGGTATTCGACCTGATGCGGAAGGAGCACCGGGACTAGATCAGCATCAATCGGTAATAATTCCCGAATCATAGAGCAGGGTCCATCCTTCGATCCAGTTGTTGGACCCGAATGCCCCTTTGAAGGTAACCTCCTCGAACCAGGAATTGGTATAGGGGGCCATGTCACTGAATTCCGTGCTGGGGGGAAGCAGGTTATAGCTGCCGTCCGCGGAGGAGATGCCGGGATCATCGTAGCTGGTATGCCACGCTGCCAGCGAGTCTGCCATGACCAGGTTCTCGGCCGAAAGGTCCGCCCCCGGGTCATCGTAAGTGTAGAAAAGTGGTTGCCGGTCACCTGCCGGATAGAGGATGTTATTCTCCAGGGTCACTCTTCCTGATTCGAATAGTGCATAGGAATCCCCCGGACGCTCTGTATACCTGACAGCAACGCCTTCACCCGGATGAAGCAGGATGGAATTCCGGATATGTCCTCCGCTGTAATCCAGGAATTGTACGACGGGTTTGATCCCGGTGTCGCCATTTCCGATCCAGGTGGCATTGTAAACCTCCGGAAAATTCCCGGGGAAGGCAGGCAAAGCGCGTAATCCACCATTGATCTCCGCACACTGGTCCGAATCAGGGCTGTTGATTGCCAACCAGAACTGCCCCTTTCCATGGTAGCCCTGGTCCATATCAAATGCGTCGTCCCCACAGAAGGCCACCGCCAGGTTCATGCAGTTCACATCACCCCCGAAAAACTCAATCCCGTCATCGGCATTTGAGACCACCTCCACATGATCGATGATGGTCTGCCGTCCGACACCGCCCAGCGTGAGCCCGTTGATCTCATTGCCTTCCCCGATATTGGTGCCCCCGTGCCGGATGGATACATAGCGCAGGATCCCTGAATTGTCATCATCGTCAAATCCCCCGTAAATGCCCCGGGGTTCGCTGACTGGGATGCCTTCGATCTTGTCTTCACCGGATTCGGTATTGATGGTTGCGTTTCCCAGGAGGATCACTCCCCCCCACAATCCCCTGGCCTCCAGAGGAACACTTCCTTTCAGATCATCACCATCCGCGGTAAAAATAATGGGATTTATCTTTTCTCCCTCGGCAATGATGGTACCTCCCCGTGCAACGATCAAAGCACTGGCCAGGCTTCCCTGTCCCGTCTTTGACCTGATCACCGTACCGGCCTCAATGGTGAGGGTCTGGCCGTCGTTAACGAACACAAAGCCATTGAGCAGGTATTCCTTATCACTTGTCCAGGTTACAGTGCCTGTACCACCACCCTGGTCGGTGATGGATTCTACCTGTTCGATGATGTAGTCGCTTTTTCTGCAGGAAAAAGTTAGTAAAGTTAAAAAAGTTAGTAAAGTTCGTAAAGTTTGTAAAGTTGGTGATGTTTGTGGGGGGGACTTGGGAAATGAGCTGGTGACATGCATGGGGGAAGGGATTAGAATACAACTTCGATGTTCAGGTAGAGATAGGGTTCAGATTCCCCGTTTTGCGCATATTCAACCCAATCCTGGTAGTTGAGCGCCAGATGTACAAACCTGATCGGGGTGTACTGGACACCTGCAATGATGGCACTTCCGTCCTTGCCCAGGTTCCAGGGGACCTCCTCCTCGGGCAGGATGTTGGAGTAGAGCTGGTCGTACCTGGCAAATACCTCCCATTTCGGATTGAAGGTGTAAGTGGAATAGACCGAATAGCCGAACCGGCTGTGCCCTTCGTTGAACTTGTAGTTGAGCTGGTGGTTGTATTCGCCACCGATTCTGAACTTATCAATTCTGTATCCGATGAATCCGGAAAAGATCATCTGGCGGACCTCGCTGGTATGGATGGTGTAATAACCCCTCAATGTGAGTCCGCCCACAGGGTTCAGGGTGATCCCTGTCCCCACCCTGTAAATGTGATCAAACTGGAGGTTCTTGTACCCCTCTCCATTGCTCATTATCAGGTCCATACTGAGTTTCCTGGAGGGCGAGTACTGGATTCCGGCTCCCAGGTCGGCACTGGATCCGAACCGGTATTCGTCCATGTAGGATCTGTAGAGGTAGCGGTAGCCCCAGAACTTCTCCTGCACCTTGAACTGGAGCATATCCATCAGGCCGAACCAGGTGACTATTTTGCCGTGCCTGTATCCCAGGTAGGCATTTTTGAAATAGGTATAGCGCCTGATCAGGCTGAATTCAGACTGGTCATCCACACTCCCGATATCCAGCTTCACCTCTGCAAAGAAATGGTCGCTCAGGTTTCGTTTGTACCCGAAATATGCTCTTTTAACCTCAAATGCCGTGGAATTTTCCCCGTCAAGGCTGTAATTAAAATGTGCATAGATCTTGGCCGAAACCGTCCCTGGAGGGGGTTCCGGTTCCTCTTCCTGCGCGTACACCAACAGGCTGAAGAAAACAAGGAAAAACAGCAGTGAAAGATGTTTCATATTTGATGTTTGTTTGTGGACAATGTTAAGTATTTGGATGAACTCAACGTTAAGCATTTGGATTAACTCAACGTTAAGTATTTGGATTAACTTAACATAGAATTAACCTCATCTGTTCTCAGCAAAGGGGCCTATTTTATGGTCCTGAAATATTAATGTAAATTGCTTTATTTTCCAAATAAAAAATCCGTGTAACATGAACTGGAGTGATTACAAAATCCTGCTGGTGGATGATGAAAAAGACATCCTGGAATTCCTGGGATATAACCTACGGAATGCAGGTTTCCAGATATTTACAGCCGCAAATGGGAAAGATGCTGTAAGGGTCACTTCTGAAATTCGCCCCCACCTTGTACTGTTGGATGTGATGATGCCGGAAATGGACGGCATTGCCGCATGCGAGGAGATCAGGGCGAATAAGGATCTGGCACATACCATGATTGCCTTTTTAACTGCAAGGGGAGAGGACTATTCCCAGATTGCAGGATTTGAGGCTGGGGGAGATGACTATATTACCAAACCCATTAAACCAAAAGTGCTGGTAAGCAGGATCAAGGCCCTGCTTAAGAGGGGAGCCGCCATTGGGAATGATGGGGATCCCGGATCAGAAAAGATGATTTCCTCGGGGGATCTGGTGATTGACAGGGAGCGGTACATGATCATCCAGGAAAGGGAAAGAAATATCCCTGCCCCGGAAAGGGTTTGAATTGCTTTCCCTGCTCATTTCCAAGCCGGGAAAAGTCTTCACCAGGGAAGAGATCTACGACCGGATCTGGGGAGAGAATATCATCGTGGGGGACAGGACCATCGATGTTCATATCCGCAAGCTTCGCGAGAAGATCGGTGAAGATTACATTCAAACTGTAAAGGGGATAGGCTATAAATTTATCCCTTCATCCTGAAATCCCCCTGCTCAATCCAAAACTTCCGCTTCAATGCTTTGCTCCTCACCAGATGAGATGGACTGAAGGAGATTGGCATCTGCTTTTACCAGTTGCACCACATGGAGTAACAGGCTTTTTGTCTCGGATAACATTTCCATATAGGTTACACTGACTTTCACCCCCTTCTGGGTCTTCTTCAGGATCTTCACCCTGTTGAGGAGGATGTCGTTGGCCAGGTCAATGATTTCATCACGCCGGTGAGCCAGCTCGTCCATGTTATCAAAATTCCTGTTTTTCAGTAAGTTGATCACGTAGTTCAGGAACTCGCCTGTCTTATCATTAAAATTTTTCAGCTGATCTGTCTGTTCCCTGTCAAGCGGATGGTTGTTATCCAGGTGGTAGAATGCCGGCTGGACAATATGCATCAGGGAGTTGCTCATCTCTTTCATGTATGCAACAACCTGTACATAATGATGACCGCTAACCAGTTCAGTTTCTTCAAATTTCTTCATTGTCTCAGGAATGTTTTCCTGAATCTTCCTGATATATTTCCCCAGGTGTTTAGATTCCTTTCTGAGGTTTTTCAGTTCTTTATGCTTCTCCTTGGAGAAGTTGTTGTAAGTAAGATAGAGGATCTTGGATACCTTGATGATTGAACTTATCACCTCATCATCGCACGATTTAAGGACTTCATAGGATGCCGTGATGATCTTGCTGTCGATCCTTTCTTCTTTCTCAGCCCTTTTCTTGTGGAAGGCATGGGTTCTTAACAGGATAAAGATGGCCAGTCCGATAAGGATCAGGACCACCGGTAGTTTCCCGAAGAAGACCAGTGTTGCGATAAGGAATGAAACCAGAAAGGCGCTGAAGGCTGTGAAGAACCAACCTCCGACGACTGTCAGCACCCCTGTAATCCTGTATACGGCACTTTCTCTTCCCCAGGCACCATCTGCGAGAGAGGTTCCCATGGCCACCATAAATGTTACGTAAGTTGTTGAGAGCGGGAGTTTCAGGGATGTACCTATGGCGATCAGGATACTGGCCACCACAAGATTCACAGAGGCCCTCACAAGGTCGAATGCAAGTTTTCCCTGTTTGTCTTCACGGGCTTTATCTGCATCGAACCTGCTTCCGATAAAGCGGGTTACTGCCTTCGGTGTGATTTTCCCGACCCCGTTGCTGATTTCAACGGATCTTCTGACGATGAACCTGGCCAGGGAGGAGGAAGCGAAACGCTCCGATCCTTCACCCTGCCTGCTGAGATCAATGGTCGTGGCAGTCACAGATTTTGCTTTCTTTGAAAACCGGAGGGTCAGGACCATGATCATCCCTGCTGCAATCAGAAAAGTAGATTGGTGTATTTACCTTTTCAGTTAACGCTTCCATGAGGAAACTGCCGGTATCGGTAGCTCCTGAGGCCATGAAAGCTTTAAAGGATTCGAATCCCGCCAGCGGCACGCCGATGAAGTTCACAAGGTCGTTCCCGGCAAACGCCATGGCCAGCGCGAAAGTGCCCACCAGGACAGTGATTTTCAATATGTTAACCCGGGTAAAAAAGACCAGCAGCTGGAAAAGGATGGTCCAGCCCGCAAAACTGACCAGCAGGATACGGCCGGTGTTGGCCTTGATGATATGCCAGCATTTCCGGGGAAACCAGTGTGGATCCTTTGGCACCCTTGATCAGGAGGAAATAGAGGATGGCTGTGATGGCAAAACCACCCCATATTCCTGTCCAGTATTTATAGGATTTCTTCAGGTTAAAGGAGAAAGCGAGCCTCACGATCCATTGTATGATCATCCCCACGGTGAAGGCGATGACCACTGACAGGAAAATCCCCACAACAATCATGACCGAGCTTTCCATATTGATAAAAGTCCCAACGCCTCCCACAGTATTGTCGCTCCTGGTAATTTTATAGATGGAAACAGCCACGGCTGCCCCAAGCAACTCGAAAACGATAGATACAGTTGTTGAAGTGGGCAGGCCAATGGTATTGAAGAAATCGAGCAGCAGGATATCTGTGAGCATCACGGCCAGGAAAATGACCATGATCTCACTGAAGGCAAAATGTTCCGGATTGAAGATCCCTTTTCTGGCCACCTCCATCATCCCATTGGAAAAGACGGCACCAACAAGTACCCCGGCAGCAGCAATGGCCAGGATGATTTTAAAGGGTGCCGCTTTTGATCCGATGGCAGAATTGAGGAAATTCACGGCATCATTACTGACACCCACAATAAGGTCTGAGATGGCCAGAAGGAACAGGACACCAACGATTAGAATGTAATATGCTTCCATGAAAAGTGGTTGATATTCAAGATCCAAAAATAGATTATAATGGACACATCCCAATATTAAGTTTATGTTAACTTAATGTAAATTCATTGTTATCAGGGCAGGAGATTATTTATCTTTATAAATTGCAGTATGAAAGAGAAGATAGGTGTTTGCCTGGTGCAACCGGAGATAATATGGGAGGATGTGGATGCCAATATCGGGTACCTGGACGGAATACTGAAGGATCTTTCCGGCGAATGAAACAGACCTGGTCATCCTTCCGGAAACCTTCTCCACGGGATTTACCATGAGGGCGGATCAATATGCCGAGGAGGATGAAGGAAAGGCACTCGGCTGGATGCAGGGATTGGCCAGAGAGAAAAGTGTCCATGTGGCGGGGAGCCTGATCATCCTTGAGCATGGCAGGATATTTAACAGGTTCTTCTGGGTCTCCCCGGACGGCATAGCAGGGCATTATGACAAACGTCACCTCTTCCGCATGGGAAGGGAGGACAGCTTTTTTACACCCGGGGAATCAAGAGAGGTTTTCACACTGGGATCTGTCCGTTTCCTGCCCCAGATATGCTATGACCTGCGGTTCCCCGTGTTTGCCCGCAACCGCGGGGATTATGATGTGGTGGTCTATGTGGCCAACTGGCCCGCTCCAAGGCATGCTGTATGGGAAACCCTGATCAGGGCCAGGGCCATTGAAAACCAGGCATATGCAATCGGGGTAAGCCGCGTGGGAACAGACGGGGAAGGGGTGGCGCACCTGGGGGGATCATGTGTGGTGGATCCCATGGGACAGGTGGTGGGCTGCCTGGATGACCAGCCCGGGTTTCTTATATATACCCTTGATATTCAAATGATCAGGGAATTTCGTGAGAAATTCCCTGTATGGAAAGATGCGGACAGTTTTTCGCTGGAATAGTCATGCGGGAGCCTAGCAGCCACAGCCGCATCCCTGGCCATCCTGGTCTCCGCAGGATTCTTTGTCTCCGCATGAATCATCACTGCAGGAGCCTCCACTGCCGCAACCACATCCATCACCTTGGCCGTGGGTATGCCCGTGTGCCAGTTCTTCCTCGGTGGCACTGCGGATCCCGGTTACTTCGCCTTTGAAGTGGAGGTCGTTTCCTGCCATGGGGTGGTTGAAATCCATTTTCACAGCATCGCCCTCAATGGCGAGGACCTTGCCGTTCAGGCGCCTTCCCTCCGCATCCATCATGGGGACCATATTTCCGATCTTCATCAGGTTCTCATCGATTTTCCCGTCAATTTCAAAGATCGTTTGTGGCACATGCACGATGGCCGATTCAACCACAGGTCCGTAGGCATCTTCCGAAGGGAGCAGGAATTCAAACCTGTCCCCGGCAGCCAGGCCACTCAGGTTCTCTTCGAATTTGGGCAACAATCCCCCGGTCCCGAACAGGAATGTAAGGGGATTTTCCGCCGTCAGTGCTTCCACCACTTCTCCCTCTTTGGAGCCTGACCTGAGTTCATATACAATGGATACCACATTGATCTTTTTCAGCTATCATATCTGTTGATTTTAAAGGCACAAAGAAAGTAAATATTTTGCTTTTATGTAACTGCTGCCTGTTCCGGGACAGATATTTAACAAGATTTTAAAACTTCCTGTTCAGGGGGTGTCCCGGTTTTCTGAAACCACGGGCTCTTCCGGGGCCCTGTGGATCTCCAGTTCAACCTCCCTGCTGCCCTGCTTCCGGTACCGGATCAGAGCAATGGCCATGGTGATGCTGGAGGCCAGGATCACCAGCAACAGGATCCCGGTGTTGAAATTCTCGGAGACCAGCGCTTCGGGGATGGAATAGAAGAGCAGGATGGTAATAAGTCCCCGGGGGGCCATCCATACAGCCGGCATGATGTTCCTGCGGATCACCAGCCTGAAGTAGCCGTACCGGATTCCGAACAGGATGACCAGGATGCCAGGCTGACGAGCCATACCTTCAGGTCCAGCAGGCTGGCCAGTACAATGGTGAATCCGAAAATGACAAAGAAGAAGGTGCGGACCACAAAGGAGGTTTCCAGGGTGATCATTTTGAAATTGTCGAAGATTCCGGACATGTGCTGTTCATCGATCAGCCTGCGCATCTTTCCCGGGAAGAAGATCTGGCGGTTGGAAAGGATCAGTCCGAACACCAGGATGATCAGCAGGCTGGAAAGGTGAAGCATCTTGCTCAGGGAATAGAGCAGGATCAGTACGGCGATCAGCAGGAACAGCTTGAGTTCTGTCCGGATCTTCTGGAACAGGAAGATCAGGAAATAACTGGCCGCCAGTGAGACCATCACCGTGAGGGAAAGGTTCAGCAGGACCGAGAGGCTCATCTGTCCGATACTGCTGGTCTCCAGGCTGCTGATGAGGAAATAGAAGAGCATGATCCCCATGATGTCGGAAAAGGTGCTTTCATAGACCATGAACTCCCGTTTCTCCTCATCCAGGGCCGATACGCTGGGAATGATGATGGCTGAACTCATGATGGAGAGGGGAACCGCATAGAGAAGGCCGGTGGTCAGGTCCACATCCAGGTAGAGGACCATCACCAGGCCAACCAGCAGTGCAGAAAGAAGCAGGTTCACCAGGGCCGTAAAGAAGGCCCTGGAGATCAGCTTCCGCTTTTGACCGGTGAGTTCAAGGTCCAGGGAGGCTTCCAGCACGATCATGATCAGCCCGATGATCCCGAGCACCTCGAGGATGGGGGTCATATCGGGGGAATCAGCACCGGTGAACAGGACCGCACCGTGCAGGGCCATGCCCAGCAGGATCAGGAGCAGGACGCTTGGAATACTGTAGCGCCTGGCAACCAGGTTAAAAAGGTAGGAGATGATCACGATCAGGGACCCGATAATGACCATGCCGTTGGAGGAATACCGGGCCAGCGAGCTCAAAAGGATAAACTGTTCCATCAAAAGTAAGTGTTAAATCCGACCCTGAAAACGGGATTGGTATAGGCTGAGATTCCGCTTTCATTCAGGTCCCATAAGACCATGAACGAGACTGAGTTATACATCCCGATACGCTGTGAGAGACCGCCTCCCACCAGGAACGCATGGACCAGGTAGCGGTCATCACTCCCTTGTGTCCCGTAAACACCGTTCTCCAGGCTCATGCCTTCATACTCAACATGCGCGAAGAGCTCGCTGAAGAGGTTGATTGGAAGGAACTCCTCCGCGTTGGTGATGATGGCAAACCTGGCAAATCCTTTCAGCCCGTATACATGGGTCTGGTCCGCCGGGAGGCTGGGAGTTGCTTTCCAGGACTGGTAGATATAGTGCGGGCCCAGCCCCAGTGAGAGCCTGTCGTTGACATGGTAACCCAGCAGGGGGGTTACTTCAATATAGGTGGAATTGCCGAAGGAGAGCCAGAACTCGGGCACCAGGAAGAACCTGCCTTTCCGGCCCTCTTCCTCATCAAATGGTTCCCTTTCCCGCTGGGCTTCCGTCCGGGTGGAGGCCACCAAAAGGAGAATGACCAGGAAAATCAGTTTCGTCTGTCCCATGATCTGTTTGTGGCTACAATTATATGGAATTTATGACTGATTGATAATGAAACCACCTATTTTTACCTTCAAATCTATTGGACCATGGTGGTACTTATTACAGGGGCCAGCAAGGGAGTCGGGGCCGCCCTTGCCGGATCTTTGACAGCTTCGGGACACACCGTACTGCTTGTATCCAGGAACCGCCCCCTGCTGGAGCAGGTTGCGGGGAGCTGTAACAGGCAGGCGGGCAGGACACTTGCACATTCCGTTCCTTTCGACCTGACTGACCTGGATGGCCTGGAAGAGGAGTTCATCTCCAGGATCAAAGGGATCTCCGGAATGCTGGATGCGGTTGTCAACAATGCCGGTCAGCTGATCCGCAAACCCTTTGACAGGATCACGGAAACCGAGGCAAAAGGCCTTTTCGATGCCAATTTCTTTGCCCCGGCCACATTGACCAGGATATCTCTTCCCCTGCTGGAAGGATCGGAGCTGAAACATGTGGTGAACATCACCAGCATGGCAGGATTCCAGGGGAGCGGGAAATTCAGCGGATTGTCCTACTACAGCGCCTCCAAGGCAGCACTGGGAGGTTTGACAGAATGCCTGGCGGAAGAGCTGAAGGAGCGTGGGATCAGGGTCAACGGGCTGGCCTTCGGGGCGGTGCAGACGGAGATGCTGGCCGAAGCATTCCCGGATTACAGGGCTCCGCTGGATCCCCCCCGGATGGCTGAGTTCGTGAAATGGTTCATCCTGGAGGGGGCTGCTTTCTTTAATGGCAAGATACTGCCGGTATCCGTGTCTACCCCCTAGTTTTCAGGTAACAGGTTCATCCATTGAATCCAGGTCAAGCCCCCTGATCACATTGTCGCTGCTGTATTCCCGGGCGGTGATCTTGCCATTGAGCAGGAGCGAGCCGTTCAGGGCCAGTGCCCGCATCTCATCCTCCCCGGGATAGATGAATACAGGTGCGATGAATCCGACCCGTTCCTTGATATATCCCGTCAGGTCCGGATTGTGTGCGATGCCCCCGGTAATGATGATGGCATGTACTTCACCACCCAGTACAGCGGCCATGGAACCGATCTCCTTGCTGATCTGGTAGGCCATGGCCTCCTGTATCAGCCTGGCTTTGGGCTGGCCCTCCCTGGCCTGCTTTTCCACCTGGTGTGCATCTTTATGTCCCATATAGGCAAACAGTCCCCCCTGGCCGGCAAGCATCTGTTCCACCTCCTTCAGGGATTTCCCCTCTTCAAAACAGTACCTGGCCAGTGCCCCGGCAGGCATTGTGCCTGACCGCTCCGGTCCGAAAGGGCCCTCGCCATTCAGGGCATTGTTTACATCCACAACCCGGCCTTTTCGGTGGGCCCCCACTGAGATCCCGCTGCCCAGGTGGGCAATGATCAGGTTCAGGTCCTCATATTCCATGCCCCTGGAGTGGGCGTAGGTACGGGCGGTGGATTTCTGGTTCAGCGCATGAAAGATGGAGATCCTGGGAAATTCAGGGTGCCCGCTGATTCGTGCCACATCCTGAAGCTCATCCACCACCACCGGGTCGACTATGTAGGCTCCTGCATTGGGGAAATCGCTCTTCAGCCTGTGTGCGATCAATCCACCCAGGTTGGAAGCATGATCACCCATGACACCTTCTCTCAGGTCACTGATCATGGCGTCATTGACTTCATAGATTCCCGACTCAATAGGGCGGATCAACCCTCCGCGGGCGATGATCATTCCCACCTGGTCGAAGGGAATATGGTTCTCCTTCACCTCTGCCAGCACAAGGCCAAGCCTCAGGCCGAGCTGGTCAGCGGTCTTCGTGATGGCCATGATTTCGTCACAATCGTGCCGGATGGTTTTCAGGAAAACAAATTTATTGGTCCGGTACACTGCAATTTTGGTGGAAGTGGCGCCCGGATTGACAGCCAGAATGTAGTCAGCATCCATTTTAATCCTCTTTTTAGCCCGTTTTTCAGCCTTTCATTCCATTTCTGGCCGCCACTGCCGCCAGGAGAATGGAATCGAATTTTGCCTGCTCTGAATCGGATCTCGAAGTGAGCACGATGGGAACTGAAGCTCCGACGATCATGGAGGCTACCTTGGCTCTTGCAAAGTGGACCAGGGTTTTGTACAGTACGTTGCCCACTTCGATATCAGGCATCAGCAACAGGTCAGTGTCACCGGCCACCTCGCTCTTGATCTCCTTGTGTTTGGCGCTCTCGAGGGAGACCGCATTATCAAAGGCCAGGGGGCCATCCACGATGCAGTTCAGGATCTGGTCGCGCTGGTTCATTTTCGAAAGCAGGGCTGCATCCAGGGTGGCATTCATATCAGTATTTACCTTTTCAATAGCCCCCAGAACCGCTACCTTGGGTTTGGGAATCCCCAGGTTGTTAAGGATCCTCACAGCGTTATTCAGGATACCGATCTTTTCAGTCAGGTTGGGGGCTATGTTCATGGCCACATCGGTGACCGCGATCAGTTTATGGTATGTCTCCACCTCGAAATAGGCAAAATGGGAGAGCAGTTTGCCGGTCCGCAGCCCGTACTCCTTGTTCAGTACACACTTGAGCATTTCAGAGGTGCCCACTTTTCCTTTCATCAATACCTCTGCCTTGCCGTCATGGACCATTTTGACCGACAATGTGACCGCTTCCATGGGATTATCAGCCTGGACCATCTCATACTTGCTGAGATCCAGGTTGAGTATCTCGGCAAGACCAAGGGTCTTCTCTATATCACCTACCAGGATGGGCCGGATAATCTCCTGCCTGGTTGCCTCAACCACCGCATTCAGTGAATGGGCATCTTCTGAGGCTGCCAGTACCATTTTCTTTGGCTGATGGTCATGGTCTACAAGCTCTTTTAGCTGCGAAAGTTTAGTCAGCATAACGTATTATTTATTGTAGAATTCACCACAAAGAAAAAGAAATACCCGGTGCAAACCGGGTATTGGGTTATGATGTTCAACACATTTGATATGCTACAGGCATTTCTCCAGGATCTTGAAGGTATCCGTAGCTATGACCAGCTCTTCGTTGGTCTTGACCACCAGTGCAGTGACCCGGGAATCCGGTTTAGTAATGATCTTGTCTTCCCCTTTCACTCCGTGGTTGCTGGGTTCGTCAAAGTCGAGCCCAAGATACTCCATATTCTGGCAGATCATGCGGCGGATGTTGAAATCGTTTTCACCGATGCCGCCGGTAAAAATGACACAATCCACCCCGTTCATAATGGCTGCATATGCCCCGATGAACTTCTTTACCCGGTAGGCATACATGGTCAGGGCCAGGTTGGCACGCTCATTCCCTTCATAGTAGGCCAGTTCCAGGTCACGCATGTCGGAGGAAATCTCGGAGATACCCATCATCCCGCTCCGTTTGTTGATCATGTTGCTGATCCCTTTCAGGCTCAGGTGCTCCTTGTCAGCCAGGAATAGCAGTACACCGGGATCGATATCGCCGGTGCGGGTTCCCATGATCAGTCCGTCCACGGGTGTAAATCCCATGGAGGTGTCCATGGACCTTCCATGCTCAATGGCAGTCACCGAGGCACCGTTCCCCAGGTGGCATGAAACCACCTTCATGTCCCTGGTATCCCTGTTCAGTATTTCGCTGGTCCTTTTATAGACATATTTGTGGCTGGTTCCGTGGTAGCCATATTTTCTCACGCCGTACTTCTCATAATACTCCCGGGGAATGGCATACATGTATGCATGGGGGGGCATGCTCTGGTGGAATGAGGTATCAAAAACAGCGATTTGCGGGATTCCCGGCATCAGGTTGTCCACAGAGATAATCCCCTTCAGGTTGGCCGGGTTATGGAGTGGAGCAAGGTCCACAACAGCTTCAATGTCCCTTATCACCTCCTTGGTGATCAGCACACTTTCCGTGTATTTCTCGCCTCCCTGGACCACCCTGTGGCCCACGGCAGAAATCTCTTCAATACCATTGATCACCCCATGTTCTTTATGGACCAGTGCATCCATGATCATGTTGATCCCCACCGTATGGTCCATGATGGGGGTGATGTGCTTATATTTCTCTTTACCGGCTGGTTTGTGCGTAATAACAGCGTCGGTAAACCCGATCCTTTCTACCATACCCTTGGCAACCACATCGGACGAATCGTCCATGTTGAACAGTTGGTATTTAATGGATGAGCTTCCGCAGTTTAAAACTAGAATGATCATAAATACAGGTCCGTTATATGTTAAATATCAAATACTTATTTCTGTTTCTTCAACCCGGCAGCCTGGTTGGAAGTAATGGCTGCCAGGTTCACAATATCACTCACTGAACAGCCCCTTGAAAGGTCATTGATGGGGGCAGCCATTCCCTGAAGCACGGGACCAATGGCCTCTGCCTTGGCCAGTCGCTGAACCAGCTTGTAGGCCACATTGCCCACATTCAGGTCCGGAAAGATCAGCACATTGGCATTGCCCTGGATGGGACTGTCCGGCGCTTTGCTGCTGGCAATGGATTCAATGAGTGCCGCATCAGCCTGCAGTTCTCCATCAATTACAAGGGTGGGATCCATCTCCTTTGCCAGCCTTGTGGCATTCACGACCGTATCTACCATGGGGTGCCTGGCACTTCCTTTGGTGGAGAAGCTCATCATGGCGATCCTGGGTTCAAAGCCCAGTATGGAGCGGGTGGTTGCGGCGGTTGCCACAGCTATCTCTGCCAGCTGTTTTTCATCCGGATCGGGATGAACGGCCCCGTCAGCAAATACGATGATTCCATCCTCGCCGAAGGAATGGTCCTGGAGGATCATGATGAAGGCCCCCGATACGATGCTGAAACCAGGCAAGGTCTTTACGATCTGGAAAGCAGGCCTTAAGACATCTCCGGTGGCGTTCCTGGCACCGGCAACCTCACCGTCTGCGTCCCCGGCCTTGATCATCAATACTCCCAGGTAGAGGGGGTCTTCCACCATCTTTCCCGCCTCTTCCATGGTCATACCCTTGCCTTTCCTGATCTCATAAAGAAGTTCTGTATATTGTTGTTTCTTCTTATGATCCTTCGGATTGATAATGGTCGCTTTTTCCAGGTTCTTCAGTCCATACTGGTGGGCTTTTTTCTCAACCTCAGCGGGATCTGCAATCAGGTAGATATGGCAGAGCTTCTCCCGGATAATGGCATCTGCTGCCATGACTGTTCTTTCCTCGTCCCCTTCGGGAAGCACGATCCGCTGGCAATCCATTCGGGCCTTCTGGCGTATTTTCTCAATTAAATTCATTGATTATCAGTGATTTGAGTTAGGATTTTTTCAATCCATAAAGGTAATTAAAAAAAGAGACAATCTGGACCTCTTTTGCAACACTTTGGTCCGTTGTTGGTTAATAATAAATAAAAAATAACATACCATGAATTCAACAACCATTTTACGGTCAGCATCAACTACCCGGACCAGCTTCTGGAGCAGTCCTCAACGTTGGCCGACCAGGTGGAAGTAGCCTTCAGGGAGGGAATCCATGAGGTCCCGTCCTGCTATTATGAATTTGCCAGAAGGTATAAAGATTCCGATGGTCACCTGTTCAGTGGCTTCATTGCAGGTTTGGCAGACAAGATATTTGAAAGCACAGACTATCGGTAGCGCAAAAAGCTTATTCTGCTATATTTGTTGAATGATTCGAAAATTCAACGAACTCCGGGCAAGGATAGATGGTGAGGTTCATACCGACCAGGTTCGTCTCATCATGTATTCCACCGATGCTTCAGACTATAAAGAGAGGCCCCAGGCAGTAGTTTATCCCAGGCATGAGAATGACATCCGGGAGCTCATCAGGTTTTCCAAAAAAGAGAACATTACGCTGATTCCGAGGGCCGCAGGGACATCCCTGGCGGGACAGGTGGTGGGAAACGGGATCGTGGTGGACGTCTCAAGACACATGACCGGGATCCTTGAGATCAATGAAAAGGAGCGTTGGGTGAGGGTTCAGCCAGGTGTGATCCCGGACGAACTGAACATTGCACTGCAGCATACCGGATTGTTCTTCAGTCCGGAAACATCCACATCCAACCGGAGCATGATCGGTGGGATGATCGGGAACAACAGCTGCGGATTACACTCCATTGTCCATGGAACTACCCGTGATCATACCCTTTCCATCAGGGCGGTCCTGGCTGACGGATCGGTGGCGGAATTCGGTCCGGTGGACCGGGAAACCCTGGAAGAGAAGCTGTCTCTTGAGGGATTGGAGGGATCCATATACCGGGAGTTACAGGAGATACTCGGGGATCCGGAGATCCAGAAGGAGATTCAGGACCAGTTTCCCGATCCTGGGGTGGTAAGAAGGAACACCGGGTATGCCCTGGATGAATTGATTAACAGCCCGCAGTTCCTCGGGGATGGGGCAAAATACGAGGACTATAACCTGTGCAGGCTGTTGTCGGGGTCGGAGGGGACCCTGGTTTTTATGACCGAGGCCAAACTGAACCTTTTACCAGTTCCCCCGCCCAACCGGGCCCTTGTACCGGTGCATTTCGTTTCCATCATGGAGGCCATCCGGGGAAACCTGGTGGCCCTCAGGCACAAGCCCACTGCTGTTGAGCTGATGGATAAGACCATCCTGGATTGCACCAGGGAGAACCTGACCCAGCGAAAGAACCGCTTTTTCCTGGACGGGGATCCGGGAGCTGTGCTGATTGTGGAGTTTGTGGATGAAAATCCTGAAACCCTGGAAGAGCGGATCACAGGCATGGTGAAGGATATGAAGGATTCCGGACTGGGGTACCACTACCCGGTGGTGACCGGAACGGACATCTCCAAGGTCTGGGCCCTTAGAAAGGCAGGGCTTGGCGTACTGGCCAATATTCCCGGGGAGGGAAGACCTGTATCGGTGATTGAGGATACCAGTGTGCATGTGGAGGTACTGGAGGATTATATCCGCGATTTCAACGAGATCCTTGACGGGTATGGATTAAAGTGCGTCTACCATGCCCATATCTCGGTGGGTGAATTGCATCTCAGGCCCATCCTGAACCTGAAGGATCCGAAGGATGTGCAGATTTTCCATGACATTGCACTGGATACGGCCAGACTGGTGAAGAAATACGGGGGATCACTCAGCGGGGAGCACGGGGATGGAAGGCTCAGGGGAGAATTCATCCAGATCATGGTGGGCGAGAAGAATTACGAACTGTTCCGCAGGGTAAAGCAGGTGTTTGATCCGGAAGGCAGGTTCAATGCCGGAAAGATTATTGACACACCGCCCATGAATACCTTCCTTCGTTTCGATCCCGGCCATGTCTCACCGGACTTCGAAACCTATTTCGATTTCTCCAGGGAAGGCGGGTTCATGAAACTCATCGAAAAATGTAACGGGTCGGGCGATTGCAGGAAGACCGAGGTAACCGGGGGCACCATGTGTCCAAGCTACATGGCCTCCAGGGATGAGACGACAACCACCAGGGCCAGGGCCAATGTATTGCGCGAGATGCTCTCCAGGCCAGGGCTGAAAAAGCCCTTTGATCAGCGTGAGGTCTACCAGATCCTGGATCTCTGTCTTTCATGCAAGGCGTGTAAATCGGAGTGCCCTTCCAGCGTGGATATGGCAAAGCTGAAGGCGGAATTCATGCAGCACTGGTATGAGCACCACCGGGTACCCCTGCGAACACGGCTCATTGCCAATATAGCGTCTGTCAACAGCCTGGGGATGATCCTTCCCGGGTTGTTCAATGCTGCGGTCACCAACCGGTTCCTGGGAAGGCTGATCAAACAGGTGCTGGGATTTGCTGTGGACAGGAGCATCCCGACGCTGGGAAAAATAACGGTCAGGAGGTGGGCCAGGAAACACCTGGCATCACTGAACTACAGCCTTCCCCCCGGGGCACCGGAGATCATCCTCTACATGGATGAATTTACCAACTACAATGACACCTCCCTGGGTGTTACTGCAATCAGACTTCTTAACTGGATGGGTGTCAGAATTATCATTGTAAAACACCCGGTCTGTGCAAGGACCTATATTTCCAAGGGACTGCTAAAAAAGGCCAGGGGGCTGGCAAGGAAGAATGTGGCTGTCCTGGCGCCCCTGGTGTCGGAAAAAAGGCCCCTGGTGGGGATCGAACCCTCTGCCATCCTGGGATTCAGGGATGAGTTCCCGGAACTGGTGGGGGATGACCTGGTCCGGGAGGCCAGGTCGCTGGCCGAAAACAGTTTTACCATAGAGGAGTACCTGGTCTTTGCCTTTGAGGCCGGAAGGTTTGATAACAGCCTTTTCTCCACTGATAATGTGGAGATTAAGCTGCATGGACATTGTCAGCAGAAATCCATTGCCAGCACCCTGCCCACCAGGAAACTGCTGTCGATACCGGAGCATTATTCAGTCTCCGAGATTCCCTCGGGATGCTGTGGAATGGCAGGCTCTTTCGGATATGAAAAGGAGCACTTTGAGCTCTCCATGAAAGTAGGGGAGCTGGTGCTGTTCCCTGCGGTTCGTGAAGCGCCCAAGGATGTACTCATTGCCGCACCGGGAACAAGCTGCCGGCACCAGATCAAGGACGGGACCGGCACAAAGGCCCTGCACCCGGTGGAGATATTGTACAACGCGCTGAAGTAGTCATATAATGTAAAAGAACAATGCTGAAGAGGCTGCCACTCTGGGCGAAGATCTTTTTAGGCATGGGGCTGGGGATTCTCTGGGGCCTGGTATCTGTATGGACCGGGCTGGAGGATTTTACCACAAGCTGGATCAAGCCCTGGGGGACCATTTTCCTGAAGCTTCTGAAGCTCATAGCCGTACCACTGATCTTTGTCTCCCTGGTAAAGGGCATTTCAAGCCTTACCGATATCACTAAATTGTCCCGGATCGGCCTGAAGACCATCGTGATCTATATTATTACCACTGTCTTTGCCACCACCGTGGGGCTGACCATGGTGAACATCCTGAAGCCGGGAGATGTATTTCCCGATGAAAAACAGGAGCAATACAGGCAGAAATTCAGTGGCCAGGTTGAATTGCGGCAGGAATCTGCAGCAGAAATAAAGGAGCAGTCACCCCTGCACTTTTTCGAGGATATGATCCCGGAAAACATTTTCCTTGCCGCGGGCGATAATTCACGGATGCTGCAGATCATCTTTTTTGCCATCCTTTTCAGCATGGCGCTGGTACTGGTTCCCGGTAAGAAAACACAGGTGGTCAAGGATTTCTTTGATGGACTCAACGATGTGATACTGAAGATTGTGGACCTGATCATGCGGTTCGCACCCATAGGCGTGTTGGCACTGATGGCAGCTCTTGTAGTGGACTTTTCCGGTGATGCGGATATATTCACAGCCCTGGGTATGTATATGATCACAGTCACCGCGGGATTGTTCCTGCTGATTATCGGTTTGTACCCGTTGCTGATGAGGCTCTTTACCCGTACCCGGATCAGCGTTTTCCTCAGGGGCATTCTCCCGGCACAGCTGGTGGCTTTCACCACCAGTTCCAGTGCGGCCACCCTGCCGGTAACGCTGAAGCAGGTGACCAATGAACTGAAAGTTCCCAAACCCATCGCCAATTTTGTCCTGCCGGTTGGGGTCACTATCAACATGGACGGAACCAGCTGCTATCAGGCCATTGCGGCTGTTTTCATAGCGCAGGTATTTGGCATTGACCTGACCATAATCCAGCAACTGACCATCGTTCTTACCGCCACCCTTGCTTCCATCGGATCACCGGGAATCCCCAGCGGATCCATCGTGATGCTGATCATTGTGCTGAACTCTGTAGGGCTCCCGGTGGAGGGCCTGGCCCTGATCCTTGGTGTGGACCGCCCGCTGGATATGCTGAGGACCGTGGTGAACATCACCGGGGATTCAACAGTGGCATCTATTGTGGCACGGTCAGAAGGAAACGGAGGGGAGGAAGTCTCCGGGGAGAACCTGGAAGAATCGGACTGAAATTTCCGGAATTGCTCTTAAATCCGCTGTTTTCTGCTGGTTTTGTAAAGTCCAGGAATCCCGCGTCTTCTGAATAAATTGCTCCATTTCAGGAATTTACACGTGAAACAGGGACTTCTTAACCCTTCGAGAATGCCATATTCAGCCTGATTCAGGGCAGGAGGGGGGCAATTCTTCCCTGATAACCACCCAATGTGTCAGTAACCAGTCAAAGATTGTCTCCCGTCCTGTTGGAAAAGTCTTTCGGGTACAACGGTACAGCAGGGCAGGGCAGGAGTAGCTGGTTTTTCCGGAACTGGGATCTGGTCGTTATCTATGCTTGAATTGAAGAAGCCATACCTTGAAATTCCCCCTCCGAATAAATACCGCCGAAGAGTTACATATGTAACCTTATTAGCGTAAGTAACATTTGTAACCAAGGAAATATGGCCCAATAATTGACACAATGCAACAAATAGAGGTCCTACTCATGATTACATATGTAACCAGATAAGTGACAGCTTACAGATTGATACTATAGTATTTTAAAATATTATTAATCAGGTGATTAAATTAATTATCTCAAGTATTAAACAGCTAATTCAAGAGCGAATGGTTGTTTTCTGACTTACAAATTATCAAATAATGATTATATTATATTAATAACCAGATAATTACAAGAATTATCTTAGTTAATAGTGTAGATAGTGATTATTTCGGGCAAAACAGGCTGAAATAACGCGGTTTCAGACCGGATTCCGGGGGATTTCTACCCTTTTATTCCTTCTGAAGCTCCTGCAGGGTATGGGAGAGGGAAATTATAATAAAATACCCTTATACTGCTTCTGAATGCAACAAAAATCCACCAGGAGTGATATCTGCCTGAATGCAGAAAAATAAGGGGAAATTGTTATAATGCAACACTATTCACATAAGTAAACAAACTGATGTTACAAAAGGCAACAGAATATGTTTTACATTTGTAAATAAAGAAATTGGTATGAAAGAGCGTCTTTTACAGTTGCTGGATATGGAGCACCTGTCTCCTTCCAAATTTGCCGATCTCATAGGGGTACAACGGAGCAGTATTTCACACGTTCTTTCAGGCAGAAACAATCCAAGCTATGATTTTTTGCAGAAGACGCTGAAATCCTTTCCAGGATTGAAGGCAGACTGGCTGTTGCTGGGGGAAGGTTCCATGTATGAGCATATGGGAAGGGACGCATCGGCTAACCTGTTTCCAACGGAACAGGATGATGGGATTCAGAATCCTCCTCAGGAGCCTGAATCTACAAAGGTTGAGCCTGTTGCCGAGATGAACCTGGGTTTTGAAGGGGATACCGGGGAAGAAGAGCAACCTGGAGAACAGGTGAAGGAGAAAAAGATTGTCCAGGTAATGATCCTTTTCGATGACGATACCTTTACATTGTTCAGACCCTCGCTTTAGAAATCTGCGTATATTTGCAGGCAAAAATTGGATGTACCGTCTCTTTATCCGCCCAATTCTCTTCCTGCTGCCTCCTGAGACCATTCATTTCCTGCTGATCAGGATTCTGCGTGTCCTGTTCCGCATTCCGGGCGTCAAACTGATCCTGAAGAGCTATTACCATATCAGTGATAAGTTGCTGGAGACCCGTTTTCTGGGTCTTACCTTCTCCAACCCGGTGGGACTGGCTGCAGGATTTGACAAGAATGCAGAGGTGTACAGGGAATTTCACACTTTCGGGTTTTCATTCATCGAAGTGGGAACGGTTACCCCTGAGGGACAACCCGGCAACCCGAAACCCCGCAGTTTCAGGATCAGGATGGACCATGGATTGATCAACCGGATGGGCTTCAACAACAACGGAGCGGAGGTTGCGGCGTGTAATCTGGCTCGCAGAAGGCCCAAAGGGCTTGTTTTAGGCGGGAACATCGGCAAGAACACCCAAACCCCCAATGAAGGGGCTGTGGCCGATTATGAGGCCGTTTTCAGGGCCATTGCCCACGGGGTGGACTATTTCGTCATTAATGTGAGCTGTCCCAACATCACGGACCTGCGCAAACTTCAGGACCAGGAGTCACTGGAGGCTATCCTTGGAAGGATCCTTGAGATCCGGAAAGAGTTGGGTATAAGCAAACCGGTGCTGCTGAAGATCTCCCCGGATCTGAACGACCGGCAACTGGATGAAACCCTGGAGATCGTATCAAAGCTGGAGCTGGACGGGATTGTGGCAACAAACACCACCATAGGGAGAGAGGGATTGAAAACCTCCCGGGAGAAGATCGGGGCCATTGGAAACGGCGGAATGTCCGGGGCACCTATTACACAGAGGAGCCTGGAAGTGGTGCGTTCAATCCATGAGAAAACCGGGGGCAGGCTGCCCATTATTGCCGTGGGAGGGATCATGAATGTCCGGGATGCCCTGAACATGCTTGATGCCGGCGCAACCCTGATACAGCTCTATACCGGTTTTATCTATGAGGGACCCGGACTTGCAAGAAGGATCAACAAAGCCATCCTCCGGGCCCGCAGGGCAAATGAAACTTAAGGAACTACAGGATATTGACCTGCCCGCCTCTCTGAGGCCAGTTGATGATCCGTTCCACCATGTTGTTTCGCCTTACAGGAAGGCTGCTGAATGATCCACCTGGCCAGGGAGTGCTTTTCCTGGCAGGAGCCACCCCGGTGATCTCCTGCAGTGCTTTTGCCAGAAGGGGATCGTCGAAATTCCCGAAAGGTACAGCATAAAGCAGGTTCTCCTCCACCATGAAATTGGGATCGATCCCATTCACAAAATCGGTGAAACCATCGGCATTGGAGTATTTCAGAACAAGGGGTTGCATAGCCCAGTTGTGCCGTTTGGGTTCAACCCAGTCATCGATGGTGACTGAACCGTAGCATTTCCCATAAGTAGTGGTTCCTATCTTCACGACATCGGTATAGGGATACAGGCCGGTTATCAAAGATTCGCTGGCCGAAGCTGTGCTACCGGTAGTCAGGAAGTAGACCTTTGAAAGATTCATGTTCAGGTCACTGTCTGGCAACCTGATGACCAGGTTGGGTGAGTCATCACCGTCGGCCTGGCCATCCCCATCATCATCATGTTCCGTCCAGAACTGGTTGTAGAATTCATTCCAGACCAGGTGAACAAAAATATTGTGGTTCTCCATGGCTGATTTAGGCGCAAGTGTACTGGCGATATAGGCAGAGAGATCCAGGCTGCCTCCCCTGTTGTACCGGATGTCAAACACCACATCGGATACCGCTGCAGTCCTGAAATCCTCAAATACGCTGTTCAGTTCGTTGAACCATTCATCATTCTTTCCGTCGGTGAACTGGGTATAGACCACATACCCGATCTTCTTGCCCTGGTAATTGATCACTTCGCTGTGTATCACAGGATTCTGGTTGAGCTCAATGGCTGTAAGGGTCACTTCCCGTCCGGTAGCTACCACCGATGTTCCGTTCCATTCCCCGAATTCAAAAGTGGCAGTGGTCTGGTAGAAAAGGTCATAGTAATTATCAGCAGTGAGGGACTGGCCGTTAATGGCAATGATGATATCACCCCGCTCAATGGCCGAATCTTCCGCTGGGGAACCGGGGGTGATATATTCCACGATGCTGATTACATCCGTAGTGTTGATCTTGCCTGGCCTGGCATTGATCCCGGTGGCAAGTTCCACACCGTCGAACATGGCTGCCAGCTCCTCATAGTCATCCACGATCCATGAATTGCGGTCGGCCTCATACAACAGGTCGTAAAAATACTGTTCGGGATCTTCCTGGTAATCCGGATCCAGGTCAGGCAGGTATTTTTCCCAAAGGTACACATCGTTCATCCCTTCCCATATCCAGTGGTTCAGGATCAGGATATCCTTGGGCAGATCGGGTTTATTTGGATCCTCACAGGCAGAAAGCATCAGGAGGAATACAGGGATGATGTACAGAAGGTTTTTATATGATTTCATGGATATTGGATTATTGATGAAACAGGGTTCAAAGTTATTTTTTTAAACTGAAAAAGTCCCTGTTTATTATGATCGCCTGAACAAACTGTTTGGTTGCGTGGTTCATTTAATATACAACAGAAACTGATTGTCATATCGGCCATGCACCCCGGAACCTGCCTACTTTCATTTCTGATCATTATGCTGCCGCTTCACTCCCCGGCCCAGGAGGGATCTGTCGCAGCACGGTCACATCCTGCCTTTTCCGAAAGGGTGGAAGAGCGGGAGGTGATGGTCCGCAGCGGGATTGAAAACTATCCCTACCAGCCGGTCAGGAATCCAAGGGTACTGCAGGCAATGCGCAGGGTACCCCGCCATCTGTTTGTTCCTGAGGCTTTCAGGGAGGATGCATACCGGAACTCCCCTTTGCTGATCGGTTATAACCAGACCATTTCCCAGCCATTCATTGTGGCCCATATGACCGAGATGCTGGAGTTAAAAAGAGAGCACAAGGTATTGGAGATCGGGACCGGATCGGGATACCAGACAGCCATCCTGGCGGAGCTATGTGACCATGTCTACACGGTGGAGATTGTGGAACCCCTGGGCCTCAGGGCTGAGCGGATCCTCACGGAATTGGGCTACAATTCGGTCAACCTGAAAATTGGCGATGGTTATGAGGGCTGGCCTGAACACGCCCCGTTCGACCGCATGATCGTTACCTGTGCGCCCGAAAACATACCGGGGCCACTCATCAGCCAGCTGGCACCAGGAGGCCTGATCGTGATCCCGGTGGGAAAACCTAACCGGACCCAGTACATGGTAGTGGTTTCAAAGGACCAAAAGGGCCGGATCACCCGGGAGGACAAATACCCTGTCCGGTTTGTACCGATGACCGGGAAGGCTTCATCCATCCGGTAGCCGTCACCGGAATCCTCACATCTGACTCATGCATATAAAAAACCCCCGGCAGGTGCCGGGGGTTGGATGCATATAAAGAGCCTCTACACGTTTAGGTCATTTGACCTTATTATAGCTTGACGATTTTCCGGATGGTCATGGTTTCACCCGAACTGAAAGTGATGAAGTAAATCCCTTTCTGCAGGGAGGAGAGGTCCATCTGGCTTGAGTTCTCCCCGTTTAAAGAGGTGCTTATGAGAACCTCACCGTTCAGCGAGGTGACTTTCACCTGGAGTTGGCTGAATTTTCCTGTCTCAATGGTCAGGAGGTCCTGAACCGGGTTGGGGAAGAAGCTGACACCCGATTCTTCCAGGTCAATGATTCCCGAGGATCCCATCACCGTGATCACGGCTTGTTTGGTTGCCGTGTTCCCGGCTTCATCAGAAACAGTTACATCGATGGTCACATCACCCTTGTCAGCTTCGGTAAAGGCCGATTTGCTCAGCGTGGTGTCAGACACACCGCAATTATCGGTTGCACTGGTAACCACATCGGCCGGGGTGATGGTGGCATTGCCCTGATCATCCAGCTGCACCGTGATGTTTTGAACGGTAAGCTCCGGATCGGTTACATCAGGAGTAATGGTCAGGGTTCCGTTCACGTACACAAGGTTGTAATTGGCAGCAGCACCGCCTGAAGCCGTGATGTCATAATTCCCTGCAGCAGAGGATTCATCGGCTGAACACGTGGCAACAGGCTCCGGATCAAGCACTCCTGCACCTTCAGATCCTGCAAATCCGGAGTAGCTGATGGTAAATTCAGGATTGGGGAGCATGCGTCACGGCTCTTGTCATCGGCAGTCACTGTCAGCTCCGCGGGGGTGATGTCCGCAGTGAAACCTGAAGGCTGGGTGAGGTTGTAATTGCCGGCGTCCGTGCCATCCAGGCTCATGGTTACACTTACTGCTATCCCGGTACCAATCCCTGACTGGGCGAAAGTACCACTGGCGGCCCCTGAAAGCGTCACATCATCACCGGCTACAATCCCATCCAGGCTTGCGCTGCTGATGGTCGCATCGGTGGTTCCGTCATAGACTTTGTTATCGGCCATGGCCCCGCTTACGGTCACATCCTTAGCTTCAATATCGGCTGTCAGTAGGGCTGGACCAGGGTATAATTGGCGGCATCCGCCCCGGACAGGGACATGGATGTGTTGACTTCAATTCCTGTTCCCACCGAAGCCTGTGCAAATTCTCCTGTTGTCCCATTGGAGAGGTTTACCACATCTCCGGCCACTTTTCCTTCAACAGCAGCTCCCGAGATGGTGGCATGGGTGGTTCCGTCGTATACTTTGTCTGCGGCTACAGCCCCGGTAACATTCAGTTCTTTGGCGAGTGATATCGGCTGTAAGGCCGGGGGTTGTGTCAGGCTGTAATTGCCCGCATCCGCCCCAGACAGGGTCATGCTCACACTTACAGCGATCCCGGAACCCGCACCAGATTGGGCGAAGATACCGGTGTTGCGCCTCGAGAGCTCACATCATCGCCGGCAATACCCCCACAAGGGTTGCCCCCGTGATGACCGCCGTCGGTGGTCCCATCGTATACTTTATCAGTTGCAACATGGTCCCGGAAACAGTCAATTCTTTTTCATTGACAACAAGCTCTCTGGACCACGGGCGTGGCGGCTCGTATTCCGAATTTCCCTCCTGAGATGCCGTGATACTGGTGGTTCCCGTACTCCTGCTATTGTAACAGTACTTCCGTTGATAACAGCCACATCCTCATTGGAACTGGAGTAGCTCACTCGAGACCTGAGGAGGCTGTGGCGGTCAGAGAGAAATCGCCTATGCCATAGGTTGTTGAAGGCAGGGCATTAAAGGTGATGCATTGCGGCAGTTGGGAGGTGGTCACCTCGATCACATTCCATGTATCACTCGTTCCTGCAATGTTGTAAGCCCTGACCCTGTAATAATAGGTTTCGCCAGGTGTCAGGCCAGTCACACTGTATTCAAGAACATCACCGACCAGCTTGTTGATATACCCGGTTACATACTGGGTAAAGCTAGCGGTGGTACCCACATCAATCCTGTAACCATCGGCCGTGGCACTGTCGAAACCACCTGGCCAGGAATCCTGTGGATCCCACATTGATAGCCTCCTTGGCCAAGGTGGTTTAGGGGGTAAGCAACTCCTCACCATACACGAGGATCTCTGTAAATGAGGCAGGATCATGCCTGGTGTTCATGTAAATCCGAACGAACATGACCGGATCGGGAGATACAACATCAAAACTGTATGTTCCCAGTGTGGAGATGTTCTGGTTATCCACATCGGTCCATGTAGCACCATCCTCACTCACCTGGAAAATATAATCAGTTGGCAGTTGATCCGAGTAGGGCAGGACGATGGCATAGCCGTCGACGTAATAATAGCCGCCCAGGTCAATCTGTATCCAGGCCGGGTCAGTTCCGGGGATCTTGCAATAGGTGGTCAGGAGTGTATCCACTGCCTTACCGGGTTCATTACCTGCTGGCACGGATACAGAATCAGAGGCCAGAACGGTTTTGAAGGCTGCGACGTTCGGATTGGTTCCGGTGTATATTCCTGATGCTGAGAAAGAAAGTGCCAGCAAGAAGAATAAAACATTGCTGAATAGAAGTATTTTTTTCATGACTTATGTTTTAAGAATATTCTACGTATTTTTTTGTATTTGGTTACGTCAATTATGATTGATGTAAGGTACCAACTTCTCCATTTGCTTTGAAAAAAAAATATGAACAAACCGTGGGGAAGGTTGCGGCACTATTCAGGCACAATAGCTTCAAGATCAGTAAAAAGATGGTTATATTGGTGCGGTACAATATCCCATACATATGAATACAACAGTGCCACCAATGATGCTTATAAGTCCAGGGATGCACGTTTTAACTTGAAAAACAAAACCAAAAAAACTGAAATGAAAAAGCTTTTAGCAATGATTATCGCACTTTGTCTGGTAACAGGCATGGCAGCGCAGGATGAACAGGGAGCCAAGGGGGACTACACACCATGTGGTTAGGGGGAAAAGTAACATTTGGTTCAATGTCAAACCGGGATGTGACCATTGGCCCTGGTTTCGGGGTGATGCTGGGGGAGAAGATCGGGATCGGAACATCGGTTCCGTTTTCAATCGGAAACGATGGATACAGCTGGGGACTAGAACCCTATTTCAGGTTTTATATCCCGGTGGTCGATCAGTTCTCCTTCTATGGTGATGCCTTTATGGGGATTGGAGGTGGCGATAATAACACAGCGCTTGATGGTGGGATATTATTCTACCTTATGATATCGGGGCAGGGCAGGTTTGCAGTACTGGTTTACGCCAAGATGGTCAGGTGGCTGCTTCGACCAATATTGTCACCTACAGCCGGAATAATGGGAGTGGGGAATTCGGAGCAGGAGTCAGCTTCAATTCAGTAATTTTCTCACTCTTTTTTCATTTCTGACCCGGCCGTTTCAGACCGTTTTTCTCTATTAGAGTAAGCTTTTAGAAGTCAACAAAGTACTTGACTTCTACGTCTTCATAGTAGGAACTCGCAAGCAACCACCTAATACCCGGAAGTCATGAAAAGGTTTCTCATCAGTTTTGCTGTGACGACAATTGTCTTGTCCAGTCTTGCCCAGGTACCCCAGGCATTCAGTTATCAAGCCATACTTCGAGACTCGGAGAACAGGCCAAAAGTCAATGAATCGATCTCTATGTATTTGGATATAGTTGATGGTGAGGGAGTTTCAGTCTACAAGGAGATGCATGAAATCCAAACCAATGATATGGGGCTTTTTCATGTGGTTATTGGAAAAGGATCCACTTCAGATGATTTTTCCACAATTGACTGGGCAAATGGTCCATATTTCCTTGATATTACTGTTAATGGAGAGAACCTGGGATCCAGTCCTTTACTGAGCGTGCCCTATGCTCATTTTGCCGCTTCAGGGAACGATGGACCTCCTGGCCCCCAGGGACTGAAAGGGGATAAAGGCGACACCGGAGAACCGGGGCCACAGGGTGAACAAGGTCCACAGGGAGATCCTGGCGACACCGGAGAACCGGGGCCACAGGGTGAACAAGGTCTACAGGGTCCCCGGGGAGATCCAGGTGATACCATGTGGGATTCGGTTTCAGGAGGGATCGCATACACCGGGGGCCTGGTCGGAATCGGGACAGAAAATCCGGAAGAACAGCTGGATGTGGCTGGAAACGCCCATATTGGTGGCGACCTCCAGGTGGAAGGGGCGATTATACTCGACAGCATCAACCTGGCCGGGCTGCTTGAAGAGATCCTGTTGATGAGGCAAATGGCAGGAATCGGGACCGTTTCAGATATTGATGGCAATATTTACAGAACCGTAAAGATCGGGGAACAGGTCTGGATGGCAGAGAATCTCAGAACATCCCGTTTTGCTGGTGGGACACCATTGAGATACAGCCCTGTTCCACTTGAGGAGAAGTTTCCGGTCTGGACAGGGCAATACTGCTGGTACGACAATGATTCAGCCTCGTATGAGGCTATTTACGGGAAAATTTATACCGTGAGACGGGATTCTGTGTGTCCGGAAGGATGGCATATACCATCCCTGGATGAGTGGAGTACCCTTGGGACCTATCTCGGGGACAATGCAGGAGGGAAAATGAAATCAGTCGGCATGGATTACTGGAATCCGCCAAATACGGGAGCCACCAACGAGAGTGGTTTCACCGGTTTGCCAGGTGGGAGCCTTTCTCAACTGGATGATATTTCAACTGAGGAGTTTTTCTTTGGAGGGGACGGTAATACGGGCATTTGGACGAATTCGGACCACAATCTCTATTCCTGGGTATTAAGGTTCAATAAGGGAGAACTGAAATATGAGATCAGGGACCATGTAATGGCAACTCCAATCCGCTGTATCAAAGATTGAGCACGCGCGTTTGATCAGGGTTCCCTGTTTACCGCCCTTTTGATATCTGGGGGTCCCTTGCGAGATTTACTCTTCCCCAATCAAAAAATCCTGGTATGGTTTTGACACGTACGGGGATCCCTGTGAGGGGAAGCAGGCTGCGCCGGAAAACAGGAAAGTTCATTTCTCCACAAAGTGGATGTGTCATTGACTTCCTGCGTTGGTTGCCATAACTTGCTTGTTAATGATCCTGAAACCAACCTGGCAGTCATGAGAAAAGCAATTATAAAATTCCTGTTGTCCCTTCTCCTGCTCATTTTCAGCGGATGCGAGAAGGTGATTGATCCGGAGATGCCTGAGTTATACGGAACCTGGGAATTCACAGCGTACTGCAGCTACGACAGGGGCATCTATACCATTCCGAGCCTTTATTGTGCTCCTCCCATCGAAGATGCAACGTCTGTAGAATTCAGCGGCACAATTGTTCTCAGATCCGGGGAGTACGAGATGGACCTGCAATGGGACTATGAAACCTATGAGCATGATTCGTTCGTTGAGGAAGCATATTCAATGCATGAGGAAGGGATCCTGGATGTTGTGATGGATATTGATACCAGTGAAACTCATTTTGATCCCTTGTCCGAGCATTATTATGGATATGATGTGGTTTACAACGTCTGGCTGCGTGGGGATCTCGAATTCTACCCGGATTCGGGATATGCATGGACCATGTGGTTCCGCCTTGAGCAATCCGATAAGGACCAGTTATCCACCTCCTTCCCATGCATGAATTTAAACGGGCTCGACACCACCGTACAAACCTGCTGGGAAAGAAAATGAGAAGACGATTCCTGACTGCCTTGTGTTGGTCCATAGCAATGGTTGCTTTTAGTACGTGGTTGATAATCTTTGGAAAACACGTAGGCTTTATGGTAGGTTAATCGCATTATTTAACCTCATTTACCATGATCCCGCTTCATGCTGACCATTACATTACAGTACAATGGAATCCCCTGTAATGCTTGTGTCCCTTGAGGAAGAAAGGTCTATTAATGCAAAAACCCCGGCCGTTTCCGACTCGGGGTTTTTTAGAGGGTTGGTGACTCAGCTGAGGTTCGAACTCAGGACCCCATCCTTAAAAGGGATGTGCTCTACCAGCTGAGCTACTGAGTCATCCTGTTAAATGCTCCGAAAAGCGGTTGCAAAGATAGAAACAATAATATTTTTTGCAAACTCTTTTTTGCCGGTTTTTCCACGGCAGAAGAACTACCTGAAAAAAGCCAGTTGTTCAGCCCGCAAGGGCCTTCTAATTATGTAAACCGATCCTCAGAAAAAAAGTTCACGCGGTTTCCTGTAATGAATTCCCGGACTGTCCGTCTTCGGTTTAGTAATCAATAAAAATGAGTTGAACTAAAAACAGGAAATCATGAAAAGAATCGCATTAATAGTAATTGCAGCTGCCTTTCCGGCACTGATGGCGGCCCAGAACAGTGCTGTTGACAAGTTGTTCAACAAGTACAAGGGAAAAGAAGGCGTGACCACGGTCCAGATCAGCCCCGAGTTGTTCCAGATCATGAATGCCATGGAGATTGAGGAGGTTGAGGATGCGGATATCCCCTTTGACAAGGTGTCCAGTGTGAAGATCCTTACCATTGAGGATACGGAGGCATACCAGGGCGTCAACTTCTTTGATGAGATCGAAAAGGACCTGAATGTGGAAGACTATGCCGAAGTGATGACGGTGAATGACGGCAGTGAAACGGTCCGCATGTGGATGAAGGCTGAAAATGCCAACGTAAAAGAGTTCCTGCTGATCGTCGGGGGAGATGACAACGTGCTGATCTATATCACCGGGAATTTCAACATGAATGACCTTGAGGAGCTGGCCGAATCGTTCGATAATGACCTCGATATCGATATTGATCTGTAGTTTTCGTTAACTTTAGAGTTCTTAGAAGTACTGGGAATTGATGAAGTCCTCTGAATTCAAATTGATGGTAATGCCATACAGCGAACGGTTGTACCGGATGGCCTTCCGCCTGATGGGAAACCGGGAGGAGGCAGAGGACGTTGTTCAGGAGGTGTACCTGAAACTGTGGGGATTGCGCAAAGATCTGAAGAAGTACAACAGCATCGAAGCGCTCGCCATCAGGATCACCCGGAACCTGTGCCTGGATGGGCTGCGGCGGAGAAAAACAAGCCAGGAGGCCATCAAGACAGAACGGATCAATGGGGACGGGTACTCGGAAACACCTGCTGAAAGCCTTGAGAGAAAAGAAGAGGCTGAAGTCATACACACCCTCATAGAGGCGCTGCCCGAACCACAGCGGTCGCTGGTCCACCTGAGACACCTTGAGGGAAAAGAGTATGAAGAAATTGCACAGATGGTCAATATGAATGTGAATGCCATACGCGTAAGCATTTCAAGGGCCAGGAAACAGATGCGTGAGATGTTAGAAAAACAATATTCCTCATGGAAAGCATAGAGAAAGTACGTAAGATGCTCGAGCGGTTCTACCAGGGGGAGACCACCCTGGAGGAGGAGAAATGGTTGCATGATTATTTCTCCTCTACCACAGTTCCCGGAGAGCTTTTACCCGACAGGGAACTGTTCCAGACGTTGGGAGCATCCGGTGACACCGTTGCCGTCCCTGGAGACCTGAACAGGAAGATCCTGGATACCCTTGACAGGGAGGAGCATAAAGAGCAGAGAACCAGGCGGATCTCCCTTTTCTCGCTGTCGGGCCTGGCTGCCGGATTGCTGGTGATGATTGCCGTTTACCTGTTCTTCCTCAGGACGGATGAACCGGCACTCCTGGCCAGCAACCAGTGGACGGATACCTATGAGGATCCCCTGGATGCGTACGAAGAGGCAAAGAGAACCCTGGCATACGTATCCACAAAACTGAATACAGGTACCAGCGAACTGGGGCATATGCAACATGTCACCAGGTCGGCCACAGAATCCATCTATTCCTTATCCAAAATTAATAAGGGAAGCCGGGAACTGAACCTGCTGGGACAGTTGCAGCGGGTTAAGGAAATCGATAATTAGCACCAGGTGCTCATAAATATACAAACAATGAAACACTCAATAACAAATAAAATGAAACGGATAGTAATGGCAGGATTGTTGGTCCTGTTTGGTGTGGCTGTATCCGGCCAGAAATCCGCAGTGGACAAGGTGTTTGATAAATACGCCGGGAAGGAGGGATATACCACGGTGTATATCTCAAGTTTTATGTTCAACCTCCTCAACAGCCTGGATGTGGATGATCCTGAATATGATGAGTTTAAAAAAGCCACTTCGGGCATTAATTCCATCAAGATTCTTACCCAGGACGGGGGCGGTTCTGAAGCATTCGGAAAGGAGCTGCTCGACATGCTCCCCAGGTCCGAATACAAAGAGATGATGAAGGTGAAGGACCAGGAGGAGGAGGTATTGTTCCTTGCGAAAGAGGCAGGAGGGAAGATCTCGGAATTCCTGCTTATCGTCAGCGGTGGTTCCGAAGATGTGCTGATCGCCATTACCGGGGATATTGATATGGAGAGCCTGTCAAAAATCGCCTCAGGTCTTGACATGCCCGGGATGGAGAACCTCGAGGAGTTTGAAGAGCTGCCCTGACAGACCAGAATGCTCAGTAATAGAGCATCTTTTCCACCTTGTTGTTCTTGAGCCAGTTTTTCAGAATCTGCCTGATGTCCCTGTTGTCCAGTTCCGGCTGGATGCTCTCTAGCATCTGGTCGATGCTCAGGTAGGTATCGTTCACTGATATATACCCGTAGCCCATGTACATTCCCTTTTCAATCCGGACCAGGCTGCGTTCCTCCTCCGATCTTCCCCTGTCAACGATCAGTACATTTCCCCGGTCCAGTTTCAGGCTGTCCAGCAACGCTTCGGCCCGCTTGTTATAGGTTGATACCGCTTCTGCCTGAACGCAGGCCCCGTTACACTGCCTGATGGTATGGTGAAAGCAGGCCCCGTCTGTCTGGTACAATCCGCTCAGCTTCTGGCAAAGCCAGTTTTTTTCCACCATCCTGGTAAGTGCTTCCCTTGCCTCCTTCTTGTTGTTAAAACAGGTCACCGGGTCATCAGCTGTTTCTGAAATCTTCAGTAACCTGAATGTGATGTACCCATATTCATCTTTCGAGGCGTACAGGCCCCAGTAATAAAGAGAGCGTTTCTGGGCCCTGTTGTACATGGGTTTCTGGTCCTTGATCTCCCTGGACTCTTTCAGCAGGGCGATCAGTTCGCTGCCTGTCAGTTCAAAGGAGATGGTATGGATCCTCTGTTTCATCTCCAGGGCCCGCTTACTGTTGGTATTTCCCAGGTGGGAGAGGACCCGGTGGCGGATGTTCTTGCTTTTCCCGATGTAGAGGAGTTGCTGCTTGTCATCGAAGAAATAGTAGGTCCCGCAGGCTTCCGGAATGCTTTCGATATCACCCACCGTCAGGTGTTCGTTCAGGTTCTTGTAACGCCCGGCAGGTTCTGAGATCAATCCGGACCCATTGTCTCCATTATTCTTATCAAGCAGGATCTCAAACAGCTTGACAGTAGCAAGCGCATCCCCAGCAGCCCTGTGCCTCTCCTCGATCACAATGCCCATTTCCTTGCAGATCTTGCCCAGGCTGTAGGATTTATGTCCCGGAATCAGTTTGCGGCTCAATTTGACCGTGCACAGGGTCTTCCTGCTGAAATCGAATCCCAGGCGCTTGAATTCACTTCTGATAAATGAGTAATCGAAACTCACATTGTGCCCTACAATGGTATGGTTTTCCGTCTTCTCAACGATCTCCTTTGCCACCTCGTAAAAACGAGGTGCCCCGGAAACCATCTCATTGGTAATACCTGTCAGACCGGTGATGAAATAGGGGATGGGCTTTTCGGGATTGATCAGCGTAGACCATTCGTCCACGACTTTTTGACCATCGTGAAAATAAATAGCAATCTCTGTGATTTTTTCGGATGCCGGACTACCCCCGGTTGTCTCGATATCAAGAATGGCAAACATCCCTCATCCCTCTACTCCTTACCGCCTTCCTCCTTGGGTTTTTCTCCTTTTTCAGGTTTGTCACTCTTCGGTTTTTTCTCGGCCGCTTTAGGGGCTGCCTTTTTGGGTGCTGCCTTTTTGGGTGCCGCCTTTTTAGGGGGCGCCTTTTTTGCAGCCGGTTTTTTAGTCTCGGCCTTCTTTGCAGGAGCCTCCTCCGCCTTTGCCTCAGTTTCAACAGGAGCCTCCTCCGCCTTTGCCTTAGCTTCAGCAGGAGCCTCCTCCGCCTTTGCCTCAGTTTCAGCAGGAGCCTCCTCTGCCTTGGATTCTTTTTCAGCCGGGGCTTCTGCTTCTGGTTTTGCTTCTGCGATTACCTCTACTTCAGCCGGGGCTTTGGGTGTTTCCTCCACTACAGTTTCCTCCACAGGGATCTCGGCTGCTTTGGGTTCTTCCGTTTTCTTCGGTTTGGGGCTCTTTGCCGGCGGCTGGTCGGGTGCTTTTACCTGTGGTTTCCTGGTTGCGGACACCACACTGAATGTACTTTTCCTTTTTCGGGGCCGCAGCACTCCGTAAGAACCACTGAACAGCTTTCCCCTCCTGGTTTTCTTATCTCCTTTACCCATTGTATTTCTTAATTAGTGTTAAGTTGGAAAAGTGAATATAGCAAAAAATGGGTGTGATGCCAACCCGTTACTCATTTGGTGTGAAATCAATGGAGACTGAGTTGACGCAGTGGCGGGTGTTTTTGGGGGTGAATCCCTCGCCATCGAATAGATGACCCAGGTGTCCCCCGCAGTTGGCACAAAGGATCTCGGTTCTTTGTCCGTCGGCATCCCGTTCCCTGCGGACAGCGCCTTCGATCTCATCATCAAAACTGGGCCAGCCGCAGTGACTGTCGAATTTATCATTGGATCTGTAAAGGGGAGCATTGCATTGCCGGCAAACATAAACCCCTTCTTCTTTGTGATCGACGTATTTGCCGGTCCAGGGTCTTTCGGTCCCTTTCTGAAGGATCACGTGCTGTTCAAAGTCAGTAAGCCTGTTATATTTTTCCGGGTCCATGATGGTTATATTGAAGGTGGTTGAATCGGGCTGTGCGCTGACAACCAGTGTGCTGCTCATGAAGAGCAGGATCAGAACTGTTCTCATAATACGATCCTTTAAGTGCCAGGATGGTGAAAGGCAGTGGTCTGTATGATAACAACTGACCGGGAAAAGGGTTCAGTTCCAGACACCCGGGATGGCCGTGTTGCAGTTGCTGCAGGTAGATTCCTTTGTGACCTGGTTCTTCAGGATGGTGTATCCTGAACGTGCAACCACCACTTCGTGGCAGTGGGGACACACTGTGTCTGTGGCATTGTTGCCCGGGACATTGCCGATATAGACATATTTCAGTCCTTCCGCAGTAGCAATATCCCTTGCATCCTGGAGGGTTTTCACAGGTGTGGATGGAAGTCGCTGAAGCTTATACTGGGGATGGAACCGGCTGAAGTGCAGCGGAGTATCATCGAATCCGTTGGAAGCCAGCCAGTGGCACATCCTTTTGATCATCTCCAGGTCATCGGTCCATGAGGGAATCACCAGGTTGGTGATCTCCAGCCAGACGCCCTCATCTTTCAGGGTCCTCAGGCAGTTCAGTACCGGCTCCAGCTTTCCTGCGTTCAGTTTCAGGTAAATGGAGTCATCCATGGATTTGAGATCGATGTTGGCGCCGTCAATGAACTTGCAGATGTTCAGCAATGGCTCCCGGTGGATGTATCCTGCAGATACCAGGACATTACTGATGCCCGCATCATGTGCCAGCTTACCGGTATCGAATACATACTCGTAAAAAGTAATGGGCTCTGAATAGGTATAGGCAATGCTGGAGCAGCTATACCTGATTGCCTGTTCCACCACCTTATCGGGCATCAGGTCATAGTTCTGGGTTTGCTCCGGCGAGGATTGGGAGATGTTCCAGTTCTGGCAATTCAGGCATGCCAGATTGCAACCGGCAGTAGCAATGGAAAAAGCACTTGAGCCAGGCTTGAAATGGTAGAGGGGTTTCTTCTCTATGGGATCGATATGGATGGCACACGGATTACCATAAGCAATGGTATACAGTTTCCCGTTGTAAACCTTGCGGTTGTGGCAATCGCTGAGCTCGCCTTCCCCGAGGGTGCATTCATTGGGACAGATCTGGCAGCGGATCCCCCTGGGCGTCTCCACCTGGTACATGGCTTCCTTGCTCCATTTCCAGGGTTTATCCTGACTTGCTGGATCTTCGGGGTCTCCGCCCATGGCAGGAAACGGGCAGAAGATCGCCCCGGCGGCCCCGCAAATCCCCGTCTTTATGAAACGCCTCTTATCCACTTTATAACTTTATAACTTTATAATAAACTTTATAACTTTAAAACTTTACAACTTTCAAGTAGAGCCCTGCTGCAATGTTGATCGCGCAAAACAAGATAAAAGTATTTGAAACACCGATCAAGGGAACCAGGAAGAGGGGAGGGATCATTGTTCCCAGGGCTGCTCCTGCCAGGTCAGCACTGTAAAGCCTTCCGATCCCGGCTGCAGCATTGTTCCCGGAGAGTGCCAGCAGGATCCCGTATACGGAACCGACAATCACCCCGGGCAGGAAGTTCAGGATCCCCAGCAGGATCATACCGATCCACCGGGACACAAAAAGCTGCTCGGTTTTAAGGACAATCACCGATAGAGCTCCCGTCAGGGCCAGGATCCACAACAGCACCGCGGTTTTTGACAGGGAGGGTTTCCTCCAAATCCTCTGCCACACCAGTGTACCGGTCACCAGACCACCCATAAAGACTGTGATCATCAGGGGAGTGACCAGGTAGGCAAATCCGTAGAAAGACTGCATGACCATGATCAGCAGAATCTCCATACCTGCCCCGGTGAAGCCGGAAACGAACATGCCCGTCTTTTCACGGGGGTATGAGAAAAGAAGAAGTAAGAATATAAGTAATCCGATTATCCCGATGTATATCAATCTGTTACCATCTGTCTTCAGGTTCCATGCTGTCAGGCTCCTATAAAACAGTCCCGGCCAGAGGTCGCTGTTGATCTTCCCCTCTTCCTTGTCTATCCTCTCCATGACCAGGCCGCTCTCAAAAGTGATCCGTGAAAGGTCCATGTAATCGGGATGCACGTAGGTGGTGGCGATGGACCTCTCAGCCAGCAGGGAGGGGTAATCCAGGGAGAGGGGCCTGTCCGAGGCCAGGAAATGAGTGGCGAGCCCGGGCACCACCAACACATGCGTAAATACCTCACTGAGTGTATGGTAGGTCATCCCCAGCTGTCTGCTGCCGGCTTCACTGATATAGTTGCCTCCTGCCGGTAGTTGAAGGCTGAAGATCCCGCCGGGTGAGAGTCTGGCCCGGGCAAGCCTGAAAAACTCGATGGTGAAGTACCGGTTCCATCCCAGGGTCAGTGGCTCCCCTGCAGCTGAGATGATCACATCATAACGTGAAGAATCGGCTTTCATCAGCCAGCTCCTGCCATCCATGCTGATATGATGAAGTCCGCCGGAAACATGCATATGCTTCTTTCCCATCGCGTAGATCCACCGGTTCGCTTCACAGTAGTCAGCAACCTCCGGACCGTACTTCCTCACTTCAGTGTCTATTCCTGATAAACCCCCTCCGATAACCAGGAAGGAAGCGGGAGCGGGGTGTTGCAAGGCAGGGTAGTGGACCTGTTCTTCGCACCAGGCCAGGTCATGTGAGCTGACCACGGGATTCCGGTCCAGGTACCCGGTAACCTGGCCATCCCTGTTAGCAAAAGTGAGGTTGCCATGGGGGGTATCCCTTGTTTCCAGGATCTCCCCGCCCTTATAACGCATGCCCTCCAGTCCGTTCCTGGCCCCGGGTGCCAGCAGGATCCCAGTGCGGCCAGCGGGACCGCCACAGCGATCCACCTGCCGCCTCTGGTGACCGGGTACCTGAACAGAAGGATCAGCAGGGCTGACGTTACCAGGAAGAGCAGCACCAGCACCTGGATGTTGTCCAGGAAGAATACCAGCACCAGTCCGAACAGGATCCCCCCGGACAGGGAACCCAACGAGTCGAGCATATAATAAGAAGCATCCACCCGTTTGCTGAGGACACTCCGCGACAGGTAGGCGAAAAGGAAGCCTGAAACCAGTGTAAAGGGCATGATCAGGACCATCAGGCTCATGGAGGCCAGGATCCCGGGGACCATTCCGGGAAGAAGGAAAAACCTGGTCATCCAGATCAGCAACAGGTAGATGATGACCGGTAATCCTGACAGCAGCAGTATGAATTTCAACAGCGATTCCCCCGATATCTTTGCCCTGTAGCTGGCTCCAGCCCGGGCTCCCGCGGCGGTCATTACCATCCAAAGGGCAAGGAAGATGCCAATCACAAGTTCATTGCCATGAAGTGATTTGATGTATTCCTTCAGGAGTGCAAGCTGGGTGATCATGGTGATGAATCCGAGGAGTACAAAGAGGAACCTGACCTGCAGGGGTGAAAACTCCAGGTATGGAATCAGTGGCTCTTCCCGGGATTTCCCATGCAGCTGTGTCACCGTTTTTTTGTAATAACCCAGGTGCCAGGTAAGGTGAAACAGCGCCACAACGGCCAGGCCGATCCCCAGGTCAACATGCCAGCGCATCACGGGATCGATCCAGGGAATATTCAGCTTGTAATTGACCTTGATGGCCAGGAACAGCCCCAGCAGGGTGGCAGACAGGAAGAAGAGCAGCAGGAGCATGTTCCAGAACCTTCTGTGACGTGCCTGCCCGGTAAGTTGCAGCCTGACCGAAAGCAGGCTGACAAGGTAGGAAAGGACCAGGAGCAGCACAATGGGAAGGATGTGGTAGGGGCCCTGGGGCATGGGTAATTGGTTATTGGTTAATGGTTATTGGTTAATGGTTATGGGTTAATGGTTATTGGTTATTGGGAATTGGTTATTGGTTAATGGTTATTGGTTGCCGCGTGGAGGTCCTCTTTGAATATGATGGCCTCATATACATAGAGATCGGCCTCCTTCCAGCCATCCCAGCCTATCCTGGCCTTATTCATGGCACAGTTCCCGAGGAATTCCTCTTTGGTCCAGCCGGTCTGTTCCGCTACCTGTGGAAGGTATGTACCCGACCTCCCGTCTTTTGTCATATAGATACCGTGCCGTCCCAGCTGGAATTCCTCGGCAGAGTCGATCTTGCGCAGGGGGGTCAGAACAGAGATCTCTATGGAGATGTTTTCCAGCTCCGAAGGATCAACAGGGTAAAAACGCGTATCCTTCGTGGAGGCTGCCACAGACATGTTCTGGACCACCTTGTAGAGCGGCTCGGAGGGGCGGAAGTTCCCGATGCATCCCCTCAGCTGACCGTGTTTATAGAGGCTTACAAAGGCTCCGGCCGGCTGCCGGAGTGTTTCGGTCATCTCGCCGGCCTCAAGCTCAGGGACCTTTTGTGATTCCAGGTAGGTCTCCAGGGTTTCCCTGGAGATTTCCAGCAGCCTCTTTTTCTCCGCTTCGATGAGAAGGAACCGGTCCTGCTCGTGAACCTCCTGGTGACCGGCAATGGCCCAGTACCCCACCACCCGGTCCCTGTCACCGGCCTGGGAATCACCCGAATTCCGGTAGAGGACCGGTGTGAGATCCATCTCCGGCATCCTGCCCGGACATGTAGAGCAGGGTAAGCACCGAACTCCACCCGCAGCAGGGTGTGGCCAGGTTGACACATCTGCGGAACTGTTCTTCCTCAGGGTGTTGTAGAATTGCTGCGGATCGTTGGTAAGGATCGCCTCACAGGTTGTCCTGTCCACACTGGTGGCTTCCTGGTAAGATGGATAGTGGGAGAAATCCGAGCTGATCACAAACAGGTTTTCAGGTGTGAAATAGGGCATAAGTGCAGTGGCAAGGTCCCGCGAGGCAGCCAAAGATGATGAGCCCATCACGATCGGTACGATGGGCGGAGTTTCAGCGAAATGATACTGGATAAAGGGTACCTGGACCTCGATGCTGTGTTCCCGGTCATGGGCTGCGGGAAGGAAGTGGATCTGCTTGTTGTTCTCAATGAGTTCTTTTGCAAGGGTACGGTTCACCCTGGCTTCCCCCAGGGGGGTCATGTAATTGCCTGTCCAGTAGACAGAAGCCCCTTCAAAATATTCCCTGTGGGAAGAAGCGATGATAAAGATGTTTTTATACCGGGCATCCTTCGGAATGCTTGCGTATCCGGAGGCCGCCACCGTCCCCGAATAGCTGTATCCTGCATGGGGAACGATCAGGTAACGTACCTCTCCCTTCAGTTCCTTCGGGCTGGCCAACTTAAACAGCTCCCCCAGCTTTGATTCAAGTGCCTGCCTGCTGCCTGGATAGAATGAACCAGCCCAGGCGGGCCGCCGGTTGACCGGTGAGGGCATATCCTGTGCCCGGATCATGCCGGAGTGGAACAGGAGCCCAAGTGTACAGAGGACTATGTGGATGTGAAGGTGCCGGTTCATGGTATAAAGTTATCCATATTTGAGAAAATCCCTGTACTCCCGGTAAAACTCCTCCAGTTTCATCATGCGCTCAACCATGAACTGGTAAGCAGCCTCCCATGTTTCCCGGTCATAAATATCCACCCCCCCGGTCTGCACATAGATCCGGCTTACCGATTTTCCGTTCTCCCGGATATATTCGATCTCCCATATCATGGATTCCTGCATGGTCTCTTCCAGGATCTTCTTTACCGATTCCAGCTTTTCATAGAGTTCAAGCCGCTTATCCATATTCCTGGTTTCCAGGTCAATGCCTACCTGGGCAACTTCCCTGTCCACATGGAAGCGGAGGTTCAGTGCCTTGATCCCGGTATTGGTCAGGATCCAGTGTCCCGGCAGTTTTTTCCGGATTCTCCTGCGGGTGGACAGGGTTTTGAACCGGTCCCAGAATTCCTGCCGCAATGCCTTTGCTTCTTCTTTGCTGTACATGGTACAGATCAAAATTATCATATAAAATGATATCTTCAACCCCGTATGGATCACCATTACGATTACATAGTCGTTGGTTCCGGATTCGGCGGATCGGTGTCAGCACTGAGGATGTCTGAAAAGGGATACAGTGTCCTGGTGGTGGAAAAGGGGAAACGCTGGCGACCGGAACAATTCCCGGAAACAAACTGGAACCTGAGGAAATGGCTCTGGCTCCCCCTGTTCCGTTTCCACGGATTCTTTAAAATGACCTTCATGCGGCACGTTGGGATTCTCAGCGGTGTGGGAGTTGGGGGCGGATCCCTGGTGTTCGCCAACACCCTTCCCCGTCCGGAGAAGGCCTACTTCAGGTCGGGAAGCTGGGCAGGGCTGGCTGATTGGGAAGGTGAGCTGGAGCCACATTATTCCGAAGCGGAGAAAATGCTGGGTGCGGTTCCGAATCCCGAACTGTTTGATTCGGACAAGGCTCTCGGGAAGGTGGCAACCAGGTACGGCAAGGCGGACCGGTTTGAACCTACACGGGTGGCTGTCTTCTTCGGTGAACCGGAAAAGGAGGTAGCAGATCCCTATTTCGGAGGAGAAGGCCCTGTGAGGTCAGGATGCAACCATTGCGGAGGGTGCATGACCGGATGCAGGCATCATGCAAAGAACACCCTGGATAAAAACTACCTCTACCTGGCAGAACAAAAGGGTGCCAGGGTCCTGGAGGGGAAGAAAGTGATGCGCATTTTACCCCTTGGAGACAGTGGCGGCAGTGAAGGGTACCGTGTGACGGTCCGGGATTCTGTCCGGTTCTTCAAACGCCGGGACACATTCACCTGCAGGGGATTGATACTGGCGGGAGGTGTACTGGGGACCGTCAGGCTGTTGCTGGATATGAAACCAAAGTACCTGCCCGACCTGAGCGACCAGCTGGGCGAACAGATACGTACCAACAATGAAAGCCTTGTGCTGGTACATTCCAGGCAGAAAGAGAAGGATTTCTCCAAAGGAGTGGCCATCGGATCCATTTTCCCACCTGACAGGGACACCCACCTGGAGGCGGTCAGATACGGCAGCGGATCGGGATTCTGGAAAATGATGTGTGTGCCAATGACCTATGGACACAGCATTGCCGGACGTATGCTGAAGCTGTTGTGGAAACTCCTCTCATCGCCCGTCTCATGGCTGAGAATCTTTGTGAGCCGGAATTTTGCCAGAGAGTCTGTAATCCTCCTGTTTATGCAGCACCTCGACAGCACCCTGCGTTTCAGGAGGGGACTGGTGAACATGCGTTCCGGGATGTCAAAGGGAGAACCTCCATCGGCCTTCATGCCCTTTGCCAGTGAGCTGGCCCATGCTACCGCAGATGTGGTGCATGGAACACCGTTTGTCATGCTCACAGAGGTCCTCGCAGGAACCCCCACCACTGCCCACATCCTGGGAGGCTGCGTAATCGGGAAGGATGCAGCCACCGGGGTGATCGATAAAGACCACCAGGTATTTGGCTACAGCAACATGTATGTGTGTGACGGAAGTGCCATTTCAGCCAATCCCGGTGTGAATCCTGCACTATCCATTACTGCCATGACGGAAAGGGCCATGGAGAGAATTCCAGTAAAGAAATAGTTTTGTATATTAGTATCATCAGGTATAAATGATTGGTGCATGAAGAATGAGCGAAAACACCAGGCATGGAATTTCTGGTCAGCATTTTTCTTTTTTGGTATGGTGGTCCTGGTGGGTTTCCTGCTTGAGAAAAAAGGTGTTGATATCAGGGATATCACACTCAAAGAAGCCATTGTAGTCATCCTGGCCTCATACAGGATGACCCGGATCCTGGTGTTTGAGAAGATCTTCAAGTATTTCAGGGATGTGCTGAAACGAAGGGAGAGCCTCTATGTAATAGGTACACTGAGCTCCATCATTACCTGCCCGTGGTGTGCAGGGGTATGGGTGACCCTGACCATCATTGTATTCTATTTCCTGATCCCCTACGGCGTCCTCCTGGTTTACGTGCTTGCACTGGCCGGGATCGCTTCCATTGTGATCCTCTATTCAAACATGATCCATATGAGGACCGAGAGGAAGCAGCGGATCCACCAGAGAGAGAAGCATTCGGATTTTAACGATCATTAAAGGAAGAACAGCGCCACACCACCCACAGAGATCAGCGCACCGATCACCTCCAGGAGCCTGATCCTCTCCTTTTTCATGAGAATGGCCGGCGGTATGATCAAAACCGGGGTCAATGCCATCAAGGTGGCTGCAATGCCTGTATCGGTATGCTGCACGGCCAGCAGGGAGAAACTGACCCCCAGGAATGGACCGGTGAATGAGCCCAGGGTCATGGTCTTCATGGCTTTCAGGTCCTTCAGGGCCCCGAACAGGTGTTTCCACCTTCTGAACAGCGTGATTACGATGGAGAAGCCCACCACCCCGGCCATGATCCTGATCTGGGTGGCAGAGAAGGCATCCATATCCTGCATCCCCTTCTTGCTCAGTACAAGTCCGGAAGCCTGGCCCACGGCTCCACCGAGCGCCAGGAGGCTCCCCAGGACCAGCGGCCCCATTTTCAGCGTTTTGCCGAAGGCTCCCTTTTTAATATCCAGCTTAACAGACATGACCAGGACGATGCCCAGCAGTGTGATCCCCATGCCCAGGAATTCCATGCCTGTAAGCACTTCCCCGAGGGTGATCCACCCGATGAGTGCTGCGATGGGAGGGACCAGCGACATGATCAGCATGGAGATGCGGGCCCCTATGAGGATAAATCCGCGGAACAGGAACAGGTCTCCCAGCACGAATCCCACCAGTCCGGACATCACCAGCCAGAACCACTGGTAACCGGTGGCTGAAGGCAGGAATTCGCCGTTCACAATGGTGTTGTAGATGGCCAGGAAGATCAGCCCCATGACCAGTCTGATCAGGTTCAGAGAGAGGGCCCCGACCCGCTTTCCTGCCGATTCAAAGGCCATGGCTGTCACGGTCCAGCACGCAGCGGTGAGCAGTGCCGCAGTTTCACCCAGGTAGTTCTGTAACAATTTTTATTTCTGGATTAAGAAATGTAAATTTGACACTTTCAGACAACATTCCCAAACATCCACTGCTATTAATTCCCATCATGAAGAGGTTACTCGCATACACGTTGATGATCAGCCTGTCGCAGGGATTGCTGGCGCAGCAAAAGAAGAACGTGCTGTTCCTGATGGCCGATGATTTCAACCACTGGGCCAAGGCCATTGGTTATTACCCGGAGTCACACACCCCCCACATCGACTCACTGGCACGGATGGGGGTGCTCTTTACGGATGCCCATTGTTCTTCACCCGTGTGTAATCCTTCCAGGAATGCACTCTGGTCGGGCTTCAGGCCCTCCACAACCGGGATCTCAAGAAATTCAGACGGATATGTACGTGAGAAGAATGGATTTGCGGATATTATCACCATGAACCAGTATTTCACCGGCAACGGTTATTACACCTATGCCACCGGGAAATTGTACCACCCTGGCAGGATGAATATGGACAACGAGGATTGTGATCCCGATAACTGGTCCTTTGTGAATGAGCATGGAACCGGTTGCAATGGCGGCTCTTTGTACAGCTACGAATGTAACGGGTGGGATGCCCTGAAATTCAGTGCCAACAGCAGCCCGCTGTCGCGCAGCAATTGTAACGATTATGACATGGCCCACGTGGTGGCCGATTTTATTTCCAACTATGATACAGCAAATCATTCAGGGATGCCCTTTTTCCTGGGGTGCGGATTCTTCAGGCCGCACCTTCCGTGGAACAGCCCCGTGGAGTTGTGGAACCTGATCGATTATGAAGCCCTTACGGAGCCAGCAGGGGTAAAGCCGGGTGAGGCAGCGGGGAGTGCCCACCAGTCGGTAGTGGACGACGGGGTGTGGATGAGGGCCATCCAGGCCTACCTGGGGAGTGTGGCACTGGCAGACAGCTGTGTGGGTGTGGTCCTCGATGCACTGATGGACTCGCCCTACAGGGACAACACCATCGTTCTTTTCATGGGGGACCACGGATGGCACCTGGGGGAGAAGGGGCACTGGGGGAAGTTCACCACCTGGGATGAAGCCAACCATACCACACTGATCATCTATGATCCTTCTGCAGCCGGGAACGGCAGGCAATGCAGCCGGGTGGTGAGTCTCCAGGATCTCTATCCCACGCTGGTGGAACTGTGCGGACTACCCGAAAAGACCGGTATTGAAGGCAGGAGCATTGCCCACCTGCTGAATCAGCCAGGTGATACCACCTGGAACTGGCCCATCCTGATGAAATACGGGGATAAGGACTATATGAAGACCAACCGGTGGCGTTTCGTGGAGGACGGGAATGACAGCCGGCTTCATAACATGGAGACCGATCCTTACCAGTGGGAGAACCTCTACCAGGACAGCCAGTACGGTGATGTGGTGGCCAGGTTGCGTTCACAGATAGACAGCATCAAGCAGATCGGTTTTGACCTGAGGGACTCCCTGCTTGCAAACACCGATCCACCCACCATCATGCATGAGCTTCCCTGCCGGATCGAGGCGGAGGATTTCCTGGAGATGGAGGGCATCCAGAAAGAGGTTACAGCAGATACTGAAGGTGATCAGAATATCGGGTTTATTAACAGCGGGGACTGGTGCACCTATGGTGTGGTGGTGGATACCGCAGGGATCTACAACATGAAATTCAGGGCAGCTTCAGCCTCAGACGGGGGGACCATCCAGGTGGATGCCGGTGTCACCCCGGCCGGGTCACTGACCATCCCCTCCACAGGGGGATGGCAGCAGTGGCAGGATTTTGAGACCGATGTGGAGCTGTTCCAGGGGAGCTATACCTTCAAGCTCCGCTTTTCCGGTGCAGGGGGTTACCTGATGAACCTTAATTACATGGATCTCTCTCTGAAGACCGGGGTGGGGATCCAGTCCAGGAATGGCGGACGGGAACTGCTCATCTCCAATACAACAGTGGACGGGCACCTGCTGCTGGACCTGACCTATACCAATCCGGTGGCCAGGGTGGAGATCTACGACCTGAACGGCCGGGTGATCCAGACCGAATATGTGGCCGGAGAGCAGGAGGTGGCCATTCCCATGGATTCCAGCATGACCACCGGGATGTACCTGGTGAGGGTGGATGACAGGGAGGATGTCTACACCGGGACGTTCCTATTCATACCTTAAGGCCTCCACCGGATTCCTCCGGGCGGTCCTCCGGGTCCGGCCCAGGGTGATCACTGTCTGGAAAAGGACCACAAGGGTGATGCTTCCCGCGAAGACCCACCAGTAGAGCGGTATACGCATGGCATAATCATTCAGCCAGTTTTCCAGGTAGATCCAGCTTAGCGGTACGGCAACCACAGAGGCGATGAGTGTCCATTTCAATGTGGAGGCATAGATGAGCATCATCATTTTTGCAGTTGAGCCGCCCATGACCTTCCTGATCCCGATCTCTTTGGTCCGGCTGATAATGTTGTGGGATACAAGTGCATAGATCCCAAGAAGGACGATGATCACGGCAAGTACAGACCCGGATCCCACGATATTCTGCAGCCGCTCCTCGCCCTTGTAGTACCTCTGGTAAATATCGGTGGCGTAGCGGCTCAGCATCACATACGCCGGGTCGAAATGCCTGATGGTTTCATCGATCCTCTGGAGCATGAGCTGTTGATCTGTCCCGGTCCTGACCCTGACCGCTATGTTCCTGATGGTTTCAGAGTATGCGGTGATGACCATGGGATCCACCTCCCTGGCGGCACTCCGGTAAAGGAAATCTTCCACCACGCCGATGACTTCCAGCGGATCAGTGAACATGACAAGGGACTCACCCACGATCTCTTCCGGTGTGCTTCCAAGCATTCTTACAGCCGATTCATTCAGGATGATAGAACGCCAGTCAGCGGTCCTCTCCGAATCAAAGAACCTGCCATACAACAGGTTAAACTGGTAGAGGCTGCAGATCCCGGGCTGGATCCGGTATTCGTATATGAATTTGACCTGATCCGCCGGATCGCCCAGCCTCCTGATCCCCTGTCCGCTGAAACCTGCCCCGATGATATGGCCCGAGGCAGCTACCTCCTCAACTTCGGGAAAATCCAGCAGCTTGTCCCTGATGGCAGGGTAGTCCTGGATGAGCTGGTCATTCATGTTAAAGAGCAATAGCACTCCTTCCGGATTATAGCCGGGAGAGAGGTGCTTCAGGAAGCGGGTCTGGGCATTGATTCCCAGCAAGGTTGAAAGCAGGAACACGGTGATGGAGATCTGGAAAATGCTGGCGATCCTCAACAGTATTTTTTTATCGCCTGCCGGATTGAACAATCCCCTGATGAGCGGAACGGGGGAGGCCCTGCTCAGCAGCAGTGCAGGATAGAATCCTGAGCATACAATGGTAGCCAGGTAAAGGGCCAGAAGCATGAAGTAGAGCCCGGGCATGGAGGTGATCTCTTTGAATGATTCCCGCTGCATGAACCTCCCGAATTCGGGAATCAACAGGAGAGCGAGTATGGCGCCAGCCAGGAACGCTATGGTTACAACCACTGCTGTTTCCAGGTAGAACATGGAGATCAGGCTTTTACGGTCCGCCCCGTTCACCTTCCTGATCCCAATCTCCCTGGAACGTTTTGCTCCATTGAGGATATAGAGGTTAATGAAGTTTGTTAGTGCCAGAACCATGACTGTCAATGCAATAACGATCATGATCACGATATTCTTCATGTTTCCCGGCGGTACAATCCCCCTTGCGGCGGAACTGTGCAGGTGGAGCTTCTCCAGGGCTTCGATATTGGAATCAAAGGAGGAGTTCTCAAAGCTGGAGAACCGTTCGGACAACAACCTGGTATTCTCTTCACAGATGGTTTTCAGCACAGCTTCCTGTGATGCACCCTCCTCCAGCATGTAATAGGTGAAGAATTCCAGCCCATGGATCCCCTGCAGGTTGTCTACCGAGACCATGGGCATCAGCATGTCAAAGCTGAAGCTGGTATTGGGGGGAATGTCCTCAATGACGGCAGTGACCGTGTAGGTTTCCTGATCAATTTCAAAGGTCATCCCGGTGGCCTCGGCTGTCCCGAAAATCCGCATGGCGATCTCACTGGTCAGTACAACGGCACCGGGACCGGTCAGCGCCTCATGTAAATTGCCTTCAACGGGTTCCAGGTCAAATAGTTGAAAGAATTCCGGATCGGCATACAGCAGGGACAGGTCCTTGTACCTGTTGTCATCCCTGATTACTTCATGGTTGAATCCCCTGAAAACCTGGACTGCCATTTCAATACCTGGTACCCTCTCCGGGATTTCGGTGTATGCCTTCCTGAGGTTAATGGGCATGATCCCTTTTTCACCCTGGTCGATCCAGATGGAGTTCAACCTGAATATCCGGTCCGCATTGGTAAAATGCCTGTCAAAACTCAGCTCGAACTGGATGAATACGGTGAGAAGGATGGAGGTGGCCAGTCCCAGGGACAGTCCGGTCATGTTGGTGACGAGCGTTAAAGAATCACGTCTTATGATCCTAAATATATTCCTGAGGGTCACTCTGTTTTCTTTTTAGGTTTTACGATCAACTCGGTCCCGCATTCGGGGCAGATGTAGGTCTCACACCCGGTACAGGCGAAGCAATTGCTGCAGGACCGGTAAATAAGGTCCCTTTCGAATGATGTGGCGCAATTGTGACAGAGCAGTATGTTGATCAGCTTATTCAAGGATTACCGGATTATTCCCACTACTAACGGCTGTTGCTGTACTTTACGATGAGCTTGTCATGCAATCCGTTATAGATCTTCAGGACCTCTTCCATTTTCCCTTTTGAGTAACTTGTGAGGTACTCCAGCGCCTTTTCAGGCTTCTTACCATAGAGGGCCAGTGCTTCCTCATCCACCTGTCCGCGTTCTGTAAAGAGCTGTTCTTCATAGGGATCCCTCACTTCCCAAAGGTCTTTGACGGCTTCCTGCCACTTCAGGTAGAGCAGGTTGTCCACAAAATCGATGGCCCAGCAGGCCGACTGGTTGCTGTAGGTGGTGGGATCGAAATTCTTGTAGCATTCCGCAATCTCCTGCGTTCCTGCATAGATGGGGACATAGGGGCTTGTATAGGCGTTGTCGAGGAAGACCCAGTAGATACCTCCGATGGGATCAGGAAGCCAGCCCCTCAGCTGGGCGATCATGCCGTAGTATCCCTGAGGACGGGCCACATTCCTGCGGTTCACGATGTCGAGCAGCTCCCGCATATCCTTGCTGGGAAAGGGAGTGGCCAGGGGGCTTTTCTTCATACCTCCTTCACCATCAGGAACATACCAGTCGTAATCCTCTGTTTTATCGTAGATGGTCCCCTGGAAGGTGGAACGCTGGAAGGCCATCACATCCCTGACAGAGATCTTTCTTTCGGGATGCACAGAGGTGGGGTAGATGGAGAGGGGCTCCACATACTGGATGTACTGGTTGTATCCCATCATGTGGCCATCTTCCAGGCTTCTTTTTGGCCATTCTTCATAGCCGGGGGCATAGGTGCTGTAGAACAACCACATCCGGCTGGTGGCCCATTCCCGGACCATGGGGGCGTAGACATCCTGCCAGACAAAGGGTTTTGATCCTTCGGGATCAAACCATCCCTTATCTATTGCAACCTGCTTGTAATTGGATGATACCATGAAATTCTCACCATCCGTTTCATCAACCTCCTTGATGATGCTCCAGTTGGCCACTACCAGTGCATGGTCATCCGGTACCCGCTGTGCCACCCAGATGGCACCCGGTTCACCGCTTTCCGGATCCCAGCCCGGTCCCACGCTGAACACCTCGAAGACCCAGATCTCCCCGGTATCGGCGATGACCAGTGTTTCCGATTCACCCACGCAGGAGGGAAGAAATCCACAGGTACTCATGAGATGGCCTATAAAAGCTGTGGCGTCCCGGGCGGTTGTGAAGCGCTGGAGGGCAAATGCCTGGGCCTGTTCCACGGTCATGATCTGCTTGCTTACTGCCTTGTCGATCTTCAGTGCTTCCCGCTGGCTGGTGGTGCTTTCAGCAATGGCCAGCTGGTGTTCGTTCATATGAGGATATGCCGAGTGGAAATAGGTATAGCTCCTTTCCACCTGGGGTATATGCCCGATCACATCCCCGAAATCGTCCAGCGGACGGTGAATATCCTGGATGCCCCAGTGGACCGGAGCCATGGTTCCCTGTTCGTAACTTCGGCCATGGACCACCCTGATGCGGCAGTCAGCCCCCGCATCGGTGTGGGAAACAATCACTGAACCATCGGCCGAGGCATTTTTCCCGACCGCAATAATGGTACATGGGTGGAGATCGGCAGCTGCAAGCAGGATGACAGTGACCATCAGGGTTCTTAATAAAGAAACACATTGTTTAACCATGCTATTTGAAGATTTTGTGTAATTTGGATTTCAATTTAGGAAACATTCCTGAATTACCACTTACCTGAAATAGACGGCACGTTCTCAAATTTATGCTGTCATGATATTAAATTACCTGGTGATTGCAGTGCGCAATGCCTGGAGAAATAAAGTTTACACAATCATTAATTTGCTGGGATTGTCCATTGGCATTGCCAGTTCCATCATCATCCTTCTTTTTGTACTGGATGAGCTGAGTTTTGACCGGCACAATGAACACTTCAGCGATATCTACAGGATCTGTATCAGGGGAAAGATACAGGGCAATGAAATTGAAGCTGCCCTTTCCAATGCCCCCATGGGCGCAACGCTCAAGAGTGATTATCCGGAAGTGGAAGAATTTACAAGGTTGTTTACCTTCGATGGAGATCCCATAGTCAGGTATGACGACAGGGTGTTTATCGAGGAGAATTTCTACTATGCCGATTCCACTTTTTTCAATGTATTTACCGCACCGGTTGTTTTCGGCGATCCTGAAGGGTTGTTGAACAGACCCAATACGGTGGTTTTGACCGAGGAGATTGCCAGGAAATATTTCGGGAATGAAGATCCGGTTGGAAAAATGCTTCACGTGGGACAGCGGGAGCGTGAATTTGAGGTGACCGGTGTTGTGAAGGGATTTCCCGAGAACTCACATTTCCGGTTTAATATGCTGGGATCCATGTCATCCATTTACCTCGCAGATGTGACCCAGTGGCTGGGCAACAACAACTACACATACATCAGGTTGAAGAAGGATGTTGAAGCGGATGGTGTGGAAGCGAAATTCCCGGACCTGGTTGCCGCACATATGGGGCCGGAGCTTGAGGAGATTCTGGGCATCACCATGGAGGAGTTTTTTGCTTCGGGGAATACATACGGTTATTTCCTGCAACCACTGGGAGAGATTCACCTGGAATCGGATCTGCAGTTTGAGATCAACCCGGGCGGGAGCAAGGCATCGGTGATCATATTCTCGGTGATCGCGGTGTTCCTGATTATCATTGCTTCCATCAATTTTATGAACCTGGCCACCGCCAGTGGTGCCAAACGGGCTACAGAGGTGGGAATCAGGAAGGTCGCAGGAGCAGATAAGAAGCGGCTCATCTGGCAGTTTCTAACAGAGTCATTCCTGGTTACTTCAGCAGCCCTGGTGCTGGCCATTGTGATGGTGGAATTCACCCTTCCCGGATTCAACGACCTGGCAGGAAAAAAGCTGGAACTGGACGCCATCGGAGGCTGGAAGCTGTTTGCCGGGATGCTGCTCATCGGGATATTTGTGGGTTTTACATCGGGGAGTTACCCTGCATTCTTCCTCTCTTCATTCAAACCGGCTGCGGTGCTGAAAAGTGGCGCCATGCGGGGTATCAGGGGGAATGGATTAAGAAGGGTACTGGTGACTTTTCAATTTGTGGTGACCATCGTCCTGTTTATCTGTACCATGGTGATAAACCGGCAGATGAAATACCTGCAGTCGAAGGACCTTGGGTTCAATAAGGAGAACCTGGTGGTCATTGACAGGATTCATGTGCTGGACGAGCAGCTGGATGCCTTCAGGCAGGAATTGCTCAGAAATCCATCTGTTCTTCAGGCCACTGCCACAAGTGCAGTTCCCGGAGGCCTTATAGGGGATAATGCCTTTTTGCCCGAAGGAGCTGCTGCGGATGAGACCCATTCCATCAATAACATCTTTGTTGACTGGTATTTCATGGAGACCTACCAGCTTGAAATGGTACAGGGCAGGTGGTTCCGGGAGGATAATCCCACAGATTCCATGGCCCTGATCCTGAACCAATCGGCAGCCAGGGCGCTTGGTTTTGAGAATCCCCTGGACAAACGTCTCTATGCAACTTTTGGAGAGGAGACCGAGGTTCCGCTGCAGATCATCGGGGTGGTCAAAGATTTTCATTTTCAATCGCTGCACCAGGAGGTCCGCCCCCTGATCCTCCAGTTTGCAGGAAACGCCAGGTACAAGCTTTCGGTCCGTATCAATGGTAGCCAGACAGCAGGATCCCTTGAATTCATTGAGAAGACATGGGACTCATTCATTGGGCAGCAGCCCATTCACATGACCTTCCTGGAGGAGGACCTGGCTGTGCTTTATAGCAATGATGAAAAAACAGCCACGGTATTTTCGATCTTCTCCGTGCTGGCCATCCTGATTGCCGCCCTTGGTTTGCTGGGACTGGCATCCTTCAGCGCTGCACAGCGAACCAAGGAGGTAGGGATACGGAAAGCCATGGGGGCTTCCATGTCCAGCGTTCTTGTAACCCTGTCAAAAGAGTATATCTGGCTGATCCTCGTTGCCACATTGGCGGCCTGGCCCATCGGTTTTTTCATGATGAAGGATTGGCTGCAGGACTATCCCTTGCGGATTGGTCTTGATCCAATAGTATTTGTTATCAGCTCTCTGCTGGCTTTTATTATTGCCAGTGTAACCGTGCTTTTGCGGGTATTCCAGGCTGCATCAATGAATCCTGTCTCTTCTCTGCGGTATGAGTAATATGGGACCCGGATACAACATTGGCAAATTTTTTCTGTCTTTAGTCTAACACATTCACCATGTTCAGAAACTACCTCCTGGTCACCCTTCGCAACTTATACAAGAACAGGATTTTTGCATTGATCAATATCCTGGGACTGGGCATAGCGCTTGCAGTGTGCATCGTGGCTTACTTCAACCACATGTTCGGGCACGATTTCGACCGGTGGCATGAGCATGTTGACGAGATCTACCGGGTGAACTGCTACCGCCAGATGCAGGACCGGGACCAGGAGTACGGGATGGTCCCGGCACCTGTGGGCCTGAATATCAAGGAGGACATTCCGGCTGTGACCAGGTCAGCCCGGATCATGCGTTCCTATTCCCCGGTGAAGGTGGGGATCGAGAACTTCAACCGGCAGGTTTCCTATGTGGACCCTGAATTCCTGGATATCTTTACCTTTTACCTGGTGGAAGGGAACAGGGAGGCCCTGGAGAATCCCAACTACGTGCTGGTCTCCCTCGAGATGGCCCGTGTCCTTTACGGGGATGAAGGTGCCATCGGCAAACCGGTGTCGATCTTCAATGACAGCAACAAGGAGTTTACCTATACCATCGGGGGGATCTTCGAGGACCTGCCCCAGAATTCAAGCTTCAGGATCGATATCCTGACCCATATACAGAATTTCCTCACCATGTGGGATGTGGATGATACCCAGTGGCAGCGTTTTGCCAGGGCACTCTTCATCCAGGTCCCCGATCCCTCCTCATTGCCATCGGTGGAGGAGGGGCTGAAGGAGTATATTGAGCCGCAGAACAAGGCCAATGAAAGCTTCGTGGTCACCGGTTTTAACATTGTCCCCATGAAGGAGGTGAACAAGAATTCCAGGGATACCTGGAACAGCGGGCTGATGCCCGGTTTGCATCCTGCTGCGGTGATCGCCCCCCTGGTCATGGCCCTGACCATCCTGCTGATCGCCTGCTTCAATTTTGCAAATACGGCCATTGCTTCGGCAGGAAAGCGGCTCATGGAGATCGGGCTCCGGAAGATGGTGGGAGGGGTGAGGCGCCAGCTGTTGGTCCAGTTCCTCATCGAGAACTACATCATCTGTTTCCTGGCCCTGATGGTGGGGATCGTCATTGCCTATTTCCTGGTTCCTGCCTACAGCAGCATGTGGGAATACATGACCATCATACTGACCTTCAAAGAGTTCTGGGGATTCTGGATCTTCCTGGTATTGCTCCTGCTTCTGGCTGGTTTTATTGCCGGGGCCTACCCGGCATTTTACATCAGCTCCTTCAGGACCCTGAGCATCTTTCAGTCCAGGACCCGGCTGGGCAGGGGAGGCCCCCTGGCCAGGATCCTGCTGGGTTTCCAGTTTGCCATTTCGGTGCTGGCCATTGTTTCCGGGATTATCTTCTCCATGAATGCGGTCTACCAGGAAACGGTGGATCTGGGGTATGCGAGGAAGGAGCTGATTGTGGTTCCCATCAATACACAGGATTTTAAATCCTATTACGAAACCATTTCCCAGAATCCGAAGATCGTGGAAGCTGCAGGGACCCAGGAGCACATCGGGTGGGGATGGTACCGCAGGTCCATTGAGGATGAAGACAAGGAGCTGGAGGTAAACATCATGGATGTGGGACCCGGGTACATGCATACCATGGGCCTTAAGGTACTGGATGGCAGGATCTTTGAGAAGGAGAGGGAGGAGGCAGACAGGGGGATCTCCATTGTGGTGAACCAGATGCTGGTGGATGCATTCGGCTGGGAGGATCCTGTGGGTAAGCAGGTCAGGATGCACGATACCATCCAGTACACAGTGATCGGTGTGGTGAAGGATTTCTTTGCCAACGGCATGTGGTCCAAGATCGAGCCCACCCTGATCAAGTTACCCCCCAATGACAACTACTATTCCATGGCGATCCGCGCAAACAGCGAAGATCTCCCGGAAGTGCTTGAATACCTGCGGGAAACATGGATCAAGCTCTACCCCAATTACCCGTTTACCGGGAGGTACCAGGAAGATACCCTGGAGGAGGAAAAGAGCATTAACCGGAGCATTAAGCAACTCTATATCTTCCTGGCCATTGTAGCAACCCTGCTCTCCATGACAGGTTTGTACACCCTGGTCTCACTGAGCATCCTGAACCGTACCAAGGAGGTGGGAATCCGGAAGGTGATGGGATCGCCCGTATCCAGGATATTTCTGGTCCTGAGCAGGGGATTCCTGATCAACCTGGCCATCTCCAGTGTGTTGGGATGCGTGGGAGGTTATTTCCTGTCAGAGATGCTGATGGACAGCATCTGGGACTATTTCCTGGATTTCACACCGGTCGTTTACATCTATTCGGTAGTGATCATCTTCGCAGCTACAGCCCTCACCATCGTCGGCAAGATCTACCAGGCTGCCCTCATGAACCCGGTCGATTGTCTCAGGTATGAGTAAATGGGTATTGGTTATTGGATACTGGGTATTGGAAAGGCAGTGATGAACCGGCAACTGCAACCCGGGGCGTGTCAACGGTCATTTATCGTCAGTCAATGGTGATGATGCCCGTTTTCATCCCCTGGCCCGTGGTGAACACGGAATTCACGGGTATTATTATCAAAAAAGGATTCTATTTCATAAATTGAGACGAAACTAACATTCAAACTCCAACCGGTATGAAAAAGAGAATGAAAGCTATTGTATGGGCCACTTTATTTCTGGCAGTTGCTTTAACAATCAATGCTCAGCATGAGGTGCCCGTTCCGCTTCAGCAGGAGAAGCAGATCAAATCTAAAGCCCTTGATGAAGTAAGAACCATCAGTATATCCCTGCCCATCGATTACAACCTGTCTGAAGATACCTACCCGGTCTTGTACCTGCTGGACGGCAGGACCCATTTTCAGCATGCAGCAGGGGCCGCAAGCTTCCTGAAAAACAAGGGGATCATCCCGGATATGATCATCGTTTCCATTCACAATGTGGACCGGGCCCGTGATTTTTCACCCGCCCAGGCTGACCGGATCCCCAATTCACCTGGTGCTGACAGGTTCCTGGATTTTGTTGAAAAGGAGCTGTTTACAACCATGGACAAGGGTTACCGGACATCGGGATTCACCATCCTCCTGGGACACTCCTTCGGGGGAAACCTGGCGGTACATACCCTGAATACCAGGCCCGGGTTGTTTGATGCTTTCATAGCTGTAAGCCCCTACCTTCACTTCAAGGAGAATTACGTGATCAGTGAAGCAGAGAAATTGCTAAAGCCCTGTAAAGGGGGAAAATCACTCTACCTGACTGTGGGTAATGAGCCGACCTATTTTGATCCCATCGAAGCATATTCATCTGTGATCAAAGCCAAAACAGGCACTACAGTGGATTACAAGGTGGAGAAGATGTTGGATGAGAGCCACGGAACCACTCCTTACATCAGCCTGTTCAAAGGCCTGAAATTCATCTTTTCCGACTGGCGGATTCCAAAGGAGGTTTTTAATGAGGGCCTGAAGGCCATTGATCGGCATATGGCCACTGTTACCTCTAAATATGGAGTCAGCGCAAAGACCTCTGAACTTGTGATTAACCAGTTGGGTTACGTCCATCTTCAGAAAGAGGAGACAGACAAAGCGATAGCGGTCTTTTCCGAGAATGTGAAACGGTATCCCGGTTCAGCCAATGTATACGACAGCCTGGGGGAGGCCTATGAGAAAGGTGGCAAGCTTGAGAAAGCTGCAAGTAACTATGCCAGGGCATGCGAGATCGGAGAACCGGCTGGTGACGCGAATTACCCCGTCTATAAAAAGAACCTGGAAAGGGTGAAAAAGGCACTGGAGTCACAATAACAGCATCATAATCGAATATGGTTGTGAAGGTTAGCGACACGTATCCCGGAATAGTAATTGGATTCTCCACCCAGAACTTCCTGAAAACCATGCCCGTGGGTGTGGAAAACCTGAAAGAGATCATTGATTTCGCTTCGGCGGATGGGTACGCATTTATTGAACTGAGGGATCCCGTAGCTGAACTTTCACTGGAAAATTGCATGGTACTTGCCAATTATGCAAAAGAGAGGGATATTGAAGTGATCTATGAGATCCACAAAGACCTGTTCAATCCCGGGTTCCGGGAGGTATTTGACAGGGCTGTTCAGAATATCTCCGCCTTTGGCCAACCAGGTATCGTGAGATCGATCCTCTCCTGGTCGGAATTTGCAGCAGACCAGGACAAGCGGGGGTGGACTCGGGAGGAAATGGACCATATGACTGCCCTGGCAGATTCCTGTGCCACAACGGCCAAAGAGCAAGGAGTTCAATTTATACTTGAGAATATTATCGAACCATGGTCAGGAAAAGGGGAGGAGCTGGGACTGGATAATTTCTTTGAAGAGACCACGGGTGTCGGACTTCAGTTCGACACGGCCAATCCTTTTCTTTCTTCATGCAGGGGAGTGGCAGATCCCGCGGCGGTGTCAGGCTACCTTGAAAATTTCGGGAACCGTTGGATAACCACCCACCTGAAGTGTGCTGCGGAAGACAAATTCCAGCCTCTCCTCAGGGACAATCCTCTTCCCTACGAAAAGGTATTTGAATTGATGGCTGCCAACGGGGTGGTTTATGCAGCCCTGGAATTACTGGGTGTTGACAGCATGGAGGAGTGTTTCGAGAACCACCGGAAAAGCATCCGGTATCTTGCTGATAAAGGAATTATTGAGCTGACGTAGGCTTCCTGTGTTTCCAGCGCCTGTGGGTCCACAACCATAACTCAGGCTCACTGATGATGATCCTTTCAAGCGTCCTCATATAGGCTTCGGTGATCTCGTTGGGTCCGGTATCCTTTGGATTCTCAAAAAGCTTGTGGAAGGTGATGTCGTAATAGCCCCGTTTTCTCCTTTCTGTCTGGATAAACAACACAGTCTGGTTGGTTTTCTTTGCCAGCCGTTCCAGTCCGTTCTGCATGGGCGTATCCTGGTTCAGGAAAGTGGTCCAGTACCTGATGTGCTCTTTCACAGGACGCTGATCATTGACAATGAATGTGGCTGTCAATTCGTTTCTTGACTGGTATTCCAGGAGGGTCCTTGGAAGCTGCTGCAGTTCAACCGACACCCCGCCGTACCGGCCCTGGAATTTTTTATAAACCCAGTGTGAGTTCTCATGAGAAGGGGGCTTATAGACAATCAATACTTTGTGCTTGGCAACCAGGGGCAGGCTCACCAGCCATTCCCAGTTCCCGTAATGTGCAGTGGCAGCAATGATACTTTTACCAGATTGTAAGACCTCTTCCAGCAGCTCTGGATTCCTGTAATTGACATGCTCCAGGATCCTTTTCTCATTCATATGGAAGAGTTTGAATGATTCCATGACCTGGTCGGAAAAATGGCGGTAGAATCCCCTGGCAATTTTTCTGATCTCATTGGGGCTCTTCTCAGGAAATGATTTCTGAAGGTTCTCCAGGACGACCCGCTTTCGGTACAAAGAAAATTGGTAGATACAAAAGGACATGAATGCCGAAAACAGGTACATGACCCTCAGTGGTAAAAGGGAGATCGTCCAGCCGATGGAATAGAGCACGTGATACATCGGCTTAAAAATAACGATAATTTGCTTTCGCGTGATAATGAACCGGATTTAGGTTGAAATAAAGGATATATCTATAGAGTCAATACCCTTTTAATACCCCCCTGAAGATGAAAATCTGGTTATCTGAAACCAAAGACCTTGAAAAGTTCAACAAATCCTTTAAAGATCCCTAGCTGTTCAGGATCTTCATGGCCTCCTCATTTCCTGCATCGGTCATATAGGCCAGACCTGTGGCATCCTCGGTTTCACGGTTGGCTGCCACCAGGTCATCTCCTTGAGATTTCATCAAGGCTGAATTTTCTTGCCCCGGCCATGAATTGCTGAAGACCGCATGCCAGCTTATCAGAAAATGCATACATGGCAATTGCGCCATAGGGGATATTCTTCATTTCTTCTTTCCCTACCTTTTCCTTAACAGGTTCCCATCCTGCAAATATCTCTTCGGGATATTTGCCCAGTTCCTTCACTGCAGGTGGCAGTGATTCCCAGTGTCCGTAGAGTTGGGCTCTTTTCTCTGGTTTGAATACGCCTTCAATGTTGCTTCCCAGGAATCCGGGGATCATGGGAGCCCTGCCCATGCAAACCAGTTTGGAGTATGGAGCTCCCATGGCAAGTGCCTTGTAAAGGTGATCTTCCCGTGCGAATCCTCCGGCAAATGAGATATCCGGGACCTTCATGCCTTTTTCCTCAAGGATCCTGCAATATTCATAAGCTTTCGCATGGAGTGCAACCGAAGGGATCCCCCAGTGCTGCATCATATTCCACGGGCTCATTCCTGTTCCCCCTCCCGAACCGTCAATGGTTAACAGGTCCAGCCCGGCATCTGCAGAGAAACGGATTGCCATGGCCAGGGCTTCCATATCATATGCACCGGTCTTTAGCGTAATGCGTGAAAAGCCCAATTTCCGGAGGTATGCCACACTGTTCATAAAATCCTGTCCCACCTCTTCCGGTGCGGAATGATCAGTACCGCCGAGCCGGCTGTGCCGGGCAAAAGAACTGATGGCCCTGGACTCATAGGCAGACTCCACAATAGGATTGTAAGGATCGGGATCGACAAGGTATCCACGGTCTTTAAGGAATCTCGCATATTCAATGCTGGTTACCTGTATTTCACCACCGATATTTTTGGCTCCCTGACCCCATTTTAGCTCCATGATCACTTTGTTACCATATTTGTCGATGATGTATTCTGCCACCCCGTTCCTGGTATCCTCCACATTCATCTGTACGATCATTGCACCGTAACCATCATAGTACCTGAAATAGGTCTCAATCCTTCGGTCAAGTTCGGGTGCCTTTTCAATCTTACCTTTTTTTATGACCGATTCCTTATCAACACCTACAACATTTTCGCCGACTACGATAGGAATGCCGCTCAGCGCAGATCCTACTGCAAAAGATTCCCAGTAGTTTCTGGCAATAAAGGTGGATCCAAGGGCCCCTGTCATGATGGGTACACGGCACTTGGTTTTTTCCCTGTTCCCGAAGGATGTGGTAACATCGGCATTGGTGAAGAGGCAGTCATCCGGATTGTTGTTAAGGGGTGGGGCTATGCCCTTTGCACCGTAGGCATATCCCTGAATTCTAATCGAATGGTATCCTACTCCCACAGTGGAAACCAGCCATGATCCAGAGGTTGTTTGTCCAAAATTCCTGGGATAGAGAAGCTTTCTGCCCTTAAGCGAAGAGAGCCATGTTTCACATTTGCCCTTGCAGGCTGAATCGCAGAGCGTACACAGCCCGGATTCACAGGGGACACCCCGGTTGACAGTTCCGATGGCATCATTGTTTTTTACCCATTGTATCATTTTTGTTAGAAATTAGTTGGTTTTCCGATGATTTATCACAAAAAATCGGCAAAATATATCATTTATGAAGTTAAGATTGAATATTTATTAGGATTTTGCCAGTTTTAATCACAATCCGGGCTGACTTTCCGGAATGCCTTTATGATCCGGTTCTCAGGGTGGGGGGACCGGAATTGCGGGAACAGCGAAGGAAAAACTACATGTGGTATTCCTGCAATGATTTTACCTTGTAGGCACCATTCCTTCTATCCTTGATGCCTTTGGTTGCAGCCAGGGCAGCCGAAGTGGTGGTGATGTAGGAAACCTTATACTTGATGGCACTCTTGCGGATATAGGAATCGTCATATTCGCTCTGTTTGCCGGCCGGTGTATTTACAACAAGGTTGATCACCCCGTTTGTGATGCCATCCACTATATTGGGCCTTCCTTCATGGACTTTCTTCACATATTCGCATTCGATCCCATGCTCCTCAAGAAAACGTTTGGTTCCTCCGGTGGCCATGATATTGAATTTCATCTCCACAAAGTTCCTGACGAATTCCAGTATTTTATCCTTATCCCTGTCTGCTATGGTGATCAATACAGTGCCCTCCATGGGCAGGCTGGTCATGGTGGCCTCCTGGGACTTGAAGAATGCAAGTCCGTATGATTCAGCAAGTCCAAGTACTTCCCCGGTGGATCTCATTTCAGGACCCAGCAGGGGATCCACATCAGGAAACATGTTAAAGGGGAAGACAGACTCCTTGACCCCGAAATGTTCAATCTTCCGGTCCCTGAAGTTAAAGCCCGAAAGCTTCTCTCCCAGCATGATCTGGGTGGCGATCTTGGCCATGGAGATGTTGCAGACTTTTGAAACCAGAGGCACGGTGCGTGATGCCCTGGGATTGGCTTCCAGAATATAGACCACGTCATCATAAATGGCATACTGTATGTTCATCAGTCCAACCACATTCATTTCGTTGGCAATCATTTTTGTGTATTTCCGGATCGTATCCTGGTGCTCTTCATGGATGATCACCGGGGGGATCACGCAGGCCGAATCCCCTGAATGCACGCCGGCATATTCAATGTGCTGCATGACTGCGGGAACAAAAACATTCTCTCCGTCAGAGATGGCATCGGCTTCCGCCTCGATGGCATCTTCCAGGAACATATCTATCAGGAGGGGTCTGTCGGGGGAGACATCCACCGCTTCGGCCACATACTGTTCCAGCATCTCTTCATCCAGGATGATTTTCATAGCCCTTCCACCCAGCACATAGGAGGGCCTCACCATCAGTGGATACCCGATCCTCCCGGCTATATCCTTTGCCTGTTCCAGGGTGCTTGCCATACCGGATTCGGGCTGGGGGATCTCCAGTTTTTCCATGATCTTCCGGAAGCGGTCACGGTCCTCTGCCAGGTCAATGGTTTCGGGGGTTGTGCCGAGGATTTTTACGCCGGCCTCAGCCAATTCATCGGCCAGGTTCAGCGGTGTCTGGCCTCCGAACTGGACAATCACTCCCTCGGGCTTCTCTTTTTCATAAATACTCAGTACATCCTCTGCAGTCAGCGGTTCGAAGTAGAGTTTATCGGAAGTATCATAATCTGTTGAAACAGTCTCAGGATTGCAATTCACCATGATGGATTCGTAACCAGCCTTGCGGATCGCAAAAGCAGCATGCACACAACAATAGTCAAACTCTATTCCCTGACCAATCCTGTTGGGCCCCCCTCCGAGTACCATGATTTTCTTCCTGTTGCTGACCTCCACCTTATCGGGTGCATTGTAGGTCGAAAAATAGTAAGCCGCATCCTCAACCCCGCTGACCGGTACCGGCTCCCATGCCTGTTTCATTCCCAGCGAGATCCGCTTTTCCCGAATCTCCTTCTCGGGGACTTTCAGCAAAAGGGAAAGGTATTTGTCGGCGAACCCATCTTTTTTAGCCTGAATAAGGATTTCATCGGGCAGGGCATCCCAGGTATATGTCAGTATCTGCTCTTCGAGTTCCACCAGTTCCTTCATCTGTGTGATGAACCAGGTCTTGATATGGGTTCTGCGGAAAAGCTCCTCCACGTCTGCGCCCTTGCGAAGGGCTTCATACATGATGAACTGTCTTTCGCTTGAAGGGTGTTTGAGCATGGCCATAAGCTCTTCCAGGGATCTGTTGTTAAAATCCTTGGCAAATCCAAGACCCCATCGTCCGATCTCCAGTGAACGTATGGCTTTCTGCAGGCCTTCCTTGTAGTTTTTCCCAATGCTCATCACTTCACCGACCGCCTGCATCTGGGTACCCAGCCTGTCTTCCAGGTTCTCAAATTTCTCAAATGCCCAGCGGGCAAATTTCACCACGACATAATCCCCTGAGGGAGTATACTTTTCAAGGGTGCCGTCACGCCAGTAGGGGATCTCATCCATGGTCAGCCCCCCGGCCAGCAGTGAGGAGACAAATGCGATAGGGAATCCGGTGGCCTTGGAGGCAAGTGCAGATGACCTGGATGTGCGGGGATTGATCTCAATAACAACCACCCTGCCGGTTTCAGGATCATGGGCAAACTGCACATTTGTGCCCCCGATCACCTCGATGGCCTCGACAATGTCATAGGAGTATTTCTGCAGGCGTTCCTGCAGTTCAGGGGCTATGGTCAGCATGGGAGCGGTGCAGAACGAATCACCGGTATGGACACCCATGGCATCCACGTTCTCGATAAAACAGACCGTGATCATCTGGTTCTTTGCGTCCCTGACCACCTCCAGCTCCAACTCTTCCCAGCCCAGGACAGACTCCTCGACCAGCACCTGGTTCACCATGCTGGCTGACAATCCCCTTGAGACGATGGTCCGCAACTCTTCAATATTATAAACCAGTCCGCCGCCAGTCCCGCCCATGGTATAGGCAGGCCTGATCACCACGGGGAAACCCAGCTCCCCGGCAACCTCCTCAGCATCTTTAAGTGTATTCACAGCTTTGCTCTTTGGCATCTCAATGCCAAGGCGGTTCATGGTTTCCTTAAAAGCTGTCCGGTCTTCCCCTCTCTCGATGGCATCCACATTCACCCCAATGATCTTTACGCCATAAAAATCAAGGATCCCTTTTTTTGCCAGCTGGGAGGAGAGGTTTAAACCTGTTTGTCCCCCCAGATTGGGAACAGTGCATCGGGTCTCTCTTTCTTTATGATTTCGGTCAGGGCATATTCATTCAATGGCTCAATGTAGGTCGCGTCGGCCATTTCCGGATCGGTCATGATGGTGGCCGGGTTGGAATTGACCAGCACGATCTTATAACCCAGGGAGCGTAAAGCCTTGCAGGCCTGGGTTCCCGAGTAATCGAATTCACATGCCTGTCCGATGATAATGGGTCCCGATCCGATGATCAGCACCTTGTCAATGTCCTTGTGTTTTGCCATGATGTTTCTTCGTGAGGTGGGTGGATAATCCTGATAAAGATGTGAATTTACTCCCTGATTCACCCCGAATTACCTCAAAGGATATCAAAAACATATTGACAATTGCGGCTGAACGTAAACAGGACTATCTGAACGGTTTATTGAATTCATATGGTATAATATTGTATCTTGATTCGGTATAATTTGCTATGTAATAATGAGAAAGCTGCACCCGGTCTTATTAGCATGGTTACTTGTAGCCATAATTCCTGATGGTCTTTCACAATTCCAGACACATCCCCTGAAAGCGGAAATTGAACTCCAGGGCAACAGCGTTAGAATCACATATGACATCTCAGATTCTATCCAGGGTGATCTATACAATGTCTGGATCGGGATCACGGATGCCAATGGCAACACATTAATAGCCAGGACATTTACCGGTGATGTCGGTGATAAGGTCACTCCGGGAACAGGTAAAGAGGTCTTTTGGAACCATGAGGAAGACGGGGTAAACCTTGACGTGGGTATCTATATCCAGGTATTTGCAGAACCTGTGAAACAACCCGCGGTCAGTGCCAGGGCAGGCAAAGAGGTGAAGCCAACAGGCATGGTCCTGCAATCCATCGTTTTTCCGGGACTTGGCTTATCGAGGGTTACAGGACAGCCCCACTGGCTAAAAGGTGTGGCCGGATACGCCTGTATTGGATCTGCGATCGCATTTAACCGGATGGCCAGGAGCACATATGATGATTACCTGGTTGAACGGGAAATCACCATCAGTGATGAACTATTCGAAAAGGCGGTCCAACAGGATCAGATTTCAGAACTATGTACATATGCAGCTATCGGGATCTGGGTAACCGATATCATCTGGAACCTGGTTGCCGCTTCAAAAATGAATCAACCGCTTCAGGGTGAGGGGAAAAGTTTGTTGATCACACCTTACTATGATCCTGAAATGCAGGCATCTATGCTGGCGCTGAGGTTTAGGTTTTAACAGATAATCGATACAGGAAAGTACCACTACGATGAATACAAAGTTAATATCACTGGCAGGAGGATTTTTAGTTTGCTTTTCCATATTACAGGGCCAGGTCATGAAGAGCGATAAACTCTTCCTTAAGACCGGTCCTGAAACCGGGCAAAGTCCTGATGTTGTGGGTGATCCTGGTGGCCCCAGGATCAGCATTATTTCCCCCGTCATCGATGATTCAGACAGATTTGAGACCAGTAATCCGGAAATTCCGGTATTTGGAACAATATCGGGTGATACGGGAATCGATTTCGCTGTAATGAACTCAGAGTTTCTCTATCTCTCGGACCGGGGGCAGTTCAGCCAACGCCTGAAGCTCGTACCAGGGGAGAATCAGGTCGTTTTAGGAGCCATGGGTGTGGATCAGAAATATCGGGAGCTGAAATTTACCATTGCCTTTACACCTGCCGGGCTTTCTCTGGCGGAAAGGGTAAAAAACAATTCAACGTACTATGCACTGATCATAGGCATTAATAATTATGCTGATCCTGATTTAACTACGCTGGATAATCCGCTCAGTGATGCACAACGGTTATATGATGTACTGACTGCGCACTATACTTTCGAATCTGATAACATACAGTTCCTTAAGGATGCCAAACGGGAAGAGATCATCATGGCCCTGGACAATCTCTCCCAGCAGGTAGGCCCGGATGATAACCTGTTGATCTACTATACAGGGCACGGTCATTATGATGAACAGGCAAATCTGGGGTACTGGCTTCCTTCCAACGCCAGGAGATTCACAACGGCTGACTGGATTGGTAACAGCCAGCTTGTTGATTTCCTCAAACGAATAGAGTCAAAGCATACGCTGCTTATTACAGATGCATGTTTCAGCGGTTCCATATTCAAAACGAAATCAGCCTTTTCAGATGTACCACCCGCTTTTGAGAAGTTATATGAGCTTCCCAGTCGCAAGGCGATGACAAGTGGGACACTCACGGAGGTCCCGGATAGAAGTCCTTTTGCCAGATACCTGATGGACCGGCTCGAGGAGAACCAGGAAATCTATTATTCTGCAGAGCAATTGTACAGCAGCATGAGGATCGCGGTTATCAATAACAGCGACGCCATACCGCAGTATGGGGAGATCCGGAATGTGGGGGATGAAGGTGGTGATTTTGTCTTCATCAGGAAATAAAAACAAACTGATATTATTAGGATATGAGGCTCACCGACATAAGAAACCAGTTGATGTATTGTGTTTACAAATTTCTAACTTTTTCAATACTCTTACTTGTTTCTTATGGTTGTGAAAAGAACGAGCTTAAACGGATTATCAAGGTGGAAACTAATCCGGTTTTGGAGGTCACCCATAATTCCGCTAAAGCATTCGGGAAAATTATTGATACCGGTGAAGGGATTTCTCATCATGGTTTCTGCTGGGCTGAAACCCAGAATCCAACGGTTGTCAGCCCTGGGAATGAAGACATGGGAGTGAAAACTGATACAGGAATATTTTCATCAACAATAACGGGATTATCTCCGGGTAAGACCTACTATCTCAGGGCTTACGGTGCAGATGAAAATGAAACCAAGTATGGTAATCAGGTGAGTTTTACATCTGCAGATCTTCCCACGGTTTCCACCACAACAATAAGCAGTAAAACGGAAACCTCTGCTCAGAGCGGAGGGAATGTGACAGATGACGGAGGAGCAACAGTCACTGCCCGGGGGGTATGTTGGAGTACTTCCACCAGCCCCACCATCGAAGACAGTCATACTACTGATGGCAGTGGGACAGGTTCTTTTACAAGCTCAATTACTGGTTTAATCTGCGAAACAACCTATTACGTCAGGGCTTATGCCACAAATGCTTATGGAACAGCTTATGGATCCGAGGTCAGTTTTACCACAAGTCAGTGTGCTGCAGGTTCCCCCACGGTTACAACCACAACAATAAGCAGTAAAACGGAAACCTCTGCTCAGAGCGGAGGGAATGTGACAGATGACGGAGGAGCAACAGTCACTGCCCGGGGGGTATGTTGGAGTACTTCCACCAGCCCCACCATCGAAGACAGTCATACTACTGATGGCAGTGGGACAGGTTCTTTTACAAGCTCAATTACTGGTTTAATCTGCGAAACAACCTATTACGTCAGGGCTTATGCCACAAATGCTTATGGAACAGCTTATGGATCCGAGGTCAGTTTTACCACAAGTCAGTGTGCTGCAGGTTCCCCCACGGTTACTACCACAACAATAAGCAGTATAACGGAAACCTCTGCTCAGAGCGGAGGGAATGTGACAGATGATGGAGGATCATCAGTCACTGCCCGGGGGGTATGTTGGAGTACTTCCACCAGCCCCACCATCGAAGACAGTCATACTACTGATGGCAGTGGGACAGGTTCTTTTACAAGCTCAATTACTGGTTTAATCTGCGAAACAACCTATTACATCAGGGCTTATGCCACAAATGCTTATGGAACAGCTTATGGATCCGAGGTCAGTTTTACCACAAGTCAGTGTGCTGCAGGTTCCCCCACGGTTACAACCACAACAATAAGCAGTATAACGGAAACCTCTGCTCAGAGTGGAGGGAATGTGACAGATGACAGAGGAGCAACAGTCACTGCCCGGGGGGTATGTTGGAGTACTTCCACCAGCCCCACCATCGATGACGAATTCACAGTAGACGGAACAGGGTCAGGTAGTTACGTTAGTTCCATCACTGGATTAGCCTCCGAAACCACCTATTATGTGCGGGCTTATGCTACCAATATTGCCGGTACTGCCTATGGACAGATGGAAAGTTTCACAACAACCGAACCTCCGGCAGTCCTTCCTACTGTTATAACCTCTATCGTGACTGATATTACAAATAGCTCAGCTTTATGCGGTGGGAATGTCACGGATGATGGAGGGGCGGCAGTCACTACCCGGGGGGTATGTTGGAGTACTTCCACCAGCCCTACCATCAATGACGAATTCACAGTAGACGGAACAGGGTCAGGAAGTTACGTTAGTTCCATCACTGGATTAGCCTCCGAAACCACCTATTATGTGCGGGCTTATGCATCCAACAGCGTCGGAACAGGTTATGACAGCGAGGTTTCCTTCACAACGCTATCAGAGACAGAGACAGTGACCGACAAGGACGGAAACGTGTACAGGACTGTTCCCATCGGAGCCCAGACCTGGATGGCCGAGAACCTGAAAGTAACACAATATTCTGATGGAACATTAATTCCCTTGGTTGAAGACTCATTGGATTGGAATGCTCTTGGAACTGATGACAAGGCATATGGTTGGTACGATAATAGTACATCCAACGGTGATGTATACGGAGTTTTGTATACCTGGTCAGCAGCAGTGAACGGGGTCACTGGTTCGGACAGTAATCCCAGTGGGGTACAAGGGATTTGTCCAGATGGTTGGCATTTGCCGAGCGATACTGAGTGGAAAGAGTTGGAGATGTTTCTGGGGATGAGCCTGAGTGAGGCTGACAATATAGGTGATAGAGGTACAGATGAAGGGGGCAAATTAAAGGAAACGGGTACAGCCCATTGGCAAAGTCCCAACCAAGGAGCAACAAATGCAAGTGGTTTTACAGCTCTTCCCGGCGGGAGCCATAAGGATGACTCGTTCAATCTCCTGCATTACAACGCCTATTTCTGGTCGGCCACGGAGTATAATGTTTCAAATGCCTGGTGGCGGTCACTGAGCTCCAGCAACGAGACCGTGAACCGGGACTTCTACGACAAGTACAGCGGGTTTTCAGTGCGTTGTGTACGGGATTGAGCAATTACCGGGCTGTTGGTATTGCGGGAAAATCAATTTCCCTGATAAAAATGCCGGTTATCAGCTCAGGACCAGATTCATCTCCCTGATGACGGTCTCCTTTTTCTTATAGGTGAGTGTACCCGTGTAGTTTCCATCCCGTGTAAAGCCTTTGAACAGCCAGTCTGAGGCATCAACTCCCAACCTGACGGATCGCAGGCTGATGGTTCCGTCCTCCAGTGCAAAATCGAGATTCTCCGGGGTGAGCCGCATGCCTTCGCCAATGGCTTTCAGGTAAGATTCCTTGAAAGTCCAGAATTGAAAGAACCGGGATAACTTTTGGTCCGGGTCTTTCAGAACGTAGGCTTTCTCACGGGAAGTCAGGTTCTTTTCAATGAGCTGGTCGATGTCTGGTAACTCCCGGATCTTTTCGAGGTCGATCCCCACTTCGCCATCACGGGAGAATGCAAATACGCAGATATCATACGAATTGGAAATGTTGAAATTGAGGGAGGTGTCATTCATGAGAAATGGTTTACCCTTATTGTGAACACCTATCTTCACATCCGAAGGATAACCATTCAGATACCCTGCCAGTAACAACCTTAAGACAGCCTGGCTTATGATATAGCTCTTTTGAACCGGCTCAAATTTATAGTAGGCAGCCTTCTTTTTTTCTTCAGGCGACAGAACGGATTGCAGCCGGCCGATATGATCCTTCAATGCGACTTTTGATGCGGTCCATAGATGGATCTCCCCCGGCAACAGATGCGGGACATTGGCCGTATCAGATAGATTAAAGTTCATAACATCCCCTGATCCATGGGCATCATCCGGTGTTTCATACATTGGCAAATTCGCTGAGTTCCTCGGTCAACAATTCCAGGAGTTCCTCCCTGTTATCCCTGCAGAACAAGTGACTTCCGTTAATCCTGATAAACCTGAATTCACCCGAGGTGTGCTTCCCCCAGGCCTTGACCTGTTCATCGGTGAATACGGAATCCTGCTTCCCGGCAAGCGCTGTCAGGGAACAACTCAGGGGTTCATCCTCGTAATACTTGTAGCGTTTCCCCAGGAGGATATCGGCTCTCAGCGCCGGAAGCATCTCTTCGATCAGTTCCTTGTTCTCAAGAACCGATTCGGGAATCTCAAGCGATCTCAGGTGGTTGATGATGTTGGGTATATTCTTATCCATATACACTTCGTCATCCTGAATGGCATCGAGGAATTTAAAGGGGCTTTCAAGGTGTGGAGACCGCCATCCGCCCACCATAAACTTTACCGGTTGTATCCCTTTTTCCCTTCTTAAATACCTGGCAAGTTCCAGCCCGATACCTGCACCTGCACTGTGACAATAAAATGCAACAGGGCAGTTCAGCAGGGGATCAATGACATCCGAGATGGCTTTAACCAGCTCCAGGTAATCGTCAAAAGGTTTTTCACCTGCACGCTCTTCACGTCCGGGATATTGTATGGCACACACCTCCACACCTTCCTGAAGATTCTCACCCCAGTTGTTGTACACAGAGGCTCCTCCGGCAAAATAGGGCAGGCAAAAGAGCCGCATTCTCGGGTTGTCAATCACCTTTGAACGCAGCACCCATTTATCCAGTTCCGATTTCTCGGTCCCGTGACCATCCCCGGCACTGTGCTGGCCATTCATTTCATCCAGGATCTGCTGCGTCATTTCCTGCAGGGTCGGACCCTTCATGATCCGCATCATGGAGTAATCCACAGCAACACTGCTCTGGATCCAGTTCCGGATCTGATTGGCCATTAAAGAATCCAGACCGTATTTCGTCACCGGTTCGGATGGATCCACCTTATCTGAAGAAGCGCCCAGTACCCTTGCAAAGGTATCCAGCAGGTGTGACCCCAGGATCTCCTCCTGCTGCTCCCTGTCCAGTTCTTTCAGGGTGGTATTCAGTCCGCTGTCTCCTGCCCCTGAGGCTGAGACGGCTGACAGTTCCTTCTCCTTAATCAGGTGGCCAAACCGGCTGGTTTCGCCTGAATGGGGATAGAAATTACCCACCATCTCCCAGTCGGAATCGGTGGCCACCCGCTGAACCGGGTTGGTCAGCAGCATCTGCTCAAGAATATCCGTGGATTGTTTCAGGGTGAATGTCTTCCAGCCCTGCTTATAAAGCAGTCCACCCACATTCCCGCTTCTGGCCACGAATCCAACATCACCAAGGACACCCCAGTTAATGGTCATGGCCGGCATTCCGACGGAACGCCTGTAGTGTGCGAAATTCTCCAGGAAACTGTTGCCCGCCACATAACTTACCTGTCCGGGATTCCCGTAAATGGAGGAGATGGAGGAGTAGAGCACGAAATGATCCAGCTCCATATCCAGGGTGGCTTCATGGAGGTTCCAGCAACCGATGCTTTTTGGGATGAATACATTCAGGTAACGCTCATGGTCAATTTCCGGAATGCTGCCGTCATCAAGGACCATTGCCGCATGCTGGATACCCTTGAGCGGGGGCATTTTCTCATGGACCTCCTTCATGATGCGGTCCACATCTTCCCTGTTTGATACGTCGCCCCTGGCGACCATCACATCCACACCTCTTTTACGCATCCGCTCAATGAGGTCTTTTTCTTCTTCAGTCTTGGGTCCTGACCGGCTCATCAACACCAGGTGCTTTGCTCCTTTGGAAGTCATCCAGTCCGCCACGGCGAGCCCGAATCCTGAACATCCTCCTGTGAGCATATAGGATGCTTTATCCTTAAACCGGATCTCCCGGGGTGGTGCCACCTGGACTTCGCCCTCCATGCTGATGATGATCTTACCAATATGCCTGGCACCAGCCATAAACTGGAAAGCATCCCTGATCTCTGCCATGGGGAATACCACCGACGGGTGCACAGGGAATCTGTTTTCAACGAAAAAGTCAATGGCTTCATGGAACAGTTCACCGCTGAATTCCTCTTTCTGTTTGAAAAGCCTGTCCACATCAACCCCGAAATAGGAGAGGTTGTTACCAAAGGGCTGCAGTCCAAGCTTGCTGTTGCGGTAAATATCCGTTTTACCGATCTCAACGAACCTGCCGTATGGTGACAGGCACCGGATGCTCTTATAGATCGCCTCCCCCGACAGCGAATTCAGCACGATATCCACACCCTCGCCGTTTGTCAGTTCCATGACCTGGTCGGCAAATTCCAGGGTACGGGAATTCAGGATATGGTCAGGCCGCACTCCGATGCTTTCAATGTAAGCCCGTTTCTCCGGGCTTCCCACAGTAGCGTAGATCTCTGCTCCGGCTGCATTGGCAATGTGAATGGCCGCAATTCCAACACCTCCTGCTGCTGCATGGATCAGTATTCTTTCACCTTTCCGGATGCGGCATTGGTGTACCAGGGAATAATAGGCCGTGACATAGACCACAGGTAGAGTGGCCGCATCATGGAAGCTGATACCTTTTGGTTTTTTCACCACATGGAAAACCTTCGGGTAGGCGTATTTGCCCAGGCAGGAGGGTGCTGTGGCCATCACTTCATCGCCCACCTTGATATGCTTTGTTTCTTTCCCGACGGCTGAGACCACACCGGCACACTCCAATCCCATGGTCCTTCCGAATAATCCCCCACTGATGGCATCATCGGAGAGCAGCCCCATGGAGAGCATGATATCCCGGAAATTCAACGCTGAGGCTTTGATATCAATTTCCACCTCATCATCTGCGGGCTCCCTCCGGGCAGTTTCCCTAACAACCAGGTGATCCAGAACGCCGTAATCATCGATGGTCACTGTATAGGGAGCTTCCCCGGCAGGTAATGAACGAAGGGCACGCTGTGCAATGTTGTCGGTGGAAATCCTTTCCAGCCTGTTGATAAAGCGCTTTGTGCCCCTGAAAGCGATCTCATCCTCATTATCTCCCGCAAGGATCTCCTCCATGAAGGCATTAATTTCTTCACCGCTCACCTGATCACTGAAATCGACCATGGTAGAGTTGAACAATGGGAATTCATTGAGGATCACCCTGTTCACTCCCCTGAGTCCGGATTGGGACAACCGGACTGTTTCGGGTATATTGTCCACCGATTGGGCACCTGAGGTGATCATCCAGACCTCGGGGTTCTTTTCGAAATTGCTGGTATTCAGCTTTTTCATCACATTCATCATGGTTTGTGATGAATGTCCTTCAGCCTGCAAAATGGTACCGGTATCAAGTTGTTCGTTGGGAACCGAATCGAGGCCCCATAAGAAAATGATCCCCTGGAACATTCCCCGATCTGCCACCTGGTCGATCAGTTTATTCACATCCTCCTGGCTTCCGGGATCTATTTCAAACTCCGTTTCACTGATCTCGTTGAATGCCCTGGCCCTTTTTACGATGGTTGACCTCTTATCCAGGCCGGTGAGCCTGGAGGTGATCTTTTCGGACACACCTGCCTCATCAGCAAAGACAAGCCAGTCAGCCCTGCCAAGTTTCGGGGATTCCTCCAAAGCCCTGTTGGTCAGGTCCAGCTTCTCATTCCGGGCCAGGATCACGCTCTGGCAGGAGACATCATTCTTTTCAAAATCACTGTAAACAGCCACATCTGAAAAGTGCTCCTGTTCCAGCACTTTCTTCCACCGGTCCGGACCCATGGTGGCATGGTCCGGCCTGATGTCCATATCTTCAAATAGCCACCAGCCCTCGGTCATTCCAAAAATGAAATCCAGGTAGACGGGTGAATTGGTCACCTCAAGCATCATCATGATGCCCTCTGAAGCCAGCAGTCTTTTCACATGTCCGAAACTTGTTTTCAGGTCCCGGGTGGCATGGATCACATCAGAGGCAATAACCAGGTCAAAGGAGTTGATGTCAAATCCCTGCTCGGCCGGGTCCTTCTCGATATCCAGCAATTTGTACTGTACGAATGGATAACGGGCAAAGCGTTGCTGTGCCTTCAGCATGAACATGTGGGAAACATCGGTATAGTAATACTCGGTCCTCCCCGCAGGCAGCAATGGCAGGACAGCCTGTGTCATACCACCAGTGCCAGCCCCGATCTCGAGAATCCGAAGGGTCTGGTCTTCAGGGACATTGTTCACCAGCTCGGAAACCACGCGTGCAGCCAGGTCATTGTATTTTTTAAATGCGAAGCCTTCCACGTAGTATTTGACAATCAGGTCCCACTGGTCCTCCGGGAAGATCAGCTGGATGGGATCCACCTCTCCGTTCAGTACGCCCGCGATCTCCGGTCCGCAGCGGCCCAGCAGGGTGGTTTCGTGACGAAACTGGGGATATTTTTCATTGATCTCGTGGATCCAGGACTTCACATCCCTGAAGTCAGGCGTCTCTGTCACCGTAAAGTTTTCATTCTCCCCCTCAACGATCCCTGCATCCTTCAACAGTTTGAAGATGTGGTAGAACAGGCGGTGGTGATCGCTGACCACCCCGAAGTCCCTGATAAGGTCCTTTACATTGATCTGCGAGCCTGTGGTGAAATCCATTCCCAGTTCCCTCAGGGCATGGCAGATATAACCGATGGTGAGCCTGTACTGGCGCGGTTCATAATTGTCATAATACTCCGCTTGTTCCGGCAGGGCGTTGATTGCAGCAATGGTTTCATTGACCTCCTCCCTGATGGCATTAGGGGAGGGGATGTATTTACCGGGATTGCGTACAAGCTCCTGGTCCGACCTGGCTTTCATGATCCAGTTGTACTCGTAGAACCATTTCTCCTGTTCACCGGATGTTTCGCCCCGGGATCCTTTCAGGTACTGGGACCGGAAGCCCTGGAATTCAGCCAGCAGCTCTCCCTCTTCATTGAAGATCCACAATTCACCCAGTGCATATTCATCGGTCCACTCCCTGAGCTGGCCATGGACAAACATTTTGAATGAATTGGGTTTTTTATGGAATTTGATCCTTTCGATATGGACGGGAATATAAACCCCCATTTTACGGCTGGAATCTTCCCCGGTGTTGAATATTCCGAAAACAGTCTGGAAACAGCTGTCCAGCACTCCCGGGTGAAGGTTGAACTGGAAAAACTCGGAACGGATGCTTTCATGCACCTCGATCTCACTGAATGATTCCCATACACTTTCGCTTCTCCACAACTGTTTGATGGCCCTGAAACTGGGACCCAGGTAGAGTCCGCTTTCCAGCAGTTCATCATGCAGTGCCTTCACCGGGACAGGGGTGGTGATCCGTTTTTGGATCTCCTGGAAATCAACATCAATGGGCTTGAATGAATCCTTGATATGGTTCATTTTACCGCTGGAGCACATGGTCCACGACGCATTTTCACTTCTGGGCCTGGAATAGATGAAATAGTCCCCGCTGTCATGCGAAATATCCATCTGTATATGGATGGGCTCCCCGGAATCGGGAAGAAACAGTGCATTCTCAAAATTGAGGTCCTCCAGGAATTCAAATTTCTCTCCGAAAGAGGCCAGTCCGGCGGAAATGGCCAGTTCAACATGGCCAGCCCCAGGGTAAATGATGGGCCCCTGAACTTTGTGATCATCAATGTAAGGATGGGACCTTTTATCCAGGTTGATGTCCCATATGATGTTGTGGTTCTCCCTCAGGGAGACGGTTTTGCGCTTTAAGTGGGGGTGTATAAAGCCTCCCAGGCGCTCTGCTCTGCCCTCTTCAGTCTCCAGCCAGAACCGCTCCTTCTGCCAGGGATAGTAGGGAAGTCGGACGAATTGAGGATCATCGAACAGGGCCTTCCAATCCAGCTCAAATCCCCTGGTATGGAGCGCACCTGCGGAAGAGAGGAATGTACGCTTCTCCTCCTCTTTTCTCCTGATGGATGGGATGACCAGGCCGCTTTTCTGCCTGGATTCCAGCAGGTCATTAATCCCCAGGGCATGGATGGGGTGGGGGCCCAGCTCGATAAAAGCTTCAAAGCCGTCACTGATCATTTCATCAATAGCACCGGTGAAATTCACGGTTTCACGCACATTGCGGTACCAGTATTTGTGATCCAGTTTCTTACCCTCAATGACCATCCCGGTCACAGTGGAATAGAACGGGATACTGGTGGCTGAAGGCCTCAATGAATCCAGAGAGTCCAGCAACTCCTCCTTCAGGGGCTCCATGTGGTGACAATGAAACGGAACATTGATCTGTAGCATCCGGTTGAAAACATCCTTCTTATCAAGTTCCCCGGAGATCTCTTCGATTACATCCGTATCGCCCGCCAGGGAGACCATGGCCGGACCATTCACAGCAGCAATAGAGACCTTGTCTTCACGGCCCTGGATCAACCTGGTGGCCTCTTCGATGGTTAATCCGGCAGCCAGCATCCTGCCTTTGTCCGTGGCTTTGAACTGGATACGGCTTCTGTGGAAAATGAGCAGTACAGCCTGCTCCAGTGACAGCGCTCCTGAAGCATAGGCTGCCGGTACCTCCCCGATACTGTGGCCCACAACCGCTGAAGGATGGATTCCCAGTGCCTTCCACATTTCTAACAGGGCGATCTGTATGGAAAAGATGGCAGGTTGTGCAATATTCGTTTCGCTGATCCTGGAAGCCTCCTCATCCCTTGTAAGTTCTTCAATGAGTGACCAGTCAGCATGCTTTCCGAGAAGTGTATCCAGCTTCTGAATGGTCTCCCGGAACAGGGGTTCACTTTCAAGCAGTTGCCTGCCCATGGCCCACCACTGGGGCCCCTGGCCTGAAAAAACAAATGCAATCTTTTTACTGGTACCATTGCCTTTTCCCTCTGAGATCTCACTGAGATTCTCCCCGTCAAGGTACTTCTGAAGATGGTCAGCCATCTCCTCTTTGGATCCGGCCACCACTGACAGACGGTTGTTATGATGGGGCCTGCGCACCGTTGAGGAATAACATATATCACCGAGGCTGGTCGTGTTATTCTCATCCCTGAAATAGCTTATGTATGATTCAACCAGTTCCCTCAGGGCCTGGGGATCCCTTGCAGAGAGAGTGCAGATATGCAGTTTTTCCCGGTGTTCCCTTTTCACCTTTTTGTCCTGCGGCAATCCCTCCAGGACCATATGTACATTGGCACCTCCAAAACCGAAGTTATTCACACCACCGTAGATACTGCCATCCTCCTCTGCATCCCATGTTACGGGAACAACCGGTACCTCGAGGTTCAGTTTTTCGAAGGGGATATTGGGATTGGGTTTTTTATAATGGATGTTTGGCGGAATGATCCTGTTTTGCATGGCAAGGGCCAGCTTGATGATCCCGGCAATCCCTGAGGCTGGTTCCAGGTGACCAATGTTGGATTTGACCGAACCTATGTAACAATTCCCGTCACGGTCGCCTCCGACCGCCCTCCCGATGGATTTTGCTTCAATGGGATCTCCCACAAAAGTTCCGGTCCCATGGGCTTCAATGTACTTCACCTTCCGGGTGTCCACCCCGGCATCTTTATAGGCCATTTCAATCATCTCCTGCTGGGCAGTACCACTGGGAACGGATATCCCCTTGGTTGCTCCATCCTGGTTCACACCGGAACCCCTGATGGTGGCGTATACCAGGTCCCCGTCCTCCAGTGCGCGGGAAAGGGGTTTGATGATGATCACCCCGGCGCCTTCACTTCGTATGTATCCATTGGCACGGGAATCAAAAGCATAACATTTCCCGTCAGGGGAGAGGAAACCTCCTTTGGAAAAACCCATCTGGGGCTCGGGTTTCAGGATGGCGTTGGTCCCTCCGGCAAATGCAAGTTCGGCATCATTTTCCCAGATGCTCCTGCAGGCCAGGTGAACAGCATTGAGGGATGATGAACATGCAGTATCAAGGGCCATGCTAGGGCCCTTTAAATTGTAGAAATATGAGATCCTGTTTGCCGTGATGCACAGGGCCGAGCCCAGGTTGGTATGGGATCCGATATTGATCTGCTCCACAGGAGTGTTCTGAAGATCACCGTAATCGTGGGATGAAATACCCACAAATACAGAGGTCCGTGAGCCATCCAGGTCTTTGAAGGTAAGTCCGGCGTCCTCGATGGCTGCATAGGAGAGTTCCAGGATCATCCTCTGCTGGGGATCCATGCGGGAAGCCTCCAACGGGGAGATGCCGAAAAAAGAGGCATCAAACTTGTCAATGTCCCTGATAAATCCACCTCTTTTTACATTGATCTTACCGGAAGTTTTAAAATCGGGAGCAAATTTGGCCTCAGCATTCCACCGGTCGGCCGGGATATCTGAGAGGCCATCACCTCCATTGATGATCAAATCCCAGAACTCTTCCGGATTGGTAACATTACCCGGAAACCTGCACCCCATCCCAATTATAGCCAATGGTTCTCTCTACTGCATTCCTCATATATAACAGTCTCTTTAGTACGACATTTAGATTGCTGAAATCAGCACAATAACCAAAAAAATATGTTCACAAACATATAAAAAAAACATGATCGTAAAACATTAATATTGTTGGCAGCTCATGGGACAATTTCTTTATGGGGGATAAGTGCTGGAAATGAGCTGTTTTGGGACTTGAAATGTGTAAGCAACAGAGGCATAAAAAGGAGGAAATAAAGACGCAAATTTGAAGTATTAAACTATATTTAGTTGAAATTACGCTGAAGTTCCATCATTGATTGATACCTGTAACCAATTAAACTGTTTATTATGAATAGTATATCAAGAAGAGGATTCTTAAATAGAAGCATTGTTGGAGCTGCCGGAATAGCAGCCCTTCCGTTATTCCAAAGCTTCAGGGTAAGTGCGAACGATACCATCAGGATCGGGTTTATTGGTCTCGGTCAACAGGCCATAAATCTGCTGAACGGGTTTAGCAGAATAAAAAATGTCCAGATAGTTGCCGGAGCTGATGTTTATGGTGTGAAAAGAGAACGGTTTGAGCAAAAGCTGAAGGATTACTACCAGTCAATAAATCAAACAGTAGATGTGAAGACCTACAAAGACTACCGGAAGATCATTGACCGGCATGATATCGATGCGGTAGTAATCGCAACACCCGATCACTGGCATGCAATTATGGCTATTGCCGCCTGTAATGCAGGAAAAGATATCTACCAGGAAAAACCCATCACCTTCACCATCAAGGAGAGTCTGAAGGTAGCAGCGGCGGTGCGCAGAAACAATGTCATATTCGCTACGGGAAGCCAGCAACGTTCCGATAGCAACTACCAGCATGCAGTAAATATGGTCCATCGTGAAGCTTTTGGAAAGTTGATGAAAGTAAATGCATTTGTGGGACCAGGCCCCGATCCCTATAATTTACCGGAAGAACCGATCCCGGCAGATTTGGATTGGCAACAATGGTTGGGCCCCATGCCTTACGTACATTATAATTCTGCACTAAATCCCCCCATAAGCCTGGATCCTGCTGTGAATGAAACTTTCTGGGCCAGGTGGCGCTATTACAAAGAAACAGGGGGAGGATTCACCTGTGATTGGGGTGCCCATAATTTTGATATAGGTCAATGGGCCCTGAAAAAAGACCACAGTGGTCCTGTAAAGGTTATTCCTCCAGGTTATCAGGGGACAAAGTATTTGACTTTTGTATATGATAATGGAATAGAAATGACCAATGAAGCTTACGATGATCAGGAAACACGTGGGCTTAAATTCTGGGGTGAAGATGGGTGGATTGAAGTATCCAGGGGGAGCATTGCCGCATCCGATGAGTCTCTTCTTCCTTCAAAAGAAGAGAATGAAGATAAAGGGCTCTATGAAAGGAGTCCGCTGCACCTTGAAAATTTCATAGATGCTGTAAGGGCCCGTATCGATCCGATTGTCCCGGTAGAGATTGGTCAGAGAACCGCTGCTTGTTCCATCCTTGGGAATGTTGCCTATGAATTAAAAAGACCTGTGAACTGGTCCCCGGAAGTGCAATACTTTGTAAATGACCCGGAGGCTGAAAAATTCTTTCACCGCGATTATGAGAACGGGTATAAATTGTAGTCCCTGATATTCAGTCATTTAAAGACCGGCGTCGTTTCAACAGGAAGTAGACGGGAATCCCCATAATGATCACCAGGATGGCGATGGAGGATTCCACCGGCCGCTCCAGGAAAGCAAGTACCAGGATCAACAATGAAAGGAGGATAAATACCAGCTGGTAAACCGGGTATCCCGGAATCTTAAATACTGGTTGTTCCTTCATCCTGAGTTTGATGACACCCATGACAGCCAGGATCGGGAAAATGCCCAGGGAAAAACTCAGCAGGGTGATGATCTGGTCAAATGTTCCCGACACCACGAACAGAATGGCCAGGCCACTTTGCAAGAGGATGGAAGTCCCCGGAACATTGGTGCGGTTGACCTTTCCTGCCATTCTGAAAAAATGTCCCGATTGGGCCATGGCATAATACACCCTGGGGCCAATGATGACCAGGGCACTGATCGAGGAGAGCAGGATCATGGCAATAAAGAGGGAAAAGAACTGATCCATGGTCCGGTTAAACAGGTTGTTGGCAGCCAAACCGCCAACAGAGATCACATTTTTCATCTCCGCTACAGGGACTGCATATACATACAGGATATTCAACAGAAGATAGATAAGGGTAACAAACAGCGTTCCGGTGATCAGTGACCGGGGAATGTTTTTTACCGGGTTCATCACTTCAGAACCCACATAGGTAGCAGCGTTCCATCCACTGTAGGCAAACATGATCCACATGAGGGAAAGGCCTATGGTTTTCAGACCTACAGTGCCTGCAACTCTGCCAATTGTATCCTGAAATGCTGGAAGCTACCCTCCCCAAAAGCAAAACCGGTGAAAACGAGCCCCAGTACCAGGACCACTTTGAGCATCGTGAGTATATTCTGCACCTTCGATCCGGATCTCAGTCCGAAATAGTGAATGATTGTAAAAACCAGAATGACGCCAATGGCGGTTAATTTCTTATAGAGCATGATATGATCCAGGCCTGCTCCTTCAGGAAGGGTGCGGATCAGATATTCACTGAAGGCCAGTGAAGAGGCTGCAACCGGCGCTGAAAATCCCACGAAAAACGAGACCCAGCCACTCAAAAAACCTGCCAGTGGAGAAAAGAGTTCCGAAAGAAATACATATTCACCGCCAGCCCTGGGAAACCTGGCTCCCAGTTCACTGTAGCTCAATGCACCGCAAAGGGCGATTCCCCCCCCAACAACCCACAGTATAAGGAGCAATACCGGATCGTGCAACTTGGCAAGCATCAAGCCGGAAGTGGTAAAAATCCCGGCCCCGATCATATCGGCAACAACGATGCTGGTCAGTGGAGAAATACCCCAGCTTTCTTTGCAGACCCTCTTCCGCCATCATCAGATCAACTATTTATCAGCTCTTTTGTAGCTCATTAACAGACCACCTCCTTTGGTGTTTAAGGTGGTCTCATAATTTTCCAGACTCCTTACATAATTCAAGGTAGGGCTGGCTGTATCCGCCCCTTCTGCTCCCGTCAGAGATATTATGGGTCGTGAAACATCCACCGACCTTGAGCTTGGGATCAACATCAATGAAATAGTTTTTATACCAGTATTTATCTGCATCGCTGAAGACAAAATCAAACGGCCCTTCCAGCTCCTTTACAAGTGAATGTGCATCTGCAAGCCGCGCATCAATATATTCAGAAAGTCCGGCCTGCTTGAAATTCTCAACAGCAGTTCTATGCCTGCCTTCATCGATGTCGATGGTGATCAGTTTGCCGCCGGTTTTACTGAGGGCCCAGGCCATGTATATTCCTGAATAGCCTGTTGATGTACCAATCTCCAGTGCACTCTTGTAATTCCCTTCTAAAATGAGATCATAAAGCAACTTCGCATCCACAGTGGGAACATTCATATCGTGCCACTGGCCCGAATGCGCGGAGAGGAATTTTTCTACTTTTTCATCAAGTGCAGGATTATCCTGAATATGTTGCGCTTTTACCGGACCCGGGAATACAATTGCTGTGATGAACAGGCCTAAAATAAGACCGGACTTAATAACCCGCTTCATTGTTTCAGATTTTAGTTATTTATCTAAACCTTTATCCATAAATTTAAGGTAATAATCCCTTACTTCAAATAGCATGGCAAAAGCCTTGATCACTCCGTTCATTACAGCTGTGATCCTGCTTATAGGCAGTCCGGTTGCACCCTGCCAGCAGCATACCCTTACCCAGCTAACTTTCAGTGATTCCACCCACGACGGTTATCCCTACTGGTCGCCCGATGGCGAATATATTATCTACTCCTCGGGGACCAGCTCTTCCTGTCAGACCATGAAAATACCTTCACAGGGGGGAACACCTGAATTGGTTACGGAAATCTTCGCTCAGCATGCCAGGTGGTCACCTGCAGGAGATTACATAGTCTTTGACGGTGATTTCGGTACCATGATGCAGATGATCCCGTCCTCCGGGTGGTATACCCATACGCATCGATCCTGACACCATTCCCATTTACATGAGTGGTATGCCCTGCTGGTCACCCGATGGCAGCAAGATAGCGTTCAAGTCCATGTTCACTATCTATATCATGGACCTGGAGACAGGATCTCTCTCCACATTGTTCCGGCCGGAGGGCAAGAATGCCGTACCCTATGATTGGTCGCCGGATGGCAGTAAGATCCTGGTCGATGTAAGGGATACGGCCGACAGGTCGCAATCGGATATCTGGGAAGTTCCGCTGAACGGTTTGCCCAGGCAGATCACATTCTTACCGGGCAGACAGGTGAAGCCCTCAATATCCCCCGACGGTTCCATGATCGTCTTCACATCGGACCATGGAGGGAATGCAGATCTATGGATCATGCCGGCAGCTGGGGGTGAGCCTGTTCAACTCACCTTTTATGAGGGGGACGAGGATAATCCGGGATTCGATGTGGAAGGCAGCTGGTCCCCGGACGGAAAATCCATTGCCTTTTCAAGTACCAGGAATGACATATGGGCGATCTGGAAAATGGACCTTGATCTGGAAACTTTCAGGGACAGACTTGTAAAGGCGGTGAACTACTCGGTTTTCTATCCGAGGATCGATACCTGAACCATACCCGTTTTCCCCTTTTTACTGAACGAGAAACCGTTGCAACCTTCCCCGGCGGTAAGCTGGGACGGAAGGGAATTTGTACTTGTTAGGATGGGGGATGACAAGTATGCATGGTTCGATGCCACGGCTGAAAACGGAGATACGCTGGATTATAAGAGACAGCATGCAGGGTAAGGGGAAGCAGCTGTTAGCTGATAAAGCCGATTTTCCGGCATTTGCCTCCACGGGCATTCATTCTGAGGAGGAGATCAGGAATACCAGGTCCATTACAGGCAGATCCGTTTCCCTGATCACCGTAGACGGAAGGCCCGGCGGATCTTCGGGTGCCGGGTTTATGGCAGCGGATGAGACGATTATATCGGTCATCATGGGTGACAACCGGATGGTTCATAAACTGGGATTGAAACATCCCGACCTGGCACGCCCGTTGCTGCATCTCTGGAATATCTCCAATACCGAAGGAGCGTACAATGAGCATGCACCAGATCAGGAGAGGATTCAACTCCAGGGCCTTGTTTACAGCGGCAAAGAAATAGGGATAAAGGTCTCAGGCGGACGTGGGTGGCAGGAATCAATCTTCAATGATGAGATCCTGGGCAGCTACCATCTTGAAGTCTGGCGTGACCTGGATCCTGGTGAAGAGGAGTTCCTGAAAGATCAATATGGCAGCCTCCCGGAAGAAGACTTTGAAGCATTGAGAAAAAAGATCAGAACCCTGCATACAGGTGAGATGGTGCCTTATTATATGAACCGTTATGGTTTCTATGAAGGCCATACAGATTTCAGGGCTGAACCCCTTTCCATCGCTTTCATTTTTGGCATCCGTTCCCTGGAAGAGATCCACCAGGCCTGCGGGGGTGATCTCTATGGCTATCTCACCGGACATTTCAATCAAAACCCATGAGATTAATGAAACCCATAACCATCCTGTCTGTTGTTGTTACGACATTGTTGGTAAGCCCGCAGGGCTTCTCCCAGGAGAGGCAACATGAAATCGATTCGCTCATCGTTCTCTTTCAGGGTGCGGGACATGACTGGAATATCATTGCTGACCGGTTCATTGAGATAGGTGAACCTGCCGTGCTGCCGCTGGTCAGCCTCCTCCAGGACAGCTCCCAGACCCAATGGACAAGGCGTATTGCCGCCATGACCCTGAATGACATTCATTCCCCCACTTATATTGAACCGGCACTGCAGTTACTTTTGGACAGGAGGGAACCGCTTATATTGCGTAACCAGGTCACAAACGGACTGAAGGGACACGACCTTTCCCATGTGTCGGATGAGCTTTGGAAGGTCTACCAGGATGAGGAAGATATTTTTTTCAGGCTGAATGTGGCAGACATCCTGAGTACCGGCGATCCACCTCTTGCATACCAGGCATATAAAGGGTTATACAATGACGGTGAAGGGTATTGCAGGCAGCAGGCATTGAAAAACCTGGTCCGGCTGCGACCCCATGAATCCTCAGACTGGTATGGTTCCGCCATTCAGTTAGATGACTGGATGACTGCGAACCTGGCCATGGATAGCCTGGTATCAACCAGCCATTTTACTCCCGGAAGATTACTCCGGCTGTTTCGCAGGGCGGATACACCAGAGCTCGTACGATGGCGGATCATATATGTCCTTGGCCACCGGCCGGAAAAAGAGTATCTCTATCTTCATCTGGAAGCGCTTGCGGACCCGGGTTGGCTTGTACAAAATGAAGCTGCCCTGGCCCTGTCCCGTATGCCCCCCGACCAGGTCCTGCCCGAGTTGAGGTATCACGAGCAGTCCGATGACAAAGCGCTTGTGGAAAGGGTCGTTTGGGTGATAGACCAGTTTGCAAAAGAGTCCCGCCAGGAACAAGCCTCCATGCAGCCCTTTGACGGTTATCCCATGTTGGAAGATATGAAGGAGATCAGGGATGTGCTGAAGAACAAATGCATTGATACCATCACATTCAGAAAAGGAGAGGTTATCGCTGATGTGGGAGCCGGGAACGGCTATCTGGAAGCGATGTTATCCATCTTCCATGACGACCTCACATTCTATGTTCAGGACATAGATAGCGCTGTATGTAATCCGGATCGCATGAAGGAAGTTGTCGATTTCTACCAGGAAGTGAACGGCCGGCCTTTTTCCAACCGGTTTATCACTGTAACCGGAACAGATACTGATACCAATTTGCCGGAACATACTTTTGATAAGATCCTGATGTTGTGGACCTACCAGTATCTGAAGAATCCAGTGGAATTCATTCTCAACCTGAAGGAAAAGCTGAAAAATGAAGGACTATTCTATGTGATCAATCCGGAACAGGATTACGAATACGGAAAATTGCTTGCCATCGAAAATGGATGGAACATGTCAACCATTGACAGGCAAATCTCTGATATCATCGCCTGTGGATTTGAACTGGTACGGATCGCCAGGAATTTCGAATCTGAAGAACAGCCTTATATGATGGTTTTCAGGAAGAAATAGTCTTCATATTGTACGTTGAGCGTTCTATTTCCGATACAGAATCTGTAAGATTCAATTATTCAGTGTTTTATGTTGCTTACTCATCTTTTTTTCGTCAGCAAAAATAATATATCGAAAAAAAGTTTTCTAAAACTGTTGTTTTGCATGACTCCTTATTGTTTTTGAAGGAAACATTAATTGTCCGTTTGATTAAAAACCCAAGAGGTATTTAAAAATTTCAGTTTAAATTGTGTTTGTTAAAATTTGTGTAATCTTATGATGAGTATCTGTCAGTAATTTGTTTTCTGTTCAAGTATTTTTGTTTGTATCTAAAATCATTAAAAACTATAACCAATGAAGATGAAATTTCAGCGAACAATAAACTGTGTCATAATATGTATTTTTTGTACGGGAGGGAATATTTCTGCGCAGGTAAAAATGTGGGAAGATTCAATGATTATGCCTACCTATGAGGTAAAACAAGCTGTAAAAGCGCCCATTTTTCTAACTGGAGGAAGTTTTCAAGGGGCAAAACGGGTTGTTTACCCATATGCGCAAAATGATGTCATTTCTCATGATAGGGTAGATCGGGCATGGAAATCCTTAAATCTTGAAAATGAATATATAAAATTAAGCATTACTCCTGAAATTGGGGGGAAACTATATTATGCAACCGATAAATCCAACGGCTATAATTTTATATATAAAAACAACGAGGTCAAACCTTCAAATATTGGAATGACCGGGGCATGGGTTTCAGGTGGGATAGAATGGTGCGTATTGCATCACCACCGTGCATCAACCATGTTGCCAATGGATTATAGCATGGTTGAAAACAAGGATGGAAGTAAAACCATATTTATTGGCGAAACCGAACCACGTCACCGAATGAGGTGGACGGTTGGGGTTACAGTTCACCCAGGTAAATCTTATTTTGAAGCCGAACTTTCCATCTATAATCCAACACCATATACAAATACATTTTTATATTGGGCAAATGTAGCTGCCCATACGAACGAAAACTATCAGACAATCTTTCCTCCAAGTGTAGATTTTGCTACGTTTCATTCGAAAAATGAATTTACCCATTGGCCAATTTCAACGGAAACATACAGGCGTCAGGATTTTACACAAGGGGTTGATGTAAGCTGGTGGAAAAACGTGGAACAATCAGCCTCATTTTTTGCATGGGATCTGAAAGAGGATTTTATGGGTGGATATGACCATGGTAAAAACAGTGGCATAGTGCACATAGGAGACCACAATATCGTAAAAGGAGCCAAACTCTGGGAATGGGGTTCAGGACCGCGAGGACAAGCAACAGAAGGAAGATTAACGGAAACAAGCGGTCCTTATGTGGAAATCATGGTGGGCGCTTTTTCTGATAATCAGCCCGACTACACCTGGATCAGACCATATGAAGTTAAAACCTGGAAACAGTACTGGTATCCTGTTAAAGATATTCAAGGATTTAAATATGCCAATCTTGACGCTGCAGTAAACCTGGAGCAAAGAGAAAACAATGCTGTTTTTCTCGGATTTCACGCTACACAAAATGTAGATAAGGCAAACGTTCTGCTTAAAAATGGTGAAGAAGTAGTTTTGCATAAAGAAATTCAAATCTCACCCGAAAAAGCATTTACTGAATTAGTTGAGATAAAGGATTCGTATACTTTTACTAATCTCTATACTGAATTGGTGGATGCAAAAAGCGGCAGAGTTCTTATTTCTTATGCACCCCTGGCAAAAGAAAAAAAGGATAAACTACCAGAAGCAGTGAAACCACCGCCTTCACCTGAAGATATTTCAACGGTGGAAGAACTTTATTTAACAGGGAAAAGGAACGAGCAATTCTACAAAGCTTCCATGAATTATTACGATGAAGTGCTTAAACGTGATCCTAACAACATCCGCACAAATACAGCCATTGGAAATCTTTACCTGAAAAACGGTGAGTACGGAACAGCAAGAAAGTTCTTTGCTAAGGCCATTAAACGTTTAACACTGGACTACACCCGACCATCAACCGGTGAAGCGCTATACCTCCAGGGATTAACATTAAAGGCTCTTGGTCTTTACGAAGAAGCGATCGATACCCTTTATCGTGCTACCTGGGATTATGCATATCATTCAGCCGCATACTTCGAATTGGCTCAAATTTCTTGTATAAAAGGCGATTACGGCAGAGCGCTCAATCAGATCAATGAGTCGCTTTCAACCAATATGAAAAATGCCCGGGCAATAGGATTGAAAGCTTCTATTCAAAGAAAGATGGAGGATTTTAATGGAGCAAAGAATACGTTAGAGAATATTTATAATCCTGATCCGCTAAATTTCAGAGTTGGAAACGAAGCGTACCTAATCGCAAAAGAATCAGGCAACATTAACGAAGCTGAAAATAAATTGAACTCATTAACCAAAAAAATGAGGGATTTTGATCAAAATTACCTTGAGCTTGCAGTTGGGTATCTTAACGAAGGAATGTTGGAAGAAGTAAAAGATGTGCTGATGCGTTACAAAGGAGAAAATCCCATCATTCACTATTATTTAGGATATGTTGAGGATCAACTAGGGAACATGGAGAAGGCGAAAGAACACTTTGAAATTGCGCAGGGATTGTCAGAAGAATATTGTTTTCCTTTTCGCCTTGAGACAGTTAACGTTTTAAAAAAAGCCATTCAATATGATAAAAGCGACAAAAAAGCTTACTATTACCTGGGGAACATTTTATATAACAAACAACCTGAACAAGCCATTAAATATTGGGAAAAGGCAATTGTAAATGATCCTGCACTGGCAATGGCCTATCGCAATTTGGGATGGGGACATTATCGTCATTATAAAGATTTTAAAAAAGCCATTTCTTTTTATGAAAAAGCCATTTCACTCGATAATCGAAATGCAATTGTTTATACCGAACTGGACAATCTTTATGAATTAAATAATAGTTCAATAGAAAAAAGATTAAAACTATTTGAAGGAAATAAAGAGATTGTTGATGAACGTGACGACGCTTTTATTAGCCAGATAACAGTTCTGACGCTGGCCGGAAAAGCAGATAAATCAGTGGAATATTTGAAAGATAAAGTGTTTAGTTATCGTGAAGGAAATTCCAGGGTACGTGAAGTAATTATTGATGCACAATTAACGTTAGGGTTAACTTATTTCTCCAATAAGAATTATGAAAAAGCTCTGAAGCATTTTTTATTAGCCCAGGTGCCTGATGAAGAAGCTGGCAGTGCCCGGTCTGGGAACAGAAATATTCAGGTAAATTATTTTATCGGTCAGGCTTATAAGGCTATGAATAAGAATGAAAAAGCAAACGAATTTTATACGTTGGCAACAGAAAGTGAAACTTCCAGAAGGCTTGGAATAATGGATTATTATCAGGGGCTATGTTTTCAAGAGTTGAAAAGTAAAGAAAAAGCAAAGGAAATATTTCAGAAGCTCATTGAAAGTGGAGACAAAACAATTAATAAAATTTCAGAAGATGAGCAGGATTTCTTTGCAATATTTGGTGAACGTGAAGCCGATAATATTATCGATTCCCGAGCTTATACTTTAAGAGGATTAGGATATAAAGGTCTTGGCAAAATTGAATCAGCAAAAAAGGATTTGAAAAAAGCAGTGGAATTGTCAGTTGGCAATTTATGGGCTAATACCGAGCTAATGGGATTATAAATAGAATATGGACTTGAATTCAAAACAACCTAATTATTTTCCGATACAGAAGTTCCTGAAGATGTTGCCCAGGATCTCATCGGTGGTGACTTCGCCGGTGATCTCGCCCAGGTAGTGGAGGGCTTCGCGGATGTCCTGCGCCAGCAGGTCGGAGGGGAGGGCAGAGGCAAGCCCTTCAGACACCCTTGCGAGGCTCTCTGAGGCTGATTTTAGGGCGTTATAGTGCCGGATGTTGGAGATGACCACATCCTGGTGCTTAAGGCTGCCTATATTCACCAGGTCCAGCAGGAGGGAGGTCAGGCCATCGATATTCTCCCTTTTCTCAGCCGAGATTGAGATGATCTTTTCATTCTCATGGAGATGTATATCATTCTCCAGTTCAGAGAGTTGTTTTTGAGAGATCCGGTCCGATTTGTTCAGCACCACCACCAGCTGTTTTCCTCCTTCAGAGAGCTGTTCACGGATGGCCTGGAGGGAACGCTGATGATCTCAGGATCATCGCTGGCTTCGGTGAGCAGCAGCACGATGGAAGCCTGCTCGATCTTCTGGTAGGTGCGCCGGATCCCCAGGTTCTCGATGGTTTCGGCGGTTTCCCGAATGCCGGCAGTATCAATAAAGCGGAAGGTGATCCCCTCCAGGTTGATGGTATCTTCAATGGAATCCCGGGTGGTCCCTTCGATCTCGCTGACAATGGCCCGTTCCTCATTCAGAATGGCATTCAGCAGGGTGGATTTCCCCACATTGGGGCGGCCGATAATGGCTACAGGAACCCCGTTCTTCAATACATTTCCCAGCTGGAAGGAGCTGACCAGCTCCCTGATCAGCGTGGCAATTTCATCCACCAGTTTAACCAGTTCCTGCCGGTCTGCAAACTCCACATCCTCCTCACTGAAATCCAGTTCCAGCTCGATCATGGAGATGAAGTGCAACAACCTGCCTCTCAAAGTCTTCAGTTTATCTGAGAATCCCCCGCGTAGCTGTTGCAGTGCCACTTTGTGTGCCCCTTCCGATTCGGCAGCGATCAGGTCGGCCACCGCCTCAGCCTGTGACAGGTCCATCTTCCCGTTCAGGAACGCCCGCTGCGTGTATTCCCCCGCCCGGGCCGGTTGTGCGCCGTTGGAAATCAGTAACTCAAGGATCTTTTGCTGGATGTAAGGGGATCCGTGGCAGGAGATCTCTATGGAATCCTCCCCGGTGTAGGAATGAGGCGCCCTGAAAAGGCTCACCAGCACCTCATCCAGGACCTTTTCCCCATCGTGGATGGTTCCAAGGTGGATGGTATTGGGGGATTGTCCGGATAATACTTTACCATCAGTGGCCGGACGGAACACTTTTTCCACGATGGGGTAGCTGTCCGGACCGCTGATCCTGATCACCGCGATGGCCCCCGTCCCCGGGGTCGCCAGTGCACATATGGTCGTCTCCCTATCCATAGAACCCTGGACTATATGAATTTACAGACTTTATAACTTTCTTCGGCTTACGCCTCAGTTCCTTCGGCTTCGTTCAAACTTTATAACTTTAAAAACTTTAAAAACTTTAAAAACTTTCTAACTACTTCCCCTTCCCAATATAATTCACCCTGATGCTGATCTTTTTCACGGGTTCGTCAATGGTAAAGGAACATTCATCGAACTTGGGTGCCGACATGCCCACCTTTGGATCATTGGAGAATCCGAAACCCTCTTTCGGTACTCCCAGGAAATTGTCCATTTCCAGGTTGTTGTTCTCATCATCCAGCATGGAGATGGCATAGGTGCCGTGTTCCAGGTCTTTGACCTGCACGGTCATGGAGGATGCATTGCCATTTGTTTTCTTCCAGTCACCTTTTAAATGAGGTGTCCTGGGCCATCCCTCATCGCTTTTGTTGATACCAATGGCTATCTGGCCTATGCCGGACCGGAGGTCTGTAAAGGTGATCTCCAGGGTGCCTTTGGCGGAGGATTGTGCATGGAGCAGGAAGGGGGTGCAGAAGGTCAGAAGAAGTGCAAATCGAAATACTTTATTCATTGTTTTTCCAGGTATGCCACCGTGAAGTAGGACTCCTTGGTGGGCGTGACCGCTACCTGCTCCATAACCATCTCTGAACTGCGCATATTACTGTGGTTCAGGGCATGCATGTGGGTGACCATGTAGGAACCTTTTGCATCATCCATTTTCCTGAACGCTTTGTTTGAGATGGTCTTGAACAGTTCGCCGTCAAAATCAAAATAGCGCGTCCGGTGCACAAGATAGCTATTTTTATCCACCCATAAGAGTGATTTTGAATAGCCGTACTGGTCTTCCAGGTCGGTGGAGACTGGAACGGCTTCGACCAGGTAACAATCCTTGCCATCCACTGTTTCTTCGTCCAGGATCCGGTATTTGAAATCATCCAGTCCGGGTGCTGTCATGTTGGCATTGGAGAATTCGCTGCCCATAAAGCTCTTGCTCTTTTCACGGCTGACAATCCGGCGGGTCTTCCGGAGTGCCGGCAGGTAGATCCACATGTCGTCGCTCTTTTCCGGGTAGTCAAAGATCAGGATACCTGTTCCTTTTACTTCGGCAGGGGAGAGGAACTTGATGATCCTTTGCTCGGTTCCGTCAGCCAGCGACCTGGAAGCCATTGTATTTTTCCGGATACGCTGGTTCCCTTTGGAATCGGTAATGGTCAGGGTGGAGACCGCTTCGAATGAACTTACTTTCACCACGGCATGACTTTTCCTGACCACCTCCTTTGCATCCTGGGCACTGGCAGTAATCACTGACAGCACGGCGATGACCACAAACATGGCTATCCTCCTTGCTGTTCTGATCTTCCTCACTTCTTCCTTCGGTTGCCCGATGCTCCTTTCTCCTTTCCCTTTTCCCCTTTCTCCTTTCCAGTCCTCAAGGAATTTGAAGCGGAACCTGATGATCAGTGCCGGGAGGATCACCAGGGCGCCAACCAGGCAGCAAAAGATGGAGATTACCACAAGCATCCCGAAAAAGCGGATGGGGGTGAAAGAGGAGATCATCAGGACGAGAAATCCCACGATCACCGATAAGGCATTGAAGATGATTCCCCGTCCGGTGGTGGTGATGGTGGTGATGACAGCCTCCCTGGGGGGGCGTTGCTGTTGTCGTTCCTCCCTGTAACGCCAGAGGAAATGGATGGTGTAGTCCACACCTACACCTATCATGATGGATGACAGCAGTGCGGTGGCCACATCCAGCCTGATCCCCAGCCACCCCATCAGTCCGAACAATACCAGCACGGATACCGAGAGGGGAATTATGCCCAGTAATCCTGCCATTGCAGACCTGAAGATCAGGGAAAGCAACAGGAAAATGACCACCAGGGCGATGCTCAGGGACCAGATGGTACCGGTCATCACCCTGTTGGCCAGTTCAGCCCGGATATAACCGTATCCCCCGATGGCTGAGATGGCAGGATCAACAGCTGCGTAGGATTCCAGCCGGTCAATGATCCCGTTAACGGTCTCTACCGTAGGATCATTGATGCGGATCATCATATGCGCGTGCTCATAATTGAAATCCACCAGCTGCTCGAGCTCTTCCGGGTCCCCGTTCATGGAATAGAGCTCCATGTACTGGGCCACTGCATCCCGGGTTGGCGGGATCCTGTCATAGAGCGGTTCACCGGGATCGTTCAGGGCCTTGCTGATCTCCCGCACAACACCCGAGAAGGACATGGTCAGGTCGATGGCCTCCAGTTGCTCCAGTTCTTTCCTGTAATCTTCCATCCGGTTTAGTAATACCGGATCCAGCATATCCCCCGAGAACATGACGGAGATATTCTCCGAGCCGCCGAATTTGCTGTTGATAATCCGGGCTGCCTGTTTCACCTCGTGCCTGTCGGGGAAGAAATTCTCCTCATTGGAATCCACCTTCAGGAAAAGGATCCCTGCAGCAAAGAGGAGTGTTATTCCCAGTGCCACCAGGGGGATCAGCCTGGCTCGGCGGACTATGAAAAAGGAGAAACGGCCCAGCGGGTTCCAGTTCCCGGTCTTTTTCGCCTGGCGGGAGGAATGGGAGGGATCGGGGCGTTTCAGAAGGGAGAGGAGTGCCGGAAGCAGTACCAGGCTGAAAAAGATGGCAAACAGGATTCCTACGCTGGCTGCCAGGGCCATCTGGCGGGCGGGGATCATGGAATGTGCCCACAGGGCGGAGATCCCCGCAATGGTAGTGATCCCGGTGAGTATGATGGGTTTCCAGAGTGACCTTGTGATCTTCACCGAGAGCTCCTTCATGGTGGACCCGTTCCCCGATCGGTTGAGCTCCTGATAGCGGGCGATCATATGGATCCCGTAATCATTGGCAATGGCGATCAGCATGATGGGGACGAGGATGCTGATCAGGGAGAATTTCCAGCCGAGGATGGGAATCAGGGACATCCCCAGCAGCACGGACATGATCACCACCAGGAAAGGAAGCCATACTCCGCGCCATTCCCGGAACACCAGGTAGAGGAAGATGATCATCAGGATCAGTGCAATGGGGACCAGGATGAGGCCATCCCTTTTTACATCCTGGTCGATGGCCTGCCGGAGGTAGGGGAGACCACCGAAATGGACTTTTTCGGTGCCGGGATGCTCCCCCAGGATGGAGTGGATATGTGCAAATACAGCATCCTCGTCAGCTTCTTTATCGAGGGTCATGACCACCGCTGTGGCCCTGAAATCGTCAGACACCATTACGTTGTAGACCAGTCTCATTTTCTTTGATCACCTGTCTCAGTTCCTCCCGTTGCCGGTCATTGCGGGGAATGCGAAGGATCGTAGGTTCCACATACATCACACCGTCTTCGCCATAGATCCGGTTGGAGCCAAACAGGGATGATACCCTGCGGATCCCGTCTGTGCGTTCGAATTCCCTGACCGTCTCCTTTACCCTATTCAACGTTTCCTCATTGAGGATATCAGCGGTCTCAAAGATGACCATCACCAGGTCCTGGTTCCCGAAAGTCTCCTCGATTTTATCGGTGTTCACCATCGAGGTCATGGTACCCGGGAAGTAGTTCTTCAGTTCAGGATCGATCTCCAGTTTGAACAGCACTGTTGAGAAACCAAGGGTAACGAGTACCGAAATAATGATGACCGGCCAGCGGTATTTGATGATATAATGGTGTAATCGTTTCATGTTCTTAGAATGTTAATTTTACAGAGAGATAGCCCGCATTGAGGACCGGCCCCACCAGGTCGTGTAATGAGTTCTCAGGTCCGAACAGGCCGCTGTAGCCTGCTGATATCCTCAGCCCGTCTGCAGGTTTATAGGATATTCCGGGCTGGGCAATCCATTCATCCGTGGTAAGGTTATAGATGACCGGGATGGTGATCTCAAACCTGTCGTGCCACAGGAAAACTTTGCATACCGTGAAAAATGTATGGTAGAACTCCTCCATCTGGTAATTGTAAAGCCTGTTAAATGCACCTATACGTTCAGAGATCATCCCGTCAATGGTTCCGGGATCGGGCACAATGCCCTTCTGGATCAGCTGGTAGAACTGCTGCTGGTCTGCCGACAGCGATGGTTCTGCTTCCGAGGGTGTGTAATCAAGGATGTACTTGCCGTAATAGCCGGCAACCAGGTTCAGGTAGGTGCCTGCCCGTTCGATCTCAGCCGTATAGGAGAGTTCCGGAAAAGGAAGGTATTCGGATGTTTCGTGGGATTCAACCGTCTGTTGCCATGCCCCCTCCGCCCTGAAGATCCACGAACCAACCGGCACGGCCATATCCAGGCCGGCCATCCTGATCCTGTATGCCTGCTCCCTGAGATTCAGTGCCGCAGGTTCCAGGGTGGTTGTATCCATGATCATAGATTCGAACCCGATACCGGGCCAGTGGTGGTACCCATCGAACCAGTAGAGGGAAAAATCAATGTGGCTGGTGAAGACATCATAATTCACACCGTAACTGCCCTCCTTTAATTCAGGACCGGGATAAACGGGATCAAGGAAGGTCACGTAACCGGGCATGGGGACAGGATCGATCAGCAACACGCTGGACTGGTACACCGGTTTCCAGGTGGCCGATAATTTCATGTGGGATCCCAGGTTGATCCTTCCCTGCAACCCCCATATGCCCAGGTACCTGTCGTCCTCCTCGGGAGACCTGACAGTGGGATCCAGCGGGGTGAACTTGTCCACAGGATTGAACAACGTTCCTTTTCCCCAGGGGGTGATCATCTTTCCGAATCTGAATCCTGCCGGGCCGGCCCATATATCGATGTAGGCCTCGCGTAATTCTATCTGGGATATGGTCTGCTGGAATTCGGTCCCGTAGCGGAACCTGAGATCGGCTTTGGCAGTAGCCCATTCCCCGGCTCTGGCTTCCATCAGCAGGCCTGCCTGTCCGTAGGCACTTTGAAAATAGGGCGCTTCTTCTCCGGGTGTGTTGCCAATGTATCCAACAGAGCGAATGAATCCTCCCAGGGAGAAAGTGCTGTTAACTAAATTCTCATGATTCCCGGATTGGGAGGATTCAAACAGGCTCTGTGGGAAAGCAGGAGTCACCCCAAATACGATCAGTGCTATTACCCAACTACTCCTCAACTCCTGCCTCCTTTCATTTTTCAATTCAAAGATAAACGAAGCGGTGCTGCGAATCGTCCGTCCCGTGCGGTCGGGACGTATGAATATTGAAGTATAGGTTCAAGCCAACAGGTCTGAACCACCGGTTCGAAATATTATTACTTTTGTATACATGAATGAACTGATCCAATCCCAACGAGACTATTTCCTTGATGGCCATACCCGGTCGCTTTCATCCAGAAAACAGGCGCTGAGGAAGTTATACCACCTTCTGCTGGATAACGAAAAGCTGCTGGCAGAGGCCATTTACAAGGATTTCAAGAAGCCTGAATTTGGCACCATAGAGAATGAGCTGAGCCTGCCCTATGGTGAGATCAACCATGCCATTCGAAAACTCAGATCCTGGTCCCGTTCCCGCTATGTAAGGACCAACCTGGTTAATTTTCCGGCCAGCACCAGGAATTTCCCTGTACCTTTTGGCGTAACACTGGTGATTGGTCCGTGGAATTATCCCTACATGCTTTCCCTGATCCCGCTGATCTCTTCCCTGGCTGCAGGAAATACAGTGATCCTCAAACCAAGTGAGATCACTTCACATTGTTCGCGGGCCATGGCAACGCTGATCAACGGGCATTTTCCCAGGGAATTGCTGTATGTGCAGGAGGGAGGAGTTGAGGAGACCACCCTGCTGCTGCAGCAGAAATTCGACAAGATCTTCTTTACCGGGAGCACCCAGGTGGGACGGATTGTGATGAAGGCGGCGGCAGAGCACCTGACTCCCGTGACCCTTGAACTGGGAGGCAAGAACCCGGTGATCGTGATGCCCGGATGCAACCTGAAAAGGGCAGCCAGGAGGCTTACCTGGGGGAAATACCACAACAACGGCATGGCATGTGTTTCACCCGACCACATATATGTCCATGAATCGATCAGGGGGGAGCTGGTCAGGGAGATCAGGAAAAACATTCCTTCCATCTACGGGGATGATCCCAGGCAGAGCCCGGTATTGCCCAGGATGGTCAATGAAGAGCATTACAACCGGGTGATGTCAATGATCGATCCCGGAAAGGTAGTGGCCGGTGGAAAGGGCGATCCCGGGGAGCTCTATATAGAACCCACAGTCATGGATGGCGTATCTGAAGGGGATGCTGTTATGCAGGAGGAAGTTTTCGGACCCCTGATGTCCCTGATCAGTTACAGGGACCTGGATGAACTGGTTGATAATCTGAAACGTAAACCAGCACCCCTGATGCTCTATATTTTCACCGGGGATATCCGCAGGGCAAAAAAACTGATGAGGGAGATCCGCTCAGGGGGAGGAATGATCAACGATGTTGTACTGCAGTTCATCAACATGGACTCACCCTTCGGGGGCGTGGGTGAATCGGGCATGGGCAGCTACCATGGGAAAGCAGGTTTTGATACATTCAGCCACCATAAAACGGTGATGCACAAGTACAACTGGTTTGAGCTATTCCTGAAGTATCCTCCATACCGGAAGGTCAGCCTGCGCCTGTACCGGTCTGTTCTCGGCAGGTCGGTCAGGAACCTTTGGCGATGACCGATTGCTGGTATTCGCTGGGGGTCATCCCGGTTTTCTCCTTGAAGACGGTATTAAAGCTGGATTTGGCATTGAAGCCGGCATCGTAGGCAATGGCCAGGATGGTCAGGTGCCTGTATTTCGGATCGACCATGCGTTTTTTTACCTCTTCCACGCGGTAATCGTTTACCAGGTTGTAGAAATTCTTACCCATGTGCTCATTGATCACCTCCGACAGGAAATGACGGGGGATCTTCAGCTGTGATGAGAGATCATAAATATTCAGTTCCCGGTCCAGGAAAGGCTTGTTTGATTTCCATGTGTTCCTCGATCATGTTAAGATAGCGGGCAACATCCTTCTTCTTGAGCCCTGAACGGGCATACTTTTTTTGCTGGTTGTTGATTACCGGTACAGATTCTTCCAATTGAGGTTCCCTCTCAGCCTCGTGTTCCCTGACAACCTCCTCAAAAATGCTGGGCTGGTTGAATCCGAATATGGTGAACAGGAAGGTGAGGATGGTCAGACCGGTAAATGAGATCTCATAGGGATCAAAGGGCATGAATCCCACCAGGATATCCACTCCTCCGAATATAAACATCAATACATAGCCGGTGTAAAATGTGATGGAAAGGCCCATGAGCCACTGCAGGGTGATCTTGCCCGAAGAATAACTCACCAGTTGCTTGAGCTGTTTCTGGTGGCGGCTGATGACCACAAAAGTAGCGGTGGAATAGGCTGTAATGGAGACGAAGAAGGTGACTGCATAGACAATCCTGAACGAAACGAACCTGTCAATAACAAGGAAACCATGTGTCCCTCTCATCACCGGTTCATCAATAAATACCAGGGAGGCAATCAGAAAGATGAAGAAAGGCGAGAAATGCCAGAGGAACCTGAGATTGAATACGGGGTGCTCGGTGGTCATCCACCTGGCATAAAGCAACAGCAGGGGGCCATATGTGAAAGGAAGGATTTTGATGGTGTAGAGATTAATCATGGTTTCATTGAGCAAAACGATGACCATCTCGGTACAGATCAGGAACAACCATGCAGCGAGGATATAGTTGGCCAGCATGCGGGGTCGTTTGGCAACCATGAGTATACCCGCGAAGAAGGTCTGGGAAATCCCTATATAGAGGATCGCTTCCATGTTTAAATGTAGTGATAATTTGTTTTGTATTCAACTTCTTTATTCTACTTTTGGATAGAACAAAAATTCAAAAACAGGAGTTTAATGAGCGTATTGCTAGATAAAAATTCAAAGGTGATCATCCAGGGATTCACCGGCAGTGAAGGTTCATTTCATGCCCGGCAGATGCTGGATTACGGAACCGATGTGGTAGGGGGGGTGACGCCCGGGAAAGGGTGGCCAGGAACACCTGGGGAAACCCGTGTTTGACACTGTACTTAAGGCAGTTGAAAAGACAGGGGCGGACACGTCAGTCATTTTTGTGCCACCGGCATTTGCTGCAGATGCCATCATGGAAGCAGCCGATGCAGGGATTTCCCTGGTGGTTTGCATCACCGAAGGGATACCTACAACAGACATGATCAGGGTAAAGGATTTCCTGGAAGAAAAAGATACCCGCCTGATCGGACCCAACTGTCCGGGGATCATCACGCCGGGTCAGGCCAAGGTTGGTATCATGCCCGGTTTCATTCACCAGGAGGGGGTGATAGGGATTGTTTCAAGGTCGGGAACCCTGACCTATGAGGCGGTGGACCAGATCACGAAAACAGGCCTTGGACAGTCCACCTGTATCGGGATCGGGGGCGATCCGATCATCGGGACCACCACACTTGATGCTGTTCAGTTGTTAATGAATGACGAGCAGACCAGGGGGATCATCATGATCGGGGAGATCGGTGGAAGCATGGAAGCCGAAGCTGCATACTGGATCAGGGACCACGGGACCAAACCTGTGGTGGGTTTTATCGCCGGACAGACAGCACCGAAAGGCAGGAGGATGGGGCACGCAGGGGCCATTATCGGGGGGAAGGCAGATACGGCAGCGGCAAAGATGAAGATCATGGAAGAGTGCGGGATCACGGTGGTGGTCTCCCCTGCAGAGATCGGGCAGAAGATGGCAGAACTTGTATCGTAATTATGTAATAAAATATTGGGTATGGACTTATTGAAAGGAAAAGTTGCAATTGTAACCGGTGCTGCAAGGGGTATCGGCCGGATGATCGCTCTCCGGTTTGCGCAGGAAGGCGCCGGTGTGGCATTCACCGATCTCTCCAGGGATGATAACATGGAATCACTCGAAAAAGAGCTGGCTGCACTTGGTGTAAAGGCCAAAGGATATGTGAGTGATGCCAGTGACTTTGAACAGACACACCAGGTGGTGGACCAGGTGGTGGAGGATTTTCAGAAGGTGGATATCCTGGTGAACAATGCAGGGATCACCAGGGATACGCTCCTGATGAGGATGGATGAGCAGATGTGGGACCTTGTGATCAAGGTAAACCTGAAATCGGTTTTCAATTTCACAAAAGCCGTTCAGAAATATATGTTGAAGGCCAGGAGCGGCTCGATCATCAACATGAGTTCGGTGGTGGGTGTAAACGGGAATGCAGCACAGGCCAATTATGCTGCATCGAAAGCAGGAATCCTTGGTTTCACCAAGTCTGTTGCAAAAGAGCTTGGTTCAAGGAGCATCAGGTGCAATGCCATTGCCCCGGGGTTTATTATCACTGATATGACCGATAAGCTTCCCGAAAATGTAAAGGAGGAGTGGATCAAGACCATTCCCCTGAAGCGGGGAGGTGTGCCGGATGATGTGGCCAATGTTTCTCTTTTTCTTGCCTCCGACCTGTCATCCTATATGACCGGGCAGACCCTTCAGGTGTGTGGTGGAATGAGTGTATAGAGTTCGCATAGCGAACGGTTATTGGTTATTAGTTATTGGTTATTAGATATTGGTTATTAGTTATTGGTTAGTTGATAAATATCAGATCGAAAAGGTTTTCATTTCTCATGCTCTTTATGCTGGCGGGACTGCTGTTTCACGGTTGCGCCGGTATATACAGTATGGTCGAATTCGAGATACTGGAACCGGCCACTGTCAGTTTCCCCCCGGAAGTGAAACAGTTGATCATCCTGAACCGGGCTCCGTTAACCATGGATGTACTGGAAGAGGAGGACAGGACGGGGATGAAACCGAAGCAGCTTATCATGCTCGATACGATCATCGTCAACAACCTGAACCGTGGATTGCTTTCTGTACTGCAGCGCTCTCCCATTAAATTCTTCCACCATCCCTTCTGGATCAGTGACCGGAGGAGGGATACGGCAAAGCTGGACGACCTGATCCTGACCAGGAGGGAGGTGCAGGCCCTGTGCCAGGAGCTGGCCGGGGATGCGGTACTGAGCCTGGAATCCTATAACATGGACTATAACGAGGTAGCACGGTATTTCAGCGATAACCCTGGCCAGATACGGACCCTGTATTACGAAATTGCAGGTACGGTACGATGGAATATTTACCTCCCGGGCAATCCCAGGCCATTTGATACCTATATTATTTCAGACACCCTCTTTTTCACTGAGGTCATGGATGGTGTACTCCTGAATTACTACCCGGTGGAAAGGATGATCCGGGAGACTTTCACTTCAAGTGGTATAAAATACGGCAGGTACCTGGTTCCCATATGGGTACACGCTTCCAGGCGGCTGTACAAGGGCAGGGAGGATTCACTGAAGCTGGCATCCCGGTACACTGACAGGGGGGAATGGGATCAGGCCTACGGCATCTGGAAAGCGCTGTCCCTCAGCGAAGACAGTACAATGGTTGCCAAGTCACTTCATAACATGGCAGTGTACCATGAGCTGGAGGATGAGCTGGATTCAGCGAGTATCCTGGTGGGCCGTGCCATGGAATATGATTCCCTGGAGGCGGTCAGTACTTATAGCGAAGAGCTGGAAATGAGGATCCTGAACAGGAAGGAAGTCATAAAGCAGGTTAGATGAGTTTGTAAAGTTTTTAAAGTTTGTAAAGTTTTTAAAGTCTTATGTCAGAGATGTATAATACTGTTTTTGTGGTGATTATTTCAGTGCTGGTTTTCGGGTACCTGCTTGAGCAGTTGCTGGACCTGCTCAACCTCAGGCACACCGTTCCGGAACTTCCCGCTGAACTGGAAGGCATATTTGAGGAGGAGGAGTACCGCAAAAGCCAGCTCTACAAACGTGATACAACCCGTTTTTCATTTATTACCAGCACCGTCAGCATGGTAGTGATGCTGCTTCTCTTTTTTCTTGGTGGGTTTGGCTGGCTGGACCGCTGGATATCCGGATTTGTATCCAATTACATCCTGTTTGTGCTTCTCTTTTTTGGCCTGCTGGCTATGGCCGGGGATATCCTCACCACCCCCTTCGCCCTCTATAGCACCTTTGTCATAGAGGAACGGTACGGATTCAACCGGACTACCGTGAAGACCTTCATCCTGGATAAGTTGAAGGGATGGCTCCTGGGACTAATCATCGGAGGGGGGCTGCTGGCCCTGATCACCTGGATCTTCATGCTTACCGGATCCTGGTTCTGGTTGATCGTCCTGGGAGTGATGGTGCTCTATACGGTCTTTATGAACATGTTCTATTCAAACCTGATCGTTCCGCTCTTCAACAAACAGGCCCCCCTGGAGGATGGTTCCCTGCGAACCAGGATTGAGGATTTTGCCCGGAAGGTGCAGTTCAGGCTCGATAACATCTACATGATGGATGGGTCAAAACGGTCCAGCAAAGCCAATGCCTATTTCACCGGACTTGGGCCCAAAAAACGGATCGTTCTGTTCGATACCCTGGTCAAGGATCTGGGTGAAGAGGAGATCGTGGCGGTCCTGGCCCATGAGGTAGGACACTACAAGAGAAAACACACCCTGTCGAACCTGGTGCTCTCTGTGGTACAGTCAGCCCTTACCCTGTACCTCTTCTCGTTGTTTGTGGGGGAAGATAGTTTTGCGGTGGCCCTGGGGGGGACAGAGGCTTCATTTCACCTGGGACTCATCGCATTCGGCATTCTTTATTCCCCCATCTCCATGCTCATGGGCCTGGGGATCAATTTCATCATCAGGCACCACGAGTACCAGGCTGACCGGTATGCCCGGGAGCAATATGACAGTGAGAAGCTGATCTCCTCGCTGAAGGTCCTTTCAAAGAACAACCTGAGCAACCTGACCCCCCATCCCGCATATGTGTTCTTCCACTATTCCCATCCGACGTTGTTACAGAGGATAAGGGCACTTCGGAGCAAATAAAATGTTCAACCCTTACAATAAATTCCAACATGATGTACATCAAAAACATAATCCTGATCCTCCTTGTTGCACTATTTGTCATTTCAACCGGATGCAACGGTCCTGAAAAAACACTGGAACGTCCCAATATCCTGTTCTGTATTGCAGATGACCAGTCCTATCCTCATGCAGGAGCGTATGGCTGTGACTGGGTAAAGACACCCTCGTTCGATAAGATTGCCCGGCAGGGGATCCTCTTTACACGGGCTTATACACCCATGGCAAAATGTGCCCCTTCCAGGTCCTGTATTGTGACCGGCAGGAACACATGGCAGCTGGAGGCAGCTGCCAACCACGTCTGTTTCTTCCCGTCCAAGTTCAAGACCTTTGCAGAGTCACTGATGGAGAACGACTATTTTGTGGGGCATACGGTGAAGGGATGGGCGCCTGGTGTGGCGGTAACCGCAACCGGAGAAAAGCGTGACATGGTGGGACCTGCCTTCAATGAGCACAAGACCGATCCTCCTACGAAATTCATCAGCGGGGTGGATTATGCAGCCAACTTCGAGGCATTCCTGGATGCCAGGCCGGAAGGACAGCCGTTCTGTTTCTGGGCGGGTAGCATCGAACCCCACCGGGCCTATGAATACCGGTCCGGCGTGACCAAAGGAGGCAAACAGCTATCCGATATAGATGTTGTGCCTGCATACTGGCCCGATTGTGATACAGTCCGCAATGATATGCTGGATTACGCTTTCGAGGTGGAATACTGGGACAGCCATGTGGGCAGGATGGTGGAGATCCTTGAGGAGCGGGGATTGCTGGAGAATACCCTGGTCATTTCAACTTCCGACCATGGAATGCCCTTTCCCAGGGTGAAGGGAATGCCCAACCACATTGCCAACAGGGTTCCGCTGGCCATGATGTGGCCAGAAGGGATCGGCAGCGGTGGACGGACCATAGATGAATTCATAAGCTTTACCGATTTTGCACCCACCTTCCTTGAACTGGCAGGGATCTCATTTGAAGAGAGCGGAATGCACGAAATGGAAGGTGAAAGCCTTGTACCGCTCCTTAAAGGGGAACCCGGGGCCGGAGGACGTGAGATCATGGTCTTCGGGAAAGAGCGGACCGACATCGGGCGGCCCGATGACGTGGGATACCCGGCAAGGGGTATCTCCGACGGGGAGTACGTCTATATCTGGAACGTGCATCCCGAGCGCTGGCCCGCCAACAACCCGGAGACGGGATACACGGATACAGATGCATCACCCACCAAGTCCTATATCCTGAACCATCGGAGACGGGAGGGGAAGAGCTGGTATTGGGACCAGAGTTTCGGCAAACACCCTGCCGAAGAGCTCTACCATATCACGGAGGATCCATACCAGCTGAAGAATCTTGCTGAAGACCCTGCCTATGCTTCCGTCATGGAATCCCTGGAATCACGCCTGCTGGCAGAACTGAAATCAGAGGGGGATCCGCGCATGTCCGGGGAAGGAGATATCTTCGACAGCTATCCTTATTCGGTTGAGAACTTCAGGAACTACTACAACCGGTTCATGGCCGGTGAGGATATCCGGCCGGGCTGGATAGATATGAATGACTTCGAGACAGAGAAGCTGGATTAGATACCTGTTTAGATGATAAACCATTAAAAAAGGGACTCACAGTATCCATAACCGTAAGTCCCTGGTTTATTTTGAGCGGGAAACGGGGATCGAACCCGCGACCCTCAGCTTGGGAAGCTGATGCTCTACCGCTGAGCTACTCCCGCAGCAAGCACAAATTTACATTTTATTTGTCTAATTTTGAAAGCCTGCTGAAAATTGCCGGGAAATTCCATGAAAAGCGCCCTTGTAACCATAGGAGATGAGATATTGATCGGCCAGGTGACCGATACCAATGCGGTATGGATCTCCAGGGAACTCAATAAGATCGGCGTGGCAGTGGGGGAGATGGTGACCATCTCCGATGATCCCGGACAAATCTGCGCCACCCTGGACCGCTACATGGGCACATTCGGCCTGGTGATCATGACCGGGGGATTGGGTCCGACAAATGATGACCTGACAAAGCAGGCCCTTGCGGAGTACTTCGACAGTCCAATGATAACCGTCCCTGAGGTGCGTGAAAAGATCGTCGCTTTCTTCAAAGAACGTGGCAGGACCCTTATCGAATCAAATGTCAGGCAGGCCGATGTGCCTGAGGCCTGCGTTCCCCTGACAAACAACCATGGTAGTGCACCGGGGATGTGGTTTGAGAAGGGGGGGACCATCCTGGTATCTCTTCCGGGAGTTCCCTATGAAATGAAGGGACTGATGGAGGAGGAGGTGTTGCCAAGGATCAGGAAGCGGGTAGAGGTGCCCGAGGTGGTTCACAGGACCATCATGACCCAGGGCGTACCGGAGTCCTACCTGGCCGAACTGCTGAAGGAGTGGGAATCGGGCCTGCCGGCCTGTGCGAAACTGGCCTACCTGCCCAGGCCGGGGATCGTGCGGTTGCGGTTGACTGTGTCGGGAAAATGCGCAAAGGATTCAGAACAAATACTTAAGGTGAATACCGATAAGTTGCTTAAAATAATACCTAAACACATCTTCGGATATGATGATATAAGCCTGGAGGAAGCCCTGGGGAACCTCCTGAGGGAACGGGGCCTTACCCTCGCCACAGCCGAAAGCTGTACCGGGGGGAACATCGCCAGGCTGATCACCTCGGTCCCCGGAAGCTCCGACTATTTCTCGGGATCGGTTGTTGCATACCGGAATCACATCAAATCTGAAGTTTTGAACGTGGATGAGTCAGTTATCAACAGCCACGGGGCGGTCAGCAGGCAGGTAGTGGAACAGATGACCTCGGGGGTGATGGGACGGTTCAAGACCCATACGGCCATTGCTGTCTCAGGTGTGGCCGGACCGGGTGGGGGAAGTAAAGAGAAACCTGTGGGGACAACCTGGATATCAGTTGGATACGGGAAGAAGATCCATACAGCAAAATTCCTTTTCTGGGGAACCAGGGAGCGGATCATTGCACAGGCCTCCTTTACGGGAATGCAGCTCCTGAGAAGGCTCATCCTGGACCTGATTTAATCAGCTGGCTGATAGATCATTTTTTTAGCGTGAACGCTTGGTTATTTCACAAATAATAGCGTAATTTGCGCCTCGTTAGAAGAATCGATCTGAAATTTATTAGAAAAATGGCTAAAGCTTGTCAGATAACAGGAAAAAAGATGATGGTGGGAAACAATGTATCCCACTCGAAGAGAAGGACTAAAAGGACTTTTCAGCCCAATCTATTCGATAAGAAGTTTTATCTTGAGGAAGAGGACAGGTATGTAACCCTCCGGGTATCGGCAAAGGGCATCCGCACCATCAATAAGAACGGACTGAAATCCACACTGGATGCTGCAGTCAAAAAAGGATTTCTTAAATCATATTAATACCTCGTAGGAAATGGCTAAAAGGTAAAGGAAACAGGGTACAGGTTATTCTTGAGTGCACAGAGCACAAAGAGAGCGGGATGCCTGGAACTTCACGATATATCTCAACCAAGAACAGGAAAAATTCTCCCGACAGGCTTGAGCTGAAGAAATACAATCCCGTATTGAAGAAAGTAACATTACATCGCGAAATCAAATAAGCATCTGAGAAATGGCCAAGAAAGTTGTTGCAACATTACAGAGCGGCGAAGGAAGGAACTTTACCAAGTGTATTAAAATGGTACGTTCCGAGAAGACCGGAGCCTATGCGTTCGAAGAAGAGGTGGTTCACAACGATCACATCAATGATTTCTTCTCCAAGTAATCATTGTCACACATATATTCGAATCAAAGCTTTCTTGTAAAAGGGAGCTTTTTTTATATCTGACCGACCATGGGTATTTTCTCAAGGGATAAAAAGGAGAACCTGGACCGGGGGCTTGAAAAGACCAAGGAGAGTGTTTTTAAAAAGCTTTCCAGGGCGGTGGTTGGAAAATCAAGGGTGGACGATGAGGTCCTCGATAACCTCGAAGAAGTATTGATCACCTCGGATGTGGGTGTGGAAACCACCCTGCGGATCATCGAGCGGATCGAAGGCCGGGTTTCCAAGGATAAATTCTTAAATACCAGCGAACTAAACACAATTTTAAAGGAAGAAATCGCTTCGTTGCTGGAGGAAAACAGTCCGGGCCTGGTGGCATCTTTTGAAGAGCCCCTTTCTGCCAAACCCTATGTAATCATGGTGGTAGGTGTGAACGGGGTGGGGAAGACCACCACCATCGGTAAACTGGCATACCATTTCAAAAAGGCAGGTAAAAAAGTGATCCTGGGAGCTGCCGACACTTTCAGGGCTGCTGCAGTGGATCAGATTTCCATCTGGGCTGACAGGGTGGGGGTCGACATTGTGAAGCAGGAGATGGGCTCCGATCCGGCCTCAGTGGCCTTTGATACCCTTGCATCGGCAGTTTCAGCCAATGCGGATGTTGTGATCATTGATACGGCAGGCCGGCTGCATAACAAGGTAAACCTGATGAATGAGCTTACCAAGATCCGGAGGGTGATGCAGAAAGTGATCCCCGATGCACCTCATGAAATACTGCTGATCCTGGATGGATCCACCGGGCAGAACGCCTTTGAACAGGCCAGGCAGTTTACCCTTGCCACGGAAGTCAATGCCCTGGCACTTACCAAGCTGGACGGTACTGCCAAAGGGGGTGTCGTGCTGGGCATCTCTGACCAGTTCAAGATCCCTGTGAAATACATTGGTATCGGGGAAAAGCTGGAAGACCTGCTGGTTTTTGACAGGACAGAGTTCGTGGACAGCCTTTTCAGTTGAACATGACAGTGAACATCATTACACTGGGTTGCTCCAAGAACCTGGTGGACTCCGAACACCTGCTGCTGCAGTTCCGTGCTGCCGGATATACGGTCATGCATGATTCCTATGATACGCCATCCGACCTTGTAATCATCAATACCTGTGGTTTTATCCTGGATGCCAAGGAGGAGTCCGTCGAGACCATCCTCTCATTCATAGGGGAGAAAAAGAAGGGCAGGCTCATGAAACTCTTTGTGATGGGATGTTTATCGGAACGCTACAGGAAGGAGTTGGAGCAGGAGATGCCCGAGGTGGATGGTTTCTTCGGGGTGTGGGAAATAGCCGGAATCCTAGGGCTGCAGGGACGCGGCTTGACCGGCAACTACTCACCGACAGGGTGATCACCACTCCTGCACATTATGCCTACCTGAAGATCTCCGAGGGGTGTAACCGGACCTGCGCTTTCTGTGCCATACCGGGCATCAGGGGTGAACAACGTTCCGTTTCCATGGAGGAGCTGATCACCGAATCCCGGAACCTGATCCGTGGAGGCGTTAAGGAGCTGATCCTCATTGCCCAGGACCTGACCAATTACGGGATCGACCTCTACCGGAAACGGGCCCTTCCTGACCTGCTCCGGGAGCTTGTGAAAATAGAAGAATTGGAGTGGATCAGGTTGCATTATGCTTACCCCACCGGGTTTCCCGAAGAGGTCATTGACCTGATGGCTTCAGAAATGAAGATCTGCAACTACCTGGATATTCCCATCCAGCATGTCAATGATGAGGTTCTCACGGCCATGGGAAGGGGGCACAACCGGGAAAAGCTTGAGCACCTGCTGGACCAGTTCAGGGAAAAGGTACCCGATGTGGCCATCCGTACCACTGTCATGACCGGATTCCCGGGTGAGACAGAGGAAGCATTCGGGGAGCTGATGGATTACCTTGCTTTCTTCAGGTTCGAACGCCTGGGGGTGTTTTCCTATTCGCACGAGGAGGGTACACCAGCGCATAAGCAACTCAGGGATCATGTTCCTGACAAGGCAAAGACGGAGAGGACAGAGGCTGTGATGGCCCTGCAGCAGGAGATCTCTCTGCAACTCAACCAGGAAAGGATGGGAAGATGTATAAAGTTTTGATTGACAGTCTGGAAGGGGATTACTATACAGGAAGGACCCAGTATGATTCCCCGGAAGTGGATAATGAAGTCCTGATCCCTGTGGGGGCGGATTTAGAGATTGGTCATTTTTACCAGGTCAGGATCACCGGTGCTGCTGAATTTGACCTGTTCGGAGAGGTGGACTGATCATACCAGGATATTCCAGCGGATTATTCCTTTTATTCGTCCTCCTTGGGCTTTTCCGGTGCCGGCAGCTCCTTTTTCCCTTTGGGCAGGGCACCCTTCTTCTTCTGGATGGCCACGGTGATCTCCTCTTTCTCCTTATCAAAATCCACCACCAGGGTATCACCTTCAACCAGGGACGATTTAATGATCGTTTCCGCCATGGGATCCTCCAGGTATTTCTGGATGGCCCGTTTCAGGGGCCGTGCTCCATACTGGATATCATAACCCTTGTCCAGTACATAATCCTTGGCTTCCTCGGAAAGCTTGATCTTAAATCCCAGGGTCATTACCCTGTCGTACAGTCCCTTCAGTTCAATATCAATGATCTTGTGGATGTCCTCCCTGGAGAGGGTATTGAACAACACCACATCGTCGATCCGGTTCAGGAATTCGGGGGCAAACGCCCTTTTGAGGGCCTTCTGGATCACTCCCTTGGCATGATCGTTGGCTGTATTCTGCCTGGCTTTGGTGGCAAACCCGACACCCTGACCGAAGTCTTTCAGTTCGCGGGTTCCGATGTTGGAGGTCATGATCACGATGGTGTTCCTGAAGTCGACCCGTCTGCCCAGGCTGTCGGTGAGCTGTCCTTCATCCAGCACCTGCAGCAGGATGTTGAAAACATCGGGATGGGCCTTCTCAATCTCATCCAGCAGATACCACCGCATAGGGTTTCCGGCGGACCTTCTCAGTGAGCTGCCCGCCCTCTTCATAACCCACATAGCCCGGAGGGGCTCCCACGAGCCTTGACACGGAGAACTTCTCCATGTATTCGCTCATATCGATGCGGATCAGGTTATCGATGCCGATTCGAAGAGATACTGAGCCAGCACCTTGGCCATCTGGGTCTTTCCAACCCCCGTGGGGCCCAGGAACACAAAGGTCCCGATGGGTTTGTTGGGATCCTTCAGCCCGGCCCTGTTGCGCTGGATGGATTTGACCACCTTGTCGATGGCTTCATCCTGGCCAATGACACTTCCCCTGAGCTCATCGGCCATCTTCAGCAGCCTGGTTCCTTCTGCCTGGGCGATCCTCTGAACAGGGACGCCGGTCATCATGGCCACCACTTCGGCCACTTTGTCTTCATCCACCGTTTCCCTGTTCTGGGACAGCTCCTTCTCCCACTTCTTCTTCTCAGAATCAAGCCTGTCCAGCAACTCCTTTTCCTTGTCACGGTAACTGGCAGCCTTCTCGAAGTTCTGGTTCTTCACCGCCTGGATCTTATCCTGCTTGGTCTGCTCTATATCCTTTTCCAGTGCCACGATCTGGTCGGGGACCACGATGTTGGAGATGTGTACCCTCGACCCGGCTTCATCCAGGGCATCGATGGCCTTGTCCGGCAGGTGCCTGTCGCTGATATAGCGCTGGGTCAGCTTCACACAGGCATCAATGGCATCGTCGGTGTAGTTTACATTGTGGTGCTCCTCGTACCTTTCCTTGATATTTTGCAGGATATCGATGGTCTCTTCCATGGTGGTGGGATCCACCATCACCTTCTGGAACCTGCGCTCCAGGGCACCATCTTTTTCAATATGTTGCCTGTACTCATCCAGGGTGGTGGCACCGATGCACTGGATCTCGCCCCGCGCAAGTGCAGGTTTCAGCATATTGGCTGCATCCAGTGAACCTGTGGCACCTCCTGCGCCCACGATGGTGTGTATCTCGTCGATGAAAAGGATGATGGTCGGATTCTTCACCAGCTCATTCAGAATGGCCTTCATGCGCTCTTCGAACTGTCCCCTGTACTTGGTCCCGGCCACGATGGAGGCCAGGTCAAGGGTAACCACCCGTTTGTCAAAGAGCACCCGGCTTACTTTTCGTTGTATGATCCGCAGGGCAAGCCCCTCTGCAATGGCCGATTTACCCACACCAGGTTCTCCGATGAGGATGGGATTGTTCTTTTTCCGCCTGCTGAGGATCTGCGCCAGCCGTTCAATCTCGGTTTCCCTTCCCACAATGGGATCCAGCCGGTCCTCCTCGGCAGCCTTGGTCAGGTCGATCCCGAAATTATCCAGTACCGGGGTGTCGGAGCTTGATTTCTGGGATGATCCGCCACTTCCCTTGCTGCCTCCCTGGCCACTGCCACCGCCACTGAAGGGACCTTTGCCTTCATCATCCTCATCACCAGGGAAATCGGCCCTGCCTTCCGGCTGAGAATCGGTGATCTCCTGCTTCACCTTGTTGTAAGTGATCCCGTTCTCCACCAGATACCGTGTTGCATAGTTGTTGTCATCCTTCAGGATGGCCAGCAACAGGTGGTTGGTATCGATGGTCTTTTCCTTCATGGAACGTGCTTCCAGGTGGGTCAGCTTAAGGATCCGTTCTGCGCTTTTCAGAAGGGGAAGGCTGTCGGGATCTGTAACACTGGAGGGCTGTTCGTTGCGGATGCTTTTCTCAATGGCCATTCTCAGGTCATAAAGCTCCACACCCAGAACCACCAGCACATCAATGGCCAGTCCTTCTCCGTCCCTCAGAATCCCCAGGAAAAGATGTTCTACACTGATGTGTGAATTCCCCAGCCTGACCGCTTCTTCCTTGCTGTAACCAAGGACGTCTTTTATCCTTTGTGAAAACTGTGCATCCATATTAAAAACAAAGTAACTAATAAGGGTTGAATATATCAATAAAACAATTATCTATTATAAACAGTTCAATGTTAATAAAAGCCCCTTAAAATCGAGGTTTTTAGGGTGGAAATGACTAATTTCGAATGTTATTCTATTGAGCAGATAGACAAGACATAAAAGATTGATAATTAATTAGTTATAATTAAATGGCGGAAGGCGAAAAAATACTGCGGATCAACATAGAGGAGGAGATGAAATCTGCCTACATCGATTACTCGATGTCGGTGATTGTTTCACGTGCTTTGCCCGATGTGAGAGATGGTCTGAAACCAGTCCACCGGAGGGTGCTTTTTGGTATGTCAGAATTGGGCGTTATGTCCAACAGACCCTATAAAAAATCAGCAAGGATCGTAGGGGAGGTCCTGGGAAAATACCACCCGCACGGAGACTCTTCCGTTTACGATGCCATGGTCAGGATGGCCCAGGAGTGGTCGTTACGTTACCCCCTGGTGGAAGGCCAGGGTAATTTCGGTTCGGTGGATGGGGACAGCCCCGCTGCCATGCGTTACACCGAGGCCAGACTTCAGAAGATCGCCGAGGAGATCATGTCTGACCTGGACAAGGATACGGTCGATTTTCAACTGAATTTCGACGATACCCTGGAGGAGCCGCAGGTGATGCCAACACGGATTCCCATGTTGCTGGTCAATGGTACCTCCGGCATTGCAGTGGGCATGGCAACAAACATGCCTCCCCATAACCTGAGTGATTCGGTGGATGCCATCGTCTCATACATTGACAACAACGACATTGAGATCAGTGAACTCACCGAGATCCTGAAAGCCCCCGATTTCCCCACCGGCGGGATCATCTATGGATACAACGGGGTGAAGGAAGCCTATGAGACAGGCAGGGGTAAGATCGTCGTCAGGGCTAAAAGCGAAATTGAGGTGACCGATTCGGGCAGGGAGAAGATCATCATCACGGAGATCCCTTACCTGGTCAACAAGGCCGAACTGATACGCAAGACCGCGGATCTGATCAATGAGAAGAAGATCGAAGGAATCTCCTATATCAATGATGAGTCGGACCGGCAGGGGATGCGCATCGTGATTATCTGCAAGAAGGATGCAAGCGCCCATGTGGTGTTGAATAACTTACTGAAATACACCCAGTTACAGACGTCTTTCAATGTGAATAACATTGCGTTGGTGAAAGGAAGACCCAGGACGCTGAACCTGAAGCAGATCATTGTTCATTTCGTGAATCACAGGCACGAGGTGGTGGTTCGCAGGACCAGGTATGAACTGGAGCAGGCCGAGAAAAGGGCACATATCGTGGAGGGCCTGCTGAAGGCCCTGGACAGTATCGATGAGGTAATCGCCCTGATCCGGGGCTCAAGGACACCCGAGGAAGCCAAAGAGGGACTGATGAAACAGTTTGCCTTCTCGGAAGTACAGGCCAAGGCGATCCTGGAGATGAGACTACAGCGTCTTGTGGGTCTTGAGCGGGAGAAGCTCCAGGCTGAGTACGATGAACTCATGAAGATGATCGAGTACTTCAAGAAGATTCTTGCAGACGAGGGGTTCCGCATGCAGATCATTAAGGAAGAACTTGCAGAGGTGAAGGAGAAATTCGGGGATGAACGCCGTACCGAGATTGTTCCGGATGAGGGTGAGTTCGATCCGGAGGATTTTTATGCCGACGAGGAGATGGTGATCACCATCTCCAAGATGGGCTATATCAAACGTACTCCGCTACACGAGTTCCGTACCCAGAACAGGGGAGGAGTAGGTGCCAAGGGAAGCATCACCAGGGATGAAGATTTCATGGTGAACATGTTCGTGGCCACCATGCACAATACCATCCTGTTCTTTACGGATAACGGTAAATGTTACTGGCTCAAGGTCTACCAGATCCCCGAGGGGGTCAGGGCCAGCAAGGGAAGGGCCATTCAGAACCTGATCAATATTGAAAAGGAGGATACGGTCAAGACCTTTGTGAATGTGAAGAACCTGAAGGACCAGGAGTACATCAACAATAATTACATTGTCCTGGCCACCAGGAAGGGTGTAATCAAGAAAACAAGGCTGGAAGCATACTCCAGGCCGCGTCAGAACGGTATCAATGCCATCATCGTCAGGGAAGGGGATATGCTCCTGGATGCAAGGCTTACAGACGGGGAGATGGAATTGATGCTGGCAGTAAGGTCAGGAAAAGCAATCAGGTTCCATGAAGAGACTGTAAGGCCAGTGGGAAGGACTGCTTCAGGCGTAAGAGGGATCACCCTTGGAGGTCCCAAGGATGAGGTGGTAGGTATCGTTACTGCCAAGCAGGGGGAAAAGGATATCCTGGTGATATCCAAAAATGGGTTCGGAAAGCGCTCCATCCTTGAAGATTATCGCTTTACCAACCGCGGCGGAAAAGGAGTGAAGACCATCAACATCACTGAGAAAACAGGGAACCTGATCGCCATTAAGGCGGTTACGGACGATTACGACCTGATGATCATTACCGAGAACGGAATTGCCATCCGGCTGGCTGTTCGTGGAGTCCGCGTAATGGGCCGTAACACGCAGGGTGTAAGGCTGATAAATCTCAGGGAAGGGGACCAGATCGCTGCAGCAACCCAGGTGCCTTGCAATGAAGAAAATGGCGATACAGAAGAGGGCCCTGCAGAAAATGTTGCAGATCAGTAAACTGTTCTGGCATCTTATTTGAAGGTTATTGGTAAAGTTTTTATTTTTGCATCTTATAAAATCACAATCGATATGAAAAAATTATTTGTAACCCTTTCCATTGCTGCTGTTGCCATGGGCTCATCTTTTGCACAGGATGCCACCGCACCGGTTCTTCTGAACTACAACACAGTAAAGAAGAAGGTGGAGAAGAGCGATGGAGAGATCCAGGACCCTAAAAAGAATGTCAAGGCAACCACTTGGTTCAAAAGGGGTGAACTGTTCCAGGATGTTTTCGAACTGGGACTGGAGCAGCTGCAGGAAGGCATGGCTGCCGCAACAGTTACTTTGTTCTACAAGGAGCCCAACAGCATTGAAACAGGCACCAGGGAGGATGGGTCTTCATTCGAGACCTATATCTACGATCATATGTCCTACACGTTTGTCAATGGTGCACTTCAGGAATGGAAAAGACTGGATCCCATCCACGAAGATCCCCTGAGGGTGGCCATGGATGCCTATTTCAAGGCACTGGAACTTGACGACAAGGACAAACTGGGTGAAAAGATCAAGGAGAATCTGACTACCCTGACGACACAATTGAAGAGGGATGGCGTAAATAGCTACTACTCAGGTGATTATGACGGTGCGCTCAATTCATTCGAGAATGTGCTGGAGGTGAACAACCAGGAGATATATGCAGGTGAAATGGACACCCTCATGGTGCAGTATTCCGGGATTATTTCCAGAGAGATCGCATCCAAAACCAAAAACAACGATCTTTATCTTAAGGCCATAGGGTATTACCAACAGCTTGCTGATGTCAATTACGGAGGCCCCAATACCTACCTGCAGATGAAGATGGATTACTATGCCATCGGGGATTCCCTGTCTGCGCTGGAAATACTGAAAGAGGCTTACCAGAAGTTTCCGGATTCTGTCAACATTATTGCCAACGTTGCTGATAGTTACATCCAACTGATGAAATTCGATGAAGGTCTTGAGTTCATGGAGCAGGTCATCGCAAATAATCCCGAGATTCCGGAGGCTTACTATTGGAACGGACGTCTGCTGATCAACAAGGAAGAGTCGGAGTTTATTGACCTTGCCATTGAATCTTACAAGAAGGCCGGTGAGCTTGACCCGTCAATTTACTATGTATGGTACGACCTGGGATATATTTATTACCTGCAGGGTGCGGATTACTATGAGCGCGCCAATTCCGAACAGCAGGAGAAAGCGAGAAATACATACCTTGGGTGGGGGAAAGAGAAATACGAAGCTGCTATTCCTGTACTTGAAAACGCATATGAACTGAACGATGAGAACAGCACCGTTAAGTTTGAAACCCTGGACCTGTTACAGAGGATCTATTACAAGGAGCAGATGATGGATCAGTATGACCGGGTTAAGGGCTTGAAAGAGAATATGTAGGAATAACAGAATTGTTACAGAATAGTGAAGGGGAGGTATGGTTTATTAATCTCCCTTTCATTTAACATATTCTATTTAACATAATATTAATTCTAGTGCAACTACGGCTTTCATGCACAGCTGACTGGTTGATGCTCTGACACTAGAATAAGGCATTATGCTAAATAGCCCCGCAGCCTGCGGTTAAAAGCCTTCACTGGCCAACGCTCTAATTTTATCAGCATCGGTGCGTTGGCTTTTCTGGTTTTCATTTTTTGTATCCGATCCTGGGGCGTACTTTGAAGTCCTTCTCATCTTGCCGGGTTTTCTCAAGTCGCTTAATGTATTCCAGGATTATCATGATTTTATCATCCTGTTCAATGTCTTTTCTTTCTAAGATTTCAAGTTTTTCCAGGATCTCTTTGTGGGCTACAAGCATCTCACGCATCCATGAAAATACTCGCATAATATGAATGTTGACCTTGATGGCTCTTTCGCTATGCAAAACTCCTGATAGCATAGCAACGCCTTGTTCTGTAAAGGCATATGGTAATTTACGTCGGCCTCCCCAACTTGATGTCGCAATTTGCGATTTCAAGTTATCAAATTCCTTTTGGGTTAACTGGAACATGAAGTCCTCAGGAAAACGGGCTATGTTACGTTTTATCTGCTCATTTAGCCTTCGGGTTTCCACATCATAGAGCTCCGCAAGATCTTCATCCAGCATAACTTTCTTTCCCCTAACCAGATGGATTTTCTCCATTACAACTTCATCAGGCAATGTTAGTTGTCCTTCTTCTTTCATTGTGATGATTGATTTTCGAAAATTGCGACCTTAAATGTTCTATGGGTTAATGGAATTTACAGTCAATTATCAGCCTGGTTCTTCGAAAACACACTTTTCTCGTTGCCATGCAACTCAAAAAGAGTGTATCCCCTTTCCATCGTGAAAAGCTTTTAGCCCCTCCCCTTCTGAAATCCTGGATTTTGGATCAGATCAATCTGACTATTAGAATTGTATCGCTTTGGTTCCCAAAGCAATATCAACATAGTGCAATACATTCTAGTGCAACTGCGGCTTTCATGCACAGTTGACTGGTTGATGCTCTGACACTAGAATAAGGCATTATGCTAAATTGCCGCTCAAGCCATCCCGCAAAAGCTTTTCCTACAATTCATCCTTTCTTTTAAAGCCAACTTCTTTCCTTGGCTTTTCCTCTAACTCAATGAATTTCCTTAAATATTCAAATACAATTGAAATCTTTTCATCTTGCTTACCTGCTTTTTGTTCCAATTGATCCATTTGAATAATAAGGTCCTTGTGCGTTTGAATCATTTCTCGCATACGTACATATACACGCATAATCTGGATATTAACCTTAACGGCTCTTTCCGTATTTAGCACACTGGAGAGCATTAGGACACCGTGTTCAGTAAATGCATAAGGAGGGTATTTTGAGTGTTGCCCACGATTCCTGTTATCGAATTGTCTTTTTAATAATTCGTGTTCTTTTTCAGATAGTTCAAACATGAAATCTTTAGGAAATCTCTCAATATTTCTCCGGACCTGTTCCTTTAGCCGTTTTGTCTCAATTCCATATAACTCTGCTAAATCTCTGTCTAGCATAACTTTTATATTCCTTACCAGCAGAATTTTATCCATCAATACCTCATCAGGAAGTGTTGCAATTTCTTCCTCATTCATTGTTATAGATTTTCAAATAATTTCATGTAGTTATTTCTTTAAGGTCGCAATTTGCGACCTTAAAGAAATTTAATCTATAGTCATCATCATTGGTGGTCGCAATTTGCGTCCTCCAATTGGTTTCTATCATACACAGCTTCGCCGGGTCACAAATATGACTTTCTTCTTATTTAAGATCACAAAATGTGATCTTAAAGATTGATGTGATTCAGGATGATTTATCAGCGTAATTGCAAACACCCTTTCCCCGTTGCCGTGCAACGTAAAAAGAGTGTATCCATCATTCACCCGGAAAAGCACAAGCCTCTCCCCTCTTGAAATTTCAACATTTGGAGTAGATCCTAACTGAAAAATTAGATGTATTGCATTGGTTCCCAAAGCAATCTTAACATAATGCAGTACATTCAAGTGCAACTGCGGCTTTCATGCACAGTTGACTGGTTGATGCTCTGACACTAGAATAAGGCATTATGCTAAATTGCCGCTCAGCTAGCGCACATGAGCCTTCCCGCAGTCTATTCCGTGTATTATGGGAAAACCATACCCAGGCTTTTCTGAAAAAATAGTACTTTTAGTAAAACTGTCATTGTGCCAAACATAGGAAAGCAAATAGAATATTGGATTAATTCGGCAAAATCCGATCTGGATACAGCAGAATTGCTGATCAGGGAAGCCAGGTATGTCCATGGTTTATTCTTTTGCCATTTAGCAATTGAGAAAGCTCTTAAGGCCCATGTAACAAAGGATACTGGAGATATTCCCCCCAAATCACACAACTTAGTTTATCTGCTTGATCTTACCAGGATTGAGCTTGAAGAAAGTTATGAAGACTTCCTTGGCATTCTGATGAAATATCAATTGGAGGGCAGATATCCTGATTTTAATCCTGTAATTCCATCACAAGAAAATGTCCTTGAGTACCTGAATAAAACAAAGGAGATGTTGACATGGATCGAAAGGAAACTATAAGCAAGATTTCGGAGTATATTAAGATTCTGAATGAATCGGGTTTGCTAATTGAGAAAGCCTTTCTTTTTGGTAGTGCATCCAGGGATGAAGAACATGAAGGAAGTGATATCGATGTTATGCTTATTTCCAAAAGGTTCGACGACAGCACTGATGATCTTGCTTACAGTTTGATATGGAAATTAACTCGCAGAATTGACTCCCGGATTGAACCATTTGCTGTTGGACTTTCCCGGTATGATAATGATGATGTTTCACCCCTTCTTCAGATCGTTAAGAAAGAAGGGATTCCAATAATATAATGTAAAGTGGTCTTCTCCTGACACCCTATTCACTCCACTTTGTTCCGCAAAAAGAGCGTATCCATCAATTATCCGGCACAGCCTGCACCACATCCCAAATCTCCAAAATACGCCCACCTTTGAAGCTGAAGATATGTACAACTGCGCTACCAGGATCCTCATGGTGTTGCCTTATATGAGAAAAGACTACTACCTCACTACCGTCCTATAAAGCACGTTGAATATCCAGCACCTTATTGGGATTCCCGGCTGCATTCGTCTGCATAGCCTCCTTTAGTGAAGCGGCATCGCCTTTAAAGTACGGATTGTGATGGCGAAATTCGTTACCTATATACATTTCATAGGCCTCGGATACTCTTCCTGAATCCACCATAGTCACAAACCTGACAGCTTTATCTTTCAAGGAAATGAAGTCAAAAAATGGAAGCCTATGTTTTAGCCGGGAACAGCTTAAAACCAAGGAGGCAAAGAAGAAGGAACAGGTAACAGGGATAATTACCGCACTTTACAATAATTAAAACAGCTTGAAGCAACCATCGGCTTAAAATTCCCGTATAAAGCCTTGATACCCTCAAATATTGGAAAGATGAATACACTTTACGCCCGCCACCAATTTATCTCTTTAATAATCAGTTTGTTAATAATCAGCTTGCTTCCGTCGGTCCAGGCACAACAGGGAAATATTATTCCCACCGGACCCGGGCAGGGCAGTTTCACAAAAGTCTATAAAATGGCCCTGGAAGCTTCCGATCAGCACTACCGCTCCTCCGGGACCTTCCTGGATACCCTCCTGTTTCCTGCATTCGGGGAGCACTCCATCTACTGGATCGGGGGTGGAACAGAGAAAGGGGGCTTTGTATTTCCCGATGAGATTCCCCTGGAATACCCGTATATCCAGTCCGATGCCTACCAGAATTACAACTGGAAGGAGAACTCCCACTTTGCTATTGATTTTATTAAGGAGGAAAAAAAGGTTGCCATTTTCCGAAGTGCTTTCCAGGCCGAAAACGTGACCCTGTCGTGGCAGTCCCTGCAGTTCATCAAGCTCTTTGAGACCTATCTCTTCGATGATGTGTTTTACCTGGTGGATGAGGATTCGCTGCAACAGGCGGGACTCGATCCGAATACTGCACTGCTGATCATCCCGGCCTTCACGGTGAAAGGGGAAGATTATACCTACTACATCGACAGTATCATGGGACTTGGGTACCAGTTCAAAGCCCAGTTGGACGCCTTTCTGGCCCGGGGAGGGATGATCTATACGGAAGGGAACGGAGCCAGCTTCCTGGAGAAGACCGGCTACATGGAAGTGGGGACCATCGATTACCAGGACTACAAAACGCCGGTAAACGATCTGTTCAGCTGTCGGGCTGTTGCAGCGGACCATCCTGTGGGTTTTTGCATGGAGGCCACCGGCTCAAAGCTTTACGGCAACCGCATACCAATGGTCCGGTCCACAGATATCACCCCCCTGATTACCCTGGAAGAGGACGGCCGGCCGGTGGTCTTCACCCGGGAAGGGGAAGCGGCAGGCGGCGGATCGCTATTGTGCAACCTGGGGATCCCCCTGGTGAAGGGTCTGGCCGACATGAAGGCGGGTGACCGGCAGGTGCAATGGACCCTGAATGCCATCATGAGTGCTTTTGCCCGGCCCCTGGATGTAACCCGCTCGGTACGGAACCAGCTGGCCGGAACCATCTCTGCCGGTCCCAATGCGGTTTCCTACGACCGCGTGGATACCTTTTCGGTGGAGATCCTGGTGCGGAACCTTTCCGGAACCGATATTCAGGACATCCTGCTCACCGAAGAGATACAGCCCTATTTCCGCTTTTATGAAATGCTCAGCGGAGAGGCCTATTCGGTGGAAGGAACCCGGCTGACCATCCCCATAGCCGGTATCCCGGCACATTCGGAGCAAAAGATCGTCTACCGGCTGACCACCCCTGATCCAGGTAGCGGGATCCACGAGGAGGTGGATAAGTACCTGGCCGAAGGGACCTATATGAGCGCTTCCTCCCATCACAACCGCTATTCCGTCAACGGAAGGGTGCTCACCCAGCACAAAACGATGAATTATGCAGACCTGCTCTTTTCTGCACGGATCTTTGCCGATGCAGATGTAAACTGGAAGAATTTCCTGGGGCTCGACTACCAGCCTTTCAAGGTGTTTATGATCATGGAGAACAAGGAGCGGACACCCGCCGAGGAGGTGGTCTATACCCAGTACATTCCCAAGGATGTCCCCTTCTACTGGGTCGATCATTCCCTCAATATCCCCATCCTGAAGACGCCTGGCGGGAAATTTGTGGATCTGCTGCGCGGCAGCAATGAGGAGGAAAATCCGCAGTACGACATGGACAGCGACGGGCATCCCGATGTATGGCTCGATACCGCTTCCATCTTCCCCAAGGGCTATACCATTGTGGAAGAGGAGGTCTACTGGGCCAATCCATGGAACCACCTGAGAACGGGCGATGACAGCTTCGTATTCGAGGATATCGATCGCGACGGACAGGTGGCAGTGGACAGCGACGGAGACGGGGTTGTCGATGTGGAAGAACCGGGCGACAAGATAAGGGTCTGGAAAGTGACCTGGGATGTGGGACGCATGGACGGATATGCCTATTACGATCCCTATTGCAGCTACGAGATCTGGGTGGATCCGCCCGACCTGGTCCCCCTGGCCGCAGGCGTGGGGCATGCCCACGGTTTGCTGGAAGATTACCCGGAGATGTTCTATCCCTATACAGAGGATATCGGATCGGCCAACCTGGCGGATACCAGCTGGACCCACTGGATGGAGCGGGACAGCAACGGAGCGATCATCTGGAAGCAGCTGGTGGAACAGCGGATCAATAACTATGAAGGATTTGCCTTTATCGATACGTCTGCAAGCACCTATAGACCGCTGCCCACAGACTCGGTGCTCGGAACGGTACCACAGCCGTGCAGGGAGTTTATCGCCGTGCTCTCCATGGGCGGCGAAGAGATCGATATGTGGAATCCGGTACCCACCCAGTCGCTCTATTCCAAAGTCGATTACAACACGGTATTTGACGAGCAGCGGGTAACCCCCATCCGGACCACCTATACCTATTACGCGCCCCTGCCCAACCCGCTCCAGTTTGAATACCTGTCGAACAACTATACCATCTACGATACCCTGGGCAATACGACCCGTTTCCTTCCCGAGCACGGGGATGCCCACCTGGTGTTTGACATGGATGCCTCCACCGAGTATACCTATTACTGGATCCGCAATGTGGGTTATGATGTGGACTACAACGATCCTTCCGAAGCAGCTGAGGGGGTGGAATCGCTGGGCGACGGTGTATTCGGGTATTTCATTTACGAGATTCCCAAAGGCATGGGCGGATATACGATCCGGCTGCCGAAAAAGCCCGATGGCAACTACGACATCGATTCCATCGTCCGCATAGACGGAAAGCCCTTCAGCAAGTGGATCGAAAATCCCAATACCGGGACGGAGGTGGAGATCTGGGAAGATCCCTTCCAGTACCATGTTTACATACCCCAGCTGCTGATCCCGCCGGCCCTGGACGATGACAATTTCGACGGAGTGGACGACTGGATCGATGACCGGGGCGACCGCTTCCAGTCCAAAACAGGATACCTCCACGATGCTTTCATGCTGGATGACGGGGAGGATTGGGAAGATTACCCAGCTGTTCCCTTTACGGACGATATTTACGGAACGGTCAATTCGGGCTGGTACGGAGGGGCCGACCAGACGTACGGGGATGACTATTTTGAGAATCTCGGCAAAACGCATATCCAGATCCATGCCGATTATACAGGCAGGGGAAGGGAAGGTCCCATCGAGATCAGCAAGGGAGGGATCCTGGTGGTGGAAGAGATCTTCGGGGGTTCTCCGTGGGTCATCTTCTCACACGTACTCTCCGGATTTTCCCAGGGACTGGATTACACGCTCACCTCCTCGGTCAGCCCCTCCATCACCAAAGTGGGCATCGATACGGTCTGCATCAAACATGTGATCGAGGACGAGAATGAACCCCATCATTTCAATGTGAACTTTGATCCCTACCATATCTCCTATGGCTACGGGGAGGCTACGGTCACCACCTTCGCAGGTGCCAAGGATCCCTGTACACTTATCGACCCGGTCATCTCCATGCCGTCGGTCATCGACCCGGATTACGATAGTCATTCGGTGACCCTGGTCCCCCAGGCCGATCCGGAAAATCCCGACCTGGCCGGCTATCCCAGGCAGGTTCAGGGGACCTTCCTGGAGGTCCGGGTGGAGGTAATGAACGGTACGGATGACAACTGGATCAATACCACGGTAGATCCGCTCATTCCGCCGGCGCTGGGCTCAACCAGCCTGGAAATGAGTTATGTGGCCTATCCCAGGCCACTGGTCCCCTCCCATGTGGACGGATCGGGGAACATCATCCCGGGCGACCAGCCGGGGACCTTCACCACCGGATGGAGGTTCAACCAGCCGGAGGGCGAGGTCCTGGTCAAAATGGGCCATACGCTCAACCTATTGCAGCCCACCCGGCGCGCCTATTTCGTCTTCCTTTTCCGGATCGATCCCACCCTGGAAAAGGGAATTTACGAGATCCCCTTCCAAATGAACGGCAACAGGGTGCATTATACCGGAACTGCGAACGGAAGCGTCACCTACGACATACCTGAAGCAAAATTCAGCATCGTGGAAAAGGATGCCAACGGCCAGGTAAACGCATTTGAGAAGTTGATTCTGGCCTATGGCCGTCTCATCGATCTGGCAGTGGGGATCACCGGCAATTACCAGAGTATGCAGGACGCCCGCTGGTCGCTCAGCGAGGTGGATGCAAGCGATTTTGATACCCTGACCCATCACCTCGATGTGAGGATGGAATCGGGCAGGGAACTCATCGATCTCAGCGGTTTTAGCCGCTTCCCCACGCTGGATACCACAAAGCTCTATATCCTGCAGCAGGGGATCGTCGACAGTTATAATAACCCGGCCGAGGAACTACAGATCACCACCGGACAGGAGCTGAAATTCCTGGGCCAGGCACCTGGAGGCCAGCCAGTGGCATCCTCTCCCCTTTTCGTCACCCCGGTAGGTCCGCGGATTGAGATTACCAACCGGGTGGTGAAGGTGAACGGGGAAAGCGTGGAAGAGGGTTTGAAGTTTGAGCCCGACGGCGAGATAAGCGTGCATACCCTCCTGACCATCAGGAACAGTGGTTCGGATGTCTCTTCCAATACGGAAGTGACCATTCACCCGGGTAACTACTTCGAGGTCCTGGTGGACAGTCTGCCGGCCAATTGCCGCATGGAGGATGAGCTGCTGGTGATCGATGCGGGATTGCTGATCCCGGGCGACCTGTTTACCCAGGAGCTGCCTTTCAGGCTAAAGGCGGAGATTCCCACGGAGGTGGACCTGCGGACCATCATTTTCTCTGCGGAGATCCAGTATGAGGGAACTGCGGTGGAAGCCCGATTCCGTTTTGAGGATCCCACCCAAACGCTCCTGGAGGTATACGACCTGGAGGTAATCGAATTGCAGTACTCACTGGTGTCGGATACGGTGGTCAAAGTGACGGCCAGGGCCGGGAACAGGGCCATGCCTGCCGGGAATCTCTGGTTCAGGATCTATCCGGTGTTTGGCGGGGGAACCCATGAATTTCCCATCGCGGAAATCCTGATCGACACCCTGCTTACCAACCAGACCGTTACCCTGAATGGAACGTTCACGCCTCCCTCGCTGGACAAGTCGGTGGAATTTATAGCCATTATCGATGACGGCCATCATTTCCGTGAGATCATCGAGTCCAATAACCAGCTTACCACCAGTTTCCACCAGACAGGCACCCGGGAGCTGACAGCGGGAAAGGACCTGGTAAAAGTCTATCCGAACCCGGTCTGCGATGAGCTGTACTTCAGCTATCAACTGGAAGATGCGTGCAATCAGGTCCGCATGGCCCTTTACAGTGTGGATGGACAGCTGCGTATGGAGACCCGTGAATTCCCGGCTTATGCCGGAGATCACCAGGTGGTCCACCGTGTGGATCGCCTGCCGGGCGGCACCTATTTTTACTATCTGGAGTTCCTCCAAAGCGACGGAAATGCCCGGAGGCTTACCGGAATCCTTATCAAGGAGTAGATGCGAATGAGGTATCTCTTCCTGCTGCTCCTGCTGGTGCCGGTAAGCACACGCTCACAGGCCTTGTTCGAGGTGAAGGATACCGTGTGCATCGACGAGCCGGTCATCCTTACCAATCTCTCCAGGGATGCCCAGTCCTATTACTGGAGTTTCTGTTCGGGGAACCTCTTCTATAGCCCCGAGGGGGATAACCTCCCCAACCCGGGGACCCTGGATGGTCCGGCATTCATCGATTTTGCTGAGGATAACGGTATGCGTTACGCCTTTGTGACCAACCATACCAATGGTACCCTCACCCGGTTTGACTACGGGGACAACTTCCTGAGCACCCCCCACTCCACCAACCTGGGCAATTTCGGGGGGATCATCCCGCAACACACCCAGGGGGTCCAGGTGGTCAGCGACCAGGGCAACTGGTATGTCTTCCTGGTGGGAGGACAACGGAACGATTCCCGGCTGGTACGGCTCGATTTCGGGAACGATCTTTCCAATATCCCGGTGGCTCATGACCTGGGGAATTTCGCAGGTCAGCTGGACTATCCCGTGGATCTATATCTGCTGGAAGAGGGCGGCCGGTGGTTTGGATTCACGGTGAACTACAATACCAGCAGCCTGACGCGCTTCGATTTTTTAAGCGGACTATCCGATCCCTCCCCGGTGGCACAAAGTTACCAGCAGGGAATGGGGCTTGACGGTCCCACCGGACTGTTCCCCATCAGGGAGAACGGGATATGGTACCTTTTTGTATCCAACAACCGCTCTCACGAGATTATCCGGATGGAACTGGGAGCAACGCTTTCGGGAACCCCGGCAACGGTGAGCATCGGGGGCGCAGGGCCTCTATATTATCCCTTCGACCTGACCATCCTGCGGGACTGCGAGGGACTGTTCGGTTTTGTGCTGAACCGTTTCAACGATATGGTCAGGATCGAATTCAACCAGGGGATCGACCGGTCGCCCGATTTCGTCTCCCTGGGTGATCCGGGCAACCTGTATAATCCCCATGGAATCTCCGATGTGTTCCGTGTGGGCGATACCCTCTATACCTTTGTGGCCAACATCGACAACTCCAGCATCACCCGGCTCTTCTTTCCGGGGTGCAACAACGCCAGCCTCTCGTCCAGTACCGAGCGCGATCCCCCGGAAATATCCTACAACATGCCCGGGAATTACAATATTCAGCTGGTACTGGATGAAGGGACCCCGCAGCAGGAGAACTTCTGCCGGAACGTGGTGGTACTGGAGAGTCCGGAGGTGGACCTGGGCAATGATACCCTTATTGCGCCGGGGAGCACCCTCCTGCTGGATGCAGGTGAACATTTCGCGTGGGACTGGACCACGGGAGAAAGTACCCGGGAGATAGGGATCACCCAGGCGGGGACATACGGGGTGATGGTCACCAATGAGTTTGGCTGCCAGGCATCCGATGAGATCGTTGTGGAGATGGATATCGGCGTACCCAATTTTTTCACACCCAACGGGGACGGCTTTAATGATACATGGGAGATCCCGTTCATGGCCGCTCATCCGGAGGCCCGGATCCTGATTTATGACCGTTTCGGCAGGCTGATGACCTCCTATCTTTACGGGAACGGGGCCTGGGATGGCACCTCCAACGGTCAGCCGGTCAACGCGGACACCTACTGGTACGTAATTGAACTGGATAAGGATTCCCGGCCCCTGAAAGGGTCAGTAACGATCAAGCGATAAACAAGACGGGACAAGGTGAAGTACAGATCCGTTATTTCAGTGTTGCTCATAGGCTTTCTGCTCACTTACAGGGCAGAGGGACAGGACCTGCCCGTATACCAGCTTTATCTCTGGCAGCCGGCCCTGATCAATCCGGCTGTAACCGGTTGCGCCGACTGTGCGGAAGTGAAGCTACTGGACCGGCACCAGTGGATCGGGGCTTTTGAGGGTGCGCCCAAAACCCAGGTGCTCACTGCCGAGAAATCATTCTCCCGGGAAAAGGGAAGATCCCACGGACTGGGTTTGCAGCTGGTGAACGATGCCAACGGAGCCTATCATCAACTCCAGGCCAATGTGGCCTACACCTTCCATATTACCCTGGACCAAAGAAAGAACCTGAAATTGGGATTCGGACTGATGCCTTCCCTGAATCAGAATACCTATGATGAACGGGATTTCACCCAAATGAATGACCCCATCATCACCTGGGCAGTGGAAAAAGAGATCAGGCCGGATGTTTCCACCGGCCTTTACCTGTACAATGACCGCTTCCATGTGGGCGTTTCAGCGGTCCAGTTACTGGGCTTTGCCTCCTCCCTGAATGCTGCCCGGAGCGAACGAGGGTACTTCCTGCATGGGGGAGCGCTTTTGTCCCTTACGGGCAGTTGGGATGTTGAGCCCGGACTGACCCTCAGCTACCTTTCCCGGCAAATCCAGTCGGACCTGAATGCCAGGCTCACCTACCGGGGATCCTTCTGGGTCATGCTCTCCTACAGGCACCAGTGGCAGGAATTTCCCGGTCAGCCCACCCGGCTCCTCCTCTATGCGGGCGTGCAGCACAACAACCTTGCCTTCGGCTATGGCTATGACCTGGGGCTCAGTTCCATGATCCGCTACGGCTACGGTTCCCACGAATTCATGATTGGCTACAAATTCTGTCCCCGGCGCACTCCCTGCAGGGCTTATCAATGATCTAAACGTATAATCATATCATATACTTTTACTGTAGAATAGACTTTTAACTGAATTACTTTTGAGAACACACTTTCCGCTTCACTTCGTTTCACGAAAAGAGTGTATCCTCGATCTATCCCGAAAAGCCAATGCCCGTCCCCTCTCGAAATCTCAATATCGGTTCTCTGGAAATTGCATCAATTGTGTGTATTGAATTGTTTACCAAAGCAATATCAACATAGTGCAGTACATTCTAGTGCAACTAAAGCAAATCCCTTTCAGTTGCGCTGATTTTATGTTAGGGTGAATTAACGTATTAAAACTCAAAATCAGATTTTATGATGTAAATCCATTTTTCTAATCTTTCAGTAGTTAGTTCTGCTTCATTATCTTCATCAATAGCTAAACCGCAGAAAAAACCGTCATCATTTACTGCTTCCGAATCTGTAAAATCATAATCTTTCGCATCAACAAAACCCAATACTTTAGCATTTTGTTTTAGGAGTCTTTCATAGAGAACTGCCATTCCGTCCGCAAAGTGTGAAGGATATAAAACACTGTTTCCAAGTCCGACAATAGCAACCTTTTTTTTCTCAAAACTAATTTCCTCAATCTTCGTGAAAAACTCAGTCCACTCATCTACAATAATTTCGTTATTCCAATGATCTGCTCCAACAGTAGAACCAACAAGAATAATCTTATTGTATTTGTCTACATCTCCTTTTTCAACTTCTTTAACAGGAATTATATCAACTTTGTCATTTCCGATCATTTCTCCTAGCTTGTTTGTTACGCTATTTACGTTTCCGCCTACCGGGCTGTAAAATAATGCTGTCTTGCTCATAACGTTTGAATATACAGTGTTTTAAAGTTCAATATCATCCTCTATCAACTTAATTAGTAACAATATAGCTATTAGTGAGGGGTAAACCAAACCAGTAATATTAAAATTGCTTCCGCCGCTGCATTTAAAACACCCTTTTCTCGTTGCTTGCAACGTAAAAAGAGTGTTTCCACCAATCATAGGGAAAGGCTTATCAGGTCAAAATGAAAGATACATATTGTTTGGTGCTGTAGTACTATTATCCAATAGTGATGTTCAGATTCTTACCAAGTCCAATTTCAATGAGTTTGTGGAATGTGGATATCTGAATATCACTCTTCCCTCTTTCAATTCTTGAGATATAGCTTTTTTTGTTCCCGTTTTTATTGCAAGCTCTTCTTGGGTTATTTTTGCTTCTTGCCTGGCTTCTTTTAGCATTATCCCAAGCCTAAAGGCAAAAGAATCTGCATCATACTTTTCTCTTGCCGGTGTACCTTTTTTACCGTATTTATCCGTAAGAATATCTTCAAAATTCGTAGTGTTTTTCATGACGCTAGCCTCCATATTTTTCATTCAGGTATTCCTTCTTAAGTTTCTCAGCCAGTTTAATTTCTTTTCTTGGTGTCTTCTGTGATTTCTTTACGAAACAGTTTGTCAGAACTACCAATTTCCCTTTATCAAAAAAACATAGTATTCGAATGCTCTTGAATGTAGTGATAACTTTGACTTCGTATATCCCATCAGTGTTTTCTAAAAACTTGAGGAATTTGATGGGTACTCTTTTCTAAAATCTTATTAAGTCAAGCACATATTCAATCTTCTCCTGGACTTTATTGTCTTGCTCCTTATAGAAATCAAGGAAGTAATTCTTATAAACAATGACACGCCGTTCCATTAGGCAAAGTTAACTAATTAGTTTACTTAATGCAATAATTAAATATGAATTTCATCTAGAATAACATGCTATTGCCCCTAACTTGACAATATAATACCTCCCTATTTTTCAGGTGATGGTTTTTATGGTGTGTAGAACGGTGGAATTAGGCCGCCGTAGCGTGGCGCGGGCTTTGCCTTTGCCGCAAAGTGTGTGACACGCGTAAGCGGTCGGCTTTAGTGAATTGTTACATACCCTGCTATTGATGGACCTTTTGCTCATTTACTCCTCCTTTGTTTTGAAAATTAGTAAATAGGGTATGGCGGAATTTTGGTTTGTGTCCTTGAAATTTTTGTAGCGATCAGTGTTCAGCCAGATGGCATAGGTCTTGTTGGGTTCTAAACTAACTTTCATCACACAAGTACGTTTATCCGTGAGGTATTTAGGCTGCTCTTTTATTTGCGGGAAATTTTCTTTCGCCACTTGAGTTATTGACCAAGTACCATCCGCCATATCCTTACTATACGTAACACTGATTTCGCTCAGATTCGCATCGACATTTGAGCTCCCTGATGGCGGTACAGTTTTAACTACAACTGGAGGCATGCTTTCAATGCTAATTACTGCTGGATTTGTCAGATGATGTAAAAGTTATATATATCTGGGAGTAGAACGGTCAGGGTTGAGCCGCCGGCGGGCTTCCCTCTGAGCCTCCGCCAGAAGTTACTTCATTTCACCACCGGATCCTCGTTTTCCGCCACGATTTAGCTGGTCGGCTCCAACCCTTTGTTGGGCGGCCAAGAGATAGATCGACTGACCCACAGGTATGTGCAGTGTGGCACGTCTATGCCTCTACCCAACCTTCCTAAACTGGGAGATCCTTTCCTGGCGTTTCACTGAGTGAAAAAGCCCAAAGGGAGGCCTGATTCGTCCCTCGATAGAGAGCATTCCCTCCGGTCTCAAGAGCCGGTGTAATTCGATACACATAATATCCCTATCACCAATGGGGTGAGCAAGCCCGAAAAGAAAGATGAGATCAAAACTCTGGTCAGGTAAGTCTGTTCGAGTAGCGTCGGCAAGCATAGTCTTTACGTTGGTCATGCCTGCTGCCGCGATCTTTTGTCGAACGTGTTCCACGGCAAACGGGTTTACATCCAAGGCGAGGACGCTTCCCCCCTTGCCAACGATCCTGGCCGCGATGATGGTGAAAAAGCCAGGACCGCAGCCGACCTCCAGCACCTTTTGACCCGGTTCGAGTCCCGCAGCATTCAAAGCCTTGTAAGGATCTCGGAACAAACCATAGAGTGTTTCATGAACGAATGACATCATTTTGAAACTTATTCTATTTGCACTCGACTGCTTCATCTTGAACCTCCTTGTATATCGCTAGCAATTGATCGCCCAAATGGGACTATTATTTATTAGCATCACCTACAACTATAGCTTAATCGAAAGATCAAGAGTGCCACCAAGTCCAAGTTGAACTATTTTCTGAAGCGTGGATAGACGCACTTCCTTAACATTATTCTCGATCTTTGAAATGTATGACTTGGTCGTGCCCACTTTCTCAGCTAACTCAGCCTGAGTCATTCCTTTTTCAATCCTTGCCTCATGCAACAGTGTACCTAATTTGAAGTTCTCATAGCCCGCATCAAGAGCATCTCGTTTCTCGGTGCCTTTTGATCCGTAATGCTTGTCCTTAAACTCATTCAGAGTTATTCTATTTTTTGTGCTCATTTCTATACTCCTCCTTAATTCTTAGTGCAATTTCAATTTCCTGCTTTTGTGTTTTTCTTGTCTTCTTTTGAAATCCGTTTGCAAGAACCACCAATTTACCTTTGTCAAAAAAACAGAAGATGCGAAATGTGTCCCGGCCGAATTTAACACGTATTTCATAAAGACCTGAAGTTGATTCAATATGCTTCAGATAATTCTCTGGCACTCTATCAATCTCTTCAATAAGCTCTAGTGTCCAGATAATCTTCTCCTTAACCTTATCTGATTGTTTGACAAAGAACTTCTCAAAATAGTCCTTATAGAATATGATTGTTCTATATTTCTTCTTTGAGATCATCGGACAAAGATAGAAAATGTTTCACTATAGTGCAACATACGTTCAAATGTTTTACATTACTATGCAATACCATACCGAAGCTCCTCTCAGCTTTTCCTAAATTTGATTTTACAGCAGAACGGAGGAACTAAGCCGCCTTAGTGTGGCGCGGGATTTGCCATATCTGCAAATAGCGTGACACGCGTTACGGTCGGCTTTAGTGATTCTACGCCCTCTTTCTCTAAATGTCCAATAAGGCTTTACCATTATCGAAAATTGTGTGATAGAATACTCAGTATTAATTCGACGAGAATGGTGATATCAGCTTATACCCCCCAGAACGAGCCCATATTTGCCATTCAAAGTATCCGTCCTACCAAACCCATCTTTCAGTTCAGCCGGTGAGTGTGTAGATTTGGCGCATGCGAAAAATCCAGAGACACACCCAGGAGGAGATGTACGCTCACATCGAGGCCTGCAAGAACAGTGGTCAGTCACAAAAGATCTATTGCGAACAGGCAGGGCCTGGCCTATTCAACGTTCCAGTACTGGGCGAAGAAATACCGAGAGGAATTTTCAGAAAATGAAGCATTCAGAGATCACACCTGGTTTTATTCCGGTGGAGGTTCAGCCAGATCCTGAGCTGGATCAGGTAGGGGTTAGCAATCAACTGCATTTTCTTTTTCCCAATGGGATCCAGGTAATGTGTCCTGAGAGTGTTCATCCAGAGGTTCTGAGAACACTGCTAAATCCATAGCCATGTTTGCACTGACCGCTGAGAACACCTTTCATCTTTACAGTCATCCCACGGATATGAGAAAGAGCTTTGATGCCTTGTCCGGGTTGGTGCGTAATAATCTGGGGAGTAATCCCACAGGAGGAGAGGTTTTTATCTTTATCAATAAGCGTCGAGATAAGATCAAGCTGTTGCACTGGCAGGGATCCGGATATTTACTTTATTACAAGCGCTTGGAAAAAGGGACCTTTGAACTACCCCGTTATGATGCATCGATTGGAAGCATCACATTGAGCTATGCGCAAATGGTCATGATCATGGATGGATTATCGATCAAAAACCTTCAAAAGCGCAGCCGTTACACTCCTCTTGAAGCCCCTGTAAATCAAGGATAACGAGCAATTTTTCAGTGTTGTTTTTTTAAAGATTTTGACACTTATTTTGTGAAGAATTATCCTTGTTTTTTCTTCGCTAATTGGCTGTGTTTCTATAGTTTTGACACATGTCAAAGGCGCTGGAAAATATGACTAAGGAGCAGCTTCAAGCATTGGTTTTGGAGCAGCAGAAAAGATCCAGGCAAAGAGAACAGTTCAGGTCATCACTAAGGAGAAGCTAATTTTTTCAATGAGATTGACCACCTGAAAAGGAGTCCAGGAAAAAGAAAACCAGGTTCAGGTCATTACTAAGGAGAAAGAGTCTCTGCTAAAGAAGCTCCAGGATATGCTGGAGAAGTTCAGTTCGATGAAGTTCGAGCTTTCCCAGCTAAAGCGTTTGATTTTTGGATCAAAACGTGAGCGTTTTGTATCCGGGGCTGAGGATGCTCAGATGAGCCTGCCCTTTGATATCGAGACCGCAAGCCCAGGAAGAAAACAGTGAGGCCTGCCACTGAAGAAGTCTCTTCCTTCCAGCGCCGTAAAAGAAAGAACCATCCTGGTCGTCTGGCCCTTCCGGATCATCTTCCGGTGGAGGAGATTATCATAGAGCCTGAGGAAGATGTTACAGGGCTGAAGTGTATTGGCCATGAGGTCACCGATGAGCTGGAATACCAGCAGGCCATTCTGAAGATTAACCGCTTCAAGCGGCCCAAGTATGCCAGGGAGGATAACGAAGGGGTAATCTGCGGTGATCTGCCCTCGCGACCGATAGATAAGGGCATCGCCGGCCCCGGCTTGTTGTCTCATATCCTTGTCAGTAAATATGTCTACCATCTTCCGCTCTACCGGCAGTCTCAACGATTTAAGACCGAACACCAGATCGATATCCCCCGCTCAACGATGGGAGGCTGGCAAAGCTCGATAGCCAGATCTGCTCCGGCCCTTGTACGAAGAGCAAAGGCGACAGGTTCTCGGCCAGGGCTATCTCCAGGTGGATGAAACACCGATCCAGGTGCTGGATCCAAAGAAAAAAGGAAAGACCCACCGGGGATACTACTGGGTGTACTACTCACCTATTCAGCGGATGGTAATGTTCGATTACCAGGAGGGCCGTGGTCGGGAAGGTCCCAGAAAACTATTATCAGATTTTAAGGGTTACCTCCAGACCGATGGGTACAAGGTATACGATTGGTTCGGCAAACAGAAGGATATTACACTTATGAGCTGCATGGCCCATGCCCGGCGCATGTTCGAGAAAGCACTGGGTGATGACCAAAAGCGGGCCGAGTATGCCATGACTGAAATCCAGAAGCTCTACCAAATTGAACGTCGGGCACGCCAGCAGGGGCTGTCTGCGGAACAACGCCATGAACTCCGGCTGGATGAATCCTTACCTATCCTGAATGAACTGGGAAAGTGGATGGCCGCCCAGGTCAGAACCACCTTGCCGAAAAGTCCTTTCGGGAAAGCATTGATCTATTCTGTGGGCCGATGGGACAATCTGATGAACTATCTCAGGGATGGATACCTGGAAATTGACAATAACCTCGTGGAAAACGCCATCAGGCCCACGGCCCTGGGAAGAAAGAATTACCTCTTTGCCGGATCCCACGCCGGAGCACAGAGTGCTGCTATGTTCTATTCCTTCTTCGCAAGCTGTAAACATAACAATGTGGATCCCTTTACCTGGTTGAAAAAGGTCCTGGAAATCATCCCGGATTATCCCGCCAACAAACTCTCAGATCTACTCCCACAAAATCTGGACCTCTCATAATGCCCTGAAATCAGGTTGGGAGTGTACTTGGTAGGACGGATACCATTCAAAAACTTATAGTTGCAGTTAATCCAAATGTATGGTTATTGTTATAGTTATTTCTTTGCAAGACGGGTGTTATTCTTATTGTTGTAATTGGTTGATTTTTAAAATGTATACTTTTCTTTAGTTTGGATTTTCTTTCTGCTCCTACTATCCAAATGGGTAAGCCTACGATATTAATGGCCCCTCCCCCTAACACTGCGAAGTACCCCAGTAATAATATTCCCGAAGAACAACAAGGATCTGCTGCAATCATTGTAATACCTCCAGCGATCATGAAGGCAGTCCCAACAGCGCAAGTAGTCCTACCAACCTTAGCAAGGTTATTTGATTTTTTCCACAGACAATCAAATTCATCTACAGTTGTATTATAAATATCTGACACACTGCACGATTTATGGTACCATTGGCAATTTGCAGAGCATAATAATGAAAATACGAAAATGACTGATACTATTGCTTTCTTCATTACTGCTGGATTTGTCAGATGATGTAAAAGTTATATATATCTGGGA
>CAWCAK010000004.1:0-432076 GCA_963793455.1 uncultured Bacteroidota bacterium
CATTCTTTCCCTGACCAAACTTGCCTTCAACATGGTTCCTCATATTCTGCTCTTTCCTGGCCTTATACTTCCGGTATCCCGATAGCTTCTCTTTCTGGGTGGCCTTCCCAGGGGTTTACCAACGATTCTGATGTTGTGTTCTTTCAGGTATCTCCTGTTTTCCCTGGTCAGGTACTTTCTGTCTGCCAGTAATAGTTCAGGATAACAACCATATAGTTCCCGGAACCGTTCCACCTGGAGCTCAAGATCGCCGCCCTCATCATAGTTGTCCCAGCCTAGGATGATCGCACCGAACAAAACCCTCCACCTCACTGATATTGATCTTCGAGCCAAATTCCACATTTGCTTTGTCTTTCCCTCTAACCATCGGGCGTACATGAGGCTGGTAGATGTTGACTATACGGTCACTGTGACTGTGTACCTTGTTCTGGTACATGTACATCTGTTGATCAAAGACATGCTGTATCACCCAGAAGATCTTTTGATCCCGTTGCTTGAGCGGGAATCGGCCATCCCCTTCTCTGCTCAACTTTATCAAACATTTTCTCGATGATAGAGATATTCCTCCGAACATACCGTAACTGTTTACCAATTATTAACCCGGATCTCCTTCTTGCTTTTGTTCCGCTTCTTGGCCAAGGCCAGATATTCTTTTTCTGGCGTTACGCCGGTAGGTACGAGGCTTTATGGGAAAAATCCCCTTTCTTGTATAATACATCCACCAGCCGTTCTGTCTCTTCCCTTGCCCTGTTCACCAATTTCAGGTCATTGGGCGAAGTGATGTATTGATCGGCGATGCTGGCATCAAGTTTCAATTTACCCTGGTTGGGGATATCTTTCTTCTCAGGACCTTTCTCTCCTGCAGACTGTGCGATGCTTCCTCCTGGCTTCTCTCCCTTGCGATGATCATCCTTGCCACCCTTGATAATCCGTTTGCGCTTTGGCTTGAGATTCTCTGACCGCTGGATCACAATATCATTGAACTGATCGAACTCCTTTGATCCCAGACGCTTGCGGATATCAACAAACAAGGAGGCATCAAAGGGGAGTTTCATCTGCAGGCTTTGCAGACCACAAAAGTATTGCATATAAATGTTCTCGCTGATCATAAGAACAGTGTCACGGTCTGTCAAAGAAAGCTTATGCTTGATGATCAAGGCGCCTATTACCATCCGAAGGTCAACGCTCTCCCGTCCTGCCCCGGGATCCAGATGTTTGGCGTAGATCCCGGCCAACTCGTCCCAGGGAACAAGCTCGGCTAATTGAACCCATCGGTTATCGGGGTCCAGTTGCTGGTGAAACGGATGTTTGAAATTCTCTAAACTCAACTGACTTAAGGTGTATATTGTATCATAAGTGCAAGGGATTTAACCAATATACCCAAATGCATGCACTTATCCTTGCATTTTATCCCCGTGTTATTAACCTAATCGCCTTATTATCAACACCATGTAAAATCAATCTGAGAAAATCAGCAAACCCTAAGTAGCTGATAATCAAGTATGGATTTGTCAGCAGTTTTATGATATTTCACCATTTTGTCAGCAAGTATTAACCCTGAATTCCTTTGTTTATCAGGTATTCAAAGCGTCACTTAAAGTATTACTTTTTTGTCAGCAAATTGAACAAACATTTCATCCAGAATCACCGTTTCCAAAGTTGATTTTAAGGACACGATTTCATCAGGATAATTGCTAATTTGCAGTAAATTATAGTAGTCTTTATTTGATAGGTTCTATTTTTTTAGTCACACATGTCAGAAACCAATAGGATAGAACATAAGCGGGAACTCACGAAGGATCTTGATATTGAGAAGGAGGTAATTGCTTTTCTCAATTATCATGAAGGCGGTGTCATCTATATCGGGATCGATAAGGACGGATCAGTTGCTGGAGTGGAGAATGTGGACTCAGACATGTTAAAGATCAAAGACCGTTTGAAGAATAATATTCAGCCTTCCTGCTTGGGATTATTTGATGTCCGGGCAGAGAAAAGAGCCGAGAAAAACCTGGTCAAGATCACTATTGCCAGTGGGCCGGAGAAACCATATTTCAAAAGGAAATATGGCATGACAGAGAAAGGCAGTTTCTTCCGGATTGGCACGGCTTCTGAGCCTATGTCTCAGAAAATGATCGAGGAACTGTTTGCAAAGCGGACAAGAAATTCACTGGGGAAAATAGTCAGCCAAAAGCAGGATCTTCGTTTTGAACAGTTGAGGATCTTTTATGAAGAAGCAGGATTCACTTTGAACGAAAATTTTGCAGCAAATCTGGAACTGTTGGCTGACTCGGACAAGTACAATTATATTGCTTACTTGCTTTCAGACAATAATTCTACCTCAATCAAAGTTGCCAAGTACGGTTCATTTTCCAGAACTGATCTTATTGAAAACAATGAATATGGATATGCTTGTTTAATCAGGGCTGCTAAACGGGTTCTGGATAAAATCGATTTAGAAAACCCGACTTCGACCAGAATCACGTCCAAAGAAAGGGTGGATACAAGACTTTGGGATATGGTTGCCCTCCGTGAAGCCATAATCAACGCATTCGTACATAATGATTTCACCCGGGAAGTTCCTCCGAAGTTTGAGATTTTTCCTGACCGAATTGAGATCACCTCTGCCGGAGGCTTACCTGAAAGTCTCAGTCAGGAAGAGTTTTTCCAAGGATTCTCAGTGCCAAGGAACAAAGAACTAATGAGGATCTTTAAAGATCTTGGGATGGTTGAACAACTTGGATCTGGGGTCCCAAGGATTTTAGAGAGCTATGGAAGAGAATGCTTTTCATTCTCGGATCATTTCCTGAGAATGAGTTTCCCTGTTCATGAAAGTTTAATCCCTCATGTTACCCCCCAAGTCACCCCCCAAGTCACCCCCCAAGTAAAATCCCTTATTTCTAACATGTCAGGAGAAAAGACTCGTTTAGAAATACAAGAAAAGTTGAAACTATCGGACAAAAGAAACTTTAATATTAACTACCTCCTTCCAGCCTTAAAGCTGAATCTGGTTGAAATGACCATCCCTGATAAGCCAAATAGTCGAAATCAACGATACAGATTGACAATAGCGGGTAAGGAATTGAAAAGGACCTCTGAGACATGGCTAGCAGATTCGAAAGGAACTTCACTGATAAAGGATATTTGATGAACTATGAGAAACTGTCTCTTTATTCTTATCTGAAAAGTCAGGTTCTTCAATTCTCCGTTGCACTTCAAGGGATTGAACCTAAAATCTGGAGAAGGATACATGTGCCATCTGATTTCAATTTCTGGGATCTGCATGTTGCCATTCAGGATGCTATGGGCTGGCAGGATTATCATCTGCACCATTTTGAGATCAAGTGGAAATTCAAGTATAAGTGAGCACCTCATACCGGGGTAGAGTGAGCATACTATTCCGGGAAGGACAGAGCACCTGATACCAAAGGTAAATATCATAATATCAACGCATAGTGATGCTCCCCAATTTGAAAATGTTGACTGCTTAGTTTAAATCGGAGAAGGGTGCTCAATAGCACCGGTGTATGCACCAGGTTTCTTTTTCTCTGTCATGGTGAACCCAAATTAGCATTAAGTTAAACCTCTAGATTAGCAATAATGAAAATCCACTATTAGAGATTCAATTTTCAGTAAGTTCAAGGGTATAAAAGTTGTTTGTAACTTTCATATAGTTACAAACATAAACTGGAGGGAACCAAGGTGAACTAAAAAGTTAAATGAGTCAGCATCATTTTATGTATCAGTCCTTGGCTCCCTTTTGGTTGTAAGTGCCATTTAGAATATTAAGTACATTAAAATGTCTCTCTTAACTTTTCCTAATTCGGAGTCCGGTTAGTATGAAGACCTACAATGATAAGATATTTCATAACTTAAGTCAAATATCTACGTATAGGGCTATATATAAGGTAATTATTGAATGTATGAAAAAACAGATGAATCATATTAAAATATACAACACTATGGATAGAGTATCAATGGTATCCCCGGAAAACATAGGCAAGAATTTTATTCCTTTAGAATATCTTCCCAAAGAGAAAGATGAATACTACCAACGGAACAAACAGACCATCACTCCAGAATCAGGATGGAGGCATCTGCGAGCCATTGAAATTGAAAGACTCGTAAAAAACCATAATACTGCAGATAATTGGGATGAAATATTGGTTACAGACGAATTTGATACGCGTCAAATTAAAAACACACAGTTTTTCGGACTTGTCAGAATTGGAAGGGTGCGGAATATCATTCTTCAGCATCACGACCTGAGAGTGCCTTCGGGAATCACAAATAGTCTTATCATTTCCTGTGATATTGGTGATGATGCGGCTATTCATAACGTACATTATTTGTCCCATTATATTATTGGTGATAAATGCATCCTGTTTAATATTCAGGAAATGCATGCTACGAATCATGCTAAATTTGGAAACGGAATTGTTAAAGAAGGTGAACCGGAAGATGTTCGAACCTGGCTTGATCTGATGAATGAAACAGGTAGTCGCAGAGTCCTCCCTTTTGACGGTATGATAACCGCCGATGCTTATTTGTGGGCAAAGTACGTTGATGACAAACCTTTGCAGGAAAATCTTAAAAAGATTACACAAGATAGTTTTGATAATCGTCGCGGTTATTATGGCCTGATCGGACACCATAGTGTAATTAAGAATTCTCTTATTCTGAAGGATGTAAAAATTGGTTCAAATTGTTATATCAAGGGGGCTAATAAATTAAAAAATCTGACCATAAATTCTTCGGAAAAAGAACGTACACAAATTGGAGAAGGAGTGGAATTGGTGAATGGGATCATTGGTCATGGTTGTCATATATTTTATGGATGTAAGGCTGTAAAATTTGTTCTGGGAAATAATTCCAGCCTGAAATACGGAGCCAGGTTAATCCATTCATTTTTAGGAGATAATTCAACCATCTCCTGTTGTGAAGTTTTGAATAATCTGATTTTTCCGGCACACGAGCAGCATCATAATAATTCCTTTCTTGTTGCTGCAGTACTTATGGGGCAAACTAATGTGGCAGCTGGCGCTACCATTGGTTCCAATCACAACAGCCGCTCTAACGACAATGAAATTCAGGCAGGCCGGGGATTTTGGCCGGGACTATGTACCAGTTTAGTGCATTCAAGTCGATTTGCATCATTTGTATTGCTTTCCAAAGCGGATTACCCGGCAGAACTTGATATTCCTCTTCCTTTTTCGCTGCTTAATAATAATACATCTTTAAATCAACTGGAAGTAATGCCAGCCTTCTGGTGGATGTACAACATGTATGCTTTAGCCCGTAATTCCTGGAAATATCAGAGTCGTGACAAACGAGTGAAAAAAGTTCAGAATATTGAATTTGAAACATTTGCCCCTGACACTGTGGAAGAAATATTCTCTTCCCGCAGACTGCTGGAAATATGGACCGCCAAAGCCAGTTTGCGAACTAAGAATGAATCAATTAAGATAAAGAATGACGATGATCTGATTAATTTGGGACGGAAACTATTATCAGGCAAAGAAGAAGAAATCAATGGCATGGTAGTTTTAGGTGAGAACATGGAGAATACCAAACGAAACGTACTGATTTTAAAACCATATAGGGCATACCATTCCTATGGTGATATGTTGCTCTATTATGCCATGAAGAACCTGATGACATATATGAATTCACATCCAAAGGCTACGTTCTCATCCATGTGTAAAGATCTGAAAAGTAAACGGAAGCATGAATGGGTTAATCTGGGTGGACAGATCATGCAAAAAAATGATTTGGATAAACTTCGATCTGATATTGGTTCAGGTGTTTTTAATACATGGGAAGACATCCACAACAGGTATGATGATCTTTGGGCCAAATATGCTGTTGACAAGCAAAAACATGCATTTGCAACCCTTTGTGAAATATACGGTACAGAGAATCTCACCATAACTGAATGGGAATCGGCTCTTGATAAAGCAGTGACCGTTCAAGAATATGTATGTGACCAGGTATATGTTACACGAAAAAAGGATTATGACAATCCATTCCGGCAAGCAACCTATAGAAATATGGATGAAATGACAGCTGCAATCGGGACTATTGATGAGAATAGCTTCATTCTTCAAGTAAAGCAGGAAACTGAAGATTTCAAATTGCAGGTAGAAGAAATAAAAAAAAGAAATTAGAAAAAAATATTGGCAAATTGTATGTATAAATCTTAAAAGAGAAGTTATGAATCTAAAAGATCCCGACTATTCAAAATTTGCTTTGGTTCAGGAAATGATGCAGACTGTCGAAGTAGTTCAGAATTTCGATCCAAACCAGACCGAAGGTATCGCTGGAGAGATAAAATCTGCCGGTAAATTGCTGCTTACAGGAGAAGGCTCCAGCCGTATTTTTCCGGCTAAAAATGCCATGCGTAAAGCATTGACATGGGGACTTGACTTGTCCATTTCTACAGATGGTTCACGTCAATCAGCACAATATGATCTGTCGAAATTGGCTGTTTTCTGTGCTTCCAACTCTGGGCGGACAAAAGAAGTTGTCCTGCTGGCAAAAAATCTCGCTGCAATTGGCAATGAAAAACGATTTGCATTGACTGCAAACAATGATACCCTGTTAGAAAAAGAATGTGTGGAAACATTTGTTCTTAACTGCGGATGGGAACAAGCTGTTGCAGCAACAAAAAGCGTTATCGAACAAACTCTGTTTTATGAATCTATTCTCTGGCACATTCAGGGTATTGATAAGATAGCTGAATTTTCAAAATTACCGGCATTCATTGAGGAGGCCTTGACTTTGCCAATCAGCAAGGAGATTATCGACTTAGCAGCCAAAGCGCCGACCATCTATTTTGCAGGTTATAATGATGGGGTTGCTGAAGAATTGACACTTAAAACCAATGAGATTACCAGGAAAAAATCTGATTTTCTGGAAGGCACCTACGCCGTTCATGGTATAGAAGAAGTTATGGACAAAAATGATGTTGTTTTTGTTATAGATCCAATGGAGGAAGAAATTGAGAAATTCCAGGAAGTGCTGGTCGAAGGAGTTGGACTTAAAGTGGTTGCCATTGCTGATTGGGATACACCTTTTACAACCATTCGTATACCTTCAGCAGGGGAAATGAATCCCTATGTATTTTTAAGCGCCGGTTGGAACCTGTTGGTTGAAATCGGTCTCGCATTGGGAATCGACCTGGATAAACCAGAACGTGCGCGCAAAGTGGGAAATGAATTTTTAGGATAAAACATGGATGTATTATGAGTTAAAATATATCGATCAGTCCCAACGAGAAAAAATTTCAATTACCAAAACCTGAAGAGTATAAGGCTGAATTTGAACGGCTTAAAAAACGGATTGAACAGGAACGGGGTGAGAATCGCGAAATTGTAGTAGTCATGGGTATCGGATTTGTCGGTGCTGTTATGGCAGCTATTGTAGCCGATACTAAGAAAAGGACATATCTAACCTCCAGAGTTAATTCGTTATTCCTCGCAAAGTCACAATTTAAAAGGGTTTCAGGGGGTATAAATAAAAACTCCCCATCAAATCTGATGAGGAGTCCTCTCTAGTAGCGGGGGTAGGACTTGAACCTACGACCTTTGGGTTATGAGCCCAACGAGCTACCAACTGCTCCACCCCGCAATGTGGGTGCAAATATAGTTGATTTGGAAATGATCTCAAAATTATTGTGAAGCTTCACTGAAAAACCGCTTCCTGAACCTCAATGCCACTCCCACCAGCAGGATCAGGACAGGCACCTCCACCAGGGGGCCGATCACAGCGGCAAAGGCTTCCCCCGAGCTGATCCCGAACACCGCCACGGCCACAGCAATAGCCAGTTCGAAGTTGTTGCTGGCAGCGGTGAACGACAATGTGGTGGTTTTCGGGTAATCAGCTCCCAGGGCCTTCCCCATGAAAAAAGAGACCAGGAACATCACCACAAAATAGATAACCAGCGGAATGGCGATACGCACCACATCCATAGGGATCTTCACGATGGTTTCGCCCTTCAGGGAGAACATCACGAAAATGGTAAACAGGAGGGCGATCAGGGTCAGGGGACTGATTGTTGGAATGAACCTGGAGTGGTACCATTCTTTGGCCACCTGCCGCTCCCCTGACCGCACCCGGATCAGTATGAACCTGGTCAGGAAACCTGCCAGGAATGGAATTCCCAGGTATATAAACACGCTTTTGGCAATCTCCTTCATGGTTACATCCACCACGAAGGTTTCAAGGCCGAACCAGCGGGGCATCACGGTGATGAAAACGTAGGCATAGAGGGAGAAGAACAGTACCTGGAAGATGGAGTTAAAGGCTACCAGGCCGGCTGCATACTCCGGGTCTCCTTCGGCCAGGTCGTTCCAGACGATCACCATGGCAATGCACCTTGCCAGGCCGATCAGGATCAGTCCGGCCATGTAATGGGGGTAGTCCCTGAGGAAGACGATGGCCAGGATGAACATCAGTACCGGGCCGATGATCCAGTTCTGGACCAGCGAAAGGATGAGGATTTTCCGGTTGCGGAACACATCTCCCAGTTCCTCGTACCGGACCTTGGCCAGTGGGGGATACATCATGACGATCAGTCCGATGGCAATGGGAATGTTGGTGGTTCCCCGGCTCATACCGTTCCAGAAACCGGCAATGCCCGGGAAAAAATGACCTGCCGAAACCCCGATGGCCATGGCTGCAAAGATCCAGACCGTGAGGTAGCGGTCAAGGAAAGAGAGTCTTTTCCGGCTACTTTTCATTTGGTTCCGACCACGGTGATGCTGAAAACCCCGGCACCAGAGTTACGGTATGCATTGATGGTCTCAAGGGAGACATGGGGCAACAGTGCTTCATCGGGAATGTGGTTGGTCTTTTCATCCTTTAGCTCCACCTGGCTGTAACCTCCCTTTTGGACGATCTTTAAATAGTCATCCTTTTGCAGGGCGCCTGATACACAACCGGCATACAGCGCGGCAGCCTCCCTCATGTCATAGGGCAGGTCGCCCTTCAGGACGATATCCGATACACAGAAATGTCCTCCCGGCTTCAGTACCCTCCTGATCTCCGAGAATGCTTTCTCCTTGTCCGGCACCAGGTTCAGGACACAGTTGCTGATCACCACATCAAAGGTATTATCAGGCAGGGGGATCTGCTCAATGTCACCCTTCACAAACTCCACGTTTTTGAAGCCCATTTTCTCATTGTTCTTCCTGGCCTTTTCCAGCATGGCATCGGTGAAGTCCATGCCGGTCACTTTCCCGGTTTCTCCTATGATGGAACGGGCCACAAACACATCATTCCCGGCACCGGAACCAAGGTCCAGCAGGTGGTCCCCCGGCTTGATCCCGGCGTGATCAGTGGGTATGCCGCAACCCAGTTTCAGGTCGGCGTCCTCCACGTACCCGTCCAGGCTGGTGTAGTCCCGGTTCATGAGTGAGAAGTCCGGTTCTTTGTCGCCGCAGCAACCACATGATTTCTTTTGCGGAGCCAGGGCGATCCCGGCATATTTGTCTTTGACGATCTGCTTAAGCTCTTCTGGATTTTTCATAAAAGAGACTGTTAATTGGACAACATTCCCAGAAGCTGCTGATAGTTTGCATCCTGGGGATAGTTCTCCACCAGTTTCCTGGCATAGCCCAGGGCCTCTTCGCCGCGTCCGTTCTCCATGGAGATGGTGGCCAGGCTGTAGAGGATGTTCCGGTCATAGGGGTGTCTCTCCAGTGCCTCCTTGAGTAAATCAAGGGCCTCCAGGGGTTTTTGCTGGGAGTTCAGCCCGATGGCGTAAACATAGCTGTAGTGCGGATCATCCGGATCAAATTTTGCTGCATTCTCCAGGTATTCCAGGGCTTCCCCATGGTTTCCCTGCCTTACCTTCAGCAATCCCAGTGAATAGTTGATGGCCGCCAGCTCCGGGTAACGTTCCAGGGCACTTTTCAGGATGGCCTCCCCTTCATCATCCCTGTTTTGCCTTCGGTAGAGGTCCGCCAGGTTGATATAAGGCCCCACCAGTCCCGGTTCCAGTTCCATGGCCTCAAGGTAGGATGCCTCAGCCTTTTCGTAATCACCCGTATTCAGGTAGAGGTTCCCGAAATTGAGGTGGGTCGAAGGGTGGTCGGCGTTGATCATCAGGGACGCATTGTATTCTTGCAGTACACTATTCAGCCTCTCTGAGGAACCGGCCGGGATCATGTTACGGGGGACCGCAGTCAGTGAGTTGGCAGCCATGAGCCGCACCAGTTTCACCGAGTCCCTCAGCCTTGGAACCGCCAGGTCCCTGATGAATTCGGGTTCACCAAACTGGGCAACAGTCATTGTGGCGTAACGGATCAGGGGATCGGAATCGGTTACCATCAGGCGAAGCAGCTCGTTGGTGGCTGGCCCGGGATATCCTCCCAGCAGCGAGATGGCCGTAGCCCTGATCATGGGTGCCTGCTCCCTGTCCCCGGCGAGCCTGAGAAGCCCCTCATGGGCTTCCGGGTAGCGCTGGCGTCCGGCCCAGAATACCTCCCCGTAATGTTCCTGGTCCAGAAGGTCCTGCCCGTACCATTCTCTCAGGTAATCGGTGGCCCAGCGGGTGGTTTTATCCGGATGGCACTGGTTGCATGAATTGGGTGTTCCCAGCTTGTCAGACAGGTCGGGCCTTGGGATCCGGATGGAGTGGTCACGCCGTGGATCCAACACCATGTAGGTCCGCTCGTGCATGTGGCACTCGAAACAACTGGCCCCCTCCTTGGCCGGATCGTGGAAATGGTGTTTCCGGGTCCCGTATTCGGTGGCCATGTGGCAGCGGTAGCACAGGGCATTCCCGTTCACATAGACCTGGCCGCTGTGTGGTTCGTGGCAGTCCTTACAGACCACCCCGGCCTGGTACATTTTGCTTTGCAGGAAAGATGCATAGACATAGACCTCTTCCAGGATCTGACCGTCGGCAAAATAGAGTCCTTCTTCAAGCAGGGAGGGCCAGTGGGTCTCCAGCAAGGATCCCCCGTGGTAGTAATCTTCAGTGGCCACGGCCCTCCGGGCATGGCACCGGGAACACATCTGGACCAGCTCATCCGACTGGCGTGACACCGACCTGCGGGCGGTTACCGAATCGGGATCAAAGATCCAGGTGGCATTGTCGGTGTCTTTCAGCCGTACCACCAGTCCCATGTCCGGATAGATGCGGGACTGCTGCCTGCTTCCACCTTTTCAGCCCAGTCGATATGCTCAGAGCCTGGTCCGTGACATGCCTCACACGAAACATCGATCTCCGACCAGGTGGTATGGTATCTCTTCTCGTTGTAATCGTAATTCTTGTGCAGGTTGGTGGAGTGGCACTCCGCACACATGTAATTCCAGTTCTGGGTTACATGGGTCCAGTTCAGTACATCATCCGCCGGGATGCGTTCATCCTGGTATATATGGAACCATTTTTGTCCGCCATCCTTCGCGGGCCGGGTATCCCAGCAAAGAGGCAGGCACTGGTACCTTCCCCCCGGGAATTCCACCAGGTACTGTTGCAGGGGCCTGATGGCAAACACATAGGAGACCTGGTAGTCTTCCATCACACCCCCCGGGCCTTCCGTGTTGACCATGTATCTACCATCCGACATGTAGAACCTGGAGGTAATCCCGAAATGGACCAATGTTGCGTTGTTGAAATCCCCCAGTACTGTCTCCGCGGTGGCTGTGTCCATGGCCATATCATGGTCCGATCCCTGGAACAGTTTGTACTGTTTTTCATGGCATTCCCTGCAACTCTCCCTTCCCCGGTATTCGGCGTTCTGACCGTGGGACAGGGCTGCATCCCCGGGTGCTTTACCGGAATCTTCACGTTTACAGTTTGTTGTTGTGATCAGGATGACACCGGCCAGTATTGCAGCCTGTAAAATCTTTGGAACTATTCCCTTCATTCTGGCATTCTTCCTCAAAAATATTAATTTCAAATGTATATAAATTAGAGGATTCAGTGGATCGGAGGCTTTTATTCAAAAAGAATCTATATAATTTTAGGGCTCCAACATGGAACGCAGACAATTCATAAGAAAGACAGCCTATAACCCTTGTTACGGTCACCGGTGTGGTTGCAGCCATCAGCTACCTGCGCCAGTTCTTTCCCCGCATCGCCGGTCATAAAAGAAGGATCACCCTGGGCGATTCATCCCTTTTCCCGGTAGATACATTTACCTTTCTGAAAGAGCACAACCTGTATGTTTACCGGGATCATGAGGGGATTCGTGCAATATCTGCCGTATGCACCCACCTGGGATGTATCATTGAGAATAACACCGATGGATTTGAATGCCCATGCCACGGATCCTGTTACAACCTGAAAGGTGAGGTACTATCCGGTCCTGCCCCACGGGATCTTTCCTGGTACCAGGTGAGTGGTACTGCCGACGGAAAGATCATCATCGATCCGGGAAAGGTGGTGGATGCGGAAGCAAAATACCTGACCTCCTGATCATGGGTTCCCGGAACGACATGGTGAAACAGGATACGGGTGGTGCCATAGAACCTGACCGGAAAGAGAGGGCCGGGCGGATCACCCGCAATTTTTTCCTCCACATCCATGCCACCCGGGTTCATGTCCACTCCATGAAACCCACCTACACCTTCGGACTGGGGATCATCCTTGGATTTCTTTTCCTGATCATGGTGTTTACGGGGGTTATCCTGATGATCTATTATACCCCGTCGGTAGAGACGGCCTACAGGTCGGTGAAAGACATCGTCTATATCGTGCCCGGGGGCAGGATCATCCGGAACATGCACAGGTGGGCCTCGCAGGGAATGGTGATCGTGGTATTCCTGCACCTTCTGAGGGTATTTTACACAGGCTCTTACCTGGGGAACCGTTCCCTGAACTGGGTGATCGGCGTGGTACTGCTGATTATTACGTTGCTCAGTAATTTCAGTGGATACCTGTTGCCCTGGGACCAGCTGGCTTACTGGGCGGTAACCATCGGGTCGAATATCGCAGCATCCGCAAGGGAGCTTACCGACCTGCTGGGGATCACCTCCCTGTTCGATCCGGGTGGATTTCTGAAAAAGTTGCTGATCGGAGGAGAAACGGTGGGACAGCCGGCTCTCTCCAGGTTCTTTGCCCTTCACGTGATCTTCCTGCCTTTAAGTATGATTGTCCTTCTGGCCATTCATTTCTGGAGGATCCGCAAGGATGGCGGGTTAAGCAGGCCTGCGAAATATGCAGCAGACAAAGGGACTGAAAACAAGTGGTTGGCCTGGCCAGTGCTGATGTGGACCGAACTGGGGATCCTGGTCCTGGTGGTCCTGGTAGTCCTGTTTATTGCCCTGGTTGCCGATGCCCCGCTGCTCGAACAGGCCAATCCGGCTTACCCTGAGAATCCGGCAAAATCACCCTGGTATTTCCTGGGGATCCAGGAACTGGTATCCTATTCAGCTTTTTCCGGGGGACTGGTGGTACCGGTGCTCTATCTCATCTTCCTGTTTTCGATCCCATATAAGGACAGGGAGGATAGCCATGTGGGAGTATGGTTTTCAGGAAAAGCGGGATTGAAACTGGTACTCTGGTCTGCAGTATCAGCACTCCTGCTGGTGCTTCTCCAGCTCTTTGTCATGATCAGGTTCGGATGGCTCCGTGACTGGTTCCCGGGGATCTCGCAGTGGTTTGTGATGCTGCTTAATCCGGCTACCATTACTGCCATTCTATTTATTGTGACAGCTGAGGTGACACGGAGGAAACTGAAATCATCCAGGATGGCCTCGCTGGTTCTCTTCACCTGTGCACTGGTGGCCCTGGTGGTTTTCACGGTGGTGGGAATCTGGTTCCGCGGACCCAACTGGGAATTCTACTGGTCCGCTTCCCAGTGGCCGGTCCAATAACAGATAACGATGGACGAAAAGAGATATACAAACAGGGTACAGGGAATGGTGCTGGCAGGTGCCACCCTGCTGCTGCTGTTGTTTATCACTTCATGGATTGTTGAGGGTGCCAACAAGGAGTGGAAAAGGGATCAGCGGGAATATGCCAGGATTCTGAGGGATATGAACATCGAGAAGGGTTTTACCGATACCGGGGATCCCGAAAGGGGGATCTTCCAGGTGGACCTGCCACAGTTTAACCGGGTTGACCGGTGTATCTCCTGTCACCATGGCATTGAAGATTCACGGATGGAAGGGATGTCGCAGCCACATGCGTTCCATCCGGGAACCCTCCTGAAAGATCACCCGGTTCAGAAATATGGCTGCACCATCTGTCACGGAGGCCAGGGAAGGGCCCTGGAGAAAGAAGCTGCATTCGGACGTTTTCCTGAAACACACTGGCCTTATCCGTTGCTGGAGCAGCCCTATATCCAGGCCTCTTGCGGGAAATGCCACCTGGCGATTTTTGACAGGAGCGGGGAAGAGGGCAAAGCCACCATGGCAGAAATGGATGTGTTTATCAGGGGAAAATCCCTCTTTTCGCGGGAAGGGTGCCTGGGATGCCACAAGGCAAGGGGTGTTGGGGGGATCCTGGGGCCGGACCTGACCAGGCAGGGAGAAAAGACCAAACACGAATACAGTTTTCAGAACATTTCCGGGGAACAGACCGTGTCTAACTGGCTGAAGGAGCATTTCAAGGATCCGGAGATGGTTTCGCCGGGTTCCCAGATGCTGCAGATCAACCTTGAGGAGGAGGATATGGAAGCCCTTGCCATTTTTGTGACAGGACTTGCGAAACCCGGAATACCTTTTGACTATTTTACCATGCCCACCCTGAATGAATTCAAGGGGATCAGGGATTCCATCGGGGGACCAGGAGGATATGCATACCTGTGTTCGGCCTGCCACGGAAAACAGGGTGAAGGGAAGAGTTACAAGGACTACAAAACGGGGATCCCCTCCATCGGAAGGACCGATTTCCTCCGGGTGGCTTCCCAGGACTTCATCAGGTATACCATGGAAAAGGGAAGAAGCATGCGGCAGATGGGTAGCTGGAGTGGTTCTGTCTCGGGAATGAATGAATCAGAGCTTGACGACATTGCCGGATATCTTAAAAAACAATATGCAGACCAGGATATTTCCACAGCAGCTGGCATGAGAGGGAACCCTGAAAGGGGATTACAATTGTACGGGGATCTTTGCAAAGCCTGCCACGGTGATGCCGGGTCGGGGGATGTGGCTGTAGCCCTGAACCAGCCCGGTTTTCTCAACCGGGCGGATGATGATTTCATTGTGCAGACCATGCTTTCAGGAAGGGGCAATACGGCCATGCCGGGATGGTCTCACCTGGACCTGGCAGAACTTGTGGATCTGGTGGCCGCTGTGCGGAGTTGGGGTGGAGCATCTTCGGCCGGATCCAGGATGGAACTCCCGGAGCCTGACCTGGAGGAGGGTGGACTCCGGTACCATTTCCTTTGTTTCCGCTGCCACGGGGAGTTTGGAGAGGGAGAGACCGGTCCCTCCATTATCAACAGGGATTTTCTCCATGCTGCCGGCAACAGGTACCTGTACGAAACCATTGCTGAGGGGAGGGCACATACGGCCATGTTCGGTTGGTCGGCCGATGTCTATAACCAGGAGGTGCTGGAGTTGCAGGACATCAGTAACATTATCGGCTATATGAAAAAAACCGCAGGGGAACCCCTTACTTACCTGTTTCCGGGGAGCAATCCCGGTGACAGGGAGCAGGGAGCAGGCTTGTTTGAAGCCCGGTGTGCAGAATGCCATGGAAAAGCCGGACAGGGAACCCAGGCCCCGGCACTGAACAACCAGGAGTTCCTGAGTGCTGCCACCAATGGGTTCCTCCTGGCCACTATCACCCTTGGGAGGGAAGGAACCGACATGCCTTCATGGGGCTACGGACAGGGATCATACCCGGCACTTTCGGGAAAGGAGCGGCAGGATGTGGTGGCTCACCTGAGGTCCTGGCAACGCATCCGCATCAGGTATTAGTTTACCCCAGTGGACCTTCAGCCCTGATTCATAAAAGAAATCGCAAAATATGTCAAATGAGCACAACCATTTGTGATATTTGACGTATTTTTAAAATACAATGACCCTGTTTGCATTATGAGTTATAAAGTATTTGTCCTTTATTCGCATCTCCACGACAGGCTATATGTTGGCTATACCACCAGCCTGACCGATTACATGATCACCATGAATGTCATGGAGTCGGATAATCCGTTGTATGAGTTCAGGCCCTGGACACTGATACACATGGAATTGTTTGTAAGTGAAGATGAAGCTGTGCTCAGGGAAGGATTCCTGAAAAATGAGATAGGGCAGGATTACATCCGCCGGGAGATCCTTCCCATGTTTGAATTCCAGTCCTGACCACGGGAACCGGATTCTTATTATCTTTGTGCCGTTACGGTACTATCTGAATGAGCAAAAATCCGGAGAAAAAGCGGCCACGGGTCCTTCGAAAACTCACCCACAAATACCGGATGGTCCTTCTGAACGAGGATACATTCGAAGAGGTGGGGACCATGAGGCTTACACGGTTGAACCTGATTGCAGTGATCGGCATGATCCTGATCCTGCTGATCGCCATCGTCTATTCCCTGATTGCATATACCAATATCCGGGAACTGATCCCCGGGTATCCCGATGCAGCCATGCGGCAGCATATCCGGGCCAATGCCATGAAGCTCGATTCCCTGGAATATGAACAGGCTATCCGTGACCAGTATTTTGAAAACCTGAAACGCATCATTTCCGGGGAGATGCCCGAGAACTATCTGAACGATACCACCGGGGTGCAGAATAAACAGGAGATCACCTTCATACGCTCCACCAACGATTCTTTGCTCAGGCAGCAGGTGGAGGCAGAGGAGCAGTTCAGGCTCAGTGTGCTGGAGGAGGAGCAGATGGACAGCGGATCTTTATGACATGCATTTCTTCCCTCCGGTAAAAGGGATCATTACCCGGGGATTCAATCCCATGGAGGGCCATTACGGGATCGATATGGTGGCTGCTCCCAACGAAGTAGTAAAGGCAACCCTGGACGGGACAGTGACCATGTCCACCTGGACCCTCGAAACGGGCTATGTGATCCAGATCCAGCATGACTATGAACTTATTTCAGTGTACAAACACAACGCCACCCTGTTTAAATCAGTGGGTCAAAAAGTGGTGGCCGGGGATGCCATTGCCATCGTAGGGAATTCAGGGGAGCTTACCACCGGTCCGCACCTTCACTTTGAATTGTGGCACGACCGTGTGCCACTGAATCCGGTCGAATACATCGTTTTCTGAGAATGGAGAAGAAAAGAATAGCCATACTTGGCTCCACCGGATCCATCGGAACCCAGGCCCTGGAGGTGATTTCCAGTCATCCCGATGCATTTGAAGTGGAGATTCTTACTGCCCGGAACAATGCGGAACTGCTTGATTAGGCAAAGCATTGAGCATCTTCCCAATGCTGTGGTGATCTGGCAATGAAGCGCATTATGAAACGGTGAGAGAGGCCCTCAGGCAACCACCCTGTTAAGGTCTATTGCGGAGATGATGCCATTGGCCCAGGTGGTGAGGCTTCGATACGGTTGATATGGTCCTTACGGCCATGGTTGGATTCAGCGGACTTAAGACCGACCATCGAGGCCATCCGGGCCGGAAAGGATATTGCCCTGGCCAATAAGGAGACCATGGTGGTTGCCGGGGAACTGATTATGAAGGAGGCAGCAGGCAGAGGGAGTGAACATTATCCCGGTGGATTCGGAACATTCTGCGATTTTCCAGTCCCTTGCCGGGGAAGGCTACAATGACATTGAAAAGCTGATCCTGACAGCATCGGGAGGGCCCTTCAGGGGGAAAGGACATGGAGGACTTAGAGAAGGTTACCCCGAAGAGGCGCTGTGCCATCCAAACTGGTGCATGGGTCCGAAAATCACCATCGATTCGGCCACCCTGATGAACAAGGGGCTTGAGGTGATTGAAGCCAGGTGGTTGTTCGGGTGCCAGCCCGACCAGATCGAAGTGGTTGTGCATCCCCAGTCGATCATTCATTCCATGGTTCAGTTTGTGGATGGCTCCATCAAAGCCCAGATGGGATTGCCCGATATGAGGCTGCCCATCCAGTATGCATTTACCTATCCCGGACAGGCTGAAATCCGGCTGAAGCGGTTCAGTTTCACGGAGTATCCCGAATTGACATTTGAACAGCCGGATACGAAAATTTTTCGTAACCTTGCACTTTCTTATGAAGTGCTGAGAAAAGGAGGTAACTGGCCCTGTATTCTGAATGCGGCAAACGAAGTGGCAGTGGAAGCTTTCCTGGAGAAGAAGATCGGATTTCTGGAAATTCCGGATGTGATCGAAAGGACCCTGGGGAAGTCAACCTTCCTGAAGATGCCGACACTGGAAGATTATTTTGAATCAGACCATGATGGCCAGGCAGGTCGCCAAAGAATTAATTCAGTTAGTAATGGACGTATTTATAAGAATCGCACAATTGCTTTTAAGCTTATCGATTCTCATCATATTGCATGAGCTGGGTCACTTTTTACTGGCCAGGCTCTTCAAGGTTAAGGTGGAGAAATTCTTCCTGTTCTTTGATGCAGGTTTTGCACTGTTCAAGAAGAAAGATCGGGGATACGGTATACGGGATCGGATGGCTGCCCCTGGGCGGATATGTAAAGATCAGCGGAATGATCGATGAATCCATGGACCGGGAGCAGATGAAAAAGCCCCCGCAACCCTGGGAATTCAGGTCCAAGAAGGCCTGGCAGAGGCTGTTGATCATGCTGGGTGGTGTTTTGGTTAATTTTATCCTGGCACTGGTGATCTACATCCTTGTCCTTTTCGCCTGGGGGGAATCTTATGTTCCGGCTGACCGTCTGGAATACGGACTCAGGTTCGATGATGCCCTGATGGAGATGGGGTTCAGAGATGGCGATAAGATCGTGGCACTGGATGGAGAGAAAGTGATAAAATGGAGAACGATCCACCACGACATCATTGTCAATGAAACAAAGGTAGTCCAGGTGGACAGAGAGGGAAAACTGATTGACATCCGCATTCCGGAAGAATGGTCTCCAGAGTGCTGAAGCTGGAATATGCCATGGCACCCAGGGTGCCATGCGGAATATCAAAACTGTCAGATGGACGGATTGAAGAGGGCCGGAGCCATGCCTGGGGACCTGATCATCTCCGTGAACGGGACACCCATACGTTTCTATTCAGATTTCATTGAGCAGACGGCAGGGAGCGAATACCTCTTTTAACCTTGAACTTCTCAGGGGAGGCACCGATACCATCCCGGTGCAGGTAACAACCACTGAAGAGGGGAAATTCGGATTCAACCCGATCACTCCCAGTGATGAGTTCGGGCTGTGGTCACCAAATACACTTTCTTTCAGTCTATCCCGGCAGGGATCAAGCACGGGGTGAATATTTCCCGGAGCTACCTGAAGCAGCTGTCGATGCTGTTTAAACCCAAGACCAAAGCCTACGAGGAGCTGGGCGGGTTTATCAAGATCGGAAGTATCTTTCCGCCGGTCTGGGACTGGGAGAGTTTCTGGAACATGACAGCTTTCCTTTCCATCATTCTGGCCATCATGAATGTTCTGCCAATTCCGGCACTGGACGGGGGACATGTGATGTTTACCCTGTTTGAGATGATTACCGGCCGGAAACCCGGGGATAAGTTCCTGGAGTATGCCCAGATTGTTGGAATGGTGCTCCTGCTGAGCCTGCTACTTTATGCCAATTTGAACGACATCATCGGATTATTTAACAAATAGACCGATTATTTACCTATTTTTGTATACAAACCTTTTAATCGAAAGAAATGGAAGCTTTTATAATTCTTGCAATAGGAGTCTGGCAAATCGTATTGATTGTGGCGATCGCTTTGCTGTTATTTGGTGGCAGGAAGATCCCTGAACTGATGCGTGGCATAGGTCAGGGCATGAAGGAATTTAAGAAGGCTACGGCCGAAGATGAGGATGAAGTGGTGGTGGATGACACGACGGATTCTAAGAAGATTAAGGATGGAAAGGAGTAATATCCTTACCAGCATCAAGGCCTGTCTGCTTCAGTGGACAGGCTTTTTTGTACTTTCCGGATTGTTGCTGGCCTTCACCTCATGTGATACGGTCAATAAGCAGGGTGGTACTGCCGGGAAGATCATGCCCAACATCACAGGGGGGGCAGGGGAGATCCTGGTGGTGATGGATAACTTTAACTGGGAGAATGCTGCCGGGGACTTGCTTCAGGATATTCTGAAGGAAGAGATACCCGGGCTGCCGCAGTCGGAACCCTTTTTGATGTGATCCAGATTACTGCGGCATCTTTCGATAATTTTTACCAGTTTCACAGGTCGATTGTACTGACAACCATAGAATCGGGACTGGAACCCAGGGTCAGGTTCAGGGAGAACGTTTGGGCCAAACCCCAGATATGGTACAGCTGGAGGCCCCCAGCAGCGGGGCACTGCACCAGCTGATCGACTGAAAATGAGCAACAGATACAGGGATTCCTGGTGCAGTATGACCGAAACAGGCTCATGGGAACCTACCTTGACTCGAAAGATCCGGCCATTCAGAAGGAGATCTCCGCCCATCACCAGGTAAGGCTGGCCATCCCCCGGGGGTATAACCTCGATTTCAGCAAAGATGAGTATACTTCAGTAAGCATTGAAGCTCCCAGATCTGTCCCAGGTGATCCAGGTGTTTGATTATCCTGCAGAGGGTCCGGAAGACCTGGACTACCTGAACTTCTGATCAGCAAACGGGACAAGATCACCAAACAGTTTGTAGAGGGACCCCGCGAGAGATTCATACATGACAGCTGTCGGGGATGTATGAACCCATCGCTATTTGATATGCAGAAGAGGGATCGGCATGTGGTGGAGCTGAGGGGATTGTGGGAACTGGAAAATGGCTTTATGGGAGGTCCCTTTATCAGTCATTCGGTCTATGATGCACGAAGGAACCGCATTGTTACCGTTGATGCCTATATCTACTATCCGAACCAGAAGAAGCGGGTGAAGCTGAAGCAGCTGGAGGCCATCGTCTATTCCATGGAGCTTATTTAGCCCCGAGCAGGTGTTTCTTGAGGTTGGCCAGGAGCATATCCCGGGTGAACGGTTTCATGATATAGTCATTAAAACAACCCGCATAGAGCCCGTTCCGGATCTCCCCCTCAAAAGTGAATGCAGTTTGCGCGATAACGGGAACATTTTCCCGTATAAGCCTGATTTTTGCGGTGGCTTCGTAGCCATCCAGGCCAGGCATAAGGATATCCATCAGTACCACGTTGATCCCGGGATTATTCTCGAAGATTTCAACGGCCTCGATCCCATCCCGGGCCCTCAGGATCATCATGTTGGTAGGCGCCAACAGCTCTTTGATATAGAGGTAGTTTGATTCAATATCTTCGGCAACCAGTATGGTTAAGGATGACCAGTCATCATAGGTGGCCCCGGGGTCCGGTTTCGGAAATGGTGGTGGTCTGTGCCTTGGAGTAACTGATGGGCAGCGTGAAGAAAAACTTGCTGCCTGCACCCGGTGCGGTCTCCACCCAGATGTCCCCGCCCATGAGCTTTACCAGGTCGTGGGAGATGGCGAGCCCCAGACCGGCACCCCGCAGTACAGTTTCGTTTTTTTCCACCAGTTTCACAAAGCGGTCGAAGATGATCCCTGTCTTGTTCTTTGAAATTCCACAACCGGTATCTTTCACATAGAAAAGCAGGGAATCGAATTCATCTCCAACCTCCTCTTCCAGGTAAGCATACCCCAGGGTGATCTGACCGCTCGCTGTGAATTTCACGGCGTTTTCAAGCAGGTTGTTCAGGATATCCATAACCCTGATGCGGTCTGCCTGGACCACAAAGTCCTCTTCCCTGCGTCCAGGTTCAATGACCAGTTCAACATCACCCTTTCCGGAATCAACCAGCATCTTCTGGTATTTGTTTTGCAGTTCGAACAGGGCTCTGTTCACGAAAAACTGGCGCCGGTTGATCTTGATCTGGCCCAGGTCTATCCGGGACAGCACGATGGTCTTTTCCACAAGCTGGAGCAGATCTGTGCTCCCGTTGATGATCTGGGTCAGGTAAAGCCTCTTCTTCTCTTCGGGGAGTTTTTCCATCTGCAGCAGGGAGGCAAAACCTACGATGGCATTCATGGGGGTCCTGATCTCGTGGGACAGGTTTCCCAGGAAAGCAGTTTTCAGGCGGTCTGAGGCTTCGGCTTTCGATTTGGCACTCTTAAGCAGGCTTTCATGCTCTTTCTGATCGGTGATGTTAATCAGGGAGAGGATGGTGTGGCCGGAGCCTGCATGGTATACCCCTGACAGGTAAACAGTTTTCAGGCTGCCATGTTTATCGACAAAACGGCATTCGTACTGGTCAGGCAGTGACGTTCCTTCTGTCTTCAGCATCCGCAACAGGTTCTTCAGTTTCTCCCTGTCATCGTAAAGCACAAGGTCCGTCCACTTGCGGTCTCCTTCAAGTTCCTCCCGGCTGAACCCGGTGATCTTTTCAGCTTCACTGTTTACCATCTGAATGGCGGTCCCTTTGCTGATCACCATCATGGCGGCAGGAGAGTATTCGAAAATTGACTGCAGGATACCGGGTTCGTTGATCAGGGCCGTCCTGTTTCCCATAAGGATCTGGTTTATTTTACGTAGAATAGATTGGGCTTTTCAAACTCGAAGAGTGTGGGATAATCCTCATCAAATTGCTTCAGGATCTCCGTCATGATGGCCTCTCTCATGAATTTGGATTTATTGCGGATCTTATATTTTTCACAATAGAGTTCTATAGCTTCCTGTTCCCGCCCGTTGAACAACAAAGAGGTTCTGTTGGTCCTTCTGAGCTTTTGATCTTTTTTATTATCCACGTTGACTGTGTGATTGGTTTTGCTAAAAATAGCCAATGCAGTTTTCTCTGCCCCGATCCGGGGCATGTAACAATTAACAACTTCCTAACATGGTAAGAATATAAAAAATATAATAGAGTAAAAAAGACTATATACAAAGTACTAAATAACTAATACATAAGTATAAGGATATTGAATATGTATGATAAAATGTATGTATATCAGGAAAAGGCCCTATCGGAGAATCTCCAGGAAGGATGAAAGACACAGCGCATATCACATCACATGGGTCACCACCCGGCTGTATGGTGATCCCATGATGTTTATCCAAGGCTTTAGGGTGATCAAGGCTGTAGTGTGATTCTATCCAGGTATGCAGGTACTAACCGTCCAACAGGGCGTAAGCTCATTCTTTGATGATAGAAACCAGTTCAGACGGGCGGATCAGGCCAAGCAACAGGGAGGAGGCAATGCAGGAACCAACAAGGATCAGGAATCCGGGAACCCAACCGGGGATAAAGCGGACCAGGAAACCGGTAACCAGGTTAATGACCAGGAAGATACCCAGTTTCAACATGATGTCGCCATTGATAGGGATCTTCAGGATCCGTGTGGAGAGTAACAGCTGGATGATGGCATAAAATGATTGAGAAGCCAGGCTGGAGATGGCAGCTCCAAGGGCCTGGTGGCGTGGGATCAGGATCAGGTTCAGGGAGATGTTGATAAGGACCGTCAGTCCGGCTACCAGGTTCAGCTGGCGCAGGTTGTTGTTGGCTGTAAGCAGGGTTCCGTAAATATAACTGGTGGAAACAAAGAGGTATCCCACCATCAGGATACCGAAGATGGCGGGGCTGTTGGAAGCGGGATTGTGGTAGAGCAGGCTGATAATCTCCTCGTTGAAGAAATTGCATGAGATGGCCAGGGTAAGCCCGGATACCATGAGCAGTGGCAGTGCAGTGCGGACAAGCTCATTCACATCCTGCTTAAGGCGGATCATCCTTGAGAACATAGGAAGCAACAGCATGGCAAACAGGAGGGAGAACTGCGATGCTGCATCGAAAATACGAAAGGACTGTGCATAAATGCCTGCCTCCTCCTTTCCGTTCTCCAGGAGCCGTTCCAGCATCACCGAATCAATACGGTTGAAGAGCGACATCAGCAGGATCAACAGGGCAAAGGGGTAGCTTAGCCTGAGGATATGGAGGGATCTTTTGATGCTGATCCTGCCTATAAAAGCCCCTGACCTGTACCTCACAATGGATGCTACGGTGACCAGTGTCAGGGTATAAGAAAGGGTCTGGGCGTATACAAACCATTCAATGCGGAACGGTTCATGGAACACATTGCCCCAGAGAAGCAGTCCCGTGAACAGGATCATCAGGCTGCGGTCCATCACCGAAAGCAGGCTGTCGGTCCGGTAATACTGCAGTCCGCTGATGTTGGTTCTGAAATAGAGAATGAAAGAGGCAAGAAACTGGTTCAGGACCAGGAGCCAAAGCATTCCGAACTGTTCAGGGGAATACCCGATCATCTTTCCGGAGATCAGGACCACGCCCCCATATACAAGTGATAAAACAAATTTCAGCGGGACAACAGCAGCCAGGTAATCCTTCAGAAGGGTGCTGTCCCTTGCGATGGCCCGGTTGTTGAAGTTGTTGATACCCAGGTCAAGAAGGATGTTCAGTATGAAGGCAAAATTGAAAAGCGAGAAGTAGAAACCATACATCTCTTCTCCTACCCGGTTCTGAACCCCCACTTCGATTCCGAAGAACCAGAAGGGTTTGATCAGGAGATTCAGTAGAATCAGCAGGGCCAGGTTGGTAATGAAGCGCTTTTTCAAACCGGGGTAAAAATATTTTTTAATTCCCTACAAATGTAATAAGTTCGAACCAGATAAGTTACAGGTACTTTGAACCAGGAAAAACAGAAGCGAACAATTGCAGTCAACACCAGGTTATTGATGCCCGGAAAGCTTGATGGTATAGGATGGTTCACCTATGAAACCCTGAAACGGATCACCACGGAACATACCGATACGCATTTCTACTTTCTTTTTGACCGCAAATACAGCAAAGAGGTGGTTTTCGGGGAGAATGTGACCCCGGTCATCCTGGGGCCTCCTACCCGGCACCCGGTCCTGTGGTTCTTCTGGTTTGAATGCAGGGTAAGCGCTTTCCTGAACAGGGTGAAGCCCGACCTGTTCCTCAGCACGGACGGTTTCCTGCCCCGCCGCTCATCCGTGCCTTCCGTACTGGTGATCCATGACATCAATTTTGAACACCGGCCCGGTGACCTTCCCTGGCTGGCTGGCCGTTACTACCGCTATTTCTTTCCGCGTTTTGCCAGGCAGGCTTCACGCATTGTTACCGTATCAGAGTATTCCAGGAGGGATATCATCAACCAGTACGATGTGGATGAGGAGATGGTGGACCTGGCTTACAACGGGGTCAACGAAAGCTACAGGCCCATTTCAGAACAACAGGCCGTTGAGGTCCGGAATGATTTTACATCAGGATGTCCCTACTTTGTGTTTGTGGGAAGCCTGCACCCGCGCAAAAACATCACCAACCTCCTGAAGGCCTTCCAGCTTTTCAAGGATGAGAACAAAGGACAGTACAAAATGGTCCTGGTGGGTGAGAAGTTCTTTCTCACAAAGTCCATGGAGGAGCAACTGGAAAAGATGCCCAACAAACAGGATGTGATCTTCACCGGACGGCTTGTTCCCAACCGGTTAAATGAGGTGATCGGGGCTGCATGGGCCATGACTTTCGTACCCTACTTCGAAGGTTTCGGGATTCCCATTGTGGAAGCCATGAGGTGTGATATCCCGGTGATTGCCTCGAAGGTAACCAGCCTGCCGGAGATCGCTGGGGATGCTGCATTGTATGCCTCACCGGAAAGCCCCGGGAGTATCCGTGACGCCATGATCAGGATAGTCAGGGAAAAGGGGCTCCGGGAAGAGCTGATCGAACGCGGAAGGAGAAGGCGGGAGCTGTTCTGCTGGGATGATACTGCACGGATGTTGTGGAGTTCGGTCCTGAAGGTGCTGGACGAGAATGCTTAAGCCATACCATACAACAGGAGTAGTAGAGGCGGGCTGTGATGAGGCCGGCAGGGGTTGTCTTGCCGGGCCGGTTTATGCAGCTGCTGTGATCCTGCCGGATCGATTCCGGGAACCGGCCCTGGATGACAGCAAAAAGCTGACGGCAAAAACCAGGGAGCTGTTAAGGGTGATCATTGAAAGGGAAGCTGTCGCATTTGCCACAGGTGTGGTGGACGAGGTGGAGATTGACCGCATCAACATCCTCAATGCATCCATCCTGGCCATGCACCGGGCCATCGATAAGCTGGGGAAGGTACCCGGGCACCTCCTGGTGGACGGGAACAGGTTCAAACCCTATCACAGGGTACCATATACATGCATTGTCAAAGGAGACGGGATCTATGCTTCAATAGCAGCAGCATCCGTCCTGGCCAAAACACACAGGGACCGGTATATGGAAAAGCTTCACATGGAGAATCCCCGGTACGGATGGATCCGGAACAGGGGTTACCCGACTGTTGAGCACCGCAGGGCCATCATGGAACATGGTCCGTCGGACCACCACAGGCGCTCCTTCCGCCTGCTTGACGAACAGATGAGCCTGGACTTTTCTTAAACATGTCCATAGGGTGTATTAATCAGTGCCCTTCATGGCTTTTTCAGAAAGAAATTTACAATCTTTGCAGTTTGCATTTCAGCCAATCTTTTAGATCAGAATAAATTACCATGAGAAAGATCATCCCCATTATTGTTGTGGCCCTGTGGATATGCCCCCAGCGGGTGCAGGCCGATGAAGGAATGTGGCTTTTGAGCCTGGTGGAACAAATGAACATGGATGAGATGAATGAGCTGGGGCTTCAGTTGTCAGCTGAGCAGATCTACAGCATCAACCATGCCAGCCTGAAGGATGCTGTGGGTGCTCTGGATCGCGGTTCCTGTACTGCCGAGCTGGTTTCACCGGAGGGACTGCTGCTGACCAACCACCACTGTGGATATGATGAGATCCAGTACCACAGCTCGCTGGAGCATGACTACCTGAAAAACGGATTCTGGGCCATGACCAGGGAGGATGAGTTGCCCAATGAAGGAAAAACCATCACCTTCCTGGTGAGGATGGAGGAGGTGACAGACCGGATCGTTCCGGAACTCAACGAGGAGATGGACCAGCAGAACCGGAATGCCAGGATCCGGTCACTGTCAGGCAGCATTGCCGAGGAAGCCATCAGGGATACAGAATATGAAGCCACTGTGAACAGCATGTTTAACGGGAACAGGTTTTTCCTGTTCGTGACTGAGACATACCGGGATATCAGGCTGGTGGGGGCTCCTCCCGAGAGCATCGGGAAATTCGGGGGTGATACCGACAACTGGGAATACCCCAGGCATACAGGTGATTTCAGCCTGTTCAGGGTCTATACCGGGCCCGATGGAAAGCCGGCCGATTACAGCCCCGATAACATTCCCCTCAGGTCGAAATACTACCTGCCCGTTTCCCTCAGGGGATATGAAAAGGGCGATTTCAGCATGGTAATGGGATTTCCCGGGAGTACCGACCGCTATATGACCTCCTGGGAAGTGACCGAATTGCTGGAGATGACCCACCCCAACCGGATCTGCATCAGGGGGATTAAACAGGATCTGCAGATGGAAGATATGGTGGCAGATCAGAAGGTGAGGATCCAGTATGCTTCCAAGTATGCCTATTCGGCCAATTACTGGAAATACTCTATCGGACAGAGCAGGGGACTAAAGAATCTGAATGTTGTGGGCAAGAAGCAACAGCTGGAGGAAGAGTTCACACGGTGGGTGAACCAGGATGAACAGCGGAAGGCACTGTACGGGAATGCCCTCAGGGATATCCGCGAAGTGGTGGAAGCCCGCAAAGAGGTCAAGCATGCAGAACAGTACCTGATGGAGACGGTTCGCAGGGGGGGAGGAATGGAATCAGTCTATTTTGCCCGCCACCTGGAAGTCCTGGAAAGAGCCCTGGCCATGGAGGAACAGTATCCCGGCGGAGTAAACAGTGTAGTGGCATACCTGAAAGAGGTGGCAGTTGATTTCTACAAAGACTACAATCCGCCCACAGATAAGAAGGTAATGACCGCCATGATCAACCTGTTGCTGGAGAAACTTGATGAGGTGTACCTTCCTTTCAATATCCTGGAGGTGAAAGAGAAATACAGGGGGGATGCCGGGAAGTATGTAGAGCGGTACTTTAAAAAGTCTTTTGTGGTGGACAGGGAGAAGTTCTTTGCATTCCTGGAGGATCCTACCCTCAATAAGCTCCGCAAGGATCCTGCATACGTGGCCAATATTGCGGCCAAGAATTACCTGGAGGTCAAGGGAAAACTGGATCAGTTCAATGAACAATTCGACCGCGGCAGCCGGCTTTTCATGAAGGGACTGATGGAGATGCAGGCCGGAAAGGATTTTTATTCCGATGCCAATTCCACCATGAGGATGAACTACGGAACGGTGGGGGATTATGTGGCCAGGGATGCAGTGTACTATACCCATTTCACCACCCTGACCGGGGTGATGGAGAAAGAGGACCCGGACAGTTTCGAATTCAAAGTGCCGGAAAAACTGAAGGCGTTGTATCATGAGCAGGATTACGGATCTTATGGGGTGAATGATACCATGAAGGTTTGCTTTACCTCCAACAATGACATTACAGGTGGCAATTCAGGCAGCCCGGTGATCAATGCCACAGGGGAACTGATCGGTATTGCCTTTGATGGCAACTGGGAAGCCATGAGCGGGGATGTGGCTTTTGAACCGGAGATCCAGAAATGCATCAACGTGGATATCAGGTATATACTTTTTATCATGGATAAATTTGCCGGAGCGCATCACCTGGTTGATGAGATGAACCTGGTTCAATGATGCAACCATGCCAACCGGAGAGATAGTCATTTATACCGACGGAGCAGCCAGGGGAAATCCGGGACCGGGAGGTTTTGGTGTGGTGATGAAATACGGAAATCACCGGAAAGAACTGTCGGAAGGATACAGGCTGACAACCAACAACCGGATGGAACTGCTTGCGGTAATCCGGGGACTGGAAACCCTCAAACGGGGTGATCTGAAGGTGCGGATATACACCGATTCCAGGTACGTTTCCGATGCGGTGAATAAAGGATGGGTCTTCAACTGGGAAGTAAAGCGTTTCAAAAAAAAGAAGAACGCTGACCTCTGGCAACAGTTCCTTGAATTATACAGAAAATATAATGTTTCGTTTGTGTGGGTAAAGGGCCATGCCAATATTCCGGAGAATGAAAGGTGCGACAGGCTTGCCGTTGAGGCCAGTCATTCCGAATCGCTTCTGGTCGATTCCGGGTATGTGGATAACATCGACGAATCTTTAATGAGTTTTTCTTAAATTTCGGTATCTAACCTGAGTTGACATGTTGAACAAATCCATCCTGTCTTACCAGGGACCACTCTCCTTCAGTACCATTGACTGGCTGCTGTCTGAATTTAAAATAGCATCACAGGAGCACGATATCTCATTCAGGGCCTATAAGAAGATGATCTCGGTCATGATTGAGGCCCTGGAGAATATCTCCAAGTACAGTGACCAGTTCCAGTGCAACGGGGAGGGGAGTCATGGATTCTGCCCATGCTGCTACATCAACCGCAACACCAATGCCATTGAGCTGATCACAAGCAATCCTGTGAAAAATGAACATGTGAATTCCCTCCGGACAAAGATCGACAATGTGAATAACAGGGACAGGAAGGAGTTGAAGGAACTCTATAAATCGACCATCACCAATGGTGAGTTTTCTGCCAAGGGAGGGGCCGGCCTGGGATTCATTGAAATGGCAAAGACCACCGGGAACAAACTTGAATATTCATTTAAAGATCTGTCAAAAGAGTATTCACTCTATACCTTCAGGGTGTATCTTGATCTGTAGGCATTTCTGTCCTCAACCGTGCATTCCGGGTCCGGAAACGAACACCTGTACAGGGCATGTCCGGATTGTTCACCGGATTATTTGTTTTAATGACAGCTTATTAAACTTATTGGCACGATAACTGTTTCTTAGGAAGCCAGCATATATCCGATGTGGAGGAACTATTACATTGTAGCGCTTAGGAATATCAGCAAGAACAAGGTATTCACACTGATCAATGTGTCTGGTCTGGCCATTGGGCTTGCCAGTGCCATCCTCATCCTTCTTTTTATTGTCAGGGAGAAGAGCTTTGACCGGTTCCATACCAATGCCGACCGGATCTACAGGCTCTATATTGACGGGGGAATCGGAGAGCAGACATTCCGCGGGGCGTGGACCTCCATGACCATGGCCCCCACATTTACCGAAGAGATACCGGAAATTGAGAAGTTTGTCAGGTTTGATGTCTTCAACCAGCAATTGATCTGGTATGATGACGAGCAACACATTGAGGACCATTTCCTTTTTGCTGATTCTACCATCTTTGACATTTTCAGCATCAAATTTGTCAGGGGTGATCCATCCACGGCCCTTACAAGGCCCAAATCAATCGTCATCACGGAGCAGAAAGCCAGGGAGTATTTCGGGGACAGGAATCCCCTGGGCTTGCCACTGAGTGTGAACAGGGACAGCAACCTCTATGTAGTAACAGGGGTCATAGAACCACTGCCTGATAATTCCCATTTCTTCGCCGATTTCATTGCATCCATGAATACCCTGGACTATTCCAGGGGAGAAACCTGGTTTCAGAATTCCATTTTTAGTTATGTGCTGCTGAGTAAGGGTGCGGATCAGCAGAAAGTGGAAGAAAAAATGGCCGCTGTCATGCTGGAGCATATCAAGGGGGAGTTGGAGGCCTTTCTGGGCGTAGGCCCGGAAGAGTGGGAAGCGGGCGGGAATCGCTATGGGGTATTTTTGCAGCCCTTGACCAGGATCCACCTTCAGCCTGATATCGAGTTGGGAATTGAGATCTGCTTCCGTCCGGTGAACGACGGGATCTACATATACATTTTCGCCCTCATTGCATTTTTTATCCTGGTCATCGCCTCTATTAATTTCATGAATCTTTCCACAGCCAGGTCCGCCACAAGATCCCGCGAGATCGGACTGAGAAAAGTGGCCGGTTCTGACCAGCATTTGCTGATCAGGCAGTTTCTCACCGAGTCGGTGGTCCTCAGCCTGATTGCCCTGGCATTTGCCCTGATCCTGGTAGAGCTGTCCCTCCCCTGGTTCAACAGGACCATGGAACTGGACCTGAGGATGGATCCCGGCAAGTACATTTACCTGTTGCCCATTTTTGTTTTCCTGGCGGTGGTGGTTGGTTTACTCAGCGGGATCTACCCCGCGGTATTTATGTCCAGGTTCAGACCGGTGGAAGGATTCAAGGGGGAGTTCCTGGACAGAGGCAGGACGGGACTTTTCAGGAACATCATGGTCATCGCCCAGTTTACCATTTCAGTGGCCATCATTGTGGGAACCTTCATTGTCTCCCAACAGGTCAGGTACATGCTGGACATGGACCTGGGGTATGATAAGGAGCAGCTGATGGTCATGAAGCGTATCTATCCCCTTGATTACAGCATCCAGACCTTTTGCCGTGAGATCGAGAAGATCCCGGGGGTAGCCGGTGCTGCCAATTCGACCACCTACCTGGGATTTAACAACAGCACCGAAACATACCAGATCGAAGGGAGGAAGGCTTCGGAGAACTTCCTTTTCGGAACCAACTACGTGGATGCCGAGTTTATGAGAACCTATGATTTTCATCTGGTGAAAGATGGCGGCCGGTTTTTTGACAGCAGGTTCCCCGAGGATACATCGGCCGTCCTGATTAACGAGGCATCTGTGAAGGAGTACGGGATCAAGGACCCGTTCAACACATACATCCTGGAACCCACCATGAAAGGCGATACCAACAAATTGAGGATCATTGGGATTGTTGAAGATTTTCATTTCAGCTCCCTCCATGAGCCTGTGGGACCTTATATGCTTCGTTTCAAGACCGAGAGCCATAGTTGGGCCGGGTACATTACCATCCGGCTGGGTGTGGCAGGGAAGGGTGTTCCCAGTACGTTGAATAAGATCAGGAAGACATGGTATAAGATGACCAATGAAGCGCCTTTCCAGTACTTCTTTCTGGATGAGGAACTGGACAATTACTACAAGGAGGAGCGGAGAACGGGCAGGTTGTCACTGATGTTTGCCATTCTTGCCACCTTTATTGCCTGCCTGGGCCTGTTCGGGCTGACACTGCACAACACCAACCGGAAGACACGGGAGATCGGGATCAGGAAAGCCATGGGGGCAAGCATTGGGGAGGTGGTGCTGTATGTGTCCAGGGAGATCGTTTCCCTGGTGATCATTTCAGTACTCCTGGCGTGGATTGTTGCCTATCTTTTTATGCAGAACTGGTTGCAGGATTTCCCCTATAATATCGGGTTCCGGCCCTGGATCTATGTGATAGCGGCACTGGCTGCAGTCTTTATTTCAATGATGACGGTCACCATCCTGGCTTTCCGTGCTGCCAGGTCCAATCCGGCCGATGTCCTGCACTACGAATAAGTTGATTGATTCTCAATCAGTGTCCGGATCTTGTCAAGGTCTTCAGGGGTATCCACACCCATGGAGGGATGTTGGGTGATCCTGGTCCGGATGGAGTATCCGTGTTCGAGCCACCTGAGCTGCTCCAGGGATTCAGCTTTTTCCAGGGGAGTAGCCGGCAGGCCGACCACCCTCTTCAGTGTCTCCGCCCTGAAGGCATAAAGGCCCATATGGGCATAGAATGCGTGCCGGTTGTCCTGGCCGGCCGGGGTATCCCTCACATGGGGAATGGGTGCCCGGGAGAAGTAGAGGGCCCAACCTTTCTGGTCGATAACTGCTTTTACCACGTTCGGATCGGACAATTCATGCATGTTCTCCAGCGGCCTGACCAGTGTGGCGATCTGGGTCTCCTGGTCGCGGAAGCACTCTTTCAATACCTCAAGGTGATCCTGCTGAAGGAGGGGTTCATCACCCTGGATGTTGACAACGTGTGTGATGGATCCGGGTTGCTGCTTGAGGATCAGGTCCAGTGCTTCTGAACACCGTTCGGTTCCGGTGGAGTGAGAATCTGAGGTCAGCAAGGCCCTTCCTCCGAAATTTTTCACCGCTTCCATGATCCTCTGGTCATCTGTGGCAACCGCCAGGTGGGAAAACACTTCAGAAGCCCTTTCATACACCCACTGGATCATGGGCTTGTTCCCCAGGATGGCCAGGGGTTTCCCGGGAAAACGGGTAGATGCATAGCGGGCTGGAATGATCCCGAGGAACTGATTCGACATGGTTCTTCAAAAATAGGCAAAGGATTGGAATAAAACTTTCTGAATCCCGCGAAAATTGTAATTTTGTCATACTTTCAGCTATTTTGTCAGAAACATCCATGGAGATTCAACAGATAAAACAACGTTTCGGAATCATCGGGACATACAGCGTACTCGAACGGGCCATCGACATTGCCAGGCAGGTGGCCCCCACTGACCTGAGTGTGCTTATTACCGGGGAAAGCGGAACAGGGAAGGAGTCCTTTCCGCAGATCATTCACGCCCTGGGAACCAGGAAACACGGTCCCTATATTGCGGTGAACTGCGGGGCCATCCCCGACGGGACCATCGATTCGGAACTGTTCGGGCATGAGAAAGGGGCCTTTACGGGTGCCCACGATACCAGGAAGGGATATTTTGAGGTGGTAGATGGTGGAACCATCTTCCTGGATGAGGTGGCAGAACTGCCGCTTTCCACCCAGGTGAGGTTGCTCAGGGTGCTTGAAACAGGGGAGTTCATCCGGGTGGGTTCCTCCAAGGTGCTGAAATCAGAAGTGCGGGTGGTGGCTGCCACCAACCTGGATATCGTTACGGCCATTAAGAGAGGCAAGTTCAGGGAGGACCTCTATTACAGGCTGAATACGGTGCCTATCCATATTCCTTCGCTGAGGGAGCGGGGCAATGACATCCTGCTGCTGTTCCGGAAATTTGCATCAGATTTCTCTGACCGTTACCGCATGCCCTCCATAAGGCTGGAGGAGGAGGCACGCCAGGTGCTGCTGAATTATGAATGGCCCGGCAATGTAAGACAGCTGAAAAACATCACAGAACAGCTCTCCATCATTGAACAGGAGAGGGAAATATCGGCAGCGGCATTGATGCATTACCTTCCTGATTACCAGAAAACACGCCTGCCTGCCCTGATCAGCAGGGAGGGAGTGAGCGAGGAGGCCTTCAATTCCGAAAGGGAGATCCTTTACAAGGTGTTGTTCGATATGAAACATGATATGAATGATCTGAAGAGACTGGTGGCCCAGATCATGGAGAAGGGTTCGGTAAGCACAGACATGGAACAGGAGCACCAGGGGATCATCAAAAAGCTCTATTCTTCAGCGGATGATATACCTGAACATCCCGACCACCTGATTACCCCGCAGGCGCCTTCACGTGTGAGCAGGGATGAAGAGCGGATCCTGGATACGGAGGAGATTGTTGAAGAGTCCCTCTCCCTGGAGGAGAAAGAGATCGAGTTGATAAAAAAGGCGCTGGAGAAGCATAACGGGAAAAGGAAATATGCAGCCCTGGACCTGGGAATTTCAGAGCGCACCCTCTACAGGAAGATCAAAGAGTACAGTATTGAATAGCATGGGAAGGATAAACAAACATAAAGCAATTGTTGCATGGCTGACCGGCCTGGCGCTCCTGGTGGTGATACCCTCCTGCAAGGTTACCTACTCCTTCAGCGGGGTGAACATTTCTCCCGAAGTGCAGACCTATTCGGTCCAGTATTTCCCCAACCGGGCAGCCATCGTCCAGGCCCAGCTGAGCCAGCTATTCACCGACGCATTGATGGATAAGATCCAGTCCAATACCAGCCTGGACCTGTCCAATGATGGCGGGGATGTACATTTTTCCGGGGAGATCACCCACTATGAAACAAGGCCAACGGCCATTACAAGCCAGGAGACTGCCGCCAGGAACCGGCTTACCATCACAGTGCGGGTGAAATACAACAACATCATCGAACCGGAGCTGGACTATGATACCAGCTTTTCAAGGTACGAGGATTATGATGCATCCCAGAACCTGTCTGACGTGGAAAATGAACTGATCGAACTGATTGTGGAAGATCTGATTGAGGATATTTTCAACGCTGCATTTGTTTCCTGGTAAGATTTGATTCACTATGGACGCTACTGATATACACCGATTACTCGATTCCGGACATTACTCGCCGGCTGATCTTGAACAGGTCACTGATCTGTGCAGGAACTACCCCATGTTCAGCCTGGCCCATGTACTGAAGGTCCGCATCATGGAGGCGCTGGGGCAAAACAAGGAGCAGGACCTGAAACGGGCTGCAATCTATGCAGGGGACCGGAGAAAGCTGATGCAGATAGTGACCGCCGTGGCCAGGACTGCGGTTCCTGAAGAAGAGGTGGAATCCCAAGAGCAGGAAGGGATCCGGTTCTCCGATAAACCACACCAGGAAGCGGATGTGATCATCGTGCAGCATGCCCCTTATGCGGGTCCGGAAACACCGGACAGTCAGGTAGCACCTGATGAGCCGGAACTGTCCGCGGAACCGCTCCGGGGTAATGACCTTCTGGAACTGGATGAGGGACAGGCAGGAGACTCCTTCGTCCTGGAGGCCGAGGAGATCACCTCTGAATCCCTCATGGAAGCAGTTGAAAAAGACGAGGCTGAGATGGAGGAACCAGAGACAGGAGAACGGGATACCCCGGTCATTGATACGGTTGAGCCAGAGCCAGAGCCAGAACCAGATGCAGGGAAACCTGGCAAAAACAAGCTGATCCTGACTTTTCTCAGGGATGATCCGGGACCCATCCGGGCTGACAAAAAAACAGTGGCAAGGGAGGATGTTTCGCTGGCTTCCATCCGTGAGCATGACGGATTCATAACTGACACCCTTGCACAGATTTACGTAAAGCAGGGATTGTATGCAAAGGCCATTTATGCCTACGAGAAATTAAGTTTGAAATATCCGGAAAAAAGTGCTTACTTTGCAGCGCAAATTGAGAAAATAAGGAATATAAACCATTCATAACGAGGGATTAAAATGTTTATCGTATTCACAGTTTTGATCGTAGTAACCTGCGTTTTTACCATACTGATCGTTTTGGTTCAAAACTCAAAGGGTGGCGGACTTGCCTCGAACTTTTCTTCTTCCAACCAGTACATGGGTGTCAGGAAGACTGCTGATTTCCTTGAAAAGGCAACCTGGACCCTGGGAGCTGCACTGATCCTTTTCAGCCTCCTGGCAGGGATCACCATTCCAAAGGCAGGAGCGGATGCAAATTCACGGCTGCAGGGACAGTTTGATGAAACCATCATGGACCAGCCATCCCAGACCATTGACCTGCCAGAATCGTTCGGCACTGAACCGGAAGAGGGCGGAGAAGAGTAAAATCTGTCCGGAAAGAGCTTGAAAAAGTGTCAGTATGTCATATTACTGACACTTTTTTTTGTTTTTACCCTTTGGCACAAATTATGATGAAGAGATAGCGATTTTGATAATGTCGAACTTATAAATACTTGAAAAATGGCAGAACTAAAAGGTAAAATCCTTGCAGGCAAGGTCCTCGTTAAGCCGTCTGAGGCTGAAGAAAAGACCGCCAGTGGTATCATCATTCCCGATACAGCGAAGGAGAAGCCGCAGCATGGAAAAGTGGTAATGGTTGGTTCCGAAAAGAAAGACGAACCCATGGAAATCAAAGTAGGGGACCAGGTTCTTTACGGAAAATTTGCAGGCCAGGAGTTAACCATCGATGACGAAGACTATCTTCTGATTTCCCAAAACGATGTTTTATTCATTCAGAGTAAGTAACCCAAAAAAAGCATAGAAAATGGCAAAATCGATCAAATTTGACATGGAGGCCCGCGATCTGCTGAAGAGCGGAATCGATCAGCTGGCCGACGCTGTCAAGGTAACATTGGGACCCAAAGGACGCAATGTGATTCTTGAAAAGAAATTCGGAGCGCCCCTGGTAACCAAGGATGGTGTGACAGTAGCTAAGGAAGTGGATCTTGAAGATCCCTTTGAAAATGTAGGTGCCCAGATGGTGAAGGAAGTTGCTTCCAAAACCAATGACGATGCAGGTGACGGTACAACCACTGCCACCGTACTGGCCCAGTCCATCGTTCAGGTAGGCCTGAAGAACGTTACTGCAGGTGCCAATCCCATGGACCTGAAAAGAGGTATTGACAAAGCTGTTATTGAAGTGGTTAAAAGCCTTCAGAGTCAATCCCAGGAGGTTGGGGATGACAATCAGAAGATAGAGCAGGTAGCTGCTATTTCTGCAAACAATGAGGCCTCCATCGGGGCGCTGATTGCAGAGGCCATGTCGAAGGTGAAGAAAGAGGGTGTGATTACCATCGAGGAATCCAAATCTTCCGATACCTACGTTGACGTTGTTGAGGGAATGCAGTTCGACCGTGGGTACATCTCCCCCTACTTCGTTACTGATACAGAGAAGATGGAGGCAGTACTTGAGAGTCCTTATGTACTGATCCATGACAAGAAGATCTCCACCATGAAAGACCTTCTTCCGGTTCTTGAAGCTACTGCCCAGAATGGCCGTCCCCTGATGATCATTGCAGAGGATGTTGATGCGGAAGCACTGGCTACCCTGGTGGTTAACAAGCTTCGCGGATCGCTGAAGATAGCTGCCGTGAAAGCCCCTGGCTTTGGTGACCGCAGGAAAGAGATGCTTGAAGACATCGCTATCCTCACCGGTGGTACTGTGATCTCTGAAGAAAAGGGGCTCAAGCTTGAAGCTACTGAACTGGAGATGCTTGGACAGGCTGAAAAGATTACCATTGACAAGGAGAATACCATCATCGTCAACGGTGCCGGTGAAAAGGCCATGATCGAAGCAAGGATTGGACAAATCAAGAAGCAGATCGAGAATACCACTTCAGACTATGACCGCGAAAAGCTGCAGGAGCGTCTGGCCAAGCTGGCAGGCGGTGTAGCAGTCATCTATGTGGGTGCTGCCTCAGAAGTGGAGATGAAATCCAGGAAAGACATGTTTGATGATGCTCTCAGTGCAACCCGCGCTGCAGTTGAAGAAGGAATCATTCCCGGTGGAGGTGTTGCTTACCTGCGTGCTCTGGAGAAACTGGAGAAATTCAAAGGATCCAATGATGATGAGAACACAGGTATTGCCATCGTGAGAAGGGCCCTTGAAGAGCCCCTGCGCCAGATCGTTGAGAACGCCGGTCTGGAAGGTTCAGTGGTTGTGAGGGCCATCAGCGACGGTAAAGGTGATTATGGATACAATGCCCACACTGAGAAGTTCGAGAACCTGCTTGAAGCGGGTGTGATTGATCCCACCAAAGTGGCACGTATTGCACTGGAAAATGCCGCATCCATTGCCGGTATGTTACTCACCACCGAGTGTGCGATCGTTGACATCCCCGAACCGGAGCCCCCAATGCCTCCAGGCGGAGGAGCCCCCGGGATGGGCATGATGTAGAACAAAACCATCAGGTATATATCAAGGGCTGTTCCTTCGGGGGCAGCCTTTTTCTTTGGTGTGCCCGGCAGGGCACTGATACTTGAAGGTGCAAGTCCTCGCACAGGAGCCCCCGGGTTATTTTATTGGTATTGAATCAGATAATGAATATCTTTATGATAATGTCTTAAGCACCTACCCATGAAAAACCTGACACTGTTCCTGCTATCCCTGGCACTCCTGGCCATCACTACAGGTTGTGAAAAAGATGAACAACCCCCCCGGATCATGTTCTCTTCTCATACTGAAATGGAGAAAGTCTGGAACACTGAGACCTTCACCATGGAGGCACTCGATAATGTGGGGGTGGTCAGGATCGAGTTTTTCGTCAATGGCAGCATCTTTGCTACGTTAACTACACCTCCCTGGGAAGTGATGCTGGACACACGGACATATGAAGACGGGACAATCACCATTGCTGCAAAGGCATATGATGAGGAAGGGAACATGTCCGAGGAAACCAGCCTGGTATTAATCATTGAAAACACCCTGCTGGTACTGACCATTCAGGAGGATTATCTCTATGAAGGAGTCACGCTTCAGGAGCGATGCCCGATCATCCTGACGGCTTCTGACGGATCCTTGCTGGGCCATGCACTGATGGGCAACGGGGAGAGCAAGGTGTTCAAAAGGCCCCTGGATTTTGACGGAACCACATTTGATTTCTCAAGGGGATATTTTTATTCCTATACGGATGATCCTGACTATTTTTCCGGCATCCTTTACAGCTACATGGACCTGAAACCCGGGGAGATCACCATGGAGGTGAACCAGGGAGTTTCACCACGAGGTGATTACATGGGCTATTGTACCTTCAGTTCGGGAGATACAGATCCGTCGGATTACTACATGCTCTCTTACGGCCCATGGATTACCGAGGAGGATATCCACACCGACACCGCCAAAGTCAGTGTGTATGAGAACCTGGACAGGGCCTATTTCTACACCAGGAAGGAAAATACGGGGTACTACAACTTCTATGAGAACCTGGCCCCGGACCAGCATTATTATATCTACAACAGTGACCTGGGCAGCAACATGACACCTCATACGGTCAGCTACCCGGCCACGGAAAATCTGTCCCATGTCTATGCGAGTGCGGACGGATTCCCGTTTCCCGGGATCTATGATGGGGACAATGAGACCACCATTTACAGTGAATGGCTGTTGCCGGAGCAACCGGATATCCGCTTCCACTACCCCACAGGGCGCAGCGAAATACAGGATTTCTATTTCTGGGCCGATCTGTTCACCAGTGATGACAAGGTCTACATCTACTCTTCGCACGGGCCGCTCCCGTCCTCTTTCACAAACATAGGCGGTGATATCACGGACTATTCGGTTTTCCTGCCCGGCTCTGTCCAGGTTCATACCACCGGTTCTGCCGATATCCAGCTCGCTTCCCTTTACCTGGAGCAGAATAACAATAATTTTGCGATCTACCTGAGGGGACCTGTGGGAGAGGACATGAGGGTTCCGGAGATTCCGACGGCCATCAAGGCCCAGTACAACATCCCGGTCATCTCCAACAACAACCTTGAGGATGCATACCTCAAATTGTTCGATCACAGCGATGTGGATGGTTACCTTGCCATGGCTAACCACTGGAGTCTGATGGAGGAATTTACACCCTACTATTCCAGCGGGACAGAACTCTGGGAACTCCAGTACTATAAGTACTTTGGATCGAAGAAGGGAACAAACCGCCGGGCTCCTTCGGAACCCGGTCACACCGGATGTGAAAACCCGGGACCCCCTCCAATAAAGAAATAGATCCTGTTGCTACAGGTTCTACAACCGGTGGAACATATATCCTGTAGATTGCTATCTTTGTGCCCGTAAAAAGGTTTCCCGCATGGAACAGATTCGGAATTTTTGCATCATTGCCCATATTGACCATGGGAAGAGCACACTGGCTGACAGGCTGTTGATGCATACCGGCACCCTCGACGAGAGGGATTTCCAGGACCAGGTGCTGGACAATATGGAGCTGGAGCGTGAGCGGGGGATTACCATCAAGAGCCATGCCATCCAGATTGAGCATGAGTACCAGGGAAAGAACTACCTTCTGAACCTGATCGATACACCGGGGCATGTGGATTTCTCCTACGAAGTGAGCCGCTCCATTGCTGCCTGCGAAGGAGCATTGTTAATTGTGGATGCCACCCAGGGGATCCAGGCCCAGACCATTTCCAACCTCTACCAGGCCATTGATCATGACCTGGAGATCATCCCGATCCTGAATAAGATGGACATGGAAAGTGCCATGCCCGAGGAGGTAAAGGACCAGATTGTGGACCTGGTCGGATGCGGCCGGGAGGAGATTATCGAGGCCAGCGGGAAGACCGGCCAGGGTGTGGAGGAGATCCTGGAGGCCATCATTGAACTGATCCCTGCACCTAAGGGGGATCCCGGGGCGCCGCTCCAGGCCCTGATATTCGATTCAGTATTCAATTCCTACCGGGGCATTTTTGCCTATTTCCGGATCATGAATGGTACTGTCAGAACAGGGGAAATGGTGAAATTTGTAGCCACCGGAAAGGAGTACGATGCAGATGAGATCGGGGTGCTGAAACTGGGGCCCGAATCCAGGGAGGTGCTTTCCACCGGTGATGTGGGGTACATTATTTCCGGGATTAAAACCTCCCGGGAGGTGAAAGTAGGGGATACCATCACCCATGTGGACCGGCCCTGCCCGAATGCCATAGACGGTTTCGAGGATGTAAAACCCATGGTATTTGCCGGGATCTACCCGGTGGATGCAGACGATTACGAGGACCTGAGGGCATCCATCGAGAAGCTCCAGCTGAACGATGCTTCCCTGACATTCATTCCCGAGTCTTCTGCGGCTCTGGGATTTGGTTTCCGGTGTGGGTTCCTGGGCCTGTTGCACATGGAGATCATCCAGGAGAGGCTCGACCGGGAATTCAACATGGATGTGATCACCACCGTGCCCAATGTCTCTTTCAAGGTACTTACCACCAAAGAGGAGATCATCGAAGTGCATAATCCTTCGGGATTGCCTGTTGCCACAGCCATCGACCATATTGAAGAACCCTACATCAACGCGCAGGTGATCTCGAAGGCCGAATATGTGGGACCGATCATGAAGCTTTGCCTCGATAAAAGGGGCACATTAAAGAACCAGATCTACCTTACAAGCAACCGGGTGGAACTCACCTTTGAAATGCCCCTGGCCGAGATTGTCTTTGACTTCTATGATAAGCTGAAAAGTATCTCCAGGGGATACGCCTCATTCGACTACCACCCCCACGGGTACCAGAAGGCCGACCTGGTGAAACTGGATATCCTGCTGAACGGTGAAATGGTGGATGCACTCTCCACACTGATCCACCGTGACAACGCATACGATTTTGGAAGAAGGATCTGTGTAAAGCTGAAGGAACTGATCCCCAGGCAGCAGTATGAAGTAGCCATCCAGGCGGCCATCGGTGCCAAAGTAATTGCCAGAGAAACCGTGAAAGCGTTACGTAAGGACGTGACCGCCAAATGTTACGGGGGGGATATCACCAGAAAGAGGAAACTCCTTGAAAAGCAGAAAAAGGGCAAGAAACGGATGCGCCAGGTAGGGAACATCGAGGTGCCGCAATCGGCCTTCCTCGCCGTCCTGAAGCTTGATTAACCCTTTCTATTCATCATCCACCACCAGCTTGTACCCTTTCCCGTGTACATTGATGATCTGTACATTGGGATCGGCTTTCAGGAATTTGCGCAACTTGGTGATATACACATCCATACTCCTGGCATTGAAATAATTGTCATCAATCCAGATGGCTTTCAGGGCAAAGTTCCGTTCCAATACCTGGTTGATGTTGTTGCAGAGGAGTTTCAGCAGTTCGGATTCTTTGGTGGTCAGCTTCTGTTCCGTGCCTGTACCCGTGAGCAGCTGTTTCTTGGCGTCGAACATAAAGGAGCCAATCTCCCAGGTATGGGCATCACCTCCCCGGGTTCCCTTGGTCCTGCGGAGGATCGCCTCAATCCTGAAAAGAAGCTCTTCCATGCTGAATGGCTTAGTGATGTAATCGTCTGCTCCCAGTGAAAATCCTTCCAGCACATCCTCCTTCATGGATTTTGCCGTGAGGAAAATGATAGGGATCTCATTGTTGAGGATGCGGATCTCTGAAGCAAGGGTGAAGCCGTCTTTTACCGGCATCATCACATCCAGGAGGCACAGGTCGTAGTGGAACTGTTCAAAATGGCGGAATGCTTTCTCCCCGTTGGTGACCCAGTCAGCTTCATAATTTTTTGCCTGGAGGTATTCCTGGAGCAGCGATCCAAGGTTCTCATCATCCTCTGCCAGTAATATCCGGTGTTTGATCTCATTCATCATTGGATGCGGTATTATTCTTCATGTAAAGGTAGGTGAATATCGAACCGGGATCCCTTTTCCGGTTCACTTTTTAGACTGATGGTCCCGTGGTGGTGTTCCACGATCAGTTTCACATAGCTGAGGCCCAGTCCGAATCCTTTCACATTGTGGACGTTACCGGTGGGAACGCGGAAAAATTTGTCGAAGATCCGTTTCTGGTTTTCTTTGCTGATACCGATCCCGTTATCACTCACGGATACAATGATGGTCCCATGCTCATTGTGCGATTTAATCCCGATCAGGGGGGTCTGCCTGGTATATTTCAGGGCATTTTCCAGCAGGTTGGAGATCACATTGGTCAGGTGCATTACATCACCCATGATCACAGACTCCTCCGCTTCCGGAAGAAATTCCAGAGTGCCATGGCGCTTATCCACCTGCAACAGGAAATTCTGGGCCACGGTCTCAATCAGATCGTGCAGGTTGATCTCTTCCAGTTTCAGTTTCAGCTGTCCGTGATCGAAAATGGCCATCTGCAATACCCTTTCCACCTGGAAGCCCAGCTGCCGGCTTTCAGCGCGGATGATCCGGGAAATCTGGTCCAGGTTCTTCTGTTCTTCGGGGATGCTCCTGTCACTGAGCATCTGCGAGGCCAGGCTGATTGTGGAGATGGGAGTCTTTAATTCGTGGGTCATGTTGTTCACGAAATCATTTTTCATCTCCGACAGTCTTTTCTGTTTGAATATGATGAAAAGGGCCAGTGAGAAAAGGGTTAGCACAAAGAGGGTAATCAGTGCGGAGGTTCCCCCCATGAGGCCCATGGACTTCAGGAAGTGTTTTCTCTCCTGGGGAAAATAGACGCTGATAAAGGACCTTGTATGAAATATCCCGCCGGGAAGGAGGGAAGCCCGGTAATATTTGCATTCTTCGAACTCGTTGAAGGCTTCTGACTGGTAGATGGGCTTTTTCCCCTCTTCGTAGACGGCATATTCAAAGGGCATATCCACCCCCTTTTCCCTGAGCTTGCCGGCAAGCATTTTTTTCACCTGCGTTTCGGTGATCAGCTCTTCAATACCTCCTCCCTCGACCATCATCTTACGTACGATCTTATCCACGAACACCTCCTGTTCTTCCCAGGTCTTGTTCAGTTCCATACGGATCTGTTCGGGTTTCATGACCGAGACCAGGATGGTATCCTGGAGCAGTTCATCCTCCCCCAGGATTACCACAACCGAATCCCCGATCATCTTAACCTTCTGGTTCTTGATGGATTTGTGGGGCTGGCGGTAGACAATTACACCTTCATCGACCTCACTGTGCTCCTCCTCGCCCAGTGTGCTCCTGGCATCAATATGGAAATTCCAGACTGCTGTGCTCTGGTGACTGACCACCGGCGGCTGGATCTCCTCCAGGATGGTCATCACAGTCTCATTCTGGGTCAGTTCGTTGGAGATCTCACCCAGCACCTGGGTCACCACAAGGCCAAGTTGTTGTTCCTCGGCATCGATGGAGTTCTTGAACCAGTAGGTCTGGACCCCCACCAGTGCGACCATGGCCAGGCTCAGGAATACGGTCATTATCCACAATACAGTGCGACTCATGGCCCAAAGATAGGAACCCTCACCGGTTCACGCAGAGTGATTTAACAATTCTTAACATCCTTTAAACCTATCTAACGATAATCTGGAATAGATTTGTCCCATAACCAAAAGCACATATCCCATGAAAAAATTCAACCCTTTCCTGCTTACGGTGATGATTACCGCCCTGATGTTGGCCACAGTTGTCTCCGCACAGGAGAAGACCACCGTCACTGTCAAAGTGGAGAAGGACGGAAAAGTGGTCAAGGACACTACCTACCAGTTTGACGATACCGACCAGGCCAAGCATGCCCTGGAGATGATGGAGATCATGAGTGGTGATGATGAGCATATGATGAAAGTGTACAAACACATGGATGAAGGCCATGGGGGGCATTCCAGCTCATATGTATATGTTACAAAGGATGGAGGGAAGACAGAGATCAAGGAGATCAGCGGTGACTCGCAGGTATGGATCACGGAAGGGGAGAAGGACGGTGACCATGTGAAGGTAATGAAGGTCAGGATCAAAGAGGGTGATGAAACCTTTGATATCCTGATCGATGAGGATCATGATTGTGTAAAGAAGTAATAGCAGGCGATTTGGTTTAGTTTTAGGTTAGTTGGAAAGCTGCCCGTCCTCCTGGCGGGCAGCTTTTTTTGGTGGTTCCCGGGGAATGGATAACTTGCATGAAAAGCACTCCTTTGACCCCGAAAGATCACCACAGGATCCTGGGACTGGCCCCCGGCGCAACCGAACGTCAGATCAAAGCTGCCTACCGCAGGATGGCCCTCAGGTACCACCCGGACCTGAATCCGGCACCCGATGCTGAGGAGAAATTCCACGAGATCAATACCGCTTATGAGTACCTGCTGAAGCACGGAAGCAGTGGTGGCGACAGGACATCCTCCTATGATGATACCGCTGCCAGGGAGGTATTCCGGAGGGAGCGGGAACGGATGCATCAACAGGCCAGGGCAAGGCGGGAGAAGAAGCGCAGGGAGGAAGAGATGTTTAACCGTCCTGAATGGCATGATCCCATCCTGCTGATCAAATACCTCATTCATGGTGCTGGCCTGCTGCTTGCCCTGGCAGCCGTTGTGGGACCACTTTTGCTGGCACTCCTGGGTGATCCGGAAAGCCTGGCAGGAACCTTCCTTTTCATGATAATGGGCATTGTGCTGCTGGTTTACGTTTACCAGCGAAGAAGGACGTGGTTCCGCCTCGGAAAACCCAAGACCACCTGGAGGGATGTGGCGGCATTTTTCCGGAAGGGTGCTGAGCAGGAAAGCAGTGACCGGTGCTGTTATTGCAACAATACCATGGCCGGCGGAAAGCCATACCGTATTGAACTGCTCAAGACTATTGATGTGAAGATCAGTACACATGGTGCTCTGAACCATACTGCCGGGTACAGGAATAAGGTCAAGCGGGTGGTTGTCCCCCGCAGTGCCAGGGCCCACTATTTCCACAGGATTTCCTCCCAGGTCAAGATCATCTCCATTGCAGGATTCATGGTCTTCTTCCCGGTGGACAGCCTGTTGTGGAGGTTTGCTGCCGGCATGGTGGCAGGGGGTGTGGTCTCGGCATCCCTTCTTGCCATTGCGCGGGTCCGTTCCAAATCAAGCTACCTGCTTACTCCGGGTCTGATCCTGAAGGCGGTGGTATGGATCGTGGCCCTTTCCCTGATCAGCAGCCTGGGGCCGGGATTCAACATCCGGATCAGTGGGTATGTGTACCTGGTGGTGGCCGGCCTCCTTTTTTTCCTGGATATGGCCGTGGACCTGTTCATGGGCTTTTTCCCCTTTTACCGGTGGCTTTTTAAGCCGTTGATCAGGCAGGGCAGGATCCTCGACGGATTCTACAGGGAAGGGTACCAGAATTACCAGGAACTTCCCGTCTATTCAGTGCTGTTCCCCCTGTACCGCTGGTTGTTCTGAACGGTTACCAGAGCAGCAACCGTTCCTTGTTCCGGATTTTCTTCAGCTCCACCGGTACACACATCCTGATTCCCGGTATGGCACCTGCGGCTGTCAGGAACGTTGAAATTTTCTCCGGGGTTACCTCTCCCTGGATGTGAACCAGGTAATCCAGGTTTCTCAGTTCGTCCAGGAAGAAGCCTTCCTCCGCCCTGTTCCTGATGATCCGGTAAGTGAGCAGGGCTTCCTCGTCTGTATAGGCAAACAGGGAAAACAGCTGTTCGTGGTTGAGTCTCCTGTGAAACAGTGCCAGGTCATCCTGCCTGGTCAGATCCGATCCGAAGGACTGGTTGATCAGCCAGCACAGTTTATAGTCGGGGTGATCCGCCATGATTCCCAGCAGGCAGAAATCCTCCTCAATGGCCATCTCCAGTTTATGTTTCCTGACGGCCATAACCTATTTGCTTTGAATGATGGAAAGGGCCTCTTTGGCTGCCTGTTGTTCGGCGTCTTTTTTAGCTCCCCCTTTGCCTGTTCCTCTCAATTCCCCGTTCACAAGGAGGGTGGAGATGAAGATGGGGGCCTTTGGTCTGGAGGTGTGTCCCTCCTTGCTCTCAAAGATGACCTCCACCTTGTTCTTCTGGGCCCATTCGATGACCCTGCTTTTGTAATCGGAATCCTTCTTTACCAGTTGCGCAAGGTCGATGTGTTTATGCATGATTTTCCTTACAAAGAACCTGCGGGCGGTGCCATATCCCCGGTCCAGGTAGATGGCTCCCATAAGGGCTTCAAGGACATTCCCATACAGGTGTTTTGATTTGTTACCGGGAAGGATCCCTGTCTGGATCATGGAAGGGATACCCAGGCGGGAGGCCAGTTGGTCCAGGTTTTTTCTTTTCACGATCCGGGCCCGCAACTTGGTCATGAAACCTTCATCCCCACCTGGAAAGATCCTGAAAAGGTAGTCAGCTACAATGGCATCCAGGACGGCATCTCCAAGATATTCGAGCCGTTCATTATTGATCAGCAGGCCCAGGTTCTGTCCTACAGTGGCAGATTTGGGAAGAAATGCGAGCTTGTAATAGGAGCGTTTGCGGGGGAGGAATCCCAACATGCGGACCAGTTGACCATAGAACCTGAGTTCTTTCAACCTGTTACCCGTTAAACTTTCTGAAAATTACCGAGGTATTGTGGCCACCGAATCCAAATGTATTGCTCATACCCACGTTAACTTCCCGTTCCTGGGCCACGTTCGGTGTAAGGTTCAGTTTGGGGTCAATCTCAGGATCCACTGTATCCAGGTTGATGGTTGGAGGAACCACACCATGGATCATGGACATGATGACAGCAATGGATTCAATGGCACCGGCAGCACCCAGCAGGTGCCCGGTCATCGATTTGGTAGCACTGATGTTCATCTCGTATGCGTGCTTCCCAAACACATCAACAATGGCTTTGGTCTCGGAAAGGTCACCCAGCGGAGTGGCCGTCCCATGCACATTGATATAGTCGATCTCTTCGGGTTTGATCCTGGCATCCTTCAGTGCATTTCTCATGACCAGCTTTGCCCCTTCTCCTTCCGGATGGGGGGCAGTGAGGTGGTAGGCATCTGCCGACATCCCTCCGCCGATCAGTTCGGCATAGATCTTAGCCCCACGTTTCGTTGCGTGTTCCAGCTCTTCCAGGATCAGGCCACCGCCACCTTCACCGATGACAAAACCATCCCTTTTTGCATCGAAGGGCCTTGAGGCGGTCTTGTAGTTGGCATTGTCGGTGGACATGGCCTGCATGGAATTAAATCCCCCCACACCTGCCTGGTTGATTGCTGCCTCGGATCCACCGGCAATAAAAAGGTCAGCCATATCAAGACGGATCAGGTTATATGCATCGATGAGGGCATTGGTGGAGGAGGCACAGGCTGAAACTGTGGCATAATTAGGTCCCCTGAAACCATATTTCATGGAGAGCATCCCTGCCGCAATATCGGAGATCATCTTGGGAATAAAGAAAGGGCTGAACCTGGGCGTCTTGTTGTTTTCCAGGAAGTTCTCAATTTCCTGCCGGAAGGTTTCAATACCTCCGATCCCGGATGCCCAGATCACACCACAACGGTCCCTGTTGATCTCAGCGTCTTCCAGCCCGGCATCGAGGTAAGCCTCGCGGGCTGCAATCATGGCATACTGTGCAAACCGGTCTGCCTTCCGGGCCTCCTTCCTGTCAAAATAGTCCAGCGGATCGTACTCCTTGACCTCGCAGGCGAATTTAGTCTTGAACTTCTCGGTATCGAAATGGGTGATCCAGTCGCTTCCGCTAACTCCATCTACAAGTCCTTTCCAGAATTCTTGTATATTTTTCCCCAGGGGGGTTAATGCCCCCAATCCGGTCACAACAACCCGTTTCATGCCAAGAAGTGTTTGAACGAGAAGAAGAACGCCTATTCGGCGTTTTCTTCTATGTATTTGATAGCTTCTCCAACAGTAGAGATGCTTTCAGCCTGATCATCAGGAATACCCATATTGAACTCCTTTTCAAATTCCATGATCAGCTCAACTGTGTCAAGAGAGTCAGCTCCCAGGTCATTGGTAAAGCTGGCTTCTGGAGTTACCTCATTTTCATCAACACCTAATTTGTCTACAATGATTGCTTTAACCCTTGATGCAATGTCAGACATGACTGTAAATTTAAATTAATAATTATGGTTATTTTTAACGGTGCAAAGAAATGCAAAATTCGACTATTTTCAAACAATTGCCATTTATTTGGTGTTTTTTTTAGCCCTCATAGGTCATTTTTTCAAACACAATTTTCGATTTCAGAAAATGTAACAGGAAGGGAATGAAACGTATAGCCATATTTGCTTCAGGATCAGGGACCAATGCGGAGAACCTTATACACTATTTTCGAACGAGCCCTGCAGGAGAGGTGACACTGGTGCTGACCAACAGACCTGGTGCAGGGGTGATCCAGCGGGCAGGTGCCCTGGAGGTGGAAACGGTGGTATTTGACAGGGATCAGTTCTACCGGTCGGAGGAGATCCTGGTGCTGCTGAGGGCGCGGAAGATCGATTTTATCGTGCTTGCAGGCTTCCTGTGGCTTGTACCGGCCGGACTGCTGGAGACCTACCAGGGGAGGGTGGTGAATATTCATCCTGCCCTGCTGCCAGAGTACGGGGGTAAAGGTATGTACGGAAACCATGTCCATGAGGCTGTCATTGCAAGCGGTGATCCGGAATCGGGGATCACCATCCACCATGTGAACATGAAGTATGATGAGGGGGACATCATCTTCCAGGCAAGGTGCCCGGTTGAAGAGGATGATACCCCTGATACACTGGCATCAAGGATCCATGCACTTGAATACGAATACTTCCCGGTGGTTGTTGAAGAGCTCCTAAATCAGTTTTAGGGCGCTCATGGTGATGCTTTTCATGATGTCATAGGCGGAACGGTTCTCTTCATGGACCGGTTCAACGGGCGGAGCCTCCACCTTCAGGGGATTGACGGCGCTTCCGTTCCTGTAGAAACGGAAATCAAGGTGGGGCCCGGTGGCCAGTCCGGTGCTTCCCACGTAGCCGATCACGTCACCCTGTTTTACATAGCGGCCCCTCCTGATCCCTTTTCCGAACTTGCTAAGGTGCATGTAAGTGGTGGAATAGACGCTGTTATGCTTGATCTTCACGTAGTTGCCTCCTCCATTCTTCTGATACCCGGTCCCGGTGACTACTCCGTCCCCCACCGTATGTACCGGGGTGCCGGTGGCCGCTGCATAATCCACACCGTGGTGGGGTCTGCGGATCTTCAGAACAGGATGGTACCTGGAATGGGAATAACCGGAACTGATCCTTGAAAAACGCAGTGGTGCCTTCAGGAAGGCTTTCCTGAGGCTGTTTCCTTTTTCATCGAAAAAACTCCGCACACTGTCCTGTGTAAAAGGAATACCCCAGAATTCAGTATCGTTATGGTATATCCAGGCTCCCAGGATCCGGTTGATCCCGATGGAGATGGAATCCACATAGGACTCTTCATAGATCACCTTATAGCGGTCACCCTGCTGGATCCCGAAAAAATCAATGGTCCAGGCGAATATCTCACTCAACTCCACGGCCAGCATGGGATTGGCTTCTGCAGCCAGCATCGATTCCCACAGGGAAGACTCGATGGTCCCTGAGGCAAACTGCAGCTTCTTATCCACTGTTTTTGTCTCGTTAGTAGCCCGGAGGGAGTCGGTAGTCAGCTGTATAACCACATAATTCAGAGGATCCTTTTCATAGACAAAATAGACCGGGGTAGTATCATTGGTACTGAAAATGCTGAAGTTGTTCCCCTGTTTGATCTTTCGTTCATCGAGCAGCGTGTCGGGCAACCGGGAGAGATGATAGATCTGCTGCGAGGTAATACCATATGGATAGAGCAGCTCTGCCAGTGATTCACCCCACCGGATCCTTCCGGAGGTGACCTGGTAAGAGGAGACAGGGATCCCGTACATTTTTTCAACCGGGGGGGGCTCAACCCATTCGCCTGCGGTAGTGTCGCTCTCATGGACCGCCACAGGCGGAGAAGCCGGTTCCCCGGTAAACAGGAAAGCTGCCAGCACAGCAAGCGCTGCCAGGGGAAAAATAATCACCAAATCGAGCCGGTACCTCATCAGACTACAATGTTGATGATCTTTTCAGGTACATGGATAAACCTTTTGGGATCACTCCCGCCGGTCCATTTCAGCGCTGTCTCATGGGCCAGTACTTTCTCCCGGATCTCCTCCCCGGGCATCTCCAGTGGAAGCACGATCTTGAAACGCAGCTTTCCATTGATCATCACCGGGTATTCATGGGTCTCTTCCTGCAGGTATTTTTCTTCAAATGCCGGCCATGCTGACATTGCCACCGAAAACTCATGGCCCAGCATGCTCCAGATCTCTTCTGCCAGGTGCGGGGCAAAGGGTGCCAGGACCCTGATAAATGCTCCGGCTGTCTCGCGGGTTACCCGTCCTTTTTTAATGCAGAGGTTGGAAAAGATCATCATCTGGGAGATGGCCGTATTGAAGTGCAGAGCTTCAATGTCTTCCCCCACCTTCCTGATGGTGGCATGAAGCGATTTCAATACTTCCGGATCCTCGGCATTTTCATGGTAGTGCCCCTTGTCTGCAAAGAATTTATAGACCCTGTTAAGGAAATTATAAACCCCCTTGACCCCGTTTTCCACCCAGGGTTTTACCGCATCGAGCGGACCCAGGAACATTTCGTAAAGTCGAAGTGCATCGGCACCATAACCTGCCACCACATCATCGGGATTCACCACGTTTTTCAGGGACTTTGACATCTTGGCCACGATCTGGTTCAGGGATTCACCTGTTTCTTTATGGAAGAATCCTTCGCTGGATTCTTCCACCATGTCTGAGGTTACCCTGGCACCGGTGGTAGTTTCATAGGCAAAAGCGAGGATCATTCCCTGGTTAAACAGTTTCTGATAGGGTTCATCGGTGGATACGATGCCGAGGTCATAAAGCACCTTGTGCCAGAAACGGCTGTAAAGCAGGTGCAGTACAGCATGTTCGGCACCCCCGATATAGAGGTCAACCGGCATCCAGTAATTCTCTTTTTCCCTGGCAAAGGGTTCACCCTCATTCTGAGGATCGATGTACCTGAGGTAATACCAGCAGGAACCGGCCCACTGGGGCATGGTATTGGTCTCCCTGCGGCCCCTGCGGCCCTTTGCGTCGGATACTTCCAGCCATTCTGAAGAATTGGCCAGGGGTGATTCCCCGTCCTGTCCGGGTTCGTACTTGTCCAGTTCGGGCAGCCGGACGGGCAGTTCATTGTCCTCCACCAGGGTGATCTCCCCATCTTCCCAGTGGATTACAGGAAAGGGTTCACCCCAGTAACGTTGCCGGCTGAAGAGCCAGTCGCGGATCTTATAATTCACAGCTTCAGCTCCAAGTCCGTTTGTTTCCAGCCAGCGGATGGTTCTGGCAATTCCATCCTCTTTGGACAAACTGTTGATATCCAGTCCGGTGGACTTGTCTGCCGAATTCACATAGCTGCCGTCCTCTGTCCAGCAGGCCTTTCCCTGAAGGATCTCCTGCCGCAGTGTCTGATCGTCCGTGTGGGGATCCATAATGCACAGGATGGGAAGTGAAAAAGCATTGGCAAATTCGAAGTCCCTGGTGTCGTGGCAGGGTACTGCCATAATGGCCCCGGTTCCGTAGCCCATGAGCACATAATCAGCCACCCAGATGGGGATCTGCTGGTTGTTTACGGGGTTGACTGCCCAGGAGCCTGTGAAGACTCCCGTTTTCTCCCGGGAGAGGTCCGACCGGTCCAGGTCAGATTTCAGCCCGGCCTGTGTCACATACCCCTCCACCTCATCTTTCCGGTCGGCCGTGACCAGTTCAGCCAGCATGGGATGTTCAGGTGCAACCACCATATATGTGGCACCAAACAGGGTATCGGGCCTGGTGGTGAATACCCTGAGGGTACTGCTGCTGCTTTCCACCCTGAAGTCCACCTCTGCCCCGGTGGAGCGCCCGATCCAGTTTCGTTGCATGTCTTTTACGCCTTCGGGCCAGTCCACATGCTCAAGTCCCTCCAGGAGCCGTTCGGCATATTGGGGGATCCTCAGCATCCATTGCTTCAGTTTCTTTCTCTTAACCTGGTTCCCGCACTTTTCGTGGCCGCCGTCGTTCAGCACCTCTTCGTTGGCACAAACGGTCCGGCAGTGGGGGCACCACCACACCTGTGCGTTGTCATAATAGGCCAGCCTTTGATCGTTTGTGTACTTTCGCACTGCATCGGGACCCATGGCTGAGACCTCCCCGGGGATCTCCAGTTCAGCTATGTTCCGGCCCTTCTGCAGTTCATGGTCAAACCAGGTATTGTATAGCCGGGTAAAGATCCATTGGGTCCACCTGAAATAGCCGGGATCGGTGGTATTCACCTCCCGGTCCCAGTCATACCCGAGTCCCAGCGATTTGATCTGCCTGCGGAAATTGTCGCAGTTGTGATCCGTGGTGACAGAAGGGTGGGTACCGGTCTCGATGGCATACTGCTCTGCCGGGAGCCCGAATGCATCCCATCCCATGGGGTGAAGAACGTTGAACCCGTGCATTCTTTTGTAACGGGCAATAATATCTGTTGCGGTATATCCTTCCGGGTGTCCCACGTGCAATCCCGATCCCGAAGGATAAGGGAACATATCAAGCACATAGAACTTCCTGGGGTTCGAAAGGTCATCCCCGGTCTTAAAGGTTTTATGCTCCTCCCAGTAGTCCTGCCACCGCTTCTCAATCTCTGAAAATTTATATTCCATGCGAATCAATCTGATACAGAGTGCGAAATTAGATTTTTTTTGCATTTTTAAGGCTACCGGGGGTTGACTTCAAGACTATTTTTTCTGAATTTCGCTGGGATTAAGAAACCAAATCACTGAAAGATGCAATTAATTGTTAAACACCAGGAGCAATATTCCAGGGGAGAACTGCTGCTGAGAACCCTTTTCGGGTGGCTTTATATCTACCTGCCCCACGGCTTTATTCTAATGTTTGTGGGACTGTGGGGAGCCGTACTATATTTTGTGGCCTTCTGGATCATCCTTTTCACGGGACGCTATCCGGAAAGCATGTTTAATTTCCAGGTAGGAATCCTGAAGTGGGACCTCCGACTGTCGGCCAGGATGTTCAATGTGTCGGATGGTTACCCGGCCTTCGGGATCAGTGCCCCGGATGAGCATGCCGATCTGGTTGTTCCATATCCTGAAAAGGTAAACAGGGGACTCACATTGCTCAGGCTCCTCTTCGGTGCTTTCTATGTAGCCATCCCCCACGGTTTTATTCTGATGTTCAGGTCTCTCTTTGTGGGAATCCTGGCTTTCATTGCCTGGTGGGCAGTACTTATTACAGGAAGGTACCCTGCTGCCATGCACCGGTGGGTGGTCAGCCAGTTGCGCTGGCAGATGAGGGTGAACCTATACATGCTTTTCATGACCGATACCTACCCGCCCTTCACCGGGGATGAAAAAAATAATTAACTTTGCGGACCGTTAAGGCCTCATAGTTTAACCGGATAGAACGTGGGATTCCGGTTCCCATGGTGGGGGTTCGAGTCCTCCTGAGGTCACAAATCGCATGAATAAAGCAAAAGTCCTGTTCAAGAGAAGTTCCCACAGTTGGTTCATCAAGGGTGTGGCCGGATTTGGACTCGCATTGTACAGGTATTATGAGAACAGGAACCACGACAAGGCCTCCAACGGGGAGGTTACTGTCATCAGGAAGATTGCATCCCTGAAGCCGGAAGTGGTGATTGACGGGGGTGCCAACCTGGGTGAATACAGCCTTCTGGTCAACCGCTACAGTCCGCAAAGCAGCATCTATGCATTTGAACCGGTTGAAATCACCTATAAGGGACTTCAGGACCGGACCCGGGAGTTTGAGAACATACACACCATTTACAAAGGATTATTCTCAGAAGCCTGTATCAGGGAGATCCATATCCACCATCCCCGGACACACTCCACCATCTATGAACTGAAGGGATCAAAACACCAGACAGGGGAGCACCAGCAAATTGAGCTGATCCGGGGGGATGATTTTTTGGCAGAACAGGAGATTGAAGCCGTTGATTTCATGAAACTTGACCTGGAAGGGGCAGATTTTGACGCTTTGATGGGATTCCGGAATGCTTTCCGGGAGAAGAGGATCAAAGCAGTACAGTTTGAATACGGCTACATCAATATCACCACCAAGAAACTGCTGGTGGATTTCTATGAGTTTTTCAGGGAGTACGGATATGTGGTGGGGAAGATATATCCTAAAACGGTGAAATTCAGGGACTATGAATTCAAATACGAAGATTTCCTGGGGCCGAACCATATGGCGGTGAATGAAAATGAGCAGGAACTCATCCGGTTGCTTGAAAGGAGATAGACTCATCAGTCACCACTCCCATGCTGGTCATAAATCCCTGTTGATATTTCTTCAAAGAAGCAGCAACTTTTTTCCATATTTTGAGTACATCAAAATAGGACACCTTATTCAAACCCCATGGCTGCTGAATTCCTCTCCTCTGTTGGAGTATCTTACCAGATCGACCGCCTGATCTCCGAAGCATCGGGCGAGATCGTATTCTTCGCTACTGACCTGAAACTGCATGAGAGCATCCTCCTCCGTTTCCAGCAGGCTGACCACCGGAATGTGAGGATCACTTTGCTGTATGGAAAGGACCGGAACCAGATCCGGGGACAGCGGTGGTTTAAGGAGTTCAAGAACTTGAGGATCCTCTACCATGACAAAATGAATACCAATGTCTACCGGAATGAGAAAGAGATGATCGTGACCTCCCTGGGGCTGAACGACCGGAGTGCGGGAATCGGCCTGGACATGGGGGTGCTGATCACCAAGATACGGGACCGGAAGGCTTTCGAGGATGGCATCTATGAACAGGAATTACTGATTGAACAGGCCGAGGAGGTGTTTGCCGGTACCCATTTTGAAAAAACAGAAGACAACACCAATCCCGAGGAGGTGATCAGACAGATGCCCTACCTTACCTATTTCGGGATCGAGGACCGGACCCTGACCAGCGGGAAAGTGAAGGCTCCAAGCGGGAAGCTCTATTTCCCCGAAATGGAGCTGTATAACGACGGTACCATCAAATACCAGGGATTCAAGAAGACCAGGCAGCGACATGGAGAATGGATCTTCTACACCTATGACGGTTTTGTAAGGGAAGTGGTGATCTATGAGAACGGCACCTACGTGGACAAGATTTTCTGCGATTATGAAAATCCTGCAAAGGCCATCTCTAAATACTACCTGCTTTTCGGACTGGGCAATTCAGCGAAGAAGCTATACGACAAGGATATCAGTGACCTCTATTTCGACAGCCGGATTGAAGATTATACCGGATCGGATATAAACAAACTTTTTTATCATACGGAACGGTTTATCAAGAAACGTTCGCTTTTCAACCAGCCCATAACATTCCAGGAGATGGTTGACCAGGTCTATGCCGCCCTGTATGAATAAAAAAGAGGGCATCCCTGCCGGGAGCCCTCCTACTTTATAAACTTTATAAACTTTATAAACTTTATAAACTTTATAAACTTCACAAACTATCTCTGTCTTCCCTGTTCCCTGTATTCCTTCCTGGCCGAATAGTTGATGATCAGTGCCCTTGCACGCCGAAGCGCCTGCTTCACATCATCCACTTTCCCCATGGGAATATTCTGGTCGATCCTCAGTGACATGGTCATCCGGTTCTTGTCCGATTCGGGAAGCTTTTCCCTTTCGAAGAGAACAAAGTCCTGCACCGATTCATAAGGGATCCCCTCTTCATTCACCAGCTTGTCGTTCAGCTGGATCAGGGGCTCGGTTCCATACATTCTGGCCACGTGTGCAACGGGACGTCCAATGTAGATATAACTCACAAGGGATTTCTTCTCCAGCTTCTTCACCTCGGTTGCTTCGGGTACGGTAACCCTTACCTGGACCTCGGTTTCCCGCATTGTTGTTGACACCATGAAAAAGAACAACAACATGAATACAATGTCAGGAAGTGAGGCGGTGTTGATCCGCATGGCACCTTTCCCTTTCTTTCTTCTGAACTTAGACATTAGTGAAGTCCTCCTATGTTTTTGGGGTCCGACTCGGATATATTCATCTTGTAAATCTTCCGGATACCATCGTGGATCTCCTCTTCAATGGGATTGGCCGTATTCAGCTCCTCGTAATCCTTATCGAAATAGAGATTACAGAAGTCGTTCCGCAGTGTATTCACTGCAGCCACCAGTTCATTCTGTACCTGAAGGTACTTCCCGTAGGTGGTGGAACGGTCATTCTGAAGAGAGATCACACCTTTGGATACCTTGCCCCTCCATACACCGTCGGGAGGCAACAGGGGAGAGCTTCCCGGGGGAAACTGGATCTCCACATCCTCTTTTTCGGGAAGGGTTTCGTTGTTGGATGGATTGGTGAAAAACTCGATGGTTTTGGCTTTTAAGACCAGACGGTCCATCTCTTCTCCACCCACCATCAGGCGGTCGCTTCGGTTGAGGAGCACAACCAGTACGTTGCGCTTGTTCACCTTTACTTCTGTCTCCTGGTCCTTTTCCGGTTCAGGAGGAAGAAGCCGGGTGATCCCCGTATCAATATCCATGGTGGTGGTAACCAGGAAGAATATCAGGAGCAGAAAGGCGATATCCGCCAGTGATCCTCCATTTACTTCCGGTGTTTCTCTTGCCATAGGTTTCTGTTTTAAATTGTTCTATTTAAATGCCTTTGAAATAATGGCATAGAGAATTGACGCAAGCGCCAATCCGAACAGCATATAGGTTACAAATAAGACGGTATCGATCATCTTCAGGGTTCCGGGATCACTGTTATCAGTTCCGGTGTATCCGATGATTTCGACGGGTGTTTCTGATGATACCAGGTATGAAATCACCACAAGGACGGCAGCTCCTGCCAGCACAATCAGAAGCCTGATCAGTGCTTTGGGATTTGAGAGAACCGCTATCAACGGGAAAACTATGGATGCTATCAGCGTAAGCAATACCAGGACGTATGCCCATACCAGCGCAATGTCGGTACGGAACCAGACCAGGTATTCCCATCCTGACAGGATATCCTTCAGATTGGTTCCCGAAGTATTTACAACCTCTGCTGTGGCAAAGACATCGGTCTCTTCTTCTGCTTCCTCAACAGCTGCCACATCTTCAGCAGCTGTGGAATCCTGCGCTGTAGTGTCAACCACAGGCAGTGGAGCAGGGGTCAGGTCCACCGGGTTCATGGCTTCTTCCACGCGCACCTCCATAGCGTCATAATTGACGGTTTTCGGGCTAACATAGAAGAACAGAACCACCAGCAGGGAGATGCCCGCTATCACATATAATATGATTCTTGTTAAATTGGAAAAAGCCATGGATTCTTATTTTTTAAGATTGTGTTTTACCAACATGTCTACAAGCGAGATGGACGCATCTTCCATCTTATTGACAATATTGTCAATCTGCGACACCAGGTAATTGTAGAAGATCTGCAGTATGATAGCCACCATCAGACCGGTAACCGTGGTAATCAGGGCGATCTTGATACCACCTGCCACAACGGTCGGGGAGATGTCACCCTGCTGCTGGATCTTGTCAAAGGCATCGATCATACCGATTACGGTTCCCATGAAACCAAGCATGGGGGCAATGGCGATGAACAGCGAGATCCAGGAAAGGTTCTTCTCCAGGAGGCCCATCTGGACACTGCCGTAGGATACAACGGATTTCTCAACCACATCAATCCCTTCCTCAACACGGTCAAGGCCCTGGTAGAAAATACTGGCTACAGGTCCGCGTGTGTTCCGGCAAACCTCCTTTGCAGCTTCCACGCCGCCTTCATTGAGCGCTTCCTCAACAGCCCCAAGAAGCTTGTCGGTGTTGGTGGAGGCCAGGTTCAGGTAAATAACCCTTTCAAATGATAGGGCAAGGCCGAAGATCAATGTAAGAAGAACGGCACCCATGAACCCGGCGCCACCTTCAATGAATTTGGTCTTCAGGGTGGTATGCAGTACTGCAATTCCACCCTCTTCCTCGGTAGCAACCGGCGCAACAGGAGCAACGGGTTCTTCAACTGCAACCTCTTCAGCAACCTGTGTGGTATCTTCGGCAGCAGGCGCCTCTGTGTTTTCGTCCTGCGCAAAGACCGATGCTCCCATAATAAGCATCCCGAATACGGCTATCAATGCAAATAATTTTTTCATGGTGTTGTTTGTTTGTTTTTACTTTTTATTTAACGTGAATACTTCCAAAATAGATGTTAAGATAAGAACTTTGCGGAGAGAGAGGGATTCGAACCCTCGGTACCCTTTCGGGGTACACACGCTTTCCAGGCGTGCCAGTTCAACCACTCCTGCACCTCTCCGATAGATCTTCATCAATCGCTCGATAATTTGAATCCTCTAACTCTCAGATTTTTATAAGAACCAATCCCAGTCTCTATCTCCTTTTCAAACTGCGGATAATTTCGCGGCGAAAAATACAAAAAAAATTATTAATAAGAACACTCAGGGCAATGTGATTTCTCCTTTAAGCGATTTATTTAAAAGCATTTTAACCTCATCATCAGGTAAATCCTGGGCGAGAAGAACCATCAGTTTGGTAGTGGCTGCTTCGGTGGTAATGTCGTAACCGCTTATTACACCGGCTTTTAACAAGCTCCGGCTGGTCTCGTAGCGGCCCATTTCCACACTCCCCCTGCTACACTGGGTTACATCGAGAATAATGATCCCCCTCTCCACAGCTTTTTTGATCCGTTTCAGGAACCAGGTTCCTGTGGGTGCATTTCCGGCCCCGTATGTTTCCATGATCACTCCTTTCAGCCCTTCCACTTCCAGGATGGCATCCATGTAATCACCGCTGAGACCGGGGAAAAGTTTCAGGATGGCAATCTGGTTGTTGAGGCTCTTATGGACCTTCAGCTTGGGGAATTTCCCCGGATTCATGATGAATTCACGGTTGTAGACCAGGTGGACTCCGGCTTTGGCCAGGTAAGGATAGTTGGCCGACTGGAAAGCATTGAAGTGCTCGGCATTGACTTTGGTGGTCCGGTTCCCCCGTGAAAGTTTGCTTTCAAAATAGATGCACACCTCGGGCACCACCGGTTTGCCATACTCCTTTGCGGCAGTGATCACAATGGAGGTGATCAGGTTCTCCTTCCCGTCGGTCCGGAGGGCCCCGATGGGTAGCTGGGCCCCGGTAAAGATCACCGGTTTGGCCAGGTCCTCCAGCATAAAGCTCAGTGCCGATGCCGAATAGGCCATGGTATCGGTGCCATGAAGCACCACGAAACCATCGAAAGTGTTGTAATGCTCTTCGATGATCTCCGCGATCCGGCTCCAGGTGTGGGTACCGATATCCGAGGAATCGATGGGCGGATCAAAACTAATGGTCTCTATATGGTATCCGTAACCCCTGATCTCGGGGATGTGATTCAGGATCTTCTTAAAATCGAAAGGTTTGAGGGACCCTTTCACCGGGTCTTCCAGCATACCAATGGTCCCACCTGTATATATAATAAGTATGGAGCGTCCGTTATGATCCATCGGGGTGACTGATTTGAAAAAGATCCAGGGCGTTCTGTGTGGTGATGACCCCGACCTCTCTTCCCGTTAAGTTATGAATTTCTCCCACTTTTGCGGCAATATGGACCAGGTAACTGCTTTCGTTCCTGCGGCCCCTGTACGGAACCGGTGCCAGAAAGGGGGCATCGGTTTCCAGCAACAACCGGTTCATGGGAATGGCCCTGACCACTTCGCCAAGGTCCGAGTTCTTAAAGGTGACAATGCCGTTGATCCCGATCATGAATCCAAATGAGAGCGCTTTCTCAAGTTCGGCATGGTTCCCGGTAAAACTATGGAAAACACCTGATAATTCCCCGGTTCCGGAATCATCCAGTACCCGGAAGATCTCACGGAAGGAGTTCCTGGCATGGATCACCAGGGGAAGACCAAGGGCTTTGGCCCAGCTGATCTGGGTTTTGAAAGCAATCTCCTGTTCCCGGATAAAGGTCTTGTCCCAGTAAAGGTCTATCCCGGTCTCACCAATGGCTATGATACCCGGGTGATCAAGCAGCTTTCCGATTTTTTCCAGTTCCTCACGGTAGTTCCCCTTCACCGATGTGGGGTGGAGGCCCATCATTGGGAAACAGGTACCCGGGTGGTTTGCCACCATGTCAAACATGGCCCCGGTGGTGGAGTAGTCGATGTTGGGAAGGAACATGCGTGTTACTCCTGTCTGCAATGCCCTTTCCACCATCTCCTTCCGGTCTCCGTTAAAGGCATCCAGGTACAGGTGGGTATGTGAATCGGTGTACATGGCCTGTTAAAGCGTACAAACTTACAACATTCAAAAAAAAGAGGGGCTTTTATCCCATCCTAAAAGCCTCCTCTCTTTTCCCAGGTTCTGTTATCCTAGCTGTGTATCTGGCGCAGTGGGGAATAATATCACCATCATGGATTACACCACACCCTGTGCAAGCATGGCATCAGCCACTTTCACAAATCCTCCGATGTTGGCTCCATTCACGTAATTTACATAACCATCCGATTCCTTACCGAAGTCCACACAGGTCTGGTGGATGTTTTTCATGATGGTCTGCAACCGGCTGTCCACTTCTTCCCTGGACCACGGAAGGCGCATGCTGTTTTGGGTCATCTCAAGGCCCGAAACGGCAACACCCCCTGCATTGGCTGCTTTTCCGGGACCATACAGGATCTTGGACTCCAGGTATACCTCAATGGCTTCCGGGGTGGATGGCATGTTGGCTCCCTCGCTGATCACCCTGCAGCCGTTCTTGATGAGGGTTTCGGCATCACCCTTGTCGATCTCGTTCTCCGTGGCAGACGGGAAGGCTACATCGCATTTCACATGCCAGGGGCGTTTTCCCTCAAAGTACTCGCATCCGAATTTTTTCGCATACTCCTTGATCCTTCCCCTTCGGATGTTCTTCAGTTCCATGACCCAGGCCAGTTTGTCTGCATCAATGCCATCGGGATCATAGATGGATCCGGCTGAATCGGAGAGGGTAACTGCCTTGCCACCCAGGGCAGTGAGTTTCTCAACAGTGAATTGTGCCACATTTCCCGATCCGGAAACCGCGGCAGTTTTTCCCTTCAGGGAGTCCCCTTTGACCTTCAGCATCTCATCGGCAAAATATACTGCCCCGTAACCGGTAGCTTCAGGCCTGATCAGGCTTCCGCCCCATTCCAGTCCCTTGCCGGTAAGAACGCCGGTGAACTCATTGCGAATGCGCTTGTACTGGCCGAACAGGAAGCCGATCTCGCGTCCACCCACACCGATATCCCCTGCAGGTACATCCGTATTGGGACCAATGTGCCTGTTCAGTTCAGTCATGAAGCTCTGGCAGAAACGCATGACCTCGTTGTCTGACTTCCCCTTGGGATCGAAATCCGAACCTCCCTTTCCTCCGCCCATGGGGAGCGTGGTCAGGCTGTTCTTCAACACCTGCTCAAAAGCAAGAAATTTCAGGATTCCCAGGTTGACAGTAGGGTGGAATCTCAGTCCCCCCTTATAGGGTCCGATGGCTGAGTTCATCTCAATGCGGATGCCACGATTGATCTCTACTTCGCCTTTATCATTGAGCCACGGAACCCTGAAAAGGATCACCCTTTCTGGTTCTGCGATCCGTTCCAGGATCTTTGCGTGTTTATACTTGGGATTCTCCTCGATAAAGGGGATCAGTGATTCGGCAACCTCTTGTACTGCCTGGTGGAATTCCGGTTCTGCCGGATTTTTGGCCTTGATTCTGGCCATGAATTGTTCAACTCTTGGATCCATATTTGGTTTTTTAAGGGTTCAATATCCGTAAAACTAAACATTGTTCACACAGCTCAATATGCCCTGTATCATATGTATGGTATGTCATTAAACATACTCATATACCATGGGCGGAAGGTTCACCCGATGCTGATCATGGCGCTGTACCGGTTGCCCGGTTCGGCGGAGATCCAATCCTTAAGTTCCATTTCAAGCAGCATGGCAAGGACCTGGTTGACAGGGATCCCGGTACGGTTGCTGAGTGCGTCCGGGGTGATCCCGGGGAACTCCTCCATAGACAGCAGCAACTCCTTCTCCCCATGTGAGATCTCTGCATCAGGAGGAGCCTGCTTTTCAGGCTGGTCTGGTACCGCCCAGTTCAGGTGCCTGAGGATATCTTCAACGGTTACAGTGAGGGCTGCCATGTTGTATTTGATCAGGTTGTTGCATCCTTTGGAGCGGGAATCACAGGACCTGCCAGGGACAGCAAGTACATCCCGGCTGTAGGAAAGCGCCATCTGTGCCGTGGTCAGTGCGCCTCCCTTTTCAGCAGATTCCACCACCAGTGTGGCATCGGACAGCCCTGCTATGATCCGGTTACGCCTCAGGAAATTATTGCGTTCAGGCCCTGTCCCGGAATCAAAATCGGTGATAAGTGCTCCCTGGCGGAGGATCTTTGTGGCCGTTTCCCTGTGGGAGGCAGGATAGATGGTCGACAGGCCATGTCCCAGGACGGCAAAGGTGGGGAGACCCGAATTCAGGGCAGCCCGGTGTGCGATCACATCAATGCCATAGGCCAGCCCGCTGACGATCACCAGTCCGGGCATGATGGCCTGAAGTCCGTTGATCAGTTCCCTGCAAACCTCCTTTCCGTAGGAGGAAGCCCTTCGTGTGCCCACCACGCTCAGGCTCCTTTCCGGGTTCAGGCACTGGTTCCCCCTGGAGTACAGCAACATGGGGCCATCCTTACATTGATTCAGGCGGTGGGGATAGTCCGGGTCATCGAAATAATGAGCTTTGATCCGGTGCTTTGAAAGGAATTCCAACTCACGGCCGGCCTTTTCCATAACTTCCCCGGAACGGGTGTGGTGAGCCAGCAGCGGGCCGATCCTTTTGATGGCATACAGGCTATTGGCCGGCTCCCGGAATATGGCACCTGCCGACCCGAAAGCCCCTATCAGATCCCGGGCGGTAACGGGACCAATGGCGGGTATCATGGTCAGTGCAATGCGGTATTGCAATTCGGGATAATGCATCTCTTTTCGGGTTAATGTGCCGGTGTGCCCGAAAATCGAAAGGGTAAGGAGTAAAACTACGACCGGGTGTATTTTTGCAGGGACGCCAGGATTCTGACCCGGTCCTCCTCATCAACGGCAGAAAGGCTGATGGGGGGATAGGGCACCACCCTTTCCCGGAAGTGCTGGTAGAGGATGATCTTATGCTGGCGGCCAAAAAAGAAGGGTTTCAATTCGTACTTCACAAATTGTTGCTTCGGTATTTCAATGGAGTGTTTGCGGCTGGTGAACATGCTCAGGGGGTAATAGCGCAAGACAATCATATCACCCTGGTCGCTGAAGGCGACAAAACAGGGGGCTTTCAGGTATTTCAGGGTATTGATCACCACATAGATTACTGCCACCAGGATGATCAGGAAATACTTGTTCAGCCAGAAGGGGGGATGATCAAACCAGGGGATAAGGATCAGCACCAGGATCAGCAGGGTGAAAACAATGGCCATCACCAGCCTGTTGAGCCATATGCGGTACATATTTCGCTGGTTGTCAAGTTTCATGTGGTCAGCTCAAGTTTGTTTCAGTGCCCTTCTTCTGTCCCGCTCTTTCCTGATCAGCGAGAGTTCCCTCCCGGTTTGCCCCTTTACCGATGTGTTCTCCTCTACCCGGCGCATCAGGTAAGGGAGCACAAAGCGCACCGGGCCATAAGGTACATATTTTGCCACATTAAATCCGGCTGCAGCCAGGTTAAAACTGATGTGCTCACTCATCCCGTAGAGCTGGGAGAACCAGACCCGGTTGTCTGAAGGTTCGATCTTCTGTTCATCCATAAGCTCGGTCAGGTACATGCTGCTGAATTCATTGTGGGTGCCGTTGAATATGGAGACCACATCCAGGTTATCTATGGAGATCTTCAGTCCCAGGTTGTAATCCCGGTCCGTACTCTCCTTATCCGGCTGAATGGGATCCAGGTATCTCAGTTTCCGGGCCCGCTCCCGCTCCCGCTCCATGTAAGCGCCCCTGACGAATTTGGCCCCCAGGAAGAATTTTTCCTTCCGGGCTGTATTGATATCATTTTCCAGAACCCCGATGCGGTCGTGCCTGTACATCTGGTATGTATTGAATACAATGGCCCTTTTATGATTGTATAGCCGCATCGTGTCCAGCACTACCTGGTCGATGAAATTCTGGTAGAAGGTATCTTCGGCATCGATCATGATGGGAATATCACATTCGAAAGCGGTCTTGCACAAAAGGTCAATCCGTTTCCGGAATTTCTCCCCCTCTTCGATGACCTCTTTATCAGCCGTAGAAGCTCCACTGAGGATCTCCAGGGCGTGGCTGTTCCCGAATGCGGTGGGTTTGAATACGGCAAATGGAATATCGGGATTATTCCCGGCATGCCTGACGGCCCGCAAGGTTTCCTCCAGGGCGGCTTCGATGGCCTTGTCAGATTCTTTTCCTTCCACCGAATAGTCAAGGATCGAGTAGACATTGGCGGTTTTCAGCTTGTCCACTGCCGGCTGGCACGCTTCCAGTGTTTCCCCTCCCACGAAATGTTTGAAAGCGGTTGGTTTCACGATCCACCCAATGGGGATCCTCAATGTGGAGCATAGCCAGATGAAAGGGTTGGCGATCTTCACCAGAATGGGGTAAGAGATCAGTTTGAAAAGCACATTGGCCCGGCGGAGGTCCCGGTCTGATTTGATGCTGAATGCAGTCCTGGTGTCTTCGAAATCAATCATGGTCTGTTCTTCTGTTTCAGGTTCTTTGGTTTGACGATGCAACGACGGGACCAATATATGCTAATTATTATCTTTGAACCATGAAATATGTCATTTCCAGGCCGGAAAATCCGGTACAAGATACAATATATCTCCCTTCCTCTAAAAGCATCTCCAACCGGATGCTGGTCATGCGGGCATTGTCAGGCTAATGCCACGGAAATTGACAACCTCTCTTCAAGTGATGATACTGTTGTCCTGAAAGAAGCCCTTGAAAGCCTGAGCCCTGTGAGGGAGATCGGGCATGCAGGTACCGCCATGCGTTTTCTGACCGCCTTTTTTGCCACACGGGAGGAAAAGGTGGTCCTTACCGGGTCGGCCCGGATGAAGGAAAGACCGGTTGGCCCGCTGGTCATGGCACTCCGGGAACTGGGGGCCCGGATCTGCTACATGGAACGGGAAGGCTGTCCGCCGCTGGAAATTGAGGTGGCTGGACAGGGGAGGGAAGATCAGGGTGGACGGGGGCATCAGCAGCCAGTTCATCAGTGCCCTGATGATGATCGGTCCTGTGCTTGAGGGTGGACTCAATATCACCATGGAGGGTGATGTTGTATCTGGGACCTATATCCGGATGACCCTGGCCCTTATGAAAGAGGGGGGGGTGGAGTGCCCGCTTTGATCGGGAGGGACATTGTGATCACCCAGGGAGATTACCGGTTTGACCGATTTCACGGTGGAGTCGGACTGGAGCGGGGCTTCCTACTGGTACCAGGTGGCAGCGTTGCTTCCCGGTTCTGAGATCAGGCTGCCGCACCTGGACAGGGATAGCCTGCAGGGAGACCGGGTGCTGGCCGGCATATTTGAATCCCTGGGGGTGGAGAGCCGTTTTAGAGAACGAATCGGTCACTTTGCTTTCCCGCAGGGTGACCTCCCGGACCGGTTTGAATATGATTTCACAGGGTGTCCGGACCTGGTCCAGACCTGTGCCACCACCCTGTGTGCACCTGGGTATTCCCTTCCGCCTGACCGGAACACAGACCCTGAGGGTGAAGGAGACTGACCGCATTGCTGCCCTTCAGAAAGAACTTGGCAAGCTCGGATTCGGACTGGAAGCAGGCGAAAAGGGGGAATGGATCAGCTGGGACGGGACCCGGGGAAGCACCGTGAAAGATCCGTTGACCGCAACCTACCATGACCACCGCATGGCCATGGCATTTGCACCCCTCTCTATTCCCTTTGGCCAGGTCTGTATCGACGACCCCATGGTGGTGACCAAATCCTACCCGGATTACTGGAAAAACCTGGAGAGGGCGGGATTCCGGGTCCTTCTGCAGAAGTGAAACTGATTTTTCCGGGTCGCCCCGGTGCAGAGATGCTAACGCTTCAGGTCCCTCCTGCTGAGGAAGAACGCTTTCAGAAGTTGTGCAGATGGTTCCTCCAGGATTCCCGGGACAACCACTGTTTTTACGTGAAGGATATGCTGGCCGATCCGTGTGAATCCCTCCCGGGGATCGGAAGCGCCGAAAACGATGCGTTCCAGCTGTGCCCATTTCAAAGCTGCTGCACACATCACACACGGTTCCAGGGTGACATAGAGGGTGCAACCTGTCAGATACTTGGCCCCCAGGTAGTTGGAGGCTGAGGTGATGGCGATCATTTCGGCATGTGCGGTCACATCATTCAACTGCTGAGTCATGTTGTGGGCACGCGCAATGATCCGGTCCTGGTTCACGACCACCGCCCCCACGGGAACTTCCTCCAGGTCAAATGCTTTCCGGGCCTCCTTCAGGGCCTCTTTCATGAAATATTCATCAGGGAATAGCTGACTCTCCATGCCGGTTCAGGTTTTTTACTGTTCCTCCTTAAAAGTTTCTAAATTTGCAACTCATTGGAGACAAAAATAGGTATACAGCAGTACAACTCATATAAAACCTGGTAAAATGTACAGAACACATCATTGTGGCCAGCTGAGAATGGAGCAAGTCGGGGAGAAGGTAACCCTTTCGGGATGGGTGCAGAAAATGAGGGATCTGGGAGGGATGACCTTTGTGGATCTGCGTGACCGCTACGGGATCACACAGTTGGTCTTTAACATGGAGACAGATGCCGGTTTGTGTAGGGAGGCCCGCCGGCTCGGTCGTGAATTCGTGATTAAAGCTGTTGGTACAGTTGCCGAACGCAGCAATAAGAATCCGCAGATGGATACCGGAGACATTGAGATTCTGGTGGAGACCCTGGAGATCCTGAACAGTTCACAGGTGCCCCCCTTTACCATCGAGGAAGATACCGACGGGGGGGATGATCTCAGGATGAAATACCGGTACCTTGATCTGCGCAGGTCTGTGGTGCGCAAAAACCTGGAATTGAGGCACAGGATGGCTATGGAGATCAGGAAATACATGAGTGACCAGGGATTCCTGGAAGTGGAAACGCCCGTTCTTATCAAATCCACCCCTGAGGGGGCCCGGGATTTCGTGGTGCCTTCGAGGATGAATCCGGGCGAATTCTATGCCCTGCCCCAATCCCCGCAGACCTTCAAACAGCTGTTGATGGTGGCGGGATTTGACAGGTACTTCCAGATCGTGAAGTGTTTCAGGGACGAAGACCTGCGTGCCGACCGTCAGCCCGAATTTACCCAGATCGATTGCGAGATGTCTTTTGTGGAGCGGGATGATCTACTGGATGCATTTGAAGGGCTTGCCAGGCACCTGTTCAGGACCATTAAAGGGGTGGAGATTGAAGGTACATTCCCGAAGATTCCCTATTCAGAGGCCATGAACCGGTTTGGCAATGACAAACCCGATCTGCGTTTCGGTATGGAGATCAGCGAATTGAGCAAGATGGTCAAAGGCAAAGGATTCCAGGTGTTTGATACTGTGGAGTATGTGGGGGCCATCTGTGCCGGGGGGTGCGCCGGGTACAGCCGGAAACAGCTGGATGCCCTGGCAGATTTCGTCAGGAAACCCCAGATCGGCATGAAAGGCCTGGTTTGGGTGAAGGTCAATGAGGACGGAACCCTCAAATCCTCGGTGGATAAATTCTATGATGAAGTGGCCCTGAAGGAGTGGGCAGAAAAAACCGGGGCCCAACCGGGGGACCTGATCCTGGTGCTTGCCGGAGAGACATCTTTGACCCTCAAGGCCCTCAGCGAACTCAGGCTTGAAATGGGAGAGCGGCTTGGCCTCCGTGATCCCAATGTGTTCAAACCCCTCTGGGTGGTCGATTTCCCGTTGCTGGAATGGGATGAGGAATCGGGCCGGTTCCATGCCATGCACCATCCCTTTACCAGCCCTTATCCGGAGGACCTGGAATTGTTCCGGACCGATCCCGGGAAGGTCAGGGCAAGGGCCTATGACCTGGTGATCAACGGGGTGGAGATCGGCGGAGGATCCATCCGGATCCATGATGAAGCCATGCAGAAGCAGATGTTCGACAACCTGGGATTTACCGAGGAGGAGGCCCGCAAACAATTCGGTTTCCTGACGAGTGCCTTCCGTTACGGTGCTCCTCCCCACGGAGGGATTGCATTTGGATTTGACCGGTGGGTGGCCCTTTTTGCAGGCATAGAATCCATCAGGGATGTCATCGCATTTCCCAAGAACAATTCGGGACGCGATGTGATGATCGATACCCCTTCCACCATTTCATCAGAACAGCTTGACGAGCTGAACCTGAAAGTGGATCTTTCCCAATAATGCTTTAAGATTGTTCCTGTTCAGGTCAGCCGGTCTGTAATTCACGAAAATTTGTGGATAACTTCACATGAATTTTACATGGGGTGTATTTCATACCCTTTATTTTGCAAGCTGGATTCTGTGACCCATAGAGATGCTGAAGATTGAGAAAAAAGAGAACCAGTTCAAGGTGGAACTGTTCCAGGTAAACAGATTGAACACGCTGTTCTCAGACCTGGTAAGAGAACAGCTTGCTGACCTGATCCGGGAGCCGGGCGCCGAAGTTATCTTCAACCTGGAGGGGATCCGTTTCATTGACACCTCCGGATTTGAAGTATTGATGGAGATCTCGGACCGTGCCCGGGAGTTCGGGAGCCAGTTCAAGCTCTGTAATGTGTCTGACGATGTCAGGGAACTGATCATCCTGCAGGAACTGGAAGGCCGGTTCGAGTTTTGTGACTGCGAGAAAACCAGGGAAAAGATTCTTTTGGTACTCGACTAGCTGCTCATATTCAGCCGGTTCCGCCGGGATCTTCGCGGATTCCGATGAGTGTTGCCGAAGTGCACCCGGTGATCCGGACATGGATGTATGTTCCCGGGGTGATCTGCCCGCGCGGAAATACCACCACCTTATTCTGGGAGGACCTGCCGTAGAGGTGGTCTTCAGATTTTTTGGATCTGCCTTCAACCAGTACCTCATACGTCTGACCGATATCCTGCTCCTTGCTGCTGAGCGATAGCTTCATCTGCAATTCAATAATCTCATTCAGCCGCATGGTCTTCACCCTTTCCGGTATATCATCCTCATATTTCCTGGCTGCAAGGGTTCCCGGTCTTTCACTGTATTTGAACATATAGGAAAAATCGTAGCCCACCCACTCCATCAGGCTGAGGGTTTCGTGGTGTTCCTCTTCGGTCTCCCCGCAGAAACCGGCAATGATATCGGTGGATATGGAGGCCCCGGGCAGGTATTGCCGAATGGCCGTGATCCTGTCCATGTAATGCTCACGGGTATAGCGCCGTTTCATGCGTTTAAGCACGGAGGTACTGCCGGACTGGACCGGGAGATGAATGGACCTGCAGAGGTTGGGATGCCGGGCCATTACCCTGAGCAGCTCATCGGTCATATCCTTGGGATGGGAGGTGGCGAACCTGACCCGTAGCAGTGGATCAATTTCTGCCACGCTTTCAAGAAGCTGTTCAAAAGAGAAACGTGCATTGCCCTGTTCCCAGCTGTAGGAATTCACATTCTGCCCCAGGAGGGTAACCTCCCTGTATCCTTTATCAAACAGTTCAGAGGACTCCCTGACTATGGTTTCCGGATCACGGCTCCGCTCTATGCCCCTGGTTCCCGGGACCACACAGTAGGCGCAGTGGTTATTGCAACCGCGCATCACCGATACGAATGAGGTCACATGGTTCCTGTCCATCCGCACCGGCTCAATATCGTCGTAGGTCTCTTCAGCCGAAAGGAGGGTGTCGATCCCTTTCTTTCCGCTTTCCACTTCGTCAAGAAGCCCGGGAAGCCTCCGGTAAGCATCGGGACCTGCCACCAGGTCCACCACCGGTTCCTCTTCCAGCAGCTGCTCCTTCAGGCGTTCGGCCATGCAGCCGATGATCCCTACCGAAACCTCTGGATTCTGCTGCTTGATCTTGCGAAAGTCCCTGAGCCGTGAACGGATGCGCTGTTCGGCATGATCACGGATCGAGCAGGTGTTGACCAGGATCAGGTCCGCCTGACCGATCTCTTCGGTAAGCTGGTACTGCTGGTGCTGGAGGATGGCAGCCACCACTTCACTGTCCACCACATTCATCTGGCAACCATAGGTTTCTATGTACAGTTTCTTCGCAGACACGGGAAACAAAGGTAGGAAACGAACATGAACTTTTTCACCCATCACTTCACAAAAGAATGATAAAAAAGGTCATTTACCGACAATATATCCCGGTTCGCCGATTTGCTATTTACCGGAAGCGGAAGTCTGGATAATATTGCAGTAACAATAAAAATCATTTTAACTTTAAACTGATGAAAATGGGAGCTGGATTATTTTGGGGTGCATTTTTACTCTTATTGGGTATAGCACTGATTATTAAAGTAGTATTTCAGGTGGATTTCCCGGTATTCAAGGTGGTAGTGGGTGTATTCCTGGTCCTGCTGGGTATCAAAGTGCTCTTCGGGAGGTTTGTTATTCCCTCGCACAATTTTAAACCTGAGGAGACCATATTTAACGAGCGGACCTATGATGATCCTGAATCGGGCAAGGATTATACGGTCCTCTTTGCAAAGGGGGTGTATGATTTTACCAATGTGGACCTGAGCAAAGGAAATTTCCATACGAAGATCAGTACGGTTTTCGGTGGAACACAGATCATCATTCCCCGGGATGTGCCTGTAAGGATCAAGGCTGATGCGGTTTTTGCCGGGGCAGAGCTGCCGGATGGAAATACTGCCGTCTTCGGGACCTCCGTGTATGAAAGTGATTCCTGGTCGCCCGATACGGCAAGTATCAACATCAAAGTGGACGTGGTATTCGGGGGTGTCCAGGTAATCCGGAGATAAACACTTTTCAGAACTCCTGCATTTTCCTAATTTTACAGAAAACAGGAACTATGTCAGGACACAGTAAATGGTCGACCATTAAGCGCAAGAAGGGCGCAAACGATGCCAAACGGGGCAAACTATTCACAAAACTGATCAAGGAGATCACCGTAGCTGCCTCCGAGGGAGGGTCAGATCCGGAAACGAATCCAAGGCTGCGGGCTGCGGTTCAGAATGCCAAGGGAATGAACATGCCCAAGGATACCATCCAGCGGGCCATTTCAAAGGCCGACAGGGACAGTTCCTCTTTCCTGGAACTTACCTTCGAAGGCATGCTTCCCCACGGGATCGGGGTTTTTGTGGATTGCCTCACTGACAACCGGAACCGCACAGTAAGCAATGTGAGGTCCATATTCAATAAGAGGGGGGGCAGCCTGGGGACCAACGGTTCACTGAGCTTCATGTTCGAAAGAAAGGGAATCATCAGCCTTCCCAAGGGAGAACTGGATCCGGATGAATTTGAGCTGGAACTGATCGATGCAGGGGTGGAAGAGATCGAACTGGAAGAGGAAATGTTTATGATAACCGCACCCATGGAGGAGTTCCACAACGTTCAGAAAAAACTGCAGGAGATGGGCCTGGAGCCGGAAAGCGCAGAGCTGCAGCGGATCCCCAACGACACCATTGAGCTGACCATCGAGCAGTCTGTGCAGATCATGAAGATCATCGATGAATTTGAGGATGATGATGATATCCAGGCCGTCTCACATAACCTGGAGGTCAGTGAAGAGGTCAGCGCGGCACTGGATTGAGGCCTTTATTGATCAGCCTGACACAGAAAACAACCATTCCGATGATCACCCCTGCCATGGCCCCGGTCCGGGCCAGGTGATCGGGCTCCGTCCAGTTGAAAAAGATCAGGACAGGACCCGATAACAGGAGCAGAACCGAAGCAAGAACAGGGAACCGTACCAGCTTGAACCTGGTTACTCCCAGGCCGATGGCGAACAATCCCACACAGCTGCTCCCCACGTGTCTGTAAAACTGCTCCAGCTGGTATTGCTCCAGCAGGGAATCCTTCAACTGATCATGTGTTATTTCAAGGCCTTCGCCCAGAACCAGGACCGCTTCCTGCTGGAGATCCAGTCCGGTCCGGGCCATCAGCATGAAACCGGCTGAAGCGCCGAGGATACATATGCTGTTCAGGATGGGGAGGAGTTTCATATGTTTCCAGAAGATATTGATATAGAGCGGTATGGCTAAGAAAGTTATCAGGGAGGTAACCATCCAGGAATAGGAACTGATCTTTTGGTTCTGTATATGTTCCGAAAGGTAGGTGAGGTCTTCCTGGAGGGTGGCATAGAGACTCACAAATTTAAAATCAAGCAGCAGGGAAGCGACATAACTGAAGGCCAATAGGATGATGAGCAGCCCGGTAAACACCTCGCCCCGTCTTGTCCTGGTATGTTTTTTGTGCTGCATGAAGTGAAAATAATCAAATTATCCAAATTTGATTAATTTTGTGTCACAAAATCCGGGAATGAAACCAATCCTGTTTCTGTTCAGTTGTTTGCTTTTCACAACCACCCTGGTGCAGGCACAGTCAGCATCCGGACCGGACCTGTTGGAACGGCTTACCAATGAATCAGAGGACCAGGTAAGGATCGAGGCAGACAGCCTGCTGGTGGCCAACTATTACAAATTTCTGGTCAGGAACAGCAAGATCCGGGGAGTCCCGGGATACCGCATAAGGATCTATTCCGAAAGCGGGATTGGTGCCAAGGAAGAGCAGCAGCGGGTAAGGGCCAGGTTTTTATCGTTTTTCCCGGGTACCGATGCCTACTACCGTTACGATGAACCCTATTTTAAGGTCTATGTAGGCGATTGCAGAACCCGCAGTGAAGCCCTCAAGTTATATGACCAGGTGAAAAAGAAATTCCCCAATCCCATCCTGGTGGAAGATTATATCAATATCCAATGACGGACGATATAAAACACAAGTGCGGTATTGCCCTGATCCGGCTGCTGAAACCACTGGAGCATTACCAGCTGACCTATGGATCGTGGAGATATGGCCTGGAGAAGCTCTACCTGCTGATGGAGAAGCAGAGGAACAGGGGACAGGATGGCGCAGGAATCGTGAGCCTGAAGCTGGACACTCCCCCGGGAAGGAAATATTTTAACCGCCAGCGCGAGACCGGGTCATCAGCCATCAACGAGATATTCAGGAAGGTTTATAATGACTACACAAAAGCTGAGCGTAAGCATCCGGAGGCGCTCAATGATCCCCAATGGGCGAAAATGAACCTTCCCTTTGTGGCAGAGGCTTACCTGGGGCACCTGCGTTATGGGACCTTTGGATCGAACAGTATCGAAAACCTGCATCCGGTTATGCGGCAAAACAACTGGCGGACCAGGAACCTGGTAATGGCAGGGAATTTCAACCTGACCAATGTGGATGAACTGTTCCAGATCCTGGTGGAACTGGGACAGTATCCCAAGGAGTATTCTGATACAGTGACCATGCTGGAAAAGATGGGCCATTTCCTGGACAATGAGAACCAGCGGCTTTTCGATGAATATAAGACGGAGGGGTATACCAACAAGGATATTACCGAGATGATTGGCAAGAACCTGAATGTGGCAAAGGTGCTTGAAGGGGCAAGCAAGCGGTGGGACGGCGGATATACGGTTGCAGGCATGATGGGGCATGGGGACCTGTTTGCCATGCGTGATCCCTGGGGGATCCGGCCGGCATATTATTACCAGGATGAGGAGGTTGTGATTGTCACTTCGGAACGGCCCGTGATCCAGACAGCCATGAATGTGAAATTCGAGGAGATCCATGAATTACCCCCGGGTCATGCCCTTGTGATCAAAAAGAGCGGGGAGGTGATCCTCGACCAGATACAGGAATCCCATCCAAAGAAATCGTGTTCGTTCGAGCGGATCTATTTCTCAAGGGGATCGGACCGGGAGATCTACCGGGAACGGAAAATGCTGGGTGAACTCCTGGTACCTGATATCCTGAAGGCCATCGATTATGATGTGGACAACACCGTCTTTTCATTCATTCCTAACACAGCCGAATCGGCTTTTTACGGGATGGTCAAGGGTGTGGAAGATCACATGGTGAAGAAGAAATGGGATAAGCTGAAGAAACTGAACGGGAGTTGTGACCAGGAGGAGGTGCTGACGATCATGACAGAGCGGGCCCGCATTGAAAAAGTGGCCATCAAGGATCTGAAGCTCCGCACCTTTATCTCCCAGGATAAAGGACGAAAGGACATGGTGAGTCATGTGTATGATATTACCTATGGTGCCATCAGGCCGGGTCTGGATAACCTGGTGGTGATCGATGACAGCATTGTCAGGGGGACCACGCTGAAACAGAGCATTATTAAGATACTGGACAGGCTGGAGCCCAAGCGGATTGTGGTGGTCTCCTCCTCCCCGCAGATCAGGTATCCCGATTGCTATGGGATCGATATGGCCAAGCTGGGTGATTTCACGGCCTTCCAGGCAGCCATTGCATTGCTCAAGGAGAATGAGATGGAGCATGTGATCAACGAGGTGTATAAGAAGTGCAACATGCAGAAGGACCTGCCCAAGGAGGAATTTGTGAACTATGTGAAGGACATCTACAAGCCATTTACGGTGGAACAGGTCAGCCAGAAAATCGCAGAAATGCTGACAGATACGGAGGTGAAGGCTGAGGTCAAAATCGTTTACCAGACCATTGAAAACCTTCACAAGGCAGTGCCTGATGACCTGGGGGACTGGTATTTCACAGGTGATTATCCCACCCCGGGCGGGAACAAAGTGGTAAGCAACTCCTTCCTGAATTACATCCACGGGATCAATACCCGGGCATATTGATCAATACCTTCGCCTGCTGAGTTGAGTATGGGTGCTGATTACTTTCCGCGCTTGTTAAAGGTGAACCTTCGCATGAGCCTGGCGATCTTCAGGTCCCTCCTGCGGATGCTCCTGATCTTCTGCAGCTGTTTGGGCACATAATTCATCACATGCCGTTCCACTTTGGCCTTGTAAAGATCATACACGGTGATCATGATCCCGGTCTCCTCCACATCCCCAAAGCTCTTGTTCAGAACAGTTCCGAATGTTCTCATGGATGGTGACAGGTTCATATATGCATTGATCAGTGGTGGGATATTCTCCCCGCAGGCCCTCACTTCCTTGGAAAGGATCTTATAATCTTCCTTATAATTCTGGCCTGTGAAAATGGCTGTCAGCTTGGCACGGTCGGTGGCCATTTTTAAAGGTTCTTTCGGAGTCACCAGAGGTCATCATCAGGGAAATGCTTATTCAGAAAAAAAAGGATCATGTCCCTGGCCATCTGGTGGTAATGGAGGTACATGGTCACCTTCCCGAACATGTATTTCTTCTCCGGGTAGTCAAGCACCAGGGTTCCCAGCCCGTCCCAGAGGTTATCAAGGGCATAGATCCCCTTTCTGCGAAGCGCCGTAGATTGGTATTTGGGCTGCACAAATGAACGCCCCAGTTCGATCAGGTGGGGCATGTAATTCTTTATAAACTGGTCGGAAAAATCGAACAATTTGGAGGTGGCAAGCCTGATGGTCCCGTCTTTCTGGCACTTGTTCGGATCGCAGATATGGAACCGGTATCCCCCAAGAATGGCTTGCTCATCAGGATCCCACACTACCAGTTGCTGGTAGGCGTCCTCCCCGGTATCAAATTCGTCCAGGTCGCATTCCAGGCCTGTACCCCCACCTGCATTGCGGAAGGAGACCTCCCTGAGCCTGCCGATCTCCCGCATGGTGTTGGGGGCATTTGCGGCGTTGACAATATAGATCTTATTCCCAGCCTTATTGGTTTTGCGAATGAACTTGTCGTTGGTAAGCTCATCCTTGAGGGCTTCCAGGGGAACAGGGGGAATGATTTCCTTCATGGACATGATGGTGTGGTTTTAGGCTTTAAGGTAACTGAAGTTGCTTTCGGGGTTCCCGGCCAGGTCGTAGGTGTGATCCTTCACAAGTGCTGCCCACTCTCTCGGTGTAAACCGGGAATCAAAGGTTTCGTATGGTATGGGTTTCCCGAAGGTGATAACAAAGTGCTTGTTCCGGTGCTGGTAGGATTCGTTGGGCAGGAAGAACATTTCCAGGTTGGTCTTGATACCCAGGAATTTCCTGATATTGGAAAGGTTATAGAAGAAGTTGGAGCATCTTCCGGACACATGGATGGGGACCAGGTCCCGTTTCGACTGTTTGGCCTTGGTAATGATGCTTTTTTGCCAATTCATATCCCTGATGATCCCCTTTCTTTCTCCTGGAAACCAGTCCGGCAGGGAAAGACATGACCTGCTGATCCGATTCAAAAATGGCATTGATCCGGCGGACATTCTCCGTGGCCTGGCTGCCATGCTTGTTGATGGGGACAAAAATCCCGTCCATGTTCTTTGCGCTCATCAGCAGGTCGTTTACCAGCACCTTCAGATGGGTGTACACATCACATAACTCACTGATAATCATCATGCCGTCAAATCCCCCCAGGGGATGGTTGGCCACGAAAATAAAACGTCCCTCTGCGGGGAGGTCTCCTTGCCGATCACTTCCAGGCTCACATTGAATGCTTCGATGGAAGCATTGGCAAAATCCACATTCTTTTTAAATCCGTGATGGTACAGGATGGTGTTCATAAAATCAATCCTCAGAATCCTCGAGAGGAGCGTGAAAACAAATCCGGGAATCCACCGGGCCACGGAAGGTTTTTTATCCATAAACAGGTCCCTGAGAACGATGGGCTTAAAATTCTTCTTATGGGTGGCTTCATCCATACAGCAGAACAAAAGTATTAAAAAAATCCCGGGTATAACCATGCAAAAGTTATTAACAAAGTGGGAAAAAGTGGGGTGAAATGGTACAAAGTGGTGAAAAAGTACTATTTTTACGTTCAAACCCGCGGAAACCCAATGATAACCTTCATCGGAGACTATACGGTCAGGCTTGATCCTAAAGGAAGGCTCTCCTTTCCTTCTGCCTTTAAAAAGCAGATCAGGGAGGCTGTTCAGGATGGTTTTGTGCTGAAGCGGGATGTGTTTGAAAACTGCCTGATCATGTATCCCATGGAGGAGTGGGAAAGGCAGAACAGGATCATCCGGTCGAGGACCAATCCCTATAACAAGGAGCATGCACGTTTCCTGAGGATGTTCTTCTCGGGAACGGCCGAGGTTTCACTGGATGCCAACAACCGGATGCTGATCCCCAAGCGGTTGCTGGATTATGCAGGGATCAGAAATGAGGTGGTGCTGGCAGGGCAGTCAGGAAAGATCGAGATCTGGGCCTCTGAGCATATGGAAAAGTGAGCGCAGTGGATGAAAATTTGCAGCCATGGCTGAAAAAATATTGGGTGGATCGTTTGATGAACCAGATACATAATGGGCTATCATAAGCCGGCATTGTTGCATGAAAGCATAGACGGATTAAATATCAGACCAGAGGGCATTTACGTGGATCTGACCTTTGGTGGAGGGGGGCACTCCCTCGAAGTTCTAAAAAAGTTGGGAAAAAAAGGCAGGCTTGTAGCATTTGATCAGGATCAGGATGCCGAAGCCAATGTTCCGGATGACTCCGCGTCACCTTTATCGGGGCAAACTTCAGATATTTAAGAAATTACCTGAGATACCATGCCATAGCAAAAGTGGACGGAATATTGGCTGACCTGGGTATCTCATCACATCAGATTGACACTCCCGGCCGGGGGTTTTCATTCAAATCAGACACGGGGCTTGATATGCGCATGGATGTGCGCCAGCAGGAAATCGGCATCACTGGTACTGAACAACTACTCCCGTGGATGACCTGGCCCGCGTGTTCCGTGCCTACGGGGAGCTGGGTAATGCCAGGGCCATTGCATCGGCCATTGAACATGCCAGGAACAGTGGCAGGCTTGCCACCACCGGCGACCTGGAAGAGGCCATCAGGAGGTTTATACCCAGGGGGAAACCCAGCAAGTTCCTGGCCAGGGTTTACCAGGCCCTGCGCATTGAAGTGAATGAGGAGATGGAGGCGCTCAGGGAGATGCTGTTGCAGACAACCGGGGCAATGGCTCCGGCGGGAAGGCTGGTGGTGATCACCTACCACTCCATCGAAGACCGGCTGGTGAAGAACTTCATGCGTTCGGGGAACCTGGAGGGGGAGGTGCACAAAGATTTCTACGGCACACCGGAGACACCCTGGAAGCTGGTCAACCGGAGCGTGATCGTTCCTTCCCCGGAGGAGGTGGAGGAGAATAACAGGGCCAGGAGTGCCAAACTGAGAATTGCTGAAAGAGTGGATTGATGGTAAAAGAGAAGCAGAATATTGAATTTGATCCTTCGATGGAGGAAAAGGAAAAGTCCTTCTCCTTCCGTGACCTGCTGGATGGAAATGTGCTTACCCGAAAAGCGGTGCTGAAGCAGTCGCGGTTTATCCTGCTGCTGGTCCTGATAGCCTTCATCTCCATCGCCAACAGGAACCATGCCGAGAAAACGGTGATCCGGCTGAACCAGCTCCAGGGCGATGTAAAGGAGCTGAGGGCCAAATCCATCACCATCTCCTCCGACCTGGTAAGGATCAGCCGGCAGAGCGAGGTGGTCAGGCTGGTAAACCGCTATGAGCTGGGGCTGGAGGAGAACCTTGAACCGCCAAAAAAACTGATTGAACCGAAAAAGTAGCATGTCATTGAAACGGGACATATTGGTTCGCGCATCCCTGGTCTACATCCTGATGTTGATCATGGGACTGCTCATCTTCGGGAAGGCACTGCACCTGCAGTTCTTCGAAAAGGAGAAATGGGCCCAGGAGGAGAACAGTACCGTCCGCCACAAGGTCATTGAGCCCAACCGCGGGAATATATACTCGTCCGACGGCCGCCTGCTGGCTGTATGACGTCCCCTTCTACGAGATCCGCATGGACTTTCGGTCGGAATCATTCACCAACGAGATATTCGACCTGGGGTCGACCAGCTTTCCAAATCACTCTCGAACCTTTTCCAGGACCGGCACTGGTCCACCTACAAGCGGGAATTGGTCAGGGCCAGGGAGAGATGGAAACCGCTACTTCCTGGTCAAAAGGAATGTAACCTATACCCAGTTGCAGCAGGTAAAGGAATTCCCCATCTACAACCTGGGCAGTTACAAGGGAGGGGTGATCTATGTGCAGCAGAACAGGCGGGTGAGACCTTACGGGATGCTTGCCGCCAGGACGGTGGGTTATACCATGAGTGGTGACCTGCGAAGTGTGGTAGGAATCGAGGGAGCCTATGAAGCTGAACTAAAAGGGGTGGAGGGATACCGCCTCATGAGAAAGATCCGCGGGGATATCTGGATGCCCATTAACGATGCCAATGAGATTGAGCCCCAGGATGGCTATGATATTGTCACCACCATCGATGTGGACCTGCAGGATGTGGCTGAAAATGCACTGCACACCCAGTTGATGCAGACACGGTGCCGATCATGGGACGGTGGTCCTGATGGAGGTGAAAGACCGGGAAGGTCGTGCCATTGCCAACCTGGCCAGGGATGAGGATGGGAACTACAGCGAGAATTACAATTTTGCCATCGGGGAGAGTACCGAACCGGGATCCACTTTCAAGCTTGCTTCCATGATTGCCCTGCTGGAGGATGGACATGTCCGGCCTGATGATATGGTGGATGTGGGGAATGGGGTGATCTATTATTACGGCCAGAAGATGGAGGACAGTGGGGATGAGGGACTGGGAGAGATCACTGTTCAGCGTGCTTTCGAGGCCTCCTCCAATGTGGGGATTTCCATGCTGGTGAATGAAAACTATAAAGAGAACCCGGAACAGTTTGTCGACCGGCTCTATGAAATGGGACTGAACCGGAAGCTGGGGATCGAGATCAGGGGGGAGGGGAAACCCGAGATCAAGTATACCGACAGTGAACTGTGGTCGGGACTCTCCCTTCCATGGATGTCCATCGGTTACGAGGTGCGGATGACACCCCTGCAGATCCTGGCCCTTTACAATGCAGTGGCCAATGACGGAAAGATGGTGAAGCCGGTTTTTGTGGAGGAGATGCGCTCCCACGGGAAGACCGTGAAGCAATTCCAGACCGAGGTGCTCAACAACCACATCTGTTCCCGGGAAACCCTGGTACAGATGAAGAGGATGCTGGAGGGGGTGGTGGAGAACGGAACTGCCAGGAACCTGTCCAACAGCCATTACAAGATTGCAGGCAAAACAGGGACTGCCCAGGTGTCACTCAGCAAGGAAGGGTATACAAAATCATTGTACCAGGCCTCATTTGTGGGGTATTTTCCTGCTGATAATCCCAAGTACTCCTGCATCGTGGTGGTCAACGCACCCTCCAGGCACATCTATTACGGGAACCTGGTGGCAGGACCCATTTTCCGGGAGGTCACCGACCGGATCTATGTGCGGGAATATGAAATGCATGCTGCCCCGGTGGAGCTGGCCGGAGGATCCATCCAGGTACCCTATTCCAAAAGCGGGCAAAGGAATGCGCTGGAATCGGCATACAGATACCTGGATCTGCCAATTGAAGACAATGGTCCGGGGGGACCATGGGTTTCCACCAGCAGTACCACCGGGGGCATGCTCCTCAGCGACCGGGAGATTCCCGAAGCACTGGTTCCCAACGTGGTGGATATGGGATTGAAGGATGCATTATACCTGCTGGAAAGCAAAGGAATCAGTGTGGTGGTGGATGGGAGGGGAACGGTACGCAAGCAATCGGTACAGGCAGGAGCACTGCTTCGGAAGGGAATGGAGATCACGCTGAAAATGAGTATAAAAACAGGATAATTGAAGCTGGATAAGATCATATCGGAACTGGAATCTGTGGAGATCACCGGAGAGCACGACCCGGAGATCGGGGGGATCACTTTTGATTCGCGCAGTGTGAACAAGGGGGATCTTTTTGTGGCGGTCAGGGGAACCGGCACTGACGGGCATGATTACATCGATCAGGCCATTGAAGGGGGTGCCGTGGCAGTGGTGTCCGAGAAGCCGACCCGTCCCGGGATATGAAAAGACCACCTGGATCAGGGTCCCCGGATCCAGGACGGCACTGGCCCTGATGGCCTCGGCATTTTACGGGCATCCTTCCAGGGAGATGCACCTGGTGGGGATCACAGGGACCAACGGGAAAACCACCATTGCCACCTTGCTTCACCAGGTACATACCGGGCTTGGGTTCCAGTGCCGGACTGCTCTCCACCATCCAGGTTCTTGTCGGGAGAGAAGTCCTTCCCGGCCACCCATACCACCCCCGATCCGCTTCAGATCAATAGTTTCCTGAGAAGCATGGTGGAGGCTGGATGTGGGTACTGTTTCATGGAGGTTTCATCCCATGCCATCGACCAGGACCGGATGGAGGGGCTGGATTTTAACGGGGGGGTATTTACAAACCTGACCCGGGAACACCTCGATTATCACAAGGATTTCAAGACCTACCTGGATGTGAAAAAGCGGTTTTTCGACCACCTGCCGTCAGACGCATTTGCCCTGGTCAACGGGGATGATAAGAATGGAAAGGTGATGCTTCAGAACTGCAAGGCGGAAAAGCATGACTACAGCCTCAGTACAGTGAGCATTTCAGGGGAAAGATCAAAGAGATGCACCTGGAGGGTTCCTCCCTGGAGATCAACGGTGCCGAGGTATGGGTCAAACTGCCCGGCCGTTTCAATGCAAGCAACCTTCTCTGCATCTATGGTGTGGCCGTCCTGCTGGGGCATCAATCCGGTGATGTGCTTCAGGAGATCAGCCGGGTGGATCCCGTGAAGGGACGTTTTGAGACCTTCCGGACTGAGAAGGGAACAACCGGGATCGTGGATTATGCCCATACCCCTGATGCCCTCAGCAATGTGCTGGAGACCATCAGGGAGGTAGCCATGCTCCAGGGGGGGAGATCATCACCGTGGTTGGAGCAGGTGGAAACCGTGACCGGGGGAAACGCCCGAGAATGGCAAGGATCGCGGCAGAGGCCAGTCACAAGGTGATCCTCACCTCCGACAATCCCAGGGATGAGGATCCGGAAAGCATCCTGGATGAGATGATGGAGGGTATTCCCGCAGGGGTTTTGGACCGGGTCCTTCGCATCACGGACCGGGAGGAGGCCATCCGGACAGCCTGTATGCTGGCAGGCAGCAGGGACATTATCCTGGTGGCCGGGAAGGGCCATGAGAACTACCAGGTCATCGGGGACCGGAAGATAGCATTCGACGATATGGAGATCCTTCAACAGTATTTACACTGAGCCTATGATCTACCACCTGTTTACATACCTAGACCAGTTTGATTTCCCGGGGGCCGGCATGTTCCAATACCTCTCTTTCAGGGCTTCCATGACGATCATTACCTCGCTGGTGATCTCCATGCTGCTGGGCAAGCGGATCATCAACTTCCTCCGGCGCAAACAGATAGGCGAGAGCGTTCGCGACCTGGGGCTGGAGGGACAGAACCAGAAGCAGGGGACACCCACCATGGGGGGGATCATCATCCTGGCATCCATCGTGGTCCCGGTATTGCTTTTTGCCGATCTGACCAACATTTACATCCTTCTGATGCTGATCACCACCCTCTGGTTGGGTATCATCGGTTTCCTGGATGATTATATCAAAGTGTTCAGAAAGAACAAGGAGGGATTGCGGGGGAAATTCAAGATCATCGGCCAGGTGGGCCTGGGACTGATTGTTGGGATCACCCTTTTTCTCAGTGATGACGTGATGATCCGGGAGCGGATCACGGTGACCGAGGAGAATTTCGATCTGTTCAGTACCGAGGAGATGCAGGTGGATGACGGGGGCAACCTTTATGTGATCCAGGAACATAAGAAGCCCCTAACCACCATTCCGTTCGTGAAGAACAACGAATTTGACTATACCTGGCTGGTCTGGTTTGCTGGGAAGTATGCCGATCACGTGGTCTGGATCGTATTCGTGCTGGCAGTCATTTTTATTGTCACCGCGGTGTCCAACGGTGCCAACCTTACGGACGGACTGGACGGACTGGCCACCGGTTCGGCAGCTATCATCGGGATCACCCTGGGGATCCTGGCCTGGCTATCCGGCAATGCCATTTACTCCAATTATTTGAATATCATGCATATACCCTATGCGGGAGAGTTGCTGATATTTTCCGGAGCCTTTCTGGGGGCCACCATCGGATTCCTGTGGTACAACTCTTACCCTGCCCAGGTATTTATGGGTGATACCGGCAGCCTGGCCCTGGGAGGGATCATTGCAGTATTTGCCGTGATCATCCGAAAGGAGCTGCTGATTCCCCTCATTTGCGGGATCTATCTGGTGGAAAGCCTTTCGGTGATCCTGCAGGTCAGCTATTTCAAACGGACAAAAAGAAAATACGGAGAGGGCAGGAGGATTTTCCTCATGTCGCCCATCCACCATCATTACCAGAAAAAAGGATTTCCCGAACCCAAGATCGTGACCAGGTTCTGGATCGTGGGGATCATGCTGGCGGTGATTTCCATTGTAACCCTAAAAATAAGATAACCCAAAGTATAACGACCCTATGGAAAACAGAGAACGTATAGTGATCCTCGGAGCAGGCGAGAGTGGAACAGGAGCAGCCATTCTTGCCAGACAGAAAGGATTTGATGTTTTTGTTTCGGATGCCAGTAAGATCAAACCGTTTTACCGTGAGATGCTGGATGAGTACCAGATCCTGTATGAATCGGGGGGGCATACGGAACGTCTTATCATCAATGCCAGCGAGGTAATCAAGAGTCCGGGGATCCCGGAGAGCGCCCCCATCGTAAAGGTGCTCAGGAAGAAGGGGGTCAAGATCATTTCCGAGATCGAATTTGCCGGCCGGTATACCACGGCCAAAAAAATATGCATTACCGGGAGCAACGGGAAGACCACCACCACGTCACTGATCCATCATATGATGCGCAAAGCCGGCCTGAATGTGGGCATTCCGGGAATGTGGGCCGGAGTTTTGCTTTGCAGGTGGCCACCGAGGCATATGATTACTACGTACTGGAACTGAGTAGTTTTCAGCTGGATGGCATGTATGAATTCAAGGCTGACATTGCCATATTGCTGAACATCACACCCGACCACCTCGACCGGTACGATTACGATTTTCAGAACTACGTGGATTCCAAGTTCAGGGTGAGCCAGAACCTTACCGAGGAAGAATACTTCGTATTCTGCTCCGATGATGAGATCACCATCAAAGAGCTGGAAAAGATTGTCTCCAGGGCACAGCAACTTCCCTTTGCGTACCAGAAGAAGGAGAATGATGTGGCGTGGGTGGAACAGGATGAGCTGATGCGGATCGAGTTTGATGATGTGGATTTCTCCATGTCGGTGGAGGAGCTGTCGCTGAAAGGAAGGCACAATACTTACAACAGCATGGCGGCCGGTATTGCCGGCAATGTGCTGAAGATACGCAACGATGTGATCAGGGAAGCACTGATGGATTTCCAGGGGGTGGAACACAGGCTGGAGACGGTCATGAAGGTCCACGGGATCAACTTCATCAATGATTCCAAAGCCACCAATGTGAATGCCACCTGGTATGCCCTTGAGAGTGTGAAGGGAAAAACCGTCTGGATTGTCGGGGGGGTGGACAAGGGGAATGATTATGGTGCATTGTTCAACCTGGTGGAGAACAAGGTGAAAGCCATTGTCTGCCTGGGCAAGGACAACCAGCGGGTGCTGCAGGCGTTTTCGGGGAAGGTGGAGTCGATCGTTGAATCTGCCAGCATGGAGGATGCCGTTAAGGCGGCCTATTACCTGGCAAGGGACGGAGAAACTGTGATGCTCTCCCCGGCCTGTGCCAGCTTTGACCTGTTTGAGAGTTTTGAGGACAGGGGGAGGCAGTTTAAAGAAGCAGTTAGAAGTTTGTAAAGTTATAAAGTTTATAAAGTTATAAAGTGAAGGTGAGGAGGTATATAAAGGGGGACAGGATCATCTGGATGGTGGTATTGATACTGCTGGTGATCTCCCTGTTGTCGGTGTACAGTTCCACCGGCTCCCTGGCTTACCAGCACCGAGGGGGCAATACCTTCTTCTACCTGTTCAGGCAGCTGAAATTTATCCTCCTGGGACTGCTGATCATCTTCTTTGTGCACCTGGTGCCTTACCGGATCTTCAGTCGTATTTCGGTGGTAGCCCTCTATGTGGCCATCCCGCTGCTTGTCCTTACCCTGGTGGTTGGCAAGAACATCAACGAGGCCACCAGGTGGTTGCAGATCCCGGGGACCGGTCTCACCATCCAGACATCTGATTTTGCCAAGATCGCACTGGTCATGTACCTGGCCAAGGTGCTTTCGGTGAACCAGAACGATATCAGGAACTTCAGGGATGTATTCGGCCGGGCTTCCATGGCCATTATCGGCATATGTGCCCTGGTCCTTCCGGCCAATTTCTCGACCGCAGCACTCCTGTTTGCCACCGCATTTGCCCTGATGTTCGTGGGCCGCATCCCGGTGAAGTACCTGGCACTGATGGTTTTCACGGGACTGTTTGCCCTCACCATCTTTGTGGGGGGATCCCTGCTGCTCAACAAGCAGGGGCGAATAGCCACCTGGAAGAACCGTATTGAGAACTTCTCCTCCGGTGAAGGGGACAGCTACCAGGCCGACCAGGCCAAGGTGGCCATCGTACAGGGAGGGCTTTTCGGGAAGGGTCCAGGTAACAGCACCCAGCGGAACCTGTTGCCCCATCCCTATTCCGATTTTATATATGCCATCATCATCGAGGAGTACGGGAGTCTTATCGGCGGGGTGCTGGTGCTGGCTCTTTACCTGTGGCTCTTTTTCAGGGCGGGAATGATCATCCGGCGAAGCCGGAGCACCTATGGCGCTTTCCTGGCCTTCGGCCTTTCCCTGGGCCTGGTCCTCCAGGCCTTTGTGAACATGGCAGTGGCGGTGGGACTGGTGCCGGTGACCGGACAGACACTTCCATTGGTGAGCATGGGAGGATCTTCCATCTTTTTTACCAGCATGGCTACCGGGATGATCCTTTCGGTGAGCTGGGGCACCAAAGCAGATGCAACCGCAGGAGGTGAGCCTGCAGTTGACGAACGCAGGAAAACAGAACCCAACGGTGGGACCGGGATTGACGGGACCGGGCTGACCGATGTGGCTGATATAGGTGAAACGGAGTCCGGGAGTGCTGTGGACCAGCAGCCCGGGAAACGGACCGAATTTGATTTGAATGAATAGGGAGACCACATACAGGATCCTCATAGGAGGAGGGGGCACAGGGGGCCATGTCTTCCCGGCCATCTCCATCGCCGATGCCATCAGGGCGTTGCACCCGCAGGCTGAATTCCTGTTCGTGGGGGCCCTCGGGCGTCTGGAAATGGAGAAGGTGCCTGAGGCCGGTTATACCATCGTGGGATTGCCCGTGGCCGGATTCCAGAGGAGGCTTACGCTGAGGAATGTTACATTCTTCTTCAAGCTGGCAGCCAGCCTGGTGCGCTCACGGAGGATTGTCAGGCATTTCCAGCCCCACGTGGCGGTGGGAGTGGGTGGTTATGCAAGCGGCCCGATCCTGAAAGCTGCTGCAAGAAAGGGGATCCCTGTACTGATCCAGGAGCAGAACTCCTATGCGGGGGTTACCAACCGGCTGCTGGCACGGTCGGCACAGACCATTTGCGTGGCTTATGAGCAGATGGACCGTTACTTTCCTGCGGGCAGGATCGTGCTTACAGGCAATCCGGTCAGGCAGAACCTGGTGGGCCGTACAACTGACCGGTCAGGAGACCTGGAGGAATTCGGACTGGAGGATGGGAAGAAGACGTGCCTGGTGGTGGGGGGAAGCCTGGGTGCAAGAACTGTGAATGAAAGCGTGATTGGCGGACTGGATAAACTGGACCGGGATGACCTGCAGGTGATCTGGCAGTGCGGCAAACTGTACCACCATGAGGTGGAGGCGAAGGTTGCCCGGAGTGGACTAAAGAATGTGAAGGTGTTGCCTTTTATATCAAAGATGGACAGGGCGTATGGTGCAGCGGATGTGATCATCGCCCGGGCCGGGGCCATCACCATTTCGGAGCTGTGCATCATCGGTAAACCGGCCATCCTGGTCCCTTCGCCCAATGTGGCAGAGGATCACCAGACCAGGAACGCAGAGGCGCTGGTTTCACGGGATGCGGCTGTGATGATCCCTGACATGAGGCCCGGGAGAGGCTGGTGGATACCATGCTGGAACTGATGGGGGATCAGGGCAGGAAGAGCACCTTATCGGAGAACATACAACAAATGGGGATCCCCGATGCATCCGGACGGATTGCTTCGGAGGTCCTGAAACTGGTTAAAAGCGTATGATCTGGGCAAACCTGGATAGTGTTTATTTTATTGGTGCGGGCGGCATCGGCATGAGTGCGCTGGCACGCTATTTTGTGAGCCAGGGCAAGCAGGTAGCCGGTTATGACCGGGTATCCACCACCCTGACCGACCAGCTGGTGCGGGAGGGGATCGATATTCATTTCGAAGACCGGTCGGTACTGATCCCGGAGGCCTTCCGGAATCCCGAAAGGACCCTGGTGATCTATACCCCGGCAGTGCATGAAAACCACCAGCAACTCAACTATTTCCGGAAGCGGGGATTCAGGGTGATCAAACGCTCGGTGGCACTGGGAGAGGTATTCAATACAGGAACGGGGATCGGAATTGCCGGTACACACGGAAAGACCTCCATCTCTACCATGCTGGCCCATATCCTTCACAATTCCACACTGGGATGCAACGCTTTCCTGGGAGGGATCAGCAAGAACACCGGGAGCAATTTCTACCTGGATCCCGCATCCAGGGTGATCATCGCAGAGGCTGATGAATACGACCGCTCCTTCCTGACCCTCTTCCCGGATATTGCATTGGTTTCTTCCATGGATGCCGATCACCTGGATATATACCATTCACAAGAGAATATCATCAAAGGCTTCGAGGCCTACATCGCACAGATAAAGGAGAAAGGCAAGCTGATCCATAAGCTTGGACTGGATCCGGCTGTGCCGGATCACGTGGAGTGCTATACCTACTCGGTGGAGGGTGCAGAGGCAGATTACCACACAAGGAAACTGACCTCCCATGGGATCGGGAGCCGGTTTACGGTGGTTACCCCCGACACGGTCATCCCGGGGATCCAGCTTGGGATCCCGGGATTGTTGAATGTGGAGAATGCAGTGGCTGCGGTGGCCGTTGCCCACCAGCTGGGGATGCTTCCGGAGACCATTGCCAGGAACCTTGCCGGGTACAGGGGGGTGGAACGGAGATTCGACCTGCAGGTGCAGGCGAAGGGGAGGATCTATATTGATGATTATGCGCACCATCCCGAGGAGATCAGGGCTTTCCTCGGTTCGGTAAAAAGGCTTTTCCCCGGCAAAAAGCTGACAGGGATATTCCAGCCGCACCTCTATTCACGTACCCGGGATTTTGCCCGGGAATTTGCCGGGAGCCTGGAAATGCTGGATGTGCTGGTCCTGATGGAGATCTATCCTGCCCGGGAGGAGCCCATCCCGGGTGTCTCCTCCGCACTGATCTTCGACCAGGTAAACCTGACGGAGAAATACCTGGTGTCGCGGGAACAGGTGATGCGGGTCCTAGCAGAACAGGATCCCGGTTTGCTGGTGACCATGGGAGCAGGGGATATTAACCAGTTTGTACCACCCATAAAAGGGTGGATGGAGAAGAGGTGATGCAGAAAGTACTGAAAATAGGGATGTGGACCGGAATTGCAGCATGGTTTGTGCTGGTCATGGGGTTTGTATCTGCAGAGTCGGAAGGAGTGATCTGCAACAGGATTGATGTGTACCTCCAGGATACGATAAACAACCGGTTTGTAACCAGGGGCCAGGTGAGGGAGATGCTGGAATCGTCCGGTATCCAGATGCAGGGCTACCCGCTGACGGGGATCAATATCCGTGAGCTGGAGCAGATGCTTGAAGGAAATTCGTTTATCCGCAATGCAGAGGTGAGCAAGGATATTTCAGGCAGGCTGGAGGTCAGGGTGGAACAGCGGGTACCGCTGGTCAGGATACTTCCCGACGGGAAAAGGGGTTACTACCTGGACAGGGAAGGGAAAGTGCTTCCCCTGTCGGACCATTTCACACCGCTGATCATGCTTGCATCGGGGAACATCCCCTACCCGGTGGATGAAAGTAAACCCACCGGTGCCCTGGAGGAGATCTACCGGTTCTGCACCTTCCTGGACTCACACCCATTCTGGAACGACCAGGTGGTACAGATCTACGTGAACAGCAGGGGAGACTACGAGCTGATCCCCAGGGTCGGGGCCCACCACATCCTGCTGGGGAGCATGGATAACTGGGAAAGAAAACTCAGGAACCTGGAACTTCTTTACGAGCAGGGGCTTTCCAGGTACGGATGGAATACCTACGGAACAATCAATTTGAAATATACGAACCAAGTAATATGTACTAAACGGTAAAGCTATGGCAACAAACGGAAAAATTGTAGCTGCGGTTGACATTGGAACCACCAAGATTGTAAGCCTGGTGGGCCGGTTGAATGAACAGGACAGGCTTGAGGTCCTGGGCATCAGTCAGACGGCATCCAAGGGTGTCAAACGTGGTGTCGTCCTTAACATTGAGGAGACAGTAAATGCGATCCAGACCACCTCCGCCGAGGCAATGGAGCAATCGGGCATCAGGTTCAACGAGGTGTTTGTGGGGATCGCCGGACAGCACATCAAGTCGGTTAAAAACAGGGGGTATATGAACCGGGTATCCTATGAGGATGAGATCACCAGGGAAGATATTCAGGACCTGATCGAGGACATGCAACGGATCCCGGTGGACAACGGGGAGGAGATCATCCATGTGCTTCCCCAGAGCTACATTGTGGATAATGAAACCGGTGTGAAAAACCCGGTGGGAATGTTCGGGAAGAGGCTGGAGGCCAATTTCCATATTGTGATCGGACAGATCTCCTCGGCAAGGAACATCGGAAAGTGTATCAACAGGGTAGGCCTGGATGTGAAACAGCTGGTCCTTGAACCCCTTGCCTCCAGTGCTTCGGTCCTGACCGAAGATGAAAAGGAGGCAGGTGTGGCCCTGGTGGATATAGGTGGCGGCACCACCGATGTGGCCGTCTACTATGACGATGTGATCAGGCATACCGCAGTCATCCCCTTCGGGGGGAATGTGATCACACGGGATATCAAGGAGGGTTGCGCCATTCTTCAGCGCCAGGCCGAATCTCTGAAGATCCAGTTCGGTTCTGCACTGGGGGACCTGGCACAGGAGGATAAGGTGGTCACCATTCCCGGGATCTCGGGGCGTGATCCCAAGGAGATCAGCTTCAAAAGCCTGGCCTACATTATCCAGTCAAGGATGGAGGAGATCATCGATGCCGTGAGTTATGAAATTGAGAACTCGGGATACATGGACAAGCTGAGTGCAGGCATCGTGCTCACCGGTGGGGGATCCATGCTGAAGCACCTGAACCAGCTGGTCAAGTTCAAAACAGGAATGGATGTTCGCATTGGTTTCCCGGGTGAGCGAATGGCTACCGGATACCTCCGATGAGATCAACCAGCCCATGTTTTCCACCTCGGTGGGACTGCTGCTGAAAGGGCTGGAGTATTACGAGGAGAATAGCGAGGAGATGGCAGTGGATGAACCGGATGTTGATGAATTCGTGGAAGCAGGCAGCCAGGATGAGGAAGAGACCAGGAAAGTGAGAAAGGGACTGAAGAAAGGGACGATCCTGGAAAACCTGAAAAATACACTCAGTGATATTTTTGATGAGAGTGATGTGAAAATGTAGAAAAAAGGAACCATGGAAGATCTAATGAATTTCGATTTGCCGCCCGAACGGTCATCCATCATCAAGGTGATCGGTGTTGGAGGAGGAGGAAGCAATGCGGTGAACCACATGTATAAAAAGGGCATCCAGGATGTGAATTTCGTGGTGTGCAACACTGATGCACAGGCACTGCACAACAGTCCGGTTGCCGTGAAACTGCAGCTGGGTGATGCACTGACCGAAGGAAGGGGTGCAGGCAGCAAGGCCGAGATCGGCCGGGAGGCCGCCATGGAGAGCCTGGACAGGATCAAGGAGGTGATCTCAAGCAACACCAACATGGTCTTCATTACTGCCGGAATGGGTGGCGGTACAGGTACAGGGGCTGCGCCTGTAATCGCCAGGGCTGCAAAGGAGATGGGAATACTTACTGTTGCCATAGTAACCATTCCCTTCCGGTTTGAAGGCCCCGAGCGGATCAACCAGGCCATTGAAGGCATCAATGAACTGAAGGACCATGTGGATTCATTGCTGGTGATCAACAATGAGAAGCTGCGTGAGATCTACGGGAACCTGAAGGTGAGCAATGCATTTGAAAAAGCCGATGATGTGCTGGCCATTGCTGCCAAGGGCATTGCCGAGATCATCACCGTTCACGGGTATATCAATGTGGATTTTGCCGATGTACAGACAGTCATGTTCAACAGTGGTGTGGCCATCATGGGTTCGGCCACCGCATCGGGCGAGAACAGGGCAGAGCAGGCCATTGCTGCTGCACTGACCTCCCCGTTGCTGAACAACAATGACATCACCGGGGCAAGGAGCGTATTGCTGAATATTACTTCGGGGACTGAAGAGATCACCATGGATGAGATCTCCGAGATCACCGATTATGTGGTCAGTGCCGCCTCCCGTGATACCACCCTGATCTGGGGCATGGGAAATGATGAGTCCCTGGGGGAACAGATCAGTGTCACCATCATAGCCACCGGATTCAAGATGAACAGCATCCCGGAACTCTATATCGGGAAGAAGGAGAAACACAAGGTCCCGCTCCGTGATCCGGGCCAGGAGAAGAAACGGGGCGATTACCCCTCCAATGCAATCCCGCACCAGGGGGCCTTGGAATTCGGGATCGGAGATAAGGAGAACCCGGAAGAGTATATCCTCATGGAGAATGCCCCCGATACCACACCGGAAGACCAGGAGCAGAAAATGGCTGACAGGGTCAGGAACCTGAAGGAAACACATGAAAAATGAGGAAGCAGGGTTACCCCGGTAACCAGAAGAATGATGAGATCGAGGAGCTGGAGAACGTGCCGGCCTATGTGCGGAAGAAAGTGGACCTTGGAAAGGAAAAGCTCTCGGAGGACCAGGAGGTCTCACGTTTCAGCCTGAAGGACGGGGAAGACGGGGAGGGCCCGAAACTGAAGTCTGACAACAGCTATTTGCATGATAATGTAGACTGAGGTAGCCTTTCGGACAGCCCTAGTTAGTTTAGAAGATATCAAGCCGGTTGTCCTGAACTTTGGCTGCTTCCAGCAGTGCGTTGTAGGCTTCGTAATTGCTTCTGGACTCCAGGGTGTACTTCAGTCTCGATTTGACCATCGGATCGACTTCCTCTGCAACGGGTGTTTCTGTCCGGTTGATCACCGATACCACGAACACCCCGTTCTCTCCAACCATGGGTTGTGAAACCTGGTCCACCGGGAGGTACATGGAAGCACCCACGATGAAGGGTTCAAGACCAATACCGGAAACATAAGTATTGGCAAATTTTACCTGGGTTGCTTCTCCCACATTCTCATTGTTTTCCGCACCGAACTGGTTCAGGTCGTTAATCCCTGCAAGTTGCTCATTCAGCCTGGAAACCAGGGCTTCTGCTTTTTTCTCTTTTTTCACCGCAAGTGTTACTTCTGCCCTTACCTGATCCAGGTCAGCATATCCTTCTTCCCTTGCTTCGGTGAGAACAGCCACAATGTATTTTTCATCCGACTGGCTGAAGATATTACTGACGCTGTTGACATCAGCACTGTAGGCCCATTTGGTCAGGCGGGTGGGTTCTTCAATGCCCGGAATGGTCTGTTGGTCTTTGCTGATATTAGGGGCAAACCTAGGATCCAGTCCGAATTCACGGGCTTGTTCTGTAAACTTCTCCAGGTCTGTGGCTTTTCCCCTGAATTTCACAGCGCGGTTGTAATAATCCTGGTTGGTCTCATCACTGGCATAGATGTTTCTGACGATGGAGGCAATCTGGATCTTCTTCACCGGCCGGCTCTGCTCCTCAATCCTGATAATGTGCGTACCGAACTGGGTTTCGGCAGTGACCAGGTCACCGCTGCTGTTCCCGAAACAGGCGTCATTGAATTCTGAGACCATCAGTCCTTCCTTGAACCAGCCAAGATCGCCCCCGATGGCACGGTTGCTCTCATCGGCCGAATACTCCATAGCGAGCTGGTTAAAATTGCTGCCGTTCTCAATCACCTGCACAAGGCTGTCGGCAAGGCTGCTTATCATGTCACGGTTGCCCTGGTAGGCCTGCAATGACAGGAGGATGTGCCTGGCCCTGACAGAATCGGGACGCATCTGTACGTCATTGGTCCGGGACAATTTAAATGCATCTTCTTCCCTGTATGGACCAAACACCTCACTGGTTGAAGCATTGAATACAGAATCCTTGATGATCTCCGGGATCTCATCATATGTGTAATACATGGCATCAAAGGGTTCGTCGGAGGTTCCGTTTACATACCTTGAAACTTCTTCTCCGGAAGTCCTCTGAAATTCTGCCATTGTCTGGGTGGTCCAGTACATGGCGGCCTCTACATCTTTCTCACTTGGGACCACTTCGAACACCACATACTGGAATGTCCTGGAGGCATTCTGGCTGTAATTCTCCCTGTGCTTTTTGTAATACTCCTTCATGTCCGATTCTGTAAATGCGATCTCATCATCGGTTATTTCTGAAAAAGGCTTGGAAATGTAGGCAAAATCGGCACTCTTACCGTTCTCCTTCATATAGTCCATCATATCCAGGGAAGAGGGCTGGAATCCCTTTCTGACCAGGTTGAAATACTTCTCGTTCATCTTTTCATCAACGATCTCCTTTTCAATGAACAACCAGCGTTTCTTTTCCTGTGCGAACTGGGGATTTTCCAGCGCATTGAAATAGTTGGTCATCACTGCACGGTTCAGCTGCCCGGTTTCAGGATTGGAGAACATCTGCCTGATAATGGGGTGCGGCTGGCTTAATGTGGGATTGACTCCCATTCCCATGGACTGGTCTCCGGTGACCATGGTCTTCAGTTCATCTGTACTTACAAAAATCCCCAGTTTCTGATAGGAGCGGTCCATGATGGTTTCCCTCACCAGCCTTCTCCACGTTTCCTGCTGTATCTGGCGTTCCATTTCGGCATCGAGGGATTGTCCGCCCGAGTTGAGCTGGTAGAATTCGCGAAGGCTCTTCTCCCGGTCCATGTAAACGGTTACTCCGATGGTTTTCCCGTTGATCTCTGCGACATTTCTTCCGCCTCTGCTAGGCGCACCTGATCCCATCATATCACCCAGTATGAATGCAAAGAGTGCTAATCCGATGACAACGGCTACCAATAGTCCTGCCCTGTTTCTAATCTTCTGTAATGTGGCCATTTATAATTCTGATTATGTATTGAATACCTTAAAATTTTGAGCGTACGAATATAGTAATAATTAGAGGTTTAATAAAAATACTGCAGGTGAAATTTAACCAACTAAGAATTGATCACCTTCAATTCCACCTCCTCCACCCGGTTTGAGCTTACATCTGTGATGGTAATCAGGAAGTTATCCAGTGAAACAGTGGTGTTCTTTTCAGGGATGCTTTCGTAGTGGTAAATGATATATCCGGCCAGGGTATCATATTCCTCCGATTCCGGGATGGAAAGAAAATACTTCTCATTGAGGTGGTCGATCTCGAGCCTTCCCGACAGAAGGAAACGGTTTTTGTCAATCTGTTTTTCAACCAGGTCGCTGCTGTCGTGTTCATCCTCTATTTCACCGAAGATCTCTTCGATAATGTCTTCCGTGGTGATCATCCCCGATGTACCACCGAATTCATCTACCACCAGCGCGATGCTCTGTCTCTCCTTGATGAATCCGGTCAGCAATTTATTCACCGGAAGTGCTTCGGGCACGATCTGGATGGGTTTCAGGTGTGTTTTAATGCGGGCAGGTTTCCTGTAAAGGTCCTTGGAGTTGACATAACCGATCACATTGTCAATGGTATCGCTATAGATAAGGATCCTGCTGAGGCCTGTGTCCACGAACCGCTGTGCAAGGTCCTCCACAGCGGCATCTTCCTCCATGGCGATGACATCGGTACGGGGGATCATGCAGTCCCTTACCTTCAGGCCGGAGAATTCAAGGGCATTCTTGAAGATCTTCAGGTCCCCGGTCTCCTCTCCCCCGGTCTCCTGCTCCGGCTGAAGGGTGGTGAGAAAATGGTCCAGGTCGACCTTGCTGAATACCGGTTCTTTGGACTTCTGATCGGGGCTCACCCGCAACAGGTATTTCATGAAAAAATTGGAGATTCCGATGGTAAGCAGGGTGACCGGATAGAGCAGTATATAGAAGAACAGGATCGGTACACTCAACAGGCGGAGGGAATTGTTGGGATTGATCCTGAACAGGGTTTTGGGCAGGAACTCGGCAGTAAGCAGGATGATCAGCGTGGAGATGAGGGTCTGGATCAGCAGAACCGCGGCATCTGAACCACCTCCGGTCAGCTCCCGGATGGGCTCTTCAAGCAGCATGGCAAATGCCATCCCGTAAATCACCAGGGCGATGTTGTTACCCACCAGCATGGTGGCAATGAACCTTGAGGGATGTTTGGTAAAGAAGGAGACAATTCCGGAAAGGAATTTTTCCTGTTTGCGGTCAATTTCAATGCGCAGCTTATTGGCCGATATAAACGCGATTTCCATTCCCGAGAAGAATGCCGAGAAAAGGATTGAGACCAGGATAAGGATGATAAATAACAAAGCCAAAGGTTTTAACGCCGCGAAATCCGCATTCTTCTTCTGAGATAATACATGATATAAGCAAGGACAGAGAACAGGTAATAATACCAGCTTGCAGCAAACCCGTTGTTCATGCTAGCTTCCACGGCCATGAACAGCATGAGTCCGCCCAGCACGAACCAGATCACTTCAAATATACCTGAAACACTACTCTTCATCCTGAACATTCACAGTTCCGCTTGTACCTTTGAGTTGCCAGTTGGACAGGGCCTGGTCCGATTCAAATCCCCTTTTCCCGTAGAAGGTACCATCCTTATTCTGGACCCTTGTAAAGGCATTTGAATAGATCCTCTCTGCTGCTTCATCCCAGAAGAGTTCCTCAGTATGCAATGCATCCCCGTTGTCAAGGCGCAGGGCTACCACGTTGCCGGTGGCATGCCAGAGCTTGGTTTCAGAATAATAAATGGTATAATCGGCTTTAATCTCCGATTCAATTTTCATGGAATCATCGTAGAAATAGACCTCCATGCCTTCCGGGAATTCCATATATGGTTCTTCGCCATCGAGGAATTGCTGGAACGATGGGGCCAGGATTTGTATCTTTACCCTTGCCGAATCACTGTAGATCACTTTCACATTGGATCCCCTGACCTTCGGGATTATTGTTTCGTCTGTGAGCATATTCATCCGCTCAATGTCATTCTCGCAGCCAGCAAGCATCACAACAAAAATCAGCAACAGGAGCTTTCTGTATATTGAACCGGAAGGCATATGCGCAAAGATAGTAAATTCAAAAAGGCTGCCCGGTATTGCGGACAGCCTTTCGGTAATGGAATCCTTCATCCGGATTATTTTCTTGATCTTACTGTGGTATATTCGTTAATACATCCCTTCACCTGGTAGGAGTCCCCGTCATTCATATCACGGAAGAAAACCTCCTCGTGGTTGGGATACTGCGCTGCATAGTCATTGATCTTTTTGTTGGCTTCAGCAGCAACTTCAGGATCAACAGCTTTGGCTTTGGCATATTTGTCTGCCGCTACCCAGAAGGCGGTACGCTTTTCGAAATCATCACCCAGGTTATCCCTGGAGTAAATGATGGCGTCACCCATCAGTATGTAAGCTTTTCCATGATTGCTTTTCAGAGAAACAGCTTCCTTTGCATAGACGATGGTTTCACAGTACTTATTTTGAATGAATGTCACATGGCCAGCTCATAATACCACTCAGCTTTTGTCTCATTGTCCACATCGGTAGCCTGCACAGCCTCCTTCAGGTAATGTGACGCTTTAACCATATCCTCTTATGCATGAACAACACAGCCAGCTGGTGTGCTGATTTCGGTCCAGGTTCAATCACATACATTTGCTCCGAGGCAGCCACATACAGGTCCGAACGGTCACATCCTGTCTCTGTATAGAAATTGATCAGTTTATCAAGGAATTTCTGGTCTGTTTTACTGGCTTCGAACTGGGGTTCGAAGTATCCGTTCAGTGCATCACAGGTGAGCAGTCCGCTGTTCAGCATCAGCTCATCAATATTGCTTTGGCCTTTGTCCACCGGGAACTTTTGCTCAGCAGTTTATCCACGATGGTGGTCACCATGAAATAGTCCTCGATGACCTGGTTGTCATCAATCATATCTGACCTTATTCAGGGTGATACTGGCGTTGATAAAGGTGACCATAACCGCATCCGCGACTTGTTCTTTTCCATATCGATGCTTTGCTTCAGGATGCTATATCCTGCCGACAGGGCTTCCGGATCGGTCCTGCGGTACCTGAGCAGGTCAACACCCTTGCGGCCAAGAATGCCCCCATCCTTGGGCCAAAGTACTTCATTCGCCGGTCGTAGATCAGCATCATGGTATCGACCAGTTCCTCCCTGCGTTCCGGGGTGGGTGCAGATTCAATGAAATTGCGGTACATGGATACTCCTTCCACGTACATTTTCTCACTGGAAGCTGGGCATTCGCCAAATACTACCCGCCAGGGGCCAATGGCGTCTTTGTAATTGTTGTGTTTGAAAAATTCCTTGTAGAGCGAAAGGTTTTTAATACAGTTGATGCTGTCTGAACCTTTCCCGTATTTTGAACCGTCCTCTATTCCTTTTTGTGAAATTGCAGGCAGGACAAACAAAAGGGAAAGTGCTGCCAAAAAAATGGATTTGAGGGCTTTTGTTTTCATACCATTCTTACTTTTTCCGTGTTTAATCAAATCTCCGTTTCCTGAACCACAGATCGTGCAAAGTTACATTAAATGTAATAATTCCATAATTTTCTTTCACTAAATTATACTCGGTCTGTACCTCTGGTACCCAGCGTGAAAGCCACATTAATGCTGGTCTTTAACGACTTTACCGGTAAACCTACTCCAAATGTTATGCCATAGTCTTTCAGCTGGTAATAATCATCTTCGGTTCCCGGTTTCAGAACGGAGAGATATTACTTGGAATGGAATCCCCCGATCCGGTAAGATATATACTTGTGATAACCCCTTAAAGCTTCGGCATCGGGAGTCAATTCAGCACCGAAGTGCAAGGAGGAGGCATCGGATGTTTTGTAATTACCCTGGATACCAGGGCCTTCTGTAAGTGCCTCTGTCCAGTCCTGCAGGTAATAATCACCTGTGACGATCAGCTTGTTCTGGATCCCCAGGGCGATCCCCACCCATATTTGGCAGGGAGGGTGAAATCCCGCAGGGTGGTATCCTGCGCCAGGTAATACTCGGGAGTAATGTCACCGAATCATTCACGCTGATGGGGGACATGGCGTAGATGTTGTTCAGTACGTTGTACTCCATAGTGGCTCCTGTGTGTGTCTTCAGGTCATATACTCCTCCCACGGAGAAAAAAAATTTATCATTGATTACCTCCTTGTACTGCAGCCCGAAACCGAAGACAGGTTCCTCAGGTCAAAATCTGCTTTTGATGATACCGTGGAATAGGCCGGATTCATGGGAAATTCAACCTGCCTTTCCCTGGTCAGCTTGCCCATCAGGTAATTCATGGTAACACCCACTGAGATACGGTCAAAAAATTTCACAGAGGCACCCACAAAGAAATTCATGATCCCTCCGTCACCGGTATAATAGGTGTCCAGGGCAGTCCCTGATTCAGGGTCGTCATACTCCTGTTTGATATTGTACCCGATGCTGCTGTAAGGAACTATCCCTGCTGAGAATCCAAGGTGTTTTCCCATGGAGGAGGCAAAGGCCACATGGTGAAGGTTCATGTTCCACCAGGTGTTTGTGATTGAAGATCCTTCTCCTCCCGACGGGTTCCCGTACTTATACTGGTTAAAAAAGGCGTTGGCCCCGAAATCAAAATAGACCGATGTGCTGTCCAGGGCTGCCGATGCGGCCGGATTCAGGTAGTTGATCCTGTTGCTCTCATGTATGGCCAGTCCCGGTTCCCCCCATGGCCAGGTTCTGCGCAAATCCGTTCTTGGCCAGGTCACCCAGCCCAAACCGGGTATAGGGTGAATAGGTATTGAACTGGCTGTGAAGGGGAATCAGGGTGTATATGATGAAAAACAGTAAGCTAAATCTCCTCAGGTACATTGTGTTCCAGTATTCTGTTAAGTCCGATCAGGTTCAGATTCAGGTCCACAAAGATGCTACTTTTTAGTTTTCCTTCAAAGTATTTTGCATCTCCTCCGGTCAAAACCACCTGTAATTGAGGATAGTCCTTACGTATGGCCTCGATAAATCCGTCCATTTCGAACAGGATTCCATTAACAATGCCGGCTTGGATGGCCTCCCGTGTACTGCTTCCAACCAGTGAAGGTTTTTCTCCGGTCTTTCCAGCAGGGGCAGGCGGTTGGTATACTTGTTCAGGGATTTAAACCTGATTTCCAGTCCCGGACTGATATTTCCCCCCAGGTATTCCCCTCCGGCAGTGACAATATCATAGGTAATGGCCGTGCCGGCATCTATCACCAGAACGGTTTTTCCGGGGAAAATAGTATATGCCCCCACAGCTGCTGCGATTCTGTCATACCCGAGGGTGTCAGGGGTCCGGTACCTGTTTACCAGGGGGAGGGGTGTGGCGTGATCCAGTTCGATGCAGGTGGGAAACAGGCTTCCAAGGTAATCGATCATCTCCCTGGAATCGTTGACCACGGAAGAGACAATGACCCCTTCAATGCCCGGATACCGGGTATGGAAATAGGCGATCTCCCTGCTGGTTATTCTTTCGTAACCGGCAGCTTCAACACACCTGCGCCTTCGCATACTGCGATCTTCCCATAAGTATTACCCAGGTCGAGAACAAGGTTCATCTCTGTCAGCCGTTTCCCAGTTTCTGAAGGATCACGCAGGGCTTCCTGAATAGAATCCACATGATCACTTCGCAGGCTCAGTTTTTCCTGGTCTTCCCTCATGCGGAAGATCCCGGGATGGGCCTGAATATTCCCGATCACCTTCTTGAACTTCTGTGAACGGTAGAAAGGATGATTCGGGATTGCTTACAAAATACGTGATCAGGATGCTCTTTTTCAATACAATTTTTTCAACACCGAGAGCTGCGGGCCAGCCAGCGAAGCTCCACCACCTTCAATAATTCCTCCGAAGGCGGAGGCAACGGGCCGAACCGGTCCATAAGCATTTCCCTGAAAGCCAACAGCGGATCCTCATCCGCAATGGCATCCAGTTTCCGGTAGAGTTCCACCCGTTCGCTGATGTTGGAGACATAGTGGTCCGGGAAGAGCAACTCCAGATCGGTATCGATATGACAATCAGTTACAAACAGGGTTTCCTCGGGGGCTTTGCTTCCGGTTGATCATAAAGGTCACTGAATTCGGTCTCCTTCAGTTCCAGGATGGCTTCATTGAGGATCCTGTTATAGGTATCAAATCCGATATCGGCAATGAATCCGCTCTGTTCGGCACCCAGCAGGTTTCCGGCTCCGCGGATATCCAGGTCCTGCAGGGCAATGTTGAATCCACTTCCCAGGGCTGAAAACTCTTCCACGGCTTTGAGCCTTCTCCTGGCCTCCTGGGAAAGCAGGGTAACAGGAGGGGCAAAAATATAGCAGAAGGCCTTCTTATTGGAGCGGCCCACCCGGCCCCTGAGCTGGTGCAGATCACTCAGTCCGAACTGGTGCCCGTTGTTGATAATTATTGTGTTGGCATTGGGAATATCCAGTCCCGATTCAATAATGGTGGTGGCAATCAGCACATCATAATCCCCCTGCATGAAGTCCAGCATCACCGATTCCAGCTTTCTCCCCTCCATCTGTCCGTGGGCCACCACCGAGCGGATCCCCGGCAGTACCCGGTCAACGATCTCCTTGATCTCCATGATGTTCTGCACCCGGTTGTGGATGAAAAAGACCTGTCCCCCGCGGCTGACCTCGTAGTCAATGGCCTCCCTGATGATCTCTTCATTGAAGGTATGCAGTTCGGTAATGATGGGATGGCGGTTGGGTGGTGGGGTATTGATAATGGAAAGGTCCCGGGATCCCATGAGTGAGAATTGCAGGGTTCTGGGGATGGGAGTGGCGGTCAGGGTCAGGGTATCCACATTCAGTTTCATCTGTTTCAGCTTCTCCTTCACGCCCACTCCGAATTTCTGTTCCTCATCAATGATCAGCAATCCCAGGTCTTTGAATGCGATCTCTTTTCCCACCAGCTTATGGGTGCCGATGATGATGTCAATCCCGCCCTCCTTCAGTTTGGTGAAATCTTCCGCTGGTTTGCAGCAGAGCGGAAACGGCTCAGGTAATCCACCGTGCAGGGAAAATCCTTCAGCCGGTCCCTGAAGGTATTGTAATGCTGGAAGGCAAGGACGGTGGTGGGGACCAGTATGGCCACCTGTTTGCTGTCGGTGACCGCCTTAAATGCTGCCCTGATGGCCACTTCGGTCTTCCCGAAACCCACATCCCCGCATACCAGCCGGTCCATGGGGAATCCTGCTTCCATGCCGGCCTTTACATCGGCGGTGGCCTTCAGCTGGTCGGGGGTATCCTCGTAGATGAAGGAGGATTCAAGTTCCTGTTGCAGGTAGGTATCAGGGGAGAAGGCAAACCCTTCCTGATCCTTTCTTTTGGCATAGAGCAGGATCAGTTCCCGGGCAATGTCCTGGACCTTCTTCTTGGTGTTGCTTTTCAGTTTCTGCCAGGCACCCGTTCCCAGCTTATAGATCTTCGGGGGACCCGTGTCCTTTCCTTTGTATTTGGAGATGCGGTGAAGCGAATGGATATTCACATAGAGCACATCCCGGTCCTTGTAGACCAGTTTGATGGCTTCCTGGATCTTCCCGTTTACATCGATCTTTTCCAGTCCCCCGAACATCCCGATCCCATGATCCACATGGACCACGTAATCCCCCGGATTCAGGCCGATGAGCTCCTTTGACCGAAACGGATTCCTTCCTGCTGAACCGGTCATGGAACCTGAACTTGTGATACCGTTCGAAGATCTGGTGGTCGGTGTAGTAGGCGCACTTCAGGTCATGGTCCTGGAATCCCTCGTGGATGGTCTGGCAGAGGGCCTCATACTGCAGCTCGGGATCGATCTCATGAAAAATGGCCCGCAGCCGTTCCAGCTGCTTTTCATTTTCCGAAAGGATGTAATTGGTATGCCGTTCCTGGCTCTGCTCCTTCATGTGGGCAACAAGCAGTTCGAAATTCTTGTTGAAGGCAGGCTGTGGGGTGGTGTTGAAATGCCAGGTTTGCCCGGCGGTTCCTTGTGGTGCACCCCGAAAACAACCTGCCGGAACTGCTCCATCTGTTCCCGGATCTCGGTCACCCGGGATCAGGAACTGCTCCTTCCGGATCGGTTTTTCATCCTCCGTGTCAAATTCGGTCTTTTCAAAGAGGGACTGGACCTGGTCGCAGACCAGCCCGGGATGGTCCACCCACAGGGTGGTGCCAGCCGGGATGTATTCGAGGAAGGAGATCCGCTTCTCACCCATTTCGTGTTCCCACTGGATGTTGGGGATGATGTTCACCTTTTTCACACGTCTCCAGGGAAAGCTGGGAATCGGTGTCAAAGATCCGGATGGAATCCACCTCGTCATCGAAAAAATCGATGCGGCAGGGGTGGGCTGGCTGCATAGGAGAAGACATCCACAATCCCTCCCCGGATGGAATATTGGCCCGGCTCATACACAAAATCAACCAGCTGAAAATCATAGGTCTGCAACACTTCTTCCAGGAACGCCATGTCGATCTTCTCACCCTGTTTCACCTCCAGGGTGGATTCGCCCAGCTGCTTTCCGGGTAACCACCGATTCCACCAGGGCTTCGGCATAGGATATGATGAAACTGGCCACCCTGCGCTCCGAAAGCCGCCTCAGGGTCTGGGTCCGGGTAATGATGTTGGCCTCATCGGTCTGCTGGTACTGGACCGACCTTTTGTAAGAGGAGGGAAAGAAGAGGGTACGGTCGGGGGTTCCCTCCAGGGTGACCAGGTCGGTATAGAAATAGGCAGCCTCCTCCTTGTCCTGGAAAAGGACCAGGTGGGGACCTTTCAGTTCACCCAGGCATGCCTGGATCAGTGCAGAACGCGAGGATCCTGACAGCCCATCAAGGAACTGGACCTTCCGCCCGCCTTCCCGGAGTGCACCGGTCAGTTGCGTAAAAAGGGGATGTGATGGATAGGGATTCCGGATCATGGGCTGATTGCGTGGCAAACTTAGTAAAAAAGTGGATTCACAGAAGCAGTGCCGGACTGCTTTGAGACACATGGGAATCAACTATAATCGGCTGAATTTGTTCTATTTTTATATCATACCACCAAAGCATCATACAAACCCAAAAGAAATACCCGGACCAATGAGTAAAAGATTCAGAGCACTTACACTGAATGAGTTTATCGTTCAGCAGCAGAATGCCTTTCCCTATGCTACCGGAGACCTGTCACGCCTCCTGGGGCATATTGTGATAGCCGGCAGGATCGTGAACAGGGAGGTTAACATGGCCGGACTGGCTGATATTCTGGGGGAAACCGGGACTGAGAACATCCAGGGTGAAACAGTGAAGCAACTGGACGACTATGCCAATGAAACGTTTAAATCGATCCTGGGTTCAAGCATCGAAGTTTGTGGCCTGGCCACAGAGGAGGAGAAGGACGTGGTCTCTTTCGAAAGTGATCTTTCCAAAGAAGGGAAATACATCGTCTGCATGGACCCGCTTGATGGCTCTTCAAATATTGAGGTCAATGTATCTATTGGAACCATATTTTCCATCTACCGCAGGATCTCTGAGATCGGTACCCCCTCCGTGGAGGAGGACTTTCTTCAGACAGGAACCGAACAGGTGGCCGCGGGGTACATTCTATACGGATCATCCACCATGCTGGTATATACTACCGGGATGGGGGTAACGGGATTCACCTATGACCCTTCCATTGGTGAATTCTTCGTATCCCACCGGATTATCGAAATGCCACCGCATGGGCGAACCTACTCCATCAATGAAGGAAATTACCTGAAGTTCCCGGCAGGGGTGAAGCAATACCTCAAATATTGCCAGGAGATAGATCCGGATACAAACAGGCCCTATACTTCCCGGTATATTGGATCTCTGGTATCTGATTTTCACCGCAATATGCTTCTGGGGGGTATCTATCTCTATCCACAGACCAATGCCTATCCGGAGGGAAAGCTCAGGCTGGCCTATGAATGCAACCCCATCGCCTTCCTGGCCGAACAGGCCGGGGGGAAAGCAACTGATGGTATGGGAAACCGGATCATGGAGATTCCCGTAAAGTCAATACATCAGCGTGTCCCCTTCTTCGTTGGTTCAACGGATATGGTGGACCAGGTTGAGAAGTACATGCAGATCAACAGCTAGTGCCTTTCCCCAGGATTGTATCAGACCAGGAAATTCTTGTCCAGGAAATGCTGGAAGGCCTCTTTGTATTGTTCGCTGACAGGGATATACACTTTATCGAACACGATCCGGTTGCGTTCTATGGTGCTGACTTTCTCCAGGTTTACAATGTATGACCGGTGCACCCTCATAAACCTTTTCTCAGGAAGATATGCTTCCATCTTCTTCATGCTCATCAGAGCCATCACCGGCTTCTGGTTCTCGATTTGGATTCTTACATACTCCCGCATTCCTTCGATGTACTTGATATCGGACAGGTTGATGCGCAGGATTTTATACTCTGACTTAATAAACAGAAAGTTGCCGTCACTTTCTACCTGGCTGCTTGCTTCAGCTTTCCCACCCAACCTTTTCCTCGCCTTTTCCGCGGCTTTCAGGAATTCAGGATAGCCGATGGGTTTAAGCAGGTAATCCATGGCATTGACACGGAAGCCTTCCAGGGCGTATTCACTGTAGGCCGTGGTAAAGATCACCCCGGGGGGATGTTCCAGGGATTTCACAAAATCCATCCCGCTCAGATCGGGCATATTGATATCCACGAACATCAGCTCCACCTGGTTTTCCTGAAGCCATGCGATGGCCTGAAGGGCGCTTTCAAATTGCTCCGCCAGTTCCAGGAAAGGGGTCTTTTCGATGTATCCGGCCACCTGTTTCAGGGCCAGGGGTTCATCATCGATGGCTATGCAGCGTATCATACAGGAATGTTTAGCGATACCTTAAACTCATCATTTCCTTCATCAATGTCGAGCGCGTAGCGATCCCCGTAGATCAGGTCCAGCCTTTTCCTGGAGTTCTCAATGCCGATTCCCGGAGGGCCCTCCTCTTTGTTGGTCCGGGGCTTGCTGTTTTTGATGGCAAAGGAGAGCCTGTCCTGACCAAATGATAAAGCAATATCAATAAAAGATGTCTCCTGGTAGCTGATTCCGTGCTTGAAAGCATTTTCCACAAAGGAGGTAAACAACAGGGGAGGGATTTTCTTTTCCGGGACCTGATCCGGAATGTGCAGGTCAATCCTGACCTTTTCAGAATACCTCAGTCTCATCAGTTCCACGTAGTTCCGGATGAATTCAATCTCCTTTTTGAGCGGGATTTCCTCCACCCGGGAATCATAAAGCAGGTGGCGCATCAAAGCTGAAAGCTGGATAATGGACTCCTTGGCTTTTGTGGTATTAATATCGATGAGCGCGTGGATGTTGTTGAGGGTGTTCATGAAGAAATGGGGACTTACCTGGTTTTGCAGGAAGGCCAGTTGGGACTCCACGTTTTCCTTTTCCGCGCGGACCCTGCGTTGTTCCGATTGCACCCACTTGACCGAGAGCATCAGTCCCGTATCAAATCCAACGACCAGCACAGAAACCACCAGAAAGCTCATAAAAGGAGGAAGCTGCTTGGGTGGTTGCTGGGGCGGAGGAATCCCCCGTTCCCCCATATGCGGGGGAGGGTTCTCAAAGTGTGGAGGTGGAGCTCCCGGCGGGGGGGCCATGGTTTCCTGCCTGTTTCCTTGCATAGCGGGCATCAGGATTTGGGTCCGGTAATAATGCACCCCCACGGCCATGACCAGGATCATGGCCAGGTTCGCTATGAAAAAAAGCCAGCGCCTGTTGCGAAAGAACAGGAAGGGGATGAATACCAACCTGTTCAGCATGAAGAGAAAAAGGTAGGGGATGAAGGATTTCCATGTATTCAATACATGTGTCCATGCTATACCCTCTTCAAAATTCCCGAACAAGAGGGGTGACAGAAACAGCAGGAGCCAGAAGAGGGTTGAAATAAAAGGCTCCAGAAATGTCAGAAGATTCTTTCTTGGATGAACCGGTTTCATTGCAGAGATTAATATAGGGATAAATTTTATGAAATACCTATTTGTTCAAATGGCTCACCACGGCATCATATCTGTTCTGTACATGGACCTTTAAGCGTTCCACGGCAGCATTAAAATCCGCACTGTTGCCAAGAAAACTGTAGGGTCGGGCTTCGGCGTATGCGTATTCTTTGAGCAGATCATCATACTGACTATAGAGCGCAATCATCTTTGCAGGAGCAAATGCACCTTCCACGAAACTGATCAGGTATTCCTGGTATTGTGCTTTATATTCAGGCACATCCATCAGGTACCGGATCAGGGGCCAGTTGTTTCCCACTTCATCCAGAGAAAGGCTTAATGCGCCGCCCTGTTTCCCCTCCTGGAGGGCTTCATTATTGTCCCATGGAATCCATGTAAGCCATCCATTGACAGGATTGTTGTAGAGATAGTAGTTATGGGTCATGATCCCATAGGTATCCCAGTTTTGCATGGCTGTGTTGGCAGCCAGCCACTGAAGAAAGTCATCCACATCAAACAGAGAAGCCAGGCTGGATTTCCAAAGTTCATTATCCGTGGTCCGCTCGCTGCTATTGATGATGGTGTATAGCGACAGGACATCCGAGTAATCAGCAGCATCTTCATTATTCTTCTTCTCCATTTGGGATTCATCAAAGGTACCTGCTGCAAAGCTTGCTGCCGTTCCATCGGGTTTATACAGGTTACCTTCACTGCTCCCGAACTGACTATCCAGAACCGTATCGTCCACCTCTTCGACCAGGGTATATACGCCATAATAGACGGGTCCCGATCCATGATCAACATAGACAACACAAAAAGAGCTTTGGGGTGAGGGCAGTCCAAAACCCCGGAACAGGTCTGCACCCACTTTTTCACGCATCAGGGATGCATCGTCGTAGTTGTTTTTCAGGTTCAGTTGACGGAAACCATAGAAGCGCTGGTCTTCAATTTGTGGGTAATCTTCTTCGAATTGATCAAAGTCCAGCTTTAAGGAGAATTTGGCCAGTCCCATCGTGTAGGTCGAGGATAAACTTGAATTGCCCTTGTACCTGATGCCCACCTGATACCATTCGGTATCATTGAAATGAAAAGAGCAGGGGACCCAGACCGGGTCAAATTCGGTAATTTCACCCGGTCCTCCGCCACCAGGTCGTCCACCCTGCCCCCCCCTGAACTCAGATTGGAAGCCAAATCGGACTGCATGGTGGCCCAGTCATCACTGCTGATCTCAATGTCGAAGCGGAGCACCTCATCCTGGTTAAAAACCACCGTGTAGTCCGGATCAGTAAGAGAACCATGTGTCTCTTCGGTCCAGTCGGCCAGGTCAAGCAGCTCAGGAGTATCCGGGTCATCAACAAGGTCATCCTGACGGCATCCACATAAGATCACCAGGGTAGCAATAAATAGAAAACTTAATATTTGATTCATCATATAGAAATGTTAGTTTGAAAAGGCTTGTTTTTCAAGTTGCATGCTGCCATCAGCACCCTTATAGATGTTGATCCAGGCACGCCAGTTTTCCTCATCCACTTCTGGATAATCCAGCCGGTAGTGGCTGCAGCGGCTTTCGGTCCGCATAATGGAGGCCCTGAGTTTCATCTCGGCGCTGAGGATCATATTGGAGGTTTCATGGGCCAATCTTAACTCATGCATATCAGCGGCCCGGAGAGAAGGCATGTGGTGATCTCTCAGTTCTTCAATGTAAGCCAGTGCGGCTGTCATGAGATTTTCTTTTTTGATGTATAGAATGAAGTTGGGAATCATGATTCCCTGCAGGGTATGGGTCACCCAGGCCGGACCGTATCCGGCTTCTCTCTTTAAGGGGGCAAGAATCTCTGCTTCTACTTCATCCAGTTTGGCCTGTGATATGCCGGACATATTAACGCCATTGCAGTAGTCGGCTGCAGCCTCAGCAGCAATGGCTCCCTGCACTGCAGAACCTGCCAGTGAAGAGCCTACCTGGGTATAGATGGCCCCTGCCATGTAGGATCCCAGTGCATCTCCGGCTGCATATAAACCAGGAATGTCGGATTCGCATTTGTCATTGATGGGGACCACTCCTTCCGACTTGTGGATGGACATACCGGCGGATGAGCCACCCACGGAGACGCCACCCATTCCGGGAGGAGCATCGCCCCCTACGGCATTGCTCCCTTTCCCGGGTCTCTCTTTCCCGGGACCTTTTCCACCAGGGGGAGGGCCTCCGGGGCCTTTGGTACCCGGACCAAAGTGTTGAAATTCTTCAGGCCGGCAGGGCCCCCCGGCAATTATTTTGCCAGGAGCCTGTCCGGGTCCACCGCTCAGGGGATTTCCCAGCCTATAGGCCTGGTAGTTGGAGTCCATTCCCAGGTCATGATGGATTTCAATACCCGTCAAGCCGGGCTTGCGTTCGAACATACCGCCCCATCCATCGAAGCATGCAGCCGGGTTATTGACTTTCCCCAGGTGCCCGTCGTTCCACTCCTTACCGGTCACCCGTGCCCCAATGTTGTAGGCCATGATGGTGCCATCGTGGGTCAGGTCGCAAATGGGAAACCCGTTGGGTTTAAACCCGCCGGCCCCGGTACACAGAATCACGCTTTTGGCCCGGAAGATTTCTATTCTTTCAGAATCCAGGCCAAAGCCCGCAGCCCCGGCAATCCTTCCATCTTCCTTGATCAGGTGGGTAATCATGATCCGTTCCTTCACAGGAATCTGTCGTTCTGTAAGAGGTTTGCTGAAACTATTGTGATAGAGGGGAGCATCAAAAAATCCCCATTCTCTGAGTTCGTTCACCCGGGCCAGTGAATGTTCGGCCATCTGACGGGTATAGACCGGATTGTTTGTGCCCATGGCTGAACGGGAAACCGCTTTGGTGAATTCATCCAGGCTCATGCTTGCTGTTTTTGGGTCGTAAACGAATATTCCCTTGGCAAAGGGAGTCTGTCCCGATGATCCCAGGCGTCCTTTGGATACCATCATCACCCTGGCTCCTGCATCATGTGCTTTCACTGCCGCAAAAAGCCCGGCCATACCACCACCTATTACAAGCACATCGGTATTTTCTTCCTGAGCGTTCATTTTTTGCGGATTCATGGTGCTTTGATTGGCCGCCCAACCAGACGCGATGCCCATGGGGATCAGGGCCGCCATTCCTGCCGCACTTCCTGTCAGACCGATAAAACGGCGACGCGATATGGCCTCATTTGTTTTTTCTTTCATGGCTATGCGTGTATGCTTGATTTAGTAAAGTAGAGCCTGAGAAGCTGGAACACCCCCAATCCGGCCAGGGAAATCATGTAGACAGACATGGGCAGGTCGGTATGCCGGCCCAGATCCGTGGCATGCCAGGTGGCCAGGACGATGAATAGCATGGTGAGGATCCCGTGAAACACCCTCCAGGTGGTATATTTCATACCCAGCATTTTACGGAACAGGGAGGTAAGTCCCAGCACGATCATCAGGCACCAGGCAGTCAGCCCAAGAATAATCCCCCGGCTGTCCCATGTGGTCAGCATGGTGGTGAAAGCCTCTCCGGGCTGGATCCCTGCTTCAAGGGCTCGGGGGACTATGATCAGGAAGGGGTGAAGCAATAAAAAACTGACAAAGACATAAGCGATGATTTTATGAAGCTTCACCACCTTGCCCAAGCGGTGATTCTTCAGGATCCTCGCATTCCCCCTGGAGAGGAAGAACTGCAGGATCATCATGATAAATGAGAAGATGGTAAGAAGCGAGATGGCCTCTTTCAGAAAGGTGCGCCTGGGGACATCTCCCAGTGCCCAGATCAATAGCGGCAGGACGATAAATACCAGGAGAGCGGCCAGGCGGTTGTATATTTGTATGGTTGTTTTCATTTCTCTATCTTCTTTCTATCCCCATGAAACGATTACCGGGATTGTTTTCTCCGGTGAAATGGTGATGGCATCCACCGGGCAGTACATCCGGCAGAGGTGACAGATCTGGCAGTCGGCGGGGTAGGTAATGACCGCTTTCCCGCTTTTCGGGTCCTTTCGGATCACATCGGTGGGACAGGTCTCTATGCAGGTCCCGCAGCCGATGCATCCGTTTATGCTTTGAATGGACATTGTTCAGTGGAATGATTGGTGTACGTCATTTTATATGTATGATGTTCAAACTTAGGCGACAAATGGCCGGTATAGAAAATGAATCAACGAATTACCCTGTTTTCTCTACCAGGGGGGGCGTTCTCTCAACCTGGCTTTTTTTGGGATAAGGCTCAGAAACTGTACCTGTACCCGATGCTGAGAATATGTTTGTTCTTGTAATCCTGCATATAATAATCCAGCATATAGCTTAGATCAATGGCGCTCTTCTTATTGAGTTTATACCTCGCTCCCAATCCATATCGAAACTTATAGATCTGGCTGTCATCCAGGTCCTGGAAAGCTTCAACGCTGGCCATGGGAGTAATCTTACATTTTTTAATATCGTAATTGAGCTTTGCGCGGTAGCGCAGGAAGGTTCCCGTTGATATATCTTCTGTATAGTTGGTATACTTGATTCTCAGGGAAGGCTCCCACCGTTGGATCTTATGGCTGTATTTTGTACTCAGGGCAAAGCGGTGCAGGTATTCGGTCGCTTTCACATCCCTTGGATTGATAATAAAGCGGTAGCTCCCTCCCAGTTCCAGCCCTTTCACAGGCTCATAGGAGAGCTTGCTTTCCAACAGGTATTTATCAACACTGAACGATTCATCCATCCTTATTTCCGGAATGAAGCTCAGTTTGAATCCCTTCACGGGTTCCAGGCTCAATCGTATTTCGGTACGGGACTGGAAATCGTTGCTTACAGTTTGCGAAAATGCGGTTCCTGTAAGAAGGATACCAAGGACTATTACAATGGTCTTTTTCATCTTTTATGTTTAAGTATGATGGTTTCCGTTCACATTGAAATAGAGGGTGAGTTCGGCGATGTCACGCAGGAAATCGATTTTTGATATTTCATACCGTTTGATATTAATACCTGTCCGGGCTTTTAAATCTTCCAGTAAAACTTGCTCATTTTCAACATGGATATTCTCTATCTTTTCATATATCAGTTTGATAGATCCCTCCTGTTTCAGCATCAATCTTTTTTCCAGTATCCATAGTCCGAATAGGATGGCGGAATTGGTAAAAACCAATTCGGTGTAACTGACTTTCTTGTTGGCTAATGCGTTCATCACAGAGATGCCAATAACGATGAACAGGTAGGTCATTTCCTTAATGGGAATGGTGTCGGTCCGGTACCTGATAATTCCGAAAATGGCAAAGAGCCCCAGGGCAAAACCCAGCTCCAGTTTTACATTGTTCAGAAGGAAACACATCAGAAAAACAATGACCCCAATAGCCAGGTAGCTGAAATAGAAGTCCTTGCGGCGACTGTTTCTGGCATAGAGATAATGTACCACCACGATGATCATGGCCGTATTGAATGCAAATCTTAACAGGAGCTCCAGGAAGTCGGAAGAATTGATCATTTTGATTCCCAGGAATCGGACCTGTTCTTCCCAGATCTCTGCACCGGTCAGGGCAGGAACTCCACTACTCAAGGAGTCAGCCAATGTGTTTAGTTCAAGTAACATGTCAATTTTTATTAGATATGTGAAGATCCTGCCGGATCGTTTTTTCTATTATTCGTTTTTTTCTTTTGAATGCATTTTGCTTCAGACCAGGTTCTGTAATGGACCTCCCCATGCAGTATTTACTGAACCCGGAGCTCTTGATTCGCTGCTCTTTTAAAGCTGCCGCAAGGGGTGAAAACAACAGGGTTCCCTCCCTTTTTATTTCTATGATCACCAGCTTGTCGAGGACAATTGAGTTTCCAGGACCGCTGAATTTCAGGTCGAGATCAATGGTGCACCTTTCCATTAAATTCTTGTTCACAAGGGTCACGCGTGAAAATCCATTGGAGAGGGAGGGCCTCAGATCGTCGCAGGAGAAGGGAGTGTGGGTAGCGATAAACTTACTTTCCGTTGCGGTGAATGAGGACTGGATAAAATCAGACTCTATGCGTTTTTTGATGGTCCGGCCCTTGTTGTTTTTCTTTTTGATCTCCAGGAAACTGAGCCCGCTGCTTAGATAGATTCTGCGCCGGATCTTATAGCGGTTCAGTTTCCCGTTGTGATGTGAAGTATACATGGCGTTATTTCCGGTATCATAGTAGGTTGTGGAATAGGGAATCTCGTATTGACCATTCACGTTGAGCATGAAATAGTCTTCAGTTACAGCGTGAAGGAGATCCTGCAGGCTATCCGAGTGAAACCAGAACTTTTGATCTGTTCTGTTCATCAGCGTTACCTGGTTCATCTGTTCCAGCTGGATCGGATTGAAGTTTTTTGCTTTCATGAGACTGATCTGGGTGGTCTCTGAGCCCCCTGCGGTCTTTGTCCAACCTGTGGCCGCTGGCTGCTTCTTTGGTTCTCTTGTTGATGTGATTACTTTGATTGATTGGAGTCGCGTACCAGTCGCACGTAATTGTAGATGCGGATGGCATCCCCCTGTGGGCCGTGTCCTTCTGAATATTCTGCAGGATCACCTGCTTTGGGATCGCTTCGCTGGGCGCCCGCGCCATGTACGTCGATCCAGTTGGTGTACGCGGAACTGACTTTTATACAGGCAGGCCCTGAGGGTTGTGGGCCGCCGGGCATGTCGCTCATGTTACCCATACTGCGGCCGAAACTCACATAGGCTCCCCAGGCACCTTCATGGTCTTCGGTCCAGTTGCCATGGGTGGTGCTGCTCCAGTAGCAGGGATAGTCATCCTGGCCTGCTTCATTGGTGATTTGGGTGCTGGAGAACAGGGGATCTATGGCTGCCGAATAAGTGGTGGCAGGTGAACGGGTATAGTCGACAATACTCTGCAGCTCCTTGGCATCGGGAAGGCGCCAGTCACTGTACCCGGCATATTCATAGTTTTCCGCGTAGTTCAGCGCATCCTTCCAGAGGACTCCTTCACCGTTGTCGTCCTGCATCCACATCAGGCCCGTGGCATGGTCTGTAATGATGCCGTTCCCATTGTCGGAAAAATCATTCATGCCGTAAGTATCATTGCCGCGTACCAGCAGGTAGTTGAATGCCTTTTCCTGACCCATCATCATGGTCCCATATCCCTTGATACGGCCATCGGCAAAATTCACCCCGAAAACAAGTCTCTCTACCTCGGTGCTTACATACTCATTGGTGGTGGCGCACTGCACATCGATCAGCCGCTCACCGGCACCGGTATCCCCGTAGGCATATTCGAAAACCTCCCTGTCAATAAAGGGGACCAGGTCATCGGTTGAGCTGCCTTCATAGCCGCTGATATCCCGGCCGCTGAAAAGGATCAGGGAATAGATCTCCTTGATTGAGGGAACCCGCCAGTCGGTAAAATCTCCCGTGGTCACCGTACCCGGAAGATGGAGGATTTCGTCAAGGCTGAGCTTATCGTTATAATCAACAAGGCCATCCCCGTTATGGTCAAAACTTTGTTGCCACATGAGCCCGGTCACATTGTCGGTGACCGTCCCGTCGCCGTTATCGGTATAGCAGGGGATGTTCCCGGGATAGTGGGCATTCTGTCCGTAGAAATCTGCACCGGGAGCAGGTTCTGAAATTATCGTGGAGTTGTTAAAGAAGGTGGTCTGGTTGGTCCCGACCACCGGGAATCCGGTAATTGCGGGCAGGTTTTCCGTGGGAGTGTTCTCACTATCCGGTAGATCCTCGCAAGCTGTGTAGCCTATCACTGAAGCTGCCAGCAGACTCATAAATGTTGTGCTTATTTTCCAACAGGTTTTTTGTTTCATCTCAAAGAAATTGATTGATTGATGAAACAAACCTAGGTGCTTCAGCACTCAGGAAGAAAAAGATTCAACCGTACGGCAAGATTTATCTATGGGAGCGAAGATTTAATCAACAAGCATTATTTTCCGAAATAGGAGACTGGTGATCCGGTCAGGAAATCCTCCCTCACCGGACTGAAGGCATCAATCAGGATCCCCTCCTCCAGGCAGAGAACCCCATGGAGGACATTGGGCGGAATGTATACACCGTCACCCTGTCTGATCACCTGTTTTTCTTCACCAATGGTGAATTCAAATGTACCTTTGACGCAATAGGAGGATTGGGTGTGAAAATGTTGGTGAAGATTGCCTACAGCCTCTTTCTCAAAATGGATAGACACCATCATGATCTGGTTGTCCCAGCCAAGGATTTTCCTGGAAACGCCTCCTCCCAGTTCTTCCCATTCCATTTGATCTGCATGGCAGAAGGAATCGCTTGATCTTTTCATGGGTATGATTTAGGGTTTAATTAATGATCTGACTCTGTTTACTCAAGGTAAGGGATGGTATGCGGGCCTTCAGGAAGGACACAGATCCGGGTGCCGGGTCCATATCTGCCGGCCAGCTCTTTAACAAGCAGGCTGATATCCTGGACCGGCTTCAGGTGCGTGCTACTCACTTTTTCCGGATCCAGTTTGCTGTAGAGGTATACCTCCGCCTTCATCTGGATCATGGCCTGGAAATAGACCTGCCAGGTGTCCCTCAGTTCAGGTTCATGCTCTTTGATGAAATCCATCAGTTCATTCACGCCGGTGGCCGACCGCAGGATGGTCTCATAGTCACTGTTGAAAGGGATCCCGTCCCAGCACTCTGCAGCGGAGATGATAACACCGCCCTCTTTCACGATCCGCTCTGCCGCACTCATTCCTTTGACCGCCTGGTATACATTCAGGTCCAGCGGGTAGCCCGAGTTGCTGGTGATGACGATGTCAAAAGGTTCATCCAGGGGGGCCATGGCAGTCTCTTTGGCAAAGGCACATCCTTTCTCATGGGCTCTGCGCAGGTCTCCGCTGAATACGCCGGTAATCTCCTTGTCCTTGTTCAGGGTTACATTCAGCAGGAAAAGCGGCGCGGCCATTTCAGCGGCCTCAGTCACATCCTCCCAGAGTGGATTGCCTTTGGTGAATCCCCACCGGGCCCTGGGATTCTCCAGGTTCCGGATGGAATGGTTGTGCCTGATGGTCTCCACGTATGCCATTCCGGGCATCAGTGCCTTTCCGCCCCCGGAAAATCCGGCAAAAAAGTGGGGTTCGATGAAACCGGTAAGGATGCGCAGGTCATATTCCATGATCTCGCTGTTCAGCATCACCCGGTTCCCGTTGGTGGTGGTGCCCAGTTCCGTGTAGAGGGATGCTTCGGCAGTACTGTTCTGCACGATCCGGAAACGGTCCACCACCTCCTGCCCCAGGATGGTTACCAGCTCTTCCGGCGTTGCATCCCTGTGGGTCCCGGTGGCACAAAAAAATGCGATGTTGCTGTCGGGTATGTGGCCGAGGGCTTCCAGCAGGGCCGGGACCAGGATGTGGTAGGGTGTGGCCCGGGTGATATCGCTGAAGATAATGGCTGCTTTCTGGTCAGCCCTGACGGCGGAACGCAGCGGGGAATGGCCCACAGGATGCTCCAGGGCTTCCCGGACCGCTTCTTCCTGGTCGGGCAATCCTTCCACGAATCTCGGTTCTACAATTTCTGTATGCACGTGGTCCGGGATCTCCACCTGCAGCCGCTCTTTCCCGTATGCCAGCCCGATCTTCATGCTACAGGTTCCTGATGGTTTCCAGTTCCCCTGTTTCAGCGGCCAAAAGAATGGATCCCATGTACTCGTCCACCAGTTCAGCGGTAAGGGGGACAGGCATGTTTTCCAGTTTTGATTTCAGCTGGGGATTCTTGGCCGCTTCCAGGGCCCGTTCTGTATGGTGTTGCCCGAAACCGGGAACCTCGCTCAGCCGGGTGGGGAACTGCACCTCCCTGGCGAACCGGATCATGGCCTGTGCAAAGGCGATCCCCAGTTCACGGCCTGAAAGGCTGTTAAAATCCGCATCGCTGTATCCTTCAGCTTGATAGATATTCCCCAGCACCTTCAGCTGTTCCTGGATGGCCGGGGCATAGAATACAGCATAGTAGGGATTCATCAGGGCACAGGCACGTCCATGAGTCAGCAGATCCACCAGGGAGAAGCTGGTGAGGTGGGCCCCGCTGGTGCCTCCGATCATGATGGCGTACCCGCCCAGGTCGGTGGCGGCACAGAGGGCATTGCGGGCCTGTCTGTCAGACGGATTGGCCATCACCTTCGGGAGGTACCTGGCAATCAGGGATAAGGCAATGGAGGCAATCTCTCCGGCCCTCTCAAAATGGGGCTTTCCTGTGGCACCGAAATAGACCTCCAGGCAGTGGGACATGCCGTCCAGTGCACCGTCCAGGGTCAGGTCTGCCGGGGTGCCATAGGTCACTGCGTAATCAAATACCGGGATCTGCGGGACCACAGCCTCGTCCACGATCAGTTTCTTCTGGCTTGTCTCCAGGTTGGTGATATTGGAGTATTTGGTCAGGTGGGCTGCAGAGCTGGCAGCGGTCTGGATGGCCACATGGGGTGTCAGGGTTTTGCCTGTCCTCTCAAGGGCTTCAGTCACCTTGCCCACGCCGAAATAATCTTCGATCCCGCCTCCCAGCACATCCAGCACGATGGCTGCTTTCACGGCATCGATGGTGCTGCCCCCGCCCAGGCTGATCACCACATCGGGACCGGTAATCCGGATGATCTCGGTCACCTGCAACATGTCCTCCTCCGGGGCATTGGGACGCACAATGTCAATGCTTTCATTGACCAGCTCCACCCCGGCCGATTCCAGGGAAGCACGCAGGGCATCCACAAACGGTTCAATCCCGGGAAACTGGCTCCTGACCAGCAGGGCTTTCTTCCCCAGAGCGGATACTGCATCACCCACCTCTCCAAGGCAGTTCTCTCCGTAAATAAAGCGTCCCTGTTTGAAATCATCCAGCAGGGCATCAATCTTCTCTTTGTATTCCATGACTTTACAACTTTACAAACTTTCTTCGGCTTACGCCTCAGTTCCTTCGGTTTTCAAACTTTATAACTTTATAACTTTACAAACTTTACAACTAAATGATGCCGGTTCCGATTGTATATACCAGGATGAGCCCGATGACTCCCACGATAATCCCCACAACGGTCATCGGCAGCAGGTTCCTCCGGATCAGGAGCCCTTCCATCCCCACCAGTCCAACCGTGGCACAGGCTGCGATCACGTTGTGCACACAGATCATGTTCCCCATGGCCCCCCCGATGTTCTGGAGGCTGACGATCAGGATGGTGGAGATCTCCAGCTGTTCGGCGATGGAATACTGGAACAGGGAGAAGAGCATATTGGAAACCGTGTTGGATCCCGACATGAAGGAGCCCAGGGCCCCGATAAAGGCATCCACCAGGGGCCAGGCACCCTGGAACAGGTTTGTCATGGCGGTGGCCATGGCGATGGGCATGCCGATGATCTCATCAGGGTTGTTGCCCGATTGCATCATGATACGCACCATGGGCACCGCGAAGATCATGGCGATAAAAGGATTCCTGATCCGTTTGACCGCTTCGCTCCACGCGGCACCAACCTGTTTTCTCCTCATACCGAACAGGGGGATGCAGAGCAGTGCCACCAGGATGAAGGGCATGATCCCAGGGTTGTAAAGGGGATCGACCGTTCCACTGACGGTGGTGTCGAAAATATTGGTGTAGCTTACCGCGGCGGCCTTCACCCAGCCCCCGAAGGGCAGGTTCCGGACCCTGGTGAGTACCAGCAGAAGTCCGATGATCACATAGGGACTCCAGGCCTTCAGGATGGAGATCTTTCCGTTCCCCGAGGTGCTTTCCATGTTGATGGTTCCCATCCAGCTCTTCTCCCATGAATCTTTGCCGGGGAAGTCCCAGCTCTTCTTCGGGACCAGGAAACCGGCCCTTGTGGCGGGGATCAGGATGGCCAGCCCGATCAGTCCCCCGAGCAGGGAAGGGAACTCAGGCCCCAGGAAAATGGCCACCAGCAGGTAGGGGCCCACAAAACAGAACCCGGCGAACAGGGCGTATGGCCAGATGGCCAGTCCCTCCCGGAAGCTCTTTTTCTCCCCGAAGAACCGGGTGAGCATGGCTACCATGATCAGCGGCAGGAGCAGACCGGGGATGGCATGCTGGAGCGAGGTCCAGACACCCACCTGGTGGATGTATTCCACGTAGGTCATCCCAGATTCCGCGATGGTCTCCTGGATGGAGGGGATGTCCAGGGAGGATTGTATGCCAATCAGGGTGGGGGTTCCCACCGCGCCGAATGAGACAGGGGTGACGTTGGCGATCAGGGCCACCATAACGGCGGCAAGTGCAGGGAAGCCCAGGGAGAGCAGAAGGGGTGCTGCAAGGGCGGCAGGGGTGCCGAATCCGGCCGATCCCTCGATAAAGCCGCCGAACAACCAGGCGATGATAATGGCCTGTACCCGTTTGTCGGTGGAGATGTTGGTGAAACCCCGGTTGATGGCTTCGATGGCACCGCTTTCACGCATGGTAAAAAGCACCAGCAGGGCGCCGAACACGATAAAAAGGATCTTCAGGGCGATGACGGCCCCGTTGACCGAGGCGGCCAGGATCCAGTTCAGGGGGGTTTTCCAGACCGTCATGGCCAGAACGAGTGCGAGCACGAAGGCCACCGGCATGGCTTTGGTGGCAGGCCAGCGGAAACCTACCATGAGAACGAAGATGGCCATAATGGGAATAACTGCGATAAGGGCTAGTAATCCGGTTGACATATTCAGGTTGTTTTTGTTAGAGGAGATTAAAATATTTAAAATATTTCATTCCGGGATGATATTACTACTTTTATTCTCATCGCAAACTGTTTGCAAAATGACAAAACCTTTACAAATCTGCATCGCCCCTGACAGCTTCAAGGATTGCCTGACAGCACGGCAGGTGGGGGAGGCCCTTTCCCGGGGAATGGGAAGGGTGCTCACCGGTGCTGTGATCAGGATCATGCCAGTTGCCGACGGGGGTGAAGGGACCGTGGAGTCCATCACCGATGCCACCGGAGGAACGCTTGTGAAATGTCTGGTGGAGGATCCCCTGGGCAGGGAGGTGCCCTCTTTTTTCGGGATCTCGGGCGATGGCACCACCGCGGTGATCGAAATGGCAGCCGCTTCGGGACTGGAGTTGCTGAAGTCCGGGGAGCGGGATCCCTGGGTAACCTCTACCACCGGGACCGGTCAGCTGGTAAGCCATGCCCTTGACCAGGGCTGCCGGAAGATCCTCATGGGGATTGGGGGAAGCGCCACCAATGACGGCGGTACGGGCATGGCTACAGCACTGGGGGTGCGGTTCCTGGATGAGGACGGGCAGCCTGTGGAGCAGGGCGGGGGTTCACTGGAAAGGATCAGGAAAATTGAGATGGCAGGGCTGGATCCGAGGATCGGCCAGGTGGAGATACAGGTGGCATGTGATGTAACCAATCCCCTGACAGGGCCCGAAGGGGCCTCCTATGTTTATGGTCCGCAAAAGGGGGCCGATCCTGGCATGGTGAAGAAGCTGGACAACAACCTGGTGCACCTTGCCCGGCTGATCCGGGATCAGCTGGGGAAAGATGTGGAACAGGTGCCGGGATCAGGGGCGGCCGGGGGCCTGGGAGCCGGTTTAATGGCCTTCCTGGGAGCAAGGCTGATGAAGGGATTCGATATGGTGGCAGAGGGAGTGGGACTGGAGAAGGAGATTGCGGCAGCCGACCTGGTGATCACCGGGGAGGGCAAGATGGACCGGCAGACACAATTCGGAAAAACCCCTTACGGAGTGGCAAGGCTGGCAGTGAAATACGGAAAACCGGTGATCGGGGTTGCAGGAACCATTGAAGAGGGCGCTGAAGAACTCTACGGGCAGGGTTTCCGGGTGATCATGCCCATCATGGAAAAACCGGCAGACCTTGACTTTTGCCATTAAAAATGCCCCGGAACTCCTGGAAAGGACCGGGGAACGGATTGCCAGGATGATCAGCCTGAAAATCTAATCGAGCCGTTTCACCACTACGTTTTCTCCGTCAGGAATACCTGAGAGCCTGTCCGGTTCTGTTGTCAGGAGCCGTCCGAAAACATTCACCGGGCTTGCAGCCACGGGCATTTCCCCCTGACTAACTGGTGTGGGCCCGAAGAAGATGCAGAAGGCCGGCATGTTGGGCCAGTAGGCCAGGTCCCCCACAGCAACTTCTGCCCGGGCACCCTCTTCAAGGGGGACCTTCACCGGCAGCCCGAAATAGATCTCCTCCCCCCAGGTGCTCACATTCCGCTTCATGGGTAGGTTCTCGTAAACCGCCCTTCCGGTTTCCGTATCGAAGATCTCTGCCTCCACCTGGTAGGAGGCGAAACTGATTTTAATCCGCATGATTTTTATAGATTCGCCGCTAATCCTTAATTTTGATTCCAATTTATGAATTAAATCTGAATCGGATGCTGGTTTTTAAATTTGGCGGGGCCTCGGTAAAAAGTGCTGAAGCAGTAAGGAACATCGTAGCCATTCTGGAAATGTACCGGGAGATGAATATCGTGGTGGTGGTCTCTGCCATGGGGAAGACCACCAATGCCCTTGAAAGGATCATTGAAGCTTTCGCCGCGGGGAACAGCGAGGTACTCAGAAAGGAATTTGAGCAGCTGAAGAAGTACCATGAGGAGATTGCGGAAGGACTGTTTGAAAACAGGGGCCATCCTGTATTCGAAGAAGTGGGAGCGCTGCTGGATGATCTTTCTGAAAGGCTCACCAGGGAGCCCACCCTCAATTACGACTTTGACTACGACCAGCTGATCTGTTACGGGGAGATGCTGTCGACCACCATCATCAGCCACTTTCTGAACCATGCAGGCCTGTCCACCCGCTGGATGGACATCCGGCGGTCACTGAAAACAGACAACACGTGGCGCGAGGCAAGGATCGACTGGGAACTCTCCCACCGCCTGGTGAATGAGCATTTCGTGTTCAATGGCGAAAATATTCTGATTACCCAGGGATTCCTTGCCTCTACCATTAACGACCAGACAACCTCACTGGGAAGGGAGGGATCCGATTATACCGCTGCCATCCTGGCCTACCTGCTGAAGGCGGATAGCGTTACCATCTGGAAAGATGTACAGGGGGTGCTGAATGCCGATCCCAAATATTTTGACGACACCATCCAGCTTGACAAACTCTCCTACCTGGATGCCACCGAACTGGCCTATTTCGGGACCGGTGTGATCCACCCCAAAACCATCAAGCCCCTGCAGAACGCGAACATCAACCTGCATGTGAAGTCCTTCGTGGATCCGGAAGCCCCCGGAACCGTGGTGGGCAACCTGACCTATGAAAAGCTGATCCCTTCGTTCATCTTTAAGATGGACCAGGTGCTCATCCGCACCTCCCCCCTGGATTTCTCATTCATCAATGAGAACAACCTGCAGGAGATCTTCGGGATCCTGGGTAAGTACGGCATGAAGATCAACCTGATGCAGAATTCAGCCATCAGCTTCAAGATGATCGTCAACAACGACAAGCGCAGGCTGAGGGCGGTGGTGGATGCCCTTGAAGAGAGGTATAAGGTGGCCTATCAGACAGGCCTCGAACTGGTCACCATCCGCTACTTCGACCAGAGTACCATCGACCGGGTGATGGTCAATAAGGAACTGATCCTGGAACAGCGCGGCATGCAAAACATCGAACTGCTGATCCGGGACCTGGGGTAATCCAGGGCAGATCCAGAAATTGGGTGTAACATATATTGAGCGAGACCGTCATATGTGTAAACCACCCTAAAACACATGTGGAAGAACTTTCTCAGGGTCACCCTCCGGAGCATCAGCAAGAACAAGGCCTTCAATGCAATCAATATAGCCGGCCTGGCCATTGGCCTGGCCAGTGCCATTTTTATCATTCTATATATTGTCAGCGAGACCAGCTATGATAAATTCCACGAACGGTCGGATGATATATACCGCCTTTACCTGGATGCAAAAATTGCCGGAGAGGAGTCTTTATTTGCCTATAACAGCCCCATTTTCGGTCCCACTTTCCATGAGGAGATCCCGGAGATAGAAAATTTCTGCCGGATTAACTTTTTTAACAACAGGCTCATGTGGGCGGATCCTGCCAGCAAATACCTGGAGAACCAGCTCATGTATGCCGATTCAACCTTTTTTGAAGTGTTTTCCATCGGGTTGCTGGACGGAGATCCGGCCACCTGCCTGGTGGAGCCCAAATCCATCCTGATCTCGGAGGCAAAGGTCGCACAATACTTTCCGGAAGGGGATCCCGTAGGAAAATCCATAGCCATGAACAGCGAAGACAACCTCTTCCGTGTCACAGGTGTGGTTCAGGATGCTCCCCGCACATCGCACTTCATGTACGATTTTATTGTCTCCTACTGTACCAATCCCAGGAGCCGGAATGCCAGCTGGTTTAACAACAACATGTTCACCTATATCCTGGTTCGGGAAGGAGTCGAAAAAGAGGTTGTGGATTCCAAACTCACAGTTTCAATGATTGAACATATCCGCCCCGAGCTGGAAGAGTTCATGGGGATTACCCCTGAGGAGTTTAATGAAAAGGGTGAGCGATATGGGATTTTTGCGCAACCATTGTTGAAAATACACCTTGATTCAGGCATCGAAGGCTCCGATGAAACTGGATTCAGACCGGGTGGGAACCGGACCTACCTGGTGGTATTTGGAATCATTGCATTCTTTGTTCTGGTCATTGCTTCCATCAATTTCATGAACCTGAGTACAGCCCGGTCGTTGAGCCGGGCCAAGGAGGTGAGTCTGAGAAAGGTGGTGGGTTCGGGCAGGAGACAACTGATCAGACAGTTCCTGTTCGAGAGTGTTTTCCTTAGCTTGATCTCCCTGGTGATTGCCATTGCACTGGTGGTGGCCCTGCTGGGTCCGTTCAACAACCTGGTTGGACTGAAACTGACTTACGGGGATGTTTTCCGCTGGTATATGATCCCTTCCTTTGTGGTTCTTGCCTTTCTTGTGGGACTTCTGAGCGGAAGTTATCCATCTGCCGTACTGGCCTCATTTAAACCCATTTTCGCACTTAAAGGCAATGCAAGTTCGGGGAATGGAACCACCTGGTTAAGGAATATGCTGGTAATTGTCCAGTTCTCCATTTCCATCATTATTATTGCAGGTACCCTGGTGATTTACTGGCAATTCCGGTACATGACCAATACAGATCCGGGATTTAACAAGGAGCAACTGGTGGTGATGGAACGCATCCATCCCCTGGGACGTCAGATACAGACTTTTAAGGACGAGCTCACATCCCACTCCGCCATACTGTCAGCCACCAATTCCACTGCGTACCTTGGAACCTCCAACAACAACAATGCCTATGGGATCAAAGGCAGGCCTAAAGATGATATGGTACTTTTTAATACATACTGGACGGATGAAGATTTTATGAAGACTTACCTTTTCGATTTGACCCTCGACGGCAGCAGGTTTTTCTCAGACCAGTTTCTGACCGATTCGTCAACCTGCCTGGTCAATGAATCGGCGGTCAGGAAATACAACCTGGAGGACCCGTTGAATATGTCCATCGATGATGCATTTGGGAATAACCGGGGCGAGCTGAAGATTATTGGTGTGATCAAAGACCACCACTACCTGTCCCTGAAAAATGAGATCGGGCCGCAGATTATGATCCTGAAACCACAGTCATGGGACTGGCCCGGATACCTTACGGTCAGGATTGCTCCCGGGAAGGAGAACATTGAGGCTGGTATAGGATACATGAAGGAGAAGTGGGAAGCCTTTGCAGGCGATGAACCCTTCCAGTATTTCTTCCTGGACGAGGAACTGGAATCCTTTTATGCTGAGGAGAAGCGTACGGGTGTTCTGACCATGATCTTTTCATTCCTGGCCATATTCATCGCATCCCTGGGATTGTTTGGACTGACCCTCTACAATTCCCAGAAACGGATCAGGGAGATTGGGATCAGGAAGGTGATGGGTGCCACCGAATCCAATATCATCCGGGTAATTTCCAAAAGTGTGGGATATGCAGTGGGCATCTCCATCCTGATTGCCATGCCAGTGGCCTACTACATGATGCAGGACTGGTTAAAGGATTTTCCATACAATGTGGGATTCCAGCCCGCGCTGTTCATTTCTGCAGCCCTGCTGGCCGTCATCATCGCCATGGTTACTGTGGTCGCCACATCCATGAAGGCTGCCCGTATCAATCCGGCCCTGGCATTGCACTATGAATAGGATAACCGCCCCGTTGTCCATTATCGTACACCCCTGTCCGGAAGCGGGCTATTCACCCACCGGGTAAATATATCTAAATTATTCATATATAGAGTGATAGAATAAGTGGCACAATTTCTGAAACCTGAATACAAATCCTAATCCTATGTGGAAGAACTTTCTCAGGGTCACCATCCGGAGCGTAAGCAAGAACAAGGCATTCAATCTGATCAACATCGCCGGCCTGGCCATCGGCCTGGCAAGTGCCATCTTTATCATCCTTTACATTATCAGCGAGACCAGCTACGACCGCTTCAATGAGCGGTCGGCCGATATTTACAGGCTCTACCTGGATGGAAAAATGGCCGGGGAGGAGTTCAAGGGTGCCTGGAACAGTCCCATATTCGGTCCGACCTTTCATGAAGAGATTCCGGAAATCGAGCGTTTTTGCAGGTTCTGGACCAGGAACAACCTGCTGATGTGGGTTGATCCGGCAAACAAGTACCTGGAAAACAACATCCTTTATGTGGATTCAACCTTTTTCGAAGTATTCACCTTTGACCTCCTCGAAGGTGATCCGGCCACCTGTTTGGATGAACCCAACACGATCCTGATCTCTGAATCAAAGGCAATTCAATACTTTCCTGAAGGGGATCCCATCGGTAAATCCATTGCCATGAATAATGATTCCACCCTGTTCAGGGTGACAGGGATCGTACAGGATGCCCCCAGGAATTCTCATTTCTATTATGATTTCCTGGTCTCCTATTGCTCCACCGAACGGAGCCGCAGGACAGCCTGGTTCAACAACCACATGCAAACCTATATCCTGGTGAGGCCGGGAGCAGATCAGGCTGCACTGGATGACAAAATCAATGCATCTCTGATTGAGAATATCCGTCCACAACTTGAACAATTCATGGGGATCTCCCCGGAGGAGTTTGCTGAAGCGGGTGGAAAATACGGGGTGTTTACGCAACCGCTGACCGAGATTCACCTGGATCCAGATATTGAAGCGGCAGGCGATGTATGTTATCGCCCCATCGGGAACCGCACCTATCTGGTTATCTTTGGGCTCATCGCCTGCTTTGTACTGGTGATTGCCTCCATCAATTTCATGAACCTGAGTACAGCCAGGTCACTGAGCCGGGCCAAGGAGGTAAGCTTACGAAAAGTGGTGGGATCGGACAGGAAGCAGCTGATCAGGCAATTCCTTTTTGAGAGTGTCTTTTTGAGCATGGTTTCCCTGGTGATTGCCCTGGTCCTGGTGATGGTATTGCTGAATCCATTCAACAACCTGGTTGGCCTCAACCTTGTCATGGGGGATATATTCCAGTGGTATATGATCCCCGCATTCATTGTCCTGGCGCTTCTTGTTGGTCTGTTAAGCGGAAGCTATCCATCTGTTGTCCTGGCATCTTTCAAACCCATTTTCGCGCTGAAGGGGAACGCCAGTACCAAGAACGGGACTACATGGCTGAGAAACGCGCTGGTGATCGTTCAGTTCTCTATCTCGGTCATTATCATAGCCGGAACACTGGTGATCTACTGGCAGTTTCAATACATGACCAAAAAAGACCTGGGATTTGACAAGGAGCAACTGGTGGTCATGGACCGCATCCATCCTCTTGATAAGCGTATACAAACCTTTAAAGATGAGTTAACCGAACATACCTCCATTCTGTCAGCCACCAATTCAACCGCCTACCTGGGTTCGCCAAACAACAACAATACCCATGGCATAAAGGGAAGGCCCCCGGAGGAGGCAGTGATTATGTTTTCATTCTGGACCGATGAAGATTTTATGGAGACCTACCGGTTTGGACTGGCCACTCCTGACAGCAGATTTCTGTCTGAAGAGTTTGCCACAGATTCTGCAGCATGCCTGGTCAATGAGGCGGCCGTAAGGAAATTCAACATTGAGGATCCCCTGAACCAGTCTATCCTTGAAGGCGGAGAAGATGAGATGAGGATTATCGGGGTGATGAGTGACCACCATTTCCTTACCCTGAAGCATGAAATTGGAGCACAGGTTATCTTTTTGAAACGACCCGAATGGAACTGGGCCGGCTATCTTACTGTCAGGCTGGCACCAGGGAAGGAGAACATCGAAGCCGGTTTGAAATTTATGGAAGAGAAATGGATTGACTTTGCCGGGGATGAGCCCTTCCAGTATTTCTTTCTGGATGATGATCTGGATACATATTATGCCGAGGAGAAAAGGACAGGGACAGTAACCATGATCTTCTCCATTCTGGCCATTTTCATAGCCTCACTGGGATTATTTGGTCTGACCCTTTACAATTCACAGAAACGGATCCGGGAAATAGGCATCAGGAAAGTAATGGGTGCCTCCGAAGGCAACATTGTCTCCGTGATCTCCAAAAGTGTCGGGTATGCTGTGGGGATCTCCATTTTAATTGCTATGCCTGTGGCCTATTTCATGATGCAGGACTGGTTGAGGGATTTTCCCTATAATGTGGGATTCCAGCCACTGCTGTTTATCATAGCCGCCCTGCTGGCCATCATCATTGCCATGGTGACGGTAACCATTACCACGCTGAAAGCGGCCCGTATTAATCCCGCAATGGCATTGCACTACGAGTAAATCTTAAAGAATCATGTGGAAAAATTTTCTCAGGGTCACCATCCGGAGCATCAGCAAGAACAAGGTATTTAATATCATCAATATTTCCGGTCTGGCCATCGGCCTGGCCAGTGCTATTTTCATTATCCTCTATATTATCGGCGAAACCAGTTATGACCGGTTCAATGAACGGGCGAATGATATCTACAGGCTCTATGTGGATGGAAAAATGGCCGACGAGGAGTTCAAAGGTGCCTGGAACAGCCCTGTTTTCGGACCCACCTTTCACGAGGAGATTCCGGAGATAGAAGCATATTGCAGGTTTGATTTTCGCAGCAACCAGCTCATGTGGGTGGAGCCGGATAAGAAGTTCCTGGAGGACCGGATCATGCTGGCCGATTCAACCTTTTTCGATCTTTTCACCATTGAGCTTCTGGAGGGTGATCCCGCTACCTGCCTGGATGAACCCAACACCATTCTCTTATCAGAATCAAAGGCAGCACAGTATTTCCCCCAGGGTGATCCCATGGGAAAGTCCATCGCCATGAACCGGGAATCCAATCTTTTCCGGGTGACCGGGATTGTTGAGGATGCTCCGCGGAATTCTCATTTTGTGTACGATTTCATTGCGTCCTACTCCACCGACGAAAGAAGCCGCTCCACCTTCTGGTTCAACAACTGGATGATGACCTACATCATGGTCAGGCCGGGCACGGACCAGGATGTGCTGAATGGCAAGATCAGGGCATCTGTGCTTGGAGAATATCCGGGCCCAGCTGAAGCAATTCATGGGAATAACACCTGAGGAGTTTGAGGAAGCCGGGAATCAATACGGGATCATGACCCAGCCACTACTGGAGATCCACCTTGACCAGGAAATTGACCTTCCCAATGGAGATGGGTACCGCCCCATTGGAAACCGCACCTACCTGGTGATATTCGGGGTGATTGCTTTTTTTGTACTGGTGATTGCCTCCATCAATTTCATGAACCTGAGTACAGCCAGGTCCCTTAGCCGGGCCAAGGAGGTGAGCCTCAGGAAGGTGGTTGGATCGGACCGCAGGCAGCTGATCAGGCAATTTCTGTTTGAGAGTGTATTTCTGAGTTTGCTCTCACTGCTTATCGCCCTGGTCATGGTCCTGGTATTGCTAAATCCCTTCAACCAGCTGGTGGGATTGAACCTGGTGACTGGAGACATTTTCAGATGGTACATGATCCCCTCCTTCATTGTCCTTGCAGTGCTGGTGGGATTGCTCAGCGGAAGCTACCCCTCGGCAGTGCTGGCCTCCTTCAAGCCCATCTTTGCACTCAAAGGGAATACCAGCACCCGGAACGGGACCACCTGGTTGAGAAATGCCCTGGTCATTATCCAGTTTTCCATCTCCATCATCATCATTGCCGGAACCCTGGTCATCTACTGGCAGTTTAAATACATGACCAACAAGGACCTGGGTTTTGACAAGGAACAGCTGGTGGTGATTGAACGGATTCACCCCCTGGGCAAGCAGATACAGACTTTCAAAGATGAATTAACCAGTCATGCTTCGATCCTCTCCGGCACAAACTGTACAGCATACCTGGGAAGTACCAACAGCAACAGCACCTTTGGTATCAAAGGGAGACCCCTGGAGGAGAGCGCCATGTTTACTGTCTACTATACCGATGAAGATTTCCAGGAGACTTTCAGGTTTGACCTGGCCACTCCCGGGAGCAGGTTCCTGTCAAAAGATTATCCATCCGATTCATCGGCCTGCCTGATCAATGAAACTGCCGTCAGGAAATACAATCTGGAGGATCCGCTGAATACCATTCTAATCAGGCCCAGCGATCAGGGATTCGATACGGAATTAAGGGTTATCGGGGTGGTGAAGGATCACCACTTTTCAAGCCTGAAGCAGGAGATAGGTCCCCAGTTCATTAGCCTCAAGCCGGAACAATGGAACTGGTCTGGCAACATCACTGTGCGCCTGGCCGAAGGCAAGGAAAATATTGAGGCCGGCCTTGAACACATCGAATCGAAGTGGAAGGAGTTCGCCGAGGATGAACCGCTTCAGTACTCTTTCCTGGATGAGCGAGCTTGATCACTATTATGCCGAGGAGAAACGCACCGGTATCATCACCCTGATTTTTTCCATCCTGGCCATTTTCATCGCTTCGCTTGGACTGTTCGGTCTGACCCTTTATAATTCTCAGAAGCGGATCAGGGAGATCGGCATCCGAAAGGTGATGGGTGCCACAGAAGGCAATATTATCACGGTGATCTCAAAAAGTGTGGGATATGCAGTGGGTATTTCCATCCTGATTGCCATGCCTGCGGCCTACTTTATGATGCAGGACTGGTTGAGGGATTTTCCCTACAATGTGGGATTCCAGCCTTTGCTCTTTATCAGTGCAGCCATGCTGGCCATCATTATCGCCATGGTGACAGTAACAATTACCACGCTGAGGGCTGCCCGGATCAATCCGGCCATGGCTATTGCACTACGAATGAGTTAAAAGTAAAATATAAGTCAGAAGATCATGTGGAAGAATTTTTTCAGGGTCACCATCCGGAGCATCAGCAAGAACAAGGCATTTAATGTAATCAATATTGCCGGACTGGCCATCGGCCTGGCATCAGCGCCATTTTTATTATTACTCTATATTAGAAGTGAAGCTCAGTTTTGACCGCTTTAACACGCGTTCGGCTGATATTTACCGCCTCTACATGGATGGCCAGCATGGCCGGATCCGAAGAGTTAAAGGGGGCCTGGAACAGCTCCCATCATTCGGACCGGTGTTTCACGATGAGATCCCCGAGATTGAAAGCTATTGCCGCGTCGATTTCGACCGGAATATCGCTTATGTGGACTTGCCCCAGAAAACAGGTACCTGGAAACCCGGATCATGTATGCGGATTCCACCTTTTTCGATGTGTTCAACATCATCCTTCTGGAAGGGGACCCTTCAACCTGCCTGGATGAACCCAGCACTATCCTGATCTCGGAGTCGAAGCGTGGATCTTTATTTCCCGGAAGGGGATCCCATCGGAAAATCCATTGCCATGAACAACGATTCCACCCTGTTCCGGGTAACCGGTGTGGTGGAGGACGCACCCAGGACCTCACATTTCACGTATGATTTTATCTGTTCCTATGCTTCAGATGAACGAAGCCAGGCCACCTTTTGGCTGAGTAACCTGGATGCATACCTACATACTGGTCAAGCCCGGGTACGGACCAAAACGGTTCTGGATGACAAGATCAATGCATCCATGATAGACCACATCCGGCCGCAACTGGAGCAATTCATGGGGATCAGCCCGGAGGAGTTTCTGGAATCGGGCAACCGATACGGCATATTTACCCAACCCCTGCTGGAGATACACCTGGACAAGGAGATTGACCGTCCCCAATGACATCGGCTACCGACCCATCGGGAACCGTACCTACCTGGTGATTTTCGGGTTGATCGCTTTTTTTATCCTGGTGATCGCCTCCATTAATTTCATGAACCTGAGCACGGCACAGTTCACTGAGCAGGGCCAAGGAGGTAAGCCTGCGGAAGGTGGTTGGATCGGACCGCAGGCAACTGATCAGGCAGTTCCTGTTCGAAAGCGTGTTCCTGAGCCTTGTTTCACTTGTCATCGCACTAGCACTGGTAGTGGTACTGCTTCATCCCTTCAACAGCCTGGTGGGATTGAACCTGGTGACAGGAGACATATTCAGATGGTACATGATCCCCTCATTCTATTGTCCTTGCAGTGCTGGTAGGATTGCTCAGCGGAAGCTATCCTTCTGTAGTGCTGGCCTCCTTCAAGCCCATCTTTGCGCTTAAAGGGAATGCCAGCACCCGGAACGGGACCACCTGGTTGAGAAATGTGCTGGTGATCATCCAGTTCACCATATCCATGATTATCATGGCAGGCACCCTGGTGATTTTCTGGCAATTCCGCTACATGACCAATAAGGACCTGGGTTTTGAGAAGGAGCAGTTGGTGGTGATGGAACGGATCCACCCCCTGGGCAACAGATACAGACTTTCAAAGATGAATTAACCAGTCATGCTTCCATCCTCTCCGGCACAAACTCGTACAGCACTACCTGGGAACGTACCAACAACAACAGCACCTTTGGTATCAAAGGGAGACCCCTGGAGGAGAGCGCCATGTTTACTGTCTACTATACCGATGAGGATTTTCATGGAGACTTTCAGGTTTGACCTGGCCACTCCCGGGAGCAGGTTCCTGTCAAAAGAATATCCATCCGATTCATCGGCCTGCCTGATCAATGAAACTGCCGTCAGGAAATACAACCTGGAGGATCCGCTGAATACCATTCTAATCATGCCCAGATCAGGGATTCGATACGGAATTAAGGGTCATTGGGGTGGTGAAGGATCACCATTTTTCAAGCCTGAAGCAGGAGATAGGGCCCCAGATCATTAGCCTCAAGCCGGAACAATGGAACTGGTCTGGCAACATCACTGTACGCCTGGCCGAAGGTAAGGAAAATATTGAGGCCGGCCTTGAAGCACATGGAATCAGAAGTGGAAGGAGTTTGCCGAGGATGAACCGCTTCAGTACTTCTTCCTGGATGAGCGAGCTTGATAACTATTATGCCGAGGAGAAACGCACCGGTATCATCACCATGATTTTTTCCATCCTGGCCATTTTCATCGCTTCGCTTGGACTGTTCGGTCTGACCCTTTACAATTCTCAGAAGCGGATCAGGGAGATCGGCATCCGAAAGGTGATGGGTGCCACAGAAGGCAATATTATCACGGTGATCTCAAAAAGTGTGGGATATGCAGTGGGAATCTCCATCCTGATTGCCATGCCTGCGGCCTACTTTATGATGCAGGACTGGCTGAGGGATTTTCCCTATAATGTGGGATTCCAGCCGCTGCTCTTTATCAGTGCAGCCTTGCTGGCCATCATTATCGCCATGGTGACAGTAACAATTACCACCCTGAGGGCTGCCCGGATCAATCCGGCCATGGCTTTGCACTACGAGTGATTTATAAGTTAGTGACCCAGCCTTTGCGTCAGATCCGCCCGGATGAGGAGACGGAAGAGGCCAAATGATACCGGGTACCATCAGAACCTGAAGGTGAGTTTTACCTTCAGCCTGGCGCTTGCTTCTTCCATCTGGAAGCGTTCATAGGGATCCCGCGCGATGCTGTTCCAGACCAGGAATACCTCCTTGCCCGGCCGGATGATCCACTGGAACCTGGATTGCCAGCCCATACGGCCGGATTCACTGTCATACTGGACAAAATTGTACAGGGTAATATCGGGCGAGAAAAGGATGTTCAGGTTCACACGGTATACATAGGCGATGAATCCTTCCCCTGGTAGTACAACATCATTCCTGATCAGTTCGCCACCCACAAACAGCGGAACCATCACCTTGTACCCGGCCTTGAATTTTATTTCGTTCCGTGTCCCGTTGTAGAACTTACCAAACCTGAGATCCAGGGTTCCCCAGATATTTCGCCGTTGTGCCGAGTGGACTGAAATGGTGTGGAAGAAGAAGTCATAGGTCCCGTCAGGGATCACATAGGTTTCATAAATGGCAAAGGAGTCAGCCAGGTATTCAAAGGTTGAATTCACCTGGTATCCAATTTCATCCCCCGAAAGGAACCTGATGCTGAGGGGTGTGGCTTTCCACTCCCTTGTTAGCAGCGAGCCATCAAATCCCGTGATATGGTCCAGCCCGGTTCCAGCCTGAACCTGCATGATACCCCATCTTTCAGGCCTGGGGCCTACCATCAATGCGCCGTAAGACTGCCTGACCCCGGAACGGGGGACAAATCCGGCACCTGCCACGAAATTCTCCTGGATCTGCATGTGGCCCAGCCTCAGGTTCAGGAAATCGTTGGGATAGACGAATTCGATACCCCAGGCCAGTTCCCGTTTCGGATTCCCGTTCACTGTCTCCAAATCCGGAGTGAATGATTTCAGTCCGTAGAGGGCCAGCCCCGTGTTCCTGTCCCCCAGGAATTTAGAAGTTCCCAGCTTCACATCGAATCCCAGCAGGTAGTTCGGCATATCATCCAGGGCATTGCCATAGGTGCTGATCATCCCCGCCTGGGACTGGTCCCCGAAATTCCTGGAGATGCGGGTCACCACAAAATGATCGTTGTCCCACTCCCCCCTTTTGTCCTTCATATACATGGCCCCGATGTTCCACTGCCCGGCCTGCCCGGTCACCTTCCCGCCATACTGTACCGGTATGGGATTCCCTGTTGAGTCGAGCCCGATGCTTCTCGAAAAGAATGGGATCAGCCTGTTGTTCCAGGTGTTGCTCCTGTCCCCGTTGATCCCGAAGTTGAAGTAATTGGCGCCATCAAGGAAGAAGTCACGCTTTTCCGGGTAAAAGAGCTTGAACCTGGTCAGGTTGATCTCCTGGTCATCCACCTCGGTCTGGGCAAAATCGGTGTTCACCGTCACAGCAGCCTTCAGGTTGGATGTGATGTTGTAGTAAGCTTCAAAACCTGCATTGTAAACGGGTTCGGTCCTGCCTTCCTCAAGGCTGTATTCGGCCCCCACCAGTCCGTAGGGGACCAGGTCAAGACCGACCCCCTGGCTGATCCCTTCCAGTCCCTCAAGAATCCCTGCATCGGAAACCTGGAAATTATGTGTATTCAGGTTCGCCACCGGCCAGTATCCCATCTCTTCGTTGTGCATAAAATACCTGATCAGCTTCAGTCCCCACCGGGTCTCTCCCTTTTTAAACCCCAGGGTTTTGAAAGGAATGGCCATTTCCACATCCCATCCCTTTTGGTGGATGGAGGCTTTCCCGGTCCAAAGCCCGTCCCAGGCCTTATTGAATGCAGCCCCGTTTTCACTCACAATGGCATCCCCGATGGATCCGCGTGGTCCCACCTGGAACCAGAATGCATTCCGTCGGTCCAGGTAGGTATCAAGGATTACCTGAACCCGGTCATCATATTTCAGGCCCACATCCCGGGCCAGCTCCTTGGCGGTGATCAGCTCCGGATCCCCGAAGCAGCGAAAGGCGATGTAGAGGTTCTGCTCATCGTAACCTATGAGTACTTCTGTCTTTTGTGTGAAAGGTTCACCATTCCTGGGCTCCCTTTGAAGGAACTGCGTTACCGGCACACACCTGTCCCACTGCGGTTCGCCTGCAATCCCGTCCATCACTGGCGGCTGGTCAAACCTGACTGCTTTCACATGATCCTGGGTGGCTATAAGATCCTGGGCGGCTATTTGAAAATGGAGACCAATGATGATCCCTGACAGAAGAAGGATTCGCTGAAGGGGCATGATATAAAATCTGAACCTCAAAAATAGGATTAAAATACAAAAAGGTCCCCCGGTTTCCCGGGAGACCCCTGTCGAGCCAATAAAAGCACCCGAATGAACTAGTCAACCAGTGCTTTCTCCTTCAATATTTTGATGAAGCCGGCATCCATCCAGTAGATATCTGCATTCCCGTTTCCTGGATTGTTGTAGAGATCCACCAGTCCCTGGTAGTTCCATTGACCCGGTTCTACCTCCTTTTTGCCGGAAGACATGAAGAAAAAATATTGACCGTCCGGGGAAACATAGGGCGACCATCCCCCTTCGTTATCTGCATTTACCAGTGGTCCCATGTTGACGGGTTCTGTCCAGTGGTCATTATTGTCCCTGAAAACAATGTAATAGTCAACAGCGTCGAAGGCATCCTCCATTCCAACTGCCGGAACAATGATGATAGCTTTCATCAGGTGAAATAAAGGCATTGAACCGGTTGGTACCGCAGTTGACCTGCCCGGGCAGCAGTTCTGGCTCCTGGAAAGCCCCCTCCACAAACCTGCTCCTGAAGATCTGGTTCAGCCTGCTCCCCTTTTCACTTCTTGTGAAATAGAGGGTGCCATCATTGGTTATGGAGGGGAAAAACTCTCCCCCATCTGTGTTGACAGGGGCTCCAAGATTCTTTGGGGAGCCCCATCCACTGTCTGTGCGGTCCACGTACCAGATATCCTGGTCCCCTGCCGGTTCGTCACCATCGGATCTGGAGGAGAGAAAGTAGATCCTTGATCCGTCCGGTGAAAGGGCTGGTTCAAAATCCCATACATCGGGACCGCCCGAAAAGGGTACGATCTCAGGAGGCAGCCATTTGCCTTCCACCTCCCGGGTGCAGAGGATGGTGGCAAAGGTGTAGCTGCCGATGCCCACACAGAAATAGATCTCTTTGCCATCGGGTGTGATGGCCACATCCCTTGTATACATTCCGGTGGACACTATGCCTGGTGCAAAAAGGAGGGGCATGGTATCGGGAAGCTCCTGTCCCAGGTAGGGACCTTGGAGGCTGTTAAACATGGTGGCTGGTTCTCCATGTCCGGAGGAGGTGACGCATGACAGGACTGCTGAAGCCAGCACCAGCAGGACCAAAGGGGCGGTTCTTTTTTTCATATGGATCAGGGTGGGTGGTACAGGTAGGATGCACCACAGCCGGAATACCCTACGCCCGGAGGGATTTTTCAGGAAATCTTCCCTATATATATAAATAGGTATCCGGCCAGATGCTATTCCTCCACCCCGAACTTGAAGATGGTCTGGGAGACAAACTTCTCACCCGGCCTGAGCACTGTGGAGGGGAAGTCCGGCTGGTTGGGTGAATCGGGGAAGTGTTGTGTTTCCAGGCACATCCCGGTGTTCTTAATATAGGTCCGGTCCCCTGACACCAGCGAACCATCCAGGAAGTTACCTGTGTAGAACTGCACCCCTGGTTCGGTGGTGAGCACCTCCAGGGACCGCCCGCTTTTTGGATCCATCAGTTTGGCCGCCAGAGTTTTATCCTCTGAAGATCCGTCCAGTACATAGTTATGGTCATATCCGCCCGGTTCGCCTCCTGGTACCTCTGCGATCCTGTCGCCGATCACATGGGGTTTCCTGAAATCAAAGGGGGTTCCCTCTACGTTGGCCAACTCGCCGGTGGGGATAAGTTCCCCGTCCACCGGGGTATAACGGGAAGCATTTATGTATATGATATGGTCCAGGATGGTCCCTTCACCGGCCAGGTTGAAATAGGTATGGTTGGTCAGGTTCAGGACCGTAGCCTTATCGGTTTCCGCTTCGTAGGTCAGGAACAGCTGGTCCATCAGCAATTCATAGGTCACCATGGTCTTCAGTGTTCCGGGATAACCCTCTTCTCCATCCACACTGGTATAGGTCAGTTTCAGGGCAGCGCGCTCCTCGCACGAGATGACTTCTGCATCCCATACCACTTTGTCAAATCCTTTCAGTCCACCATGAAGTGTGTTGTTCCCGTTGTTCACAGCCAGCTGGTAGCTCTCCCCGTCCAGGGAGAATTGAGCTTTGGCGATCCGGTTCCCGTATCTGCCCACGAGTGCACCGAAATAAGGATGACCGGCCAGGTACTGGTCCAGGTTGTCAAAACCGAGAACGATGTTGCCCATCATTCCGTCCCTGTCGGGCGTATGGATCTCGGTGATGATACCCCCGAAGTTGGTGATCTTCACGATGTAGCCTTTCTCATTTTTCAGGGTAAACAGCGTGACCGAATCCCCCTCAGGGGTGATGCCGAAGTGCGCCTTTTCCACTTTGCAACTGGGATTTTTCTGTTCGGTAGACTGCTCCTGCTTTTGCCCTGAATTGCACCCGGCCAGCAGGACAAGCAGGGCAATTAAAAATGAAATCCCGCTGATAAGCTGGATCCTGGATAGAAAATGGATGATCGTTTTCATGGGATATGGGAATTGGTTATTGGTTATTGGTTATTGGGAACCGAAGGAACTGAGTCATAGGCGAAGAATTGGTGAAGGGTGTGATCAAACTCGAGCCTGTCACCCCTGACCATTTCATTGAACATGCCCTCTTTGAATACCAGCTTTCCGTTTACCCAGGTATGGGTCACTGATGAATGAAAGGTTTCCCCTTCAAGGGGTGACCACCCGCATTTATAATAAATGTTGCTGTGGGCTACAGTCCACTCCTGTTCCATATCCACCAGGACCAGGTCCGCTTTGAATCCCGGTTCAATAAATCCCCTATCCTTCACACCAAACAGACGGGCAGGGGCATGGCACATCTTCTCCACCACTTTCTCCAGGGTTAGTTTGTTCCTGTGCACCAACTCAAGCATGGTCACCAGTGCATGCTGTACCATCGGTCCTCCGGAGGGAGAATTGAAATACTTGCTCTGCTTCTCCTCGATGGTGTGGGGTGCGTGGTCGGTGGCGATCACATCCAGTTTGTCATTTAGTATTGCAGCCACCAGGGAATCCCGGTCATGTTTGGTTTTAATTGCCGGATTCCATTTGATCAGGGTTCCCTTGGCGTCATAATCCCCGTCATGGAACCAGAGATGGTGGATGCATACCTCTGCAGTGATCCGCTTCTTTTCAAAGTCGGTACCCTGCTCAAAAAGCTCCAGTTCCCTGGCAGTGGATATATGAAGTACGTGCAGTCGTGCATTGTGTTTCCTGGCCATTTCCACAGCCAGGGAAGAGGAGAGGTAACATGCCTCTTCACTGCGGATCACAGGATGCTGACTGACCGGGATATCTTCACCATACTGGTCCCTGTGCTTCCTGATGTTTTCCTGGATGGTTGCTTCATCTTCACAATGGGTGGCGATCAGACAGGGCGATCCGGCAAAGATCTTTTCCAGGGCTTCCCGGTCATCCACCAGCATATTCCCGGTGGAGGATCCCATGAATACCTTCACACCACAGTTGTACCTTGGATCCAGCTTTTTAATCTCACTGATATTGTCATTGGTGGCTCCCAGGTAAAAGGAGTAATTGGCCAGGGAGACCCGGGCAGCCCGCTCATACTTTTTTTCCAGCTCTTCAATGGTCGTTGCCTGGGGAACCGTATTGGGCATCTCCATGAAAGAGGTGATCCCGCCGGCAACTGCCGCTTTGGATTCAGTGGCGATCTCTGCCTTGTGGGTCATGCCCGGTTCCCTGAAGTGCACCTGGTCATCAATCACCCCCGGGATCAGGTATTTTCCCCCTGCATCGACCACCTCCACCTGTTCTGAGCTTTCTGCAGGTTCTCCTTCTCCCACGGCACGGATGATCCCACCCCGGACCAGCACAAATCCCCGGGAAACAATACCTTTATTTACAATTCTGGCGTTCTTTATCAGGTAGTTATCCATATGCTTGCTTTTCCCTTTTCCCTTTTCCCTTTTCCCTTTCCCCTTTTGTACTTTAGACTTTACAAACTTTCTTCGGCTTTCAAACTTTATAACTTTATAACTTTATAACTTTACAAACTTTACGACTGTATCCGTTTGTAACTCCGGAACCAGCTTCCGATCTTCATTCCCACCACCCCGAATATGGCCTCACTGACAATTCTGCCGCTCATCTTGGAAGTGCCCTCCTTGCGATCAGTGAAAATAATGGGCAGTTCCTCTACATTGAATCCGTATTTCCATGCCTTGAATTTCATTTCGATCTGGAATGCATACCCCTTGAACCTGATCCGGTCCAGGTCGATCACCTCAAGGACTTCCTTCCTGTAACAGACGAATCCTGCTGTGGCATCCCTTACCTTCATCCTGGTGATCAGGCGCACATACACCGAAGCGAAGTAGGAGATCAGCACACGGCTCATGGGCCAGTTCACCACATTGACCCCTGAAATATACCTCGATCCGACAGCAACATCGGTCGCATTGTGGTTGCAGGCGGCAAAGAGCCTTGGCAGATCCTTGGGATCGTGTGAGAAATCTGCATCCATCTCACATATATAGGCGTATCCTTTCTCCAGGGCCCATTTGAATCCCAAGATGTACGCAGTTCCCAGGCCCAGTTTCCCTTCACGCTCCAACATATGGAGTCTGCCGCTGTAGGCAAACTGCAGGGCCCTGATCCTGTCTCCGGTGCCATCCGGGGAGTTGTCATCAACGATCAGCAGATCCGCCTCAGGGGAGAGGTTCATGACTGCATCAATGATGCGGTCTATATTCTCAATCTCATTGTATGTAGGTACAATGACCAGCCTTTCATTCATCACGTGGAAGTCGAAACGACTAAAATACACCATTTTTTGTAGAAATGGTGAGGCTGGGAAAAGGAAAGGTGTATATTTGCAGCCCGATGCACACGGGAGTTCTTTTGAAGTCGATCTCTAAAATCCATTAAATCAGTAAAATGGAAAATTTTCGAAAATAATTCGAAAAAATGTTTGGAGAATCAAAAAGAAAGCGCGTATCTTTGCATCCGCTTTTGACAAGCAGTTGTTCTATAAAAGAGAGAACTTAGTAAACAGAGTATTTGTGAAGAAAGATTTTGGGGAGAAGCGATAAAGTTGTTATCTTTGTCGTCCGCAAAAAAATGTGGAACAAAGTTCTTTGAAAATATTGAAGTAAGAAATAGGTAAAGAAGTCACCTGAAATTCCAAATGAATTTGAGGAGTGAAGAATCTTGAGCAAATGTAAATTTTTCTACAATGAAGAGTTTGATCCTGGCTCAGGATGAACGCTAGCGGCAGGCCTAACACATGCAAGTCGAGGGGTAACGATGTCTTCGGACAGTCGACGACCGGCGCACGGGTGAGTATCGCGTTTGTAACCTACCTCTAACTGGGGAATAGCCCGAAGAAATTCGGATTAATGCTCCATAATACTATGATCTGGCATCTTTTTATAGTTAAAGCTCCGGCGGTTAGAGATGGGCATGCGTAACATTAGTTTGTTGGTGAGGTAACGGCTCACCAAGACTACGATGTTTAGGGGGTCTGAGAGGATGGTCCCCCACACTGGTACTGAGACACGGACCAGACTCCTACGGGAGGCAGCAGTGAGGAATATTGGTCAATGGGCGCAAGCCTGAACCAGCCATGCCGCGTGAAGGATGACAGCCCTATGGGTTGTAAACTTCTTTTGTACAGGAAGAAACACTTCTACGTGTAGAAGCTTGACGGTACTGTACGAATAAGCATCGGCTAACTCCGTGCCAGCAGCCGCGGTAATACGGAGGATGCAAGCGTTATCCGGATTTATTGGGTTTAAAGGGTACGTAGGCGGAAGATTAAGTCAGTAGTGAAATCCCGCAGCTTAACTGTGGAACTGTTATTGATACTGGTTTTCTTGAATTTAGTTGAGGTAGGCGGAATGTGTAATGTAGCGGTGAAATGCTTAGATATTACACAGAACACCGATTGCGAAGGCAGCTTACTAAGCTATGATTGACGCTGAGGTACGAAAGCGTGGGGAGCGAACAGGATTAGATACCCTGGTAGTCCACGCTGTAAACGATGATCACTCGTTGTTGGCAATACATCGTCAGCGACTGAGCGAAAGCATTAAGTGATCCACCTGGGGAGTACGATCGCAAGATTGAAACTCAAAGGAATTGACGGGGGCCCGCACAAGCGGAGGAACATGTGGTTTAATTCGATGATACGCGAGGAACCTTACCTGGGCTTAAATGCAAAACGACGGATCGGGAAACTGATCCTTCTTCGGACGGCTTGCAAGGTGCTGCATGGCTGTCGTCAGCTCGTGCCGTGAGGTGTCGGGTTAAGTCCCATAACGAGCGCAACCCTCATCATTAGTTGCCAGCGGGTAATGCCGGGGACTCTAATGAAACTGCCGGTGTAAACCGAGAGGAAGGTGGGGATGACGTCAAGTCAGCACGGCCCTTATGTCCAGGGCTACACACGTGTTACAATGGTCGATACAAAGGGCAGCTACCTGGTGACAGGATGCTAATCTCCAAAATCGATCTCAGTTCGGATCGAAGTCTGCAACTCGACTTCGTGAAGCTGGATTCGCTAGTAATCGCGCATCAGCCACGGCGCGGTGAATACGTTCCCGGGCCTTGTACACACCGCCCGTCAAGCCATGGAAGCTGGGGGTACCTGAAGTCCGTAACCGCAAGGAGCGGCCTAGGGTAAAACTAGTAACTGGGGCTAAGTCGTAACAAGGTAGCCGTACCGGAAGGTGCGGCTGGAACACCTCCTTTCTAGAGAGGTTCTTTACGATGACTTCTTTCCTACTCTTACTTCATTATTTATATATCCTGGAGCGCATTTTGACGCTTTAACTGATATAAGTCCCGTAGCTCAGTATGTTACCATTACGGTAGCATCCGGGATCACGGGTAACTGAGCAGGGAATAAATAGTCCCGTAGCTCAGGTGGTTAGAGCGCTACACTGATAATGTAGAGGTCCCCAGTTCAAGTCTGGGCGGGACTACTCAGAATGCGGGGGATTAGCTCAGTTGGCTAGAGCGCCTGCTTTGCACGCAGGAGGTCATCGGTTCGACTCCGATATTCTCCACAACATGCCAGATTCCGATGAATTCGGATAGGCGAAGGTTCTTTGACATATTGGAAAGAAAATTTTTTAATTAACCGTATTTGAAAAAAGTAAGTAAGAGCGTATGGTGGATGCCTAGGCTCTCGGAGGCGATGAAGGACGTGACAAGCTGCGATAAGCTACGGGGAGGTGCAAATAACCGTTATATCCGTAGGTGTCCGAATGGGGAAACCCACCTGGATGAAGTCCAGGTACCCCGCAAGGGGGGCGAACCCGGCGAACTGAAACATCTAAGTAACCGGAGGAAGAGAAAACAATAGTGATTCCCTAAGTAGTGGCGATCGAACGGGGAAGAGCCCAAACCAATGTCGTTTCGGCGACATTGGGGTTGTAGGACTGCGACATGGATTATATATTCGAAATGGAATTTCCTGGAAAGTTGAACCATAGAGAGTGATAGTCTCGTACATGTAAGAATTTACAATCCTAGCAGGATCCTGAGTAGCGCGGAACACGAGAAATTTTGCGTGAAACTGCCAGGACCATCTGGTAAGGCTAAATACTCCCGAGAGACCGATAGTGAACTAGTACCGTGAGGGAAAGGTGAAAAGCACCTCGAACAGAGGAGTGAAATAGTACCTGAAACCATACGCTTACAAACGGTCGGAGCCGCCTTGTGCGGTGACGGCGTGCCTTTTGCATAATGAGCCTACGAGTTACTCCTCACTAGCAAGGTTAAGTTCCTCAGGAACGAAGCCGAAGCGAAAGCAAGTCTTAATAGGGCGTCTAGTTAGTGGGGGTAGACGCGAAACCTGATGATCTATCCATGGCCAGGTTGAAGTAACGGTAACACGTTATGGAGGACCGAACCAGTACACGTTGAAAAGTGTTTGGATGAGCTGTGGATAGGGGTGAAAGGCCAATCAAATTGGGAAATAGCTCGTACTCCCCGAAATGCATTTAGGTGCAGCCTCGAGTACAAGTGTCATAGAGGTAGAGCTACTGATAAGGCTAGAGGGCTTCACCGCCTATCAACCCTTGATAAACTCCGAATGCTATGACATGTTCCTCGGGAGTGAGGCCATGGGTGCTAAGGTCCGTGGCCAAAAGGGAAAGAACCCAGACCATCAGCTAAGGTCCCCAAATGTATGCTAAGTTGAACAAACGTAGTGCGATTGCTCTGACAGCTAGGATGTTGGCTTGGAAGCAGCCATTCATTTAAAGAGTGCGTAACAGCTCACTAGTCGAGCGATTGTGCGTGGATGATAATCGGGCATAAGCATACTACCGAAGCTATGGACTCGAAAGAGTGGTAGGGGAGCATTCCAGCGGCGTCGAAGGTGAACTGTGAGGTTTGCTGGAGCTTCTGGAAAAGAAAATGTAGGCATAAGTAACGATAAAGCAGGTGAGAAACCTGCTCGCCGAAAGACTAAGGTTTCCGGATCAACGCTAATCGGATCCGGGTTAGTCGGGTCCTAAGGCGAAACCGAAAGGTGTAGTCGATGGACAACTGGTTAATATTCCAGTACTACCTTATACTGCGATGGAATGACGAAGTAGTGAAAGGTCCGCGTGCTGACGGAATAGCACGTTAAAGGTTGTAGGTATATCTTCGGGTTAATAGCTTGAAGGTGCTGAAACTGATAGTACCGTGAGCCTTCGGGCAAGCGGATAGTGACCCTAAGCAGACTTCCAAGAAAAACTCCTAAGCTTCAGGTATAAGGTACCCGTACCGTAAACCGACACAGGTAGTCGAGGAGAGAATCCTAAGGCGCTCGAGTGATTCATGGTTAAGGAACTAGGCAAAATGACCCCGTAACTTCGGGAGAAGGGGTGCCATCGCAAGATGGCCGCAGAGAAATAGCCCAGGCGACTGTTTATCAAAAACACAAGGCTTTGCGAAATCGAAAGATGATGTATAAGGCCTGACACCTGCCCGGTGCCGGAAGGTTAAAAGGGGGGGTTATCCTTCGGGAGAAGCTCTGAATTGAAGCCCCGGTAAACGGCGGCCGTAACTATAACGGTCCTAAGGTAGCGAAATTCCTTGTCGGGTAAGTTCCGACCTGCACGAATGGTGTAACGATCTGGGCACTGTCTCAACCATGAGCTCGGTGAAATTGTAGTTCCGGTGAAGATGCCGGATACCCGCGACGGGACGGAAAGACCCCGTGCACCTTTACTATAGCTTAACATTGATTTTGGGTAAATGATGTGTAGGATAGCTGGGAGACTTTGAAGTGGCTTCGTCAGGAGTCATGGAGTCAACCTTGAAATACCAGCCTTCATTTATCTGGAATCTAATCCCTTACGGGAGACAGTGTTTGGTGGGTAGTTTGACTGGGGTGGTCGCCTCCAAAAGAGTAACGGAGGCTTCTAAAGGTACCCTCAGCATGATTGGTAACCATGCGTAGAGTATAATGGCATAAGGGTACTTGACTGTGAGACTGACAAGTCGAACAGGTACGAAAGTAGAGCATAGTGATCCGGTGGTTCCGTATGGAAGGGCCATCGCTCAAAGGATAAAAGGTACGCCGGGGATAACAGGCTGATCGCTCCCAAGAGCTCATATCGACGGAGCGGTTTGGCACCTCGATGTCGGCTCGTCACATCCTGGGGCTGGAGAAGGTCCCAAGGGTTGGGCTGTTCGCCCATTAAAGTGGCACGCGAGCTGGGTTCAGAACGTCGTGAGACAGTTCGGTCCCTATCTGTCGTGGGCGTAGGAGATTTGAGAGGGCCTGACACTAGTACGAGAGGACCGTGTTGGACAGACCTCTAGTGTACCAGTTGTGCCGCCAGGTGCAGTGCTGGGTAGCTACGTCTGGAAGGGATAAGCGCTGAAAGCATCTAAGCGCGAAGCCTGCCTCAAGATGAGATCTCCCTTAAGGGCCGTTAAAGACGATAACGTTGATAGGCTGCAGGTGTAAAGGCAGTAATGTCATAGCCGAGCAGTACTAATTGCCCGTGAACTTTTTTCAAGGCTGATTAAAAAGTTTTCTTCCTATATGTCAATCTTATTGATGTTCGCTGCCGCATAGGCTAAAGCGAACGAAGATTTTAGGTGACTATTGCAATGGGGAACCACCTCTTACCTTTCCGAACAGAGAAGTTAAGCCCATTTGCGCCGATGGTACTGCTATTGTGGGAGAGTAGGTCGTCGCCTATCTTATTTAATCCCATCCGGTTCTCCGGGTGGGATTTTTTCATAATTGATGTTTTGATATTTTGTTGATTACTATCATAAATTAATCCCACCCGTTCGATTCCCGCTTCTTAACTTAGTAAATTATACCTGCCACCCAGGTGAGAAGATTATATTTCATATTTATCTTATTTTCAGTCCCTTCGATAGCATTGCTGGGTCAGGTAATAGACACTTCCAAGCAGATCAATACCTGGAAGCTCAAGCATAACTATACCCGGTTTGAAGATACGCCCCTGGATACAAATATCCACCAGGTCCACATGGAATTCAACCCGGCTTTTAAGGAGGGTTTCAGCTATGAATATTTGGGCATCCTGGGGCATTCCCTGAACCATGTGGATTTCTTTCAGCGTCCCGAAGCCGGGGCATTCGTATTTGGAGTAGGGTGGAATCCCTACCTGAAAACGGCCGACCGCACCACCTTTTTCAATACCAAAACTCCTTTTACCATACTGGCCTATTCTGTCATGCCCGTGGTGGAATGGAAGGAGCAGAATATTAGTGCATTGCACACGCAGAATATATCACCCTATACCAACTTCGGTATTGAGTTTAACATTCTGGACGGCAAGGCATTATATGAGAACGAGGAGACCCACTCAACCCGGGTCGGGTTGTTCGGAAGCCATGCAAAAGACAAGTACAGCATATTCGGAACCTTCTACTACAATGATTTCAAGGCACATGACCATGGAGGAGTGTCCGACCTGGATGCGTTCCTTCAGGGACAGGCCGATGAACCATGGCTCTACGACATGCAACTGAAAAGTGCAAAATCACAATACCGCAACATCTCCTTCTTTGCCACACAGAAATACAACCTGGTTGAACGGGTGAGTCATACCGACTCCCTGGGAGTAACCACCACCACCGGGAAGACACTTTCGATCTCTCACCAGATCCACTATGACCGGCACCTGAAGTCCTATAGCGATGTGGTGGACCCGGCGGAGCTGTCCCCGGTATATGATAACTATTATTATCCAGAGATTACAAGCCCATTAGATTCAGTATCAGAAGATAAGCTTTCCAATGTGGTCCAGGTGATCCTGGGGGATCCCGACTATGACAAGATCTCGGCACGGGTCTATGCAGGCTATGAACTGAGGCGGTTCGGTGCCCTTTCACCTGCATTTGAGGAGGTGTTTTCTCATTATGATACGACCCTTACGGATACGATTGAGCTTATTCCACAATTCAGGGATTCAGCGGTAACCCGTTTCGGGGACACCTATTTCAATGATGTGTACGTGGGATTTCACATGGCGGGGCCCACCACCGGGACATGGGACTGGGTCGTAGATGGGAGCTACTACCTGCTGGGGTATTACCGGAATGATTTCCAGGTCAATGCCACCTTTTCAAGGCAGTTCCTGAAACGGGCGGACCTGGGGCTGAAGGGAAGTGTTGAGCTGAAGCACCCGCACTACTTCACAAACCACTATTCCTCTTCCTTCTTTCAGTGGGATAATGATTTTTCTTCCCTTTTCAGCATCAGGGGGGAGGCTTTTGTGACCAGCGAGGAACTGGAACTGGATGCCCGTGCCAGGGTGGCTTACCTGACCAATTACCTCTACTGGGACCAGGATGCCCTCCCGCAGGTCTACAAGGGCAACATCCTGCTCCTTTCAGGCCATTTCTCCAAGCATTTTGTGATATCCGGATTCAATTCCGAAGACAAACTGCTGTTTCAGTATACCACAGCTAACGATATCCTTCGTTTACCCCTGTTGGCTCTCTACAGTTCCAATTACTGGAAACAGTCGTTATTCAAAGGAGCACTGGTAGCAACCCTTGGATTTGACCTCTATCTCACCACCCAATATAAGGCCAGTGCTTACATGCCGGCCACCGGGGTGTTCCACCTGCAGGATGAATACGATGTGGGTGGTTATCCGTTCGTGAACGTGTTCCTCTCATTCAAGGTTGCCCGCACCAGGTTCTTTGTCTCTTATAACAACCTCTTTCACGGGGGGGAATTCTTGGGGAACAACTATTTCACCACCTACCGGTATCCCATGAAGCCACGCTATTTCAGGGCAGGACTGGTATGGACTTTCTATGATTGATATGTCACTGTTTTCAAACCACGACATGAACAGTCACATCAGGAACAAAGGTATCTTGGTACTGTTGATCATCCTGCTCTCTTTGACGGCAGGAGGATGCAAGCGGAACGGCGAATCCAGGTTCAGGGATGTGAACAGCCTGAAACCGGACAGGATCACCCACCTTGAACGGATCCGGCAGGAGGGGGTGCTGAAGGTGGTGACGGAGTACAACTCCATCAGTTATTTCATTTACCGGGGACAACCAATGGGATATCAGTTTGAGATGCTGCAGGCCCTGGCTAACCACCTGGACCTTGAGCTGGAGGTGAGCGTCAGCAATGACCTTGATAAGAATTTCAGGGATCTGAAAGAGGGGGTGGTGGACCTGATCGCTATGAACCTTACGGTGACGGCTGACCGGAAGCAGCAGGTGAGTTTCACATCTCCGCTGTTGCAAACCCGGCAGGTACTGGTGCAACGGAAGCCGGAGAGATGGGAGAATATGCAGCGTAAGCAACTGGAAAACAACGTATTGAGAAGCCAGCTTGACCTTGCCGGAAAAACCATCTACGTACAGGCCGGTTCGGTGTATGCCAACCGCCTGATGACCCTTTCCAATGAGATCGGGGGAGGGATCCGGATCAACGAGGTCCAGCTTGAATCGGAACAGCTGGTCCAGAGGGTGGCCCTGGGGGAGATCGATTATACCATTTGTGATGAGAACGTGGGACTTGTCAATACCACCTATTTCCCTCAGATTGATGTGGGAACAGCTGTGTCTTTTCCTCAGAACGTGGCATGGGCGGTTCATCTCGGGTCCGACAGCCTGAAAGCTGAGATCGACCACTGGATTGATGAGTACAAGGGATCACGGAGCTATGCCCTGCTGTACAACAAGTATTTCAAGAACAGGCATACGTACCGGAATATCCACAGTGAGTACTATGCCCTGAGCAGTGGAAAGATCTCAAGTTACGACGGGATTATCAAAACCGAGGCAGAAAAGATCCAGTGGGACTGGAGGCTGCTGGCTTCCATGATCTACCAGGAATCCAGGTTCAATCCACAGGCCACCTCCTGGGCAGGGGCATTCGGATTGATGCAACTCATGCCTGGTACCGCCAGGAATTACGGGATTACTGCTGAATCTTCCCCCCAGGCCCAGGTAAGGGCTGGTGTGAAATTCATCCAGTGGCTCGACGACCGTTTCCGGGAGGTAATCCCGGACGAGGAGGAGCGGATCAGGTTCATCCTGGCCTCCTACAACATCGGGTATGGCCATATCCAGGATGCCCGCCGGCTGGCAGAGAAGTACGGGGCCGATCCCAATATCTGGCACGGCAACGTGGAGGAGTGGCTGCTGAAGAAATCAGATCCGAAATACTATACCGACATGGTGGTGAAATACGGGTATGCCAGGGGAATAGAGACCTTCAACTATGTGAAAGAGGTGTTGGAACGGTACGAGCACTACAAGAACATCATCAACGTCGATGTCATTGCAGCCTGGCGGCCAATTGCAGAAATTCACAGAGCATCATCGCAGTAGCACCCCAGATCTTTTCATTTGCCACATCGTAATAAGGCACATCCATGGATTGACCGTGGAGCTGCCTGATTTCCGTTTTACGGATGCCCGGATCCAGCAGATCCCCGATGGTTGTTTCAATGATATACTGAACTTCGGAAGGATCAGGTTGAAAATCGGGCCGCTGGTTGATGAATCCGGCAAAGGGGGTGACCAGGAAATTGCTGACAGGGATATGAAGTTCCGTCAGGCTTCCCAGCACCTTGATCTCCCCGGTAACACCCAGTTCCTCACGTGTTTCCCTCACAGCTGTATCCGCCAGCGAACGGTCTCCCGGTTCCCGGGCACCTCCCGGAAAGCTCACCTGTGCACTGTGGGGGCCATCGTAGGTATTCCGTTTTATAAACACCAGTCCGGTCTCCCCTCCCACAGGGTACATCAGGATCAGGACGGCTGCAGAAACCGGTTCGGAGGAGTAGACGGGTGTACCCCTGAACACCGGTGCCGTCATCAGCTGGGCCGCCTCTCCCGGAAGGTCCGAGGATAGCATCTTCTGCCACCGCTCCTGATTTATCGCTCCCTCCATTAGGTTTTAGGTAAAAAAAATTGGAATTTTATCAGTGTATTTATCAAACACAAAAGCAAGGAAATTGTTTTCCATTGAATCCATACAACGGTTCCTGAAGACCGGAATAATATGGACCGCTCTCCTGATCCTGATCCCACAGCAGGGATGGTCACAGGTACCGGCAGATTCGGTAAAATCCAGTTATGACAGCCTGCAGGATGCCCGGACGGAACGCCTGGAGTGGCGTACCGGCAGGCAGTTGGAGCAATTGGAACGTGCGCGGGAATTGAGTCAGTCAGCCCTGGACTCCATGGAACTGATGATCGGAAACCTCAGGCAACAGGCGGTGGACCGGGAAGTGGAGAGCCAGGTGCTTTCGGAAAAGCTGTCCCTCCTGGGCGAGGAGCTTGAAAGAACCAGTGAGTCCTCCAGGCGCTACAGGAAACAGCTGCACCAGACCCTCTGGATCACGGGATCAGTACTCCTGGCACTTCTGGTGGCCTCCTTCCTGATCGTGTTCCTCTACGGAGTGAACACCCGCCACCTTCTGAAAAGGTTCAGGTGGAAGCAAAAGCAGGTCAGAAAACAACTCTCGGCTGAAATCTCCAGCCAGGAGGAGCTCTTCCTCGATGCACTGAGCCAGCAGTACCTCCAGGTGAAAGGTGAGCTGAAAACCCACCGTAAAAAGCTCCGTAAAGAGATCCCAAAGATCATCCAGAAGATGAAGATCAGGAAACGCAAATGATTTTAGTTAAACCTGATACTCTTGTCAGGCGAGATGCGGGCGATGATCATGGAGGGGAGGAGGAGGAAGATGAAAGTGATGGCCATGGTACCCAGGTTGAGCAGGAGAATGTGGAGGGGATTCAGGTTGATGGGGACCGTGTCCAGGTAGTAGGAGCTGGGGTCCAGGGAGATCAGTCCCAGGTATTTCTGGGCCAGGCAGAGGGCGATCCCGATGAGGTTTCCCCAGAGCAGGCCCACCAGGGTGAGGTAGCCTGACTGGTAGAGGAAGATCTTGCGGATGGAGGCGTTGGTGGTTCCCAGGGCTTTCAGGATGCCGATCATGTTGGTGCGTTCCAGGATCAGGATCAGCAGCCCTGAGATCATGTTGAAGCCGGCCACCACCAGCATCAGGAGGATCAGTACCACCACGTTCATGTCCTGTAGGTTGAGCCAGTCGAAGATCTGGGTGTATTTCTCCTGGATGGTTTCCACCTGCAGGCGGCTGCCGTCGTCCATAAAATCAAATGCGACCAGCTGCCAGATCTCCTCGGCTGTTACGGCAAGGTTTCCCATATCGTCCAGCAAAACCTCATAGCCGCTTACCTGGTCCCCGCGCCAGTCATTCAGCCGCTGCACCTGTTTGATGTCGGCATAGATAAAGAGCCGGTCGAACTCCTCCAGGCTGGTGCTGTATATCCCCTGGATGGTGAAGGTCCTGGCACGGGGTGGTTCCTGGATAAAATACATGGAGAATTTGTCGCCCACTCCCAGCTTCAGCAGGCGGGCCGTGTTCTGTGAAAGCACCACCTGGTTTGACCGTACCGAATCGCTGATCCTGCTGGGTTCCCCTTCCACCATATGCTTCTCAATGAAGGACCAGTCATATTGCTGGTCCACCCCCTTCAGCACTGCCCCGTGGATCTCCTCACCGGTCTTGATGATCCCTGCCTTGATGGCGAACGGCTGCACATGTTGCACCGCTTCCAGGTTCCGCACCTTGTCCAGACCCTCCTCATCAAGGGAAACGGGGGATGTTTCATAGGAAAGGTTCGAGTCCAGGTTGAGGATCTGGATATGGGCCCCGAATCCGGTGACCTTGCCGGAGATCTCATTCTTGAACCCGGTGACAATGGCCACAGCCACGATCATCACGGTAAGACCGAGCGCAATACCGAATATGGCAATGGCCACGATGGACCTGGAAAAGCTCTTGCGGCCCTTTTTGTTGCCGATCATCCGGCGTACGATAAACAGCTCGGTATTCAAGGATTATGGATTATGCCATCAAATGTAGTTATCTTTTGTCTATTTTAGAGGAAATGAAGGTCCTGGCCATTGGCATATCTCTCCTGGTTTTTACTTCTTCCGGCTGCACAGCACAACATTCTCAGGTGCGCCCCGGGGCTGAACGGATGGAACAATACCTTCACCTGCTGGAGGACCGGCGAATGGCCATTGTCACCAACCATACATCCCTGGTGGATGGGACACACCTGGTGGATACACTGCTCTGCTCCGGTATCAGGAAGGACCGGATCAATTCATTGTTCTGTCCTGAGCACGGGTTCCGGGGAGGGTATGGGGCAGGGGAGCACGTGGAGGATGGTACCGATCCGGTGACCGGGATCCCTGTGGTCTCCCTCTATGGTAATCACCGGAAACCCACTGCAGAAGATATGTCAGGCCTGGACCTTGTACTGTTCGATCTGCAGGACGTAGGGGCCCGGTTCTATACCTACATCTCCACACTTCATTATGTGATGGAGGCGTGTGCGGAGAACAGAGTACCGCTGATAGTGCTCGACCGGCCCAATCCAAACGGCGGGTTTGTGGACGGTCCCGTTCTCGAACCTGAATTCCGGTCTTTTGTGGGGATGCATCCCATCCCGGTGGTCTATGGGCTCACCATCGGGGAACTGGCCGGGATGATCAACGGGGAGGGCTGGCTTAAAGGCGGTGTAACCTGTGACCTGACTGTAGTGCCATGTGCGCACTATGACCATGGAAAACCTTACTCCCTGCCTGTGAAACCTTCTCCCAACCTGGCAGGTGATCATGCAATTTTACTCTATCCATCCACCTGTTTCTTCGAGGGAACGGTGATCAGCGAGGGCAGGGGAACCAACATGGCCTTTGAAGTCTATGGCCACCCTGACCTGGAGGGAGGATTCTCATACACCCCCGTATCCATTCCGGGAGCCTCCATCCATCCCAAACTCGAGAACCGGTTGTGCCACGGGGAGGATCTCAGGAAATTTGATCCTGAAGGGGGATGGAATAAGATCCACCTGGAGTTCCTGTTGGATGCCTATGCAAAGTTCCCCGGGAAGGAGGCGTTCTTTGTTGACTATTTTGAAACCCTGGCAGGGACGCTGGATCTGCGCTGGCAGATCGAGGCAGGATGGGATGAATCACAGATCCGGGAAAGCTGGAAACCGGGGCTTGATGCCTTTAAGAAGATACGGACGAAATATTTGATCTATGAATAAGCTGCCGCTGAAGATCTCTGCCGGATTCCTGGTCCCTGTGCTGTTTTTGACTGTTGCGTTGTGTATGTTACCGTCCATGACAAGGGCCCAGCTGGTGTATCCAGCGGGGGGATTCCTGTATGATGATTCAGACGTACCCCGCATCGATATCACCATTTCTCCGTCTGACCTGGAGAACCTCTATGCAGATCCCGGCAGCAATGAGGAGTACAAGGTACACTTTCGGTTTACCAGGGGGGAGACCGTGGAAGCGCTGGATGATGTGGGGATCCGGTTCAGGGGGAATACATCCAGGGACAAGCAGAAAAAGGCATTCAAGCTCTCCTTTAATACATTTGACAGGGGGAGGGAATTTCACGGGATCGAGGAGATGAACCTCAATGCAGAGACCAATGACCCTTCCATGGTCCGCTCTAAGCTCAGCTGGCATCTGTTCCGCTATCTGGGCGTTCCCGGGCTGCGTGTCAACCATGTGTTGTTCTATATCAACAATGATTTCTATGGGGTCTATATCAATACGGAACACATCGATGAGGAGTTTGTTAAATCCAGGTTTAATACCAATGACGGTAACCTCTATAAATGCCTCTGGCCTGCCGACCTTGAATACCGGGGATCCGGACAGGATGACTATAAATTCGAAATTGATGGCAGGCGTGCCTATGACCTGCGGATCAACGGGGAGTGGGATGATTACCAGGACCTGGCGGACCTGATCAATGTACTTCACCACTACTCGGGCGCCCGGTTTATGGAGGAGGCGGAAAAGGTCATGAATGTCCAGCAATACTTGAAGATCATGGCGGTGGACGTGATGACGGGGAACTGGGACGGGTACATCCCCAATAAAAATAACTATTACCTCTACCGGGATCCTGTAACCGGGAGGTTTGAATATATTGCCTACGACCTGGATAATACGTGGGGGATCGACTGGCTGGGACAGGACTGGTCGGACCGCCCCATATATAACTGGCACATGGAATCGCGCCCGCTGTATGAAAAGATCCTTCAGCAGGAGACCTATAAGCAACAGTATACCGGGTACATCAGAATCCTTGCATCATATATGACCTCTCCGGAACTTGTACAGGAGGTGGAAAGGTGGAAAAGCCAGATCGCCGGATGGGTCAGCCAGGATCCCTATTATTCGGTGGACTGGGGTTATACCTATGCAGATTTTGACAATGCGCTGACCACCGGGCGCGGGGGACATATCTGGTACGGGGTGCTGGAATACGCATCCCTTCGGGCGGCCTCTGCCCTGGAGCAATGTATCCAGGCTGATGCTCCTCCCCTGGTCTCCCATGCCCGTGTGCGTCCCTCACCGGGAAAGGTCCTGGTAGACTGGACTGCGGAGGATGACGCAGGGGAAGTTTCCACCATCCTGCATTACCGGTTCGGTGACGGGGAGTGGCAGGCGGTGAGCCACCCTGTGCCCTCAGAAACAGATACTGTTTCAGGGATCCCATCCTTCAGGGATTCACTCACCACGGTTGGCGACAACTCACAGTTGGAGCTCTATTTTACGGCTTCTGACAACAACATGCAGGAGACCCGTTATCCTGCCGGAGTGCTTTCAATTTCCTTCCCGCTTGCATCAGGCCCCTTGAGGATCAATGAGTTCATGGCTTCTAACAGCACCTTTTACCCGGATGAATACGGGGAGTATGATGACTGGGTGGAGATCTATAATCCCACTGATTCCCTTGTCTGGACTGGTGACCTGTACCTGAGTGACGATGCAGGTGATCCGGGGAAGTTCAGGTTCCCGTCGGGTTATATCTATCCCGGGGAGTTCTTCGTTGTATGGCTTGACGGAGAGCCCGGGCAGGGCGACAAGCATGCATCCTTCAAGATCAGCAAAGAGGGGGAACAGATCAGGCTTTCTGGCAGGCCTGCTGCAGGATTTCCCATTCTGGATTCCCTCACCTTCGGACTCCAGGCAACCGATGTGGCCACGGGACGGAGTTCCGACGGGGGGACAGATTGGATCGCTTTCTCCCAGGCCACCCCCGGTTTTTCAAACCTCTCTACAGGCCGGGAAGGGTACCTGGCTGATCAGGAGCTTATCATTTATCCCAACCCGGTGGTTGGGGAAACAATGTATTTCAACCGGACCGTAACAGGTACCATTGTCGATGTAACAGGCAAACCGGTCCAACGATTGGAAAATACCAGGCAGGTCCAGGTCATGTCTCTGTCCAAAGGAGTATTCTTTTTCATTCCTGACGAGGGAAAGGCAGTGGGTTTTGCCAGGATTGCGGATTGATGATATGTTGTTTACAATGATGAGGAGAGGAAATTCCTGATGTGGATATGCTCAATCCCCTTATAGTTCGATTCAGGAAATTCATCCATGGACACTACGATCTTCCTGTGATTGTCCTTGATTCCTAGAAGATTTCCGAATTCTCTCTCATGTACCTGTTTGGTTGCCAGGAGATAGACTACCTGAATATAAACAGTGTGGTTCTCCTTCAGGGCCACAAAATCTATTTCCTGATCGTGTAATTTGCCAACATATACGTTATAATCCTCTTGTAGCAATTTATTATACACAAGATTTTCCAATAGCTTATTGATGTCTTTCATTTGAAACGGCTGAAGCACATTTCTCAGGCCCAGATCAGTGAAATAGAACTTATCATTAATCTCGAATACCTTCCGGCCTTTAATGTCAAAACGTTTCGCCTTTTTAATAAAGAAGGCGTGTTCAAGATATTGCAGGTATTCCAACACCAGTTTTGTCGAGATATTAACCCGTTGGGATTTCAGGAAATCACTGATTCGCTTGGCAGAGAGTAAGCTGCCGGTATTGTCGGCCAGAAAATGGTTCAGGCTTTCAAGGAAAGGTATATTCCTTACATTGTATCTTACCACCACATCTCGTAAGATGATTGAATTATAGATACTCTTCAAATACTCGGTAATTGTGTTCTCTTCCAGTTCGAGATGGTGCAGGTAGGGCAGGCCACCAAACCTCATGTAGGATAACAGGGCTTCCTGGTTGTTACTCAGGGAATGGAACTGTAGAAACTCATTGTATGACAGGCTGTGGACGTGAATTTGAATATATCTGCCTCCCAGGAGATTGGCAGTATCGGCTGAGAGCATTGCAGCGTTGCTTCCAGTGCAATAGATATCAAATCCTCCCTCGGCCAGTAATCCCCTCAAAGCGATATGGAAATTCTCAATATCCTGTATTTCATCAATTAACAGGAAATTTGTACCGGGTCCTTTAGCGTTCGCTTTTACATAACCAATGAGTTCGGAAGAGGTATTTATTTGAGAGAACCGGGGTAGCTCCTTATTGATATAAATAACATGGCACTCAGGGAATGTTTCTTGTAAATAATCAAAAATCTGGAGAAGCAGATAGCTTTTCCCTACCCGGCGCTGACCAACAAAAATTTTGATTATCTCTTTGTTAATGAATGGGATAATGCGGTCCAAATAGTGTTTTCGGGGTATATATGGCCTTTCCATTAGATTACTTATAAGTAAAATATAGTATAAATATACAAAATATATTACGTATAAGTAAAGAATGGTGAATTACGCGAGCGCATTCCCCGCAGCTCTGCTGCGCGGGTTAGCGAGCACAAATACAATTAACAATAAATCGATGATTCCTCGCAGCTTGCTGCGAGGAGAGTCAATGTTCTGAGCAGTTCAAAACTCCCTGACCGCTCCCCTGTTCCGCGGTTTCTCCACTGTTGACCTATGATTGCCCTATTTTGGGCTCCCTGACCTCCTGTTGTCCTGTCTCTGGCCCCCGGTCCGGTTTCCGCCTTGTCTCTGGCCTCCGCCCTTTTTGCCTCCGGAATCCTTTCCCCCGAAGCTTTTTCTCCGGTAATGGCCGCCCCCTCCCCTGTGCTTTGCGGGATCGTATTCCGGGGTTTCACCAAACTCTTCGGGAACCATGGCCTTGGTCACAGGTTTTTCCAGCAGTTTTTCAATGCGCGCGAATTTATGCTGCTCCTGTTCACTGATCAGGGTAATGGCGATCCCATCCGATTCGGCCCTGGCAGTCCGCCCGATACGGTGGATATAGTCTTCCCCTTCGTGGGGCACATCGTAGTTGATGATCAGTTCAATGTTGTCCACATCGATACCCCTCGACAGCAGGTCGGTGGCCACCAGGATGTTCAGCCTGCGGTTCCGGAACTGGAGCATGATCTCCTCCCTGGATTTCTGGTCCAGGTCCGAGTGGATATCCTGCGCATTCAGCCCCTCTCTTTTCAGCTGGCGGCCCAGTTGTTTGGTAGCCAGCTTGGTGGAGCAGAATACGATCACGCTCTTCAGGTCACGGCCTTTCAGAAGGTGGGTAACCAGGGGCAGCTTTTGTGTTTCATACACCGGGTATGCCACCTGGAGCACCTTTTCCACCGGTTTTGAGATCAGCAATGCTGATCTCAACAGGATCATTCAATACCTTTTTTGCCAGTTTCCTGATGTCGGCCGGCATGGTCGCTGCAAACATCAGGTTCTGCCGCTTTTTAGGAAGGTACTGGATGATCTTCATGATATCCTCATGGAATCCCATATCGAGCATCCGGTCGGCTTCATCCAGTATCAGGTAATCCAGCCCGTCTAAATGCACATAGTTGTTGTTCAGGTGGGCGATCATCCTTCCGGGTGTGCAGACCACCACTTCGGTCCCCTCCACCAGGGCTTTCTTTTCCCTTGCAAAGAGGGTACCGTCACCACCTCCGTATACGGCGATGGAACCCACCGGGGTGAAATAGGAGAAGCCCTCCATCTGCTGGTCGATCTGCATGGCCAGCTCCCGGGTGGGCACAATGATCAGTGCCCGGGTCTTGTTGGCCTTTTCCGATGCGATGATATGCTGTATCACAGGCAGCAGGAATGCCGCTGTTTTTCCGGTTCCGGTCTGGGCCGAACCGATGATGTCCCTGCCTTCTAGAATGGCCGGCATGGCCTGTTGCTGGATGGGTGTGGGAGTTTCGTATCCCATGGCTTCAATGCCCTCCATCAGGGAGGGTGCAAAGCCGAAATCATTAAAATTCAATATTTTCCTTTCTTAAAATGCGGTACAAAGGTAGTCAATTCTTACAGACCTTCCTTTCATGTAAACAGCCACCCTGTCAGATGGTTCGTCCCGGGTATGCTTTCAGCGCTTCAGACAGGGTCTCCATGGCACTGGCCAGCTCCTCCTTTTTGAGAACGTAGGCAATGCGAACCTCCTGCTTTCCAAGTCCCGGGGTGGAATAAAAACCTGAGGCAGGGGCCATCATCACCGTCTGGTTGTTGTATTCAAAATCGCTGAGGATCCACTGTGCAAACCTGTCGGCATCGTCCACAGGAAGGTGTACCACTGTGTAGAAGGCCCCTTTGGGAGTCGGGCATTTCACACCGGGCATTTTATTCAGGGCCTCTACCATGAAATCACGGCGTTCAATGTACTCATCATATACCTCCTTGAAATAGGTGGAGGGAGTATCCAGCGCAGCTTCTCCGGCTACCTGTCCTAAGGACGGGGGACTCAGCCTGGCCTGGGCAAATTTCAGGGCGGTGGCGATCACCTGCTTGTTTTTGGATACCAGCGTGCCCACACGTACCCCGCACATGCTGTAACGTTTTGAGACCGAGTCGAACATGACCACATGTTCCTCAAGTCCCTCCATGTGCATGGCCGAGAAGTGTTGCTCCCCGTCGTAGCAGAACTCCCTGTACACCTCATCGGAGAAGAGGTAGAGATCGTGTTTTTTCACAATCGCCCCGAGCATCTCCAATTCTTTCTGCGAATAGAGGGTTCCTGTCGGATTGTTGGGATTGCAGATAATAATTCCCCTGGTCTGCTGGGTAATCACCTTTTCGAACTCATGGATGGGTGGGAGGGCAAATCCGTTTTCAATGCTGGAAGTAATGGGAACCACCTTTACCCCTGCAGCAACCGAAAATCCGTTGTAGTTGGCATAAAAGGGCTCGGGGACGATTACCTCCTCGCCAGGGTTGACAGTGGACATGAGGGCGAATGAAATGGCCTCTGAACCACCTGTGGTTACAAGCATCTCTGTGTGGTCCACATCAATGCCAATACCCTGGTAAAATGTGGCCAGCTTCCGCCGGTAGCTCTCATTCCCGGCAGAGTGGCTGTATTCGATCACCCGGTCGGACAGGTCTTTCACAGCCTTGCGGGCCACTTCGGGGGTCCTGATATCAGGCTGGCCAATGTTGAGGTGGTACACCTTTCTCCCTTTTCTTTTTGCCTCTTCGGCAAATGGGACCAGCTTCCGGATGGGAGATGCCGGCATAAGCTGTCCTTTGTTTGAAATAGTGGGCATATCAGTTGTTTTCCAGGGAAGGGATTACCTTTCCTTTGATTTGCAATTTAACAGGAGAATTGGCGGCACTGGAATAGACATAGACCGATTTCATAAAGGTACCGGTCAGGGTTGTATTGTATTTCACACTCACCTTTCCTGTTTCTCCGGGTTTAATAGGCTCTTTTGTCCATTTGGGGATGGTGCAGCCGCAGGTGCTCCTGACACGGTTGATCACGATGGCCTTCTCCCCAAGGTTCTTGAAACCAAATGACCACTCACCGTCGCTGCCTTCAGGGATCTCACCGTAGTCATGAACGAACGCTTCAAAATACATCTCCACCCCCTTCTCCTTTGCCTGGTCCTCGGTGGTGTCTCCGCAGCCGCCAAGCAACATAGCCAGGGCCAATAATAAGATCACATGGGTTGAAACGGTTTTTACATGCATGGGTTGCCTGTTTGGTGACCCAAAATTACTTGAATTTCCGGAAGGTGGAAATGATAAATAACAGGAAGTGCTATCTTCGGGGAGAAGTGAGATGAATGATGAGGAAAACAAAACAGGAGATTACCGATAAAAAGGTTTTGGGAGAGATCCTCTCGGGGGCGGTGATCTGCCGGATCGGGATGACCGATGGTGACCGGCCTTATATCCTGCCGTTCAATTACGGTTACCGGGATGGTTGCATCTACATCCATTCCGCCCCTGCAGGCAAAAAGATCGACCTGCTCAGGAAGGATAACCGTGTTTGCTTCGAGATTGAGCATGAGGCCAGTGTTATAAAGGACTGGAAGGCCTGTAAATGGTCCACCCGTTACAGGTCGGTAGTGGGATACGGGAACGTGGAGATCATTGCAGATGATGCAGGGAAAAAGCATGGACTGGAGGTGATCATGGCCCAGCACGGGGCTCCTGAACTGACGGAATTCGATCCCGGGAACCTGAAGCAGATGGTGATCCTGAAACTCACCATTACTTCAATGACCGGCAAACAATCGAGCAACTGGGAATGATGATAACAGTGACAGAAACCTGCATAACGAAGAGCGCAGTGCTGTTTGTGCTTGCGATGGCCCTGCTTGTTCTGCCTGAAACCAGGTTGTACGCCAGGCCGGATTCACTGACCTTCAAACAGGTCTGGAGAAATGTCAACAACCGGATGGAAGAGAATAAGGCACGGAAGATGGAGGAGGGAGGGGTGATTATATCCCCGGCGATCATTCCCGGGTACACACCGGAACTCCGGTTCATGCTCAGTGGCGGAGGGATCATCAGCTGGACCAACAACCGGCAGAACAAGGAGCTGCCCCGCTCCAACATGGCCGTGGGATTTGCCCTGAGCACCACGGGTGGCATGGTGATCAACCTGCGGCCGGTCACCTTCTGGGCCAATGACCGCTTTCGGCTCAATGCGGGTTTCTGGTACAAGGACATGCCCGATAACTACTGGGGTGTTGGTTATGTGAACGGGTATGAGACTCCCGAATCAGACACCACCACCGCATACCGGAGAAAGTGGTTTCAGTTCAAGGTCGATGCCCTGTTCCGGGTGAAGGGGGACCTGTTCATGGGCCCCACATTCGATGTGAATTCCACAAGGGGATCGGAGGAGTGCGACGGGGTACTGGCTGATCCGGATTACCAGTTCTATCAAAACAGGCCCGTGAACACGGGGATCGGAGCCGTAGTGCGGTACGACAGCAGGGACATTACCGTCAATGCCTGGAGGGGACTCTACCTGAATGCGGAGGTCCTTGTCTACTCTCCTTCCCTGGGAGGGGACAACAGCTACCAGGTAGCCCTGATTGATTACAGGCAGTATCACAGGATCAGGAACCGGGACGGGAACGTGCTGGCATGGCAACTCTATTCCAGGGCCGGCTTCGGCGAGGTACCCTACGGGGAGATGTCCCAATTGGGTACCCCTTTCGGGTTGCGTGGATACACCTGGGGACGATACCGGGACAAGAGCATGACCCACCTGATGGTAGAATACAGGCACACCTTCCGGAAACCGGACGGGAGCCTTCGCCGGCATGGTGTGGTGACATGGCTGGGAGCCGGGGGAATCTACGACCTGGAGCATGGCGGATCGGCCTTATCGGGTACAACAAACAGCATCCTGCCCAATGCAGGTATAGGGTACCGGCTGGAGGTACAGCCCCGCCTGAACATGCGGCTTGATTTCGGGATCGGGCGGGAAACCACCGGATTTTACTTCAATGTGGTGGAGGCTTTTTGATATTCAGTAAAACGCAATAGGATGAAACAAAAGGTAGCACTGGTGCTCTCGGGTGGAGGTGCCCGTGGCATCGCCCATATCGGGGTGATCGAAGAACTGGAGAAAAGGGATTTTGAAATCACATCCATTGCCGGTACTTCCATGGGATCGTTGGTTGGAGGAGTCTATGCCCTGGGGATGATCGATCCTTTCAGGGAGTGGATTTATACCCTGGATAAAAGAAAAGTCTTTGGCATGGTGGACTTCGCCCTGAGTAAGCAGGGGATGATCAGGGGGGACAGGGTATTCAGGAAGATGAGGGATTTCATCCCCGATACAAACATAGAGGATCTTCCCATCCCTTATGCAGCCGTAGCTGTGGATCTTTTCCAGAAAGAGGAGGTGGTCTTCAGGGAAGGCAGCCTGTACCAGGCCATCAGGGCCTCTGTGGCCATTCCCTCTGTACTGACGCCTGTGAAAACCGGTGAGCGGATGCTGGTGGATGGCGGGGTGATGAACAACATCCCCATCAACCATATCCAGAGGACAGAGGGGGACCTGGTGATTGCTGTGAACGTGAATGCAGAGATACCTGCGAAAAGACCCGTGGTAACGGAAGAGGAGGGAGCGAAGCGCCTGAGTGTATACCGGGAAAAGATCCGGGATTTCCAGAGACACCTTGCGAAGGAATCCCCGGGGAGCCATGAAGAGAAAATGGGTTATTTCTCCCTGCTGACCCGGACCCTCGACCTGATGACCATGCACATGGCCGACCTGTCACTGAAACAACATGAACCCGATCTCCTGATCAACATATCACGCGACTCCTGTCATATGTACGACTTCTACAGGGCGGAGGAGTTGGTGGAAACAGGCAGGGAGGCCGCCAGGGCCGTCCTGGAAGAGCGAATGTCCGCCAACTCCTGATTGCCTAGTACGAGTCGACGATGTCCCATACGAACGCCCTGATCCCCACATCTTTGTTCACCTCGTCAAGGCGCCTGACACCCTGGAGGATCGCCTCCACAGTATCATCTTCCACCACCGACATCAGGGCGGTGTTCTGTTCAGGCCAGGTGTGGGTGTTCATGTGCGGGGGGCCATCCACGCTGCCCCGGCCCGTGAGGCCGGTCCAGCGTGTAAATCCCCTGATATCCAGTTTTTCGAAGAGGTATTCCACCTTTTCAGTGTGACTCTGGTTGTAAACAATAAATATTGCTTTCATATCCGTTCTATGCTTGTTCGGTTTGGGGCAGGGCGGAGCCGTTGCCGTTCATAAAATCATACTCCACCCTTCTTCTTCCGTTGCTCGCTTCTCCGGAGCATCATATGGTAGATCACCGGGATCAGGATCAGGGTTACGATGGTGGAGAAGATCAGCCCGCCGATTACGGCGATCCCCATGGGGCTCCAGATCTCAGAACCGGACCCGGTGCTCATGGCCAGGGGAAGCATGCCCAGGATGGTGGTCAGCGAGGTCATCAGCACGGGGCGGAGCCTCGATTTTCCTGACAGCACGATGGCTTCGCGAAGCTCAAACCCCCGTTCCCGCATCAGGTTGATATAGTCCACCAGCACGATGGCATTCTTTACCACGATCCCGATCAGCATCACGCCGCCTACCATGGAGATCACGCTCATGGTGAGTCCGGTAATCACATGGGCCAGTACAACCCCGGTAAAGGCAAAGGGAATGGAGAACATGATGATCAGTGGCATTTTCAGGGATTCAAACTGGGAGGCCATCACCAGGTAGGTAAGCACCAGGCTGAGCAGCAACAGGAGCATCAGGTCCTGCATGGACTCCTGCAGATCCTCAACGGCACCACTCATCTGGATGCTCACATCCGGCGGGATCTCCATGGTATTGATCTTTGACTGGACCATTTCAGCCATCTTATTCAAAGGAACCTTGTAGGGGGTGATGGAGACGTTTACCATCCGTTCCCGGTTCTTGCGTTCAATGTTGGGCGGGGACCAGTTCTCTTCGATCTCCGCAACTTCTCCCAGCCTGATCACCTGGTTTTGCCTGTTCACCAAGGCGATGTCGTTGATGTCGGAGAGTGAATTTCGTTCTTCCTCTATGAAACGGAGTACAATATCATACTCATCGCCCTCTTCCCGGTACCTGCTCAGGTAGGGGCCCTCCACCCGGTTCCGGACCGCGTTGGCCATGGTAAAGGTGTTGAGACCGTGCTGGGCCATCTTTTCCCGGTCGGGAACGATCTGGAGCTGGGGTTTGGATGGATCCCGGCTTACATTGACATTGGTTGCGCCCGGGATGGTGCTTACGCTGTCTGCCAGGGCATTGGCAATCATGGAGGTGGATTCAAAATCGTACCCATAGATCTCCACCACCACGTTGTTTTGCGTGGTGCCCCCCATGCCCCCGTTGGGGACCACATCGAAGTTGACGATCTCCGGGATGGTCTCCAGGTATCCGGTCAGAAGGTTGGCCAGTTCCCATACATCCCGTTCCCTCTCCAGCAGGTCTGTGAGGGTGAAATTGATGTTGATCCGGTGGGATCCCGATTCCATGAACAGGGACATGATCCCTCCCTGGTCATCGGATCCCGAGGAGGTATAATAGAACTTGGCTTCGGGCATGTTCTCCTCGATAAATGCATCAATCTTCCGGGCCACTTTGGTGGTCTCGTCCACTCGGAGCCCGGTCTGCAGCTCAATGGCGGCAGTCATAGATCCCTGGTCGGCTTCCGGCATGAACTCAAATCCCATACCGCCGGCCATCATCATGGACCCCAGGAAGATCACCAGTGCAATGATCAGGGTGCCCCATCTGAAACGGAGTGCGACCTTCAGCGACCTTTCGTAGAACCTGTCCATCCAGTTCAGGAACCTGCCGATGATGTTGTCATAGCTGATGGTCCTGATCTTTTTCGGGGTTTTCCTGAGCCTCATCAATTTTGAAGCCAGCATGGGGGTCAGTGTGATGGCGCTGATGGTGGATGTCACCACGGTAATGGATACAATGAATCCCAGAGGCCGGAACAACTCACCGGTCATTCCTCCGATCAGTGTCAGGGGAAGGAATACAGCCACTACGGTAAGGGTGGTCACGATCACCGCCAGCCACACCTCGTTGGTGGCATAGATGGCAGCCTCCCTGGGCTCGCTCCCCCTTTCCACGTGTTTGGTGATGTTCTCCAGCACCACAATGGCATCATCCACCACCATCCCGATGGCAATGGAAAGGGACGACAATGCGATGATATTGATGGAGCTGCCCGAAATATAGAGGTAGATAAAGGAGACGATCAGGGAGATGGGAATGGTCAGGATCACAATAAAGGTGGCCCTCCAACGGCCCAGGAAGAAGAGCACCACCAGGATCACGGCGATGGCTGCAAACATCAGGGTTCTGGAGAGGTTGTCGATGGAATCCACGATGAATTCCGATGAATCAAAGAAGGTGGTGATCTCGACATCATCGGGCAGCGATTCGATCAGTTCGGGCATCATCGCCTGGATATCCTGGCACACCTGTACCGTATTGGCACCCGATTGTTTCTGGATGATGATCCTCATGCCTGTCTTGCCGTTCAGCCGCTCATCCAGGGGAACATCCCGGATGGTGTCCCGGATGGTGGCCACATCGCCCAGGTAGATGGTCTGACCGTTGAAACTGGCCAGTACAATGTCGTCCAGCACATCACTGGAAGGGAATTCACCCTTGATCCGCAGGGGATAGTCCATCATTCCCATTTCGATGTTCCCGGCAGGCAGGTTCAGGTTTTCTGCATTCAGCACCCCGGCAATCATCTCCACGGTGATGTTGTAGGATTCCATTTTCCGGGGATCGATGTCCACCTGGATCTCCCTTCCGGGTGCTCCCATCAGTCCCACCGATCCCACCCCGTCGATCCGGTTCAGCGGATTAACGATCTTTTCATCCAGGATGTTGGCGATGGCCGGGTAACTCTCATCGGCCGTAACCCCGTAGAAGAGGATGGGCATGGCACTGGAACTGAATTTGAACAGGGTCGGTTTATCCACCTCCTCGGGCAGGAACTGTTCCACAAAACTGATGGCATCCCGCATTTCATTGGATGCCTCGTCCAGGTTGGTTCCCCACTCAAATTCACATACCACGATGGACATGTTGTCGCGGGATATGGAGGAGATGTTCTTCAGGTTGCTTACCGAGTTCAGGCCATCCTCAATGCTCCGGGTTACATTGGTTTCAATATCGGCCGCACTGGCACCGGAATAGGTGGTGATCACCGATATGGCCGGAAAATCAATATCCGGGTAGAAATCGATGGGCAGCTTGTTCAGGGAGTAACCTCCCAGCACCAGCAGTGCCACAAAGATCATGATGGTTGTAATCGGTCTTCGGACCGCGTTTCCGTATATACTCATTGCTCGATCTGTTTTAAATTATTCAGTAACCACTTTCACCGGATCTCCATGGTTCCAGGTTGCTCTGTCCTGCATAGATCAGCTGTTCACCACCTTTGAGGTCCGGTGAGGCGATCTCCAGCTGGTCATCATGCCTGTTGAGGATCTTGACGGTCACCTTTCGGGCTGTCCCGTTCTCTGCAAGCATCACGTATCTCTCATTGGTGCCTGACTGCTGCAGTACTGCAATGGCTGGAACGATCAGCGCCTCCTTCACTCCCAGTTTCAGGCTCACCCTGGCAAACATGCCCGGGTGCAGTTTTTCGATCCTGTTAGGTACTTTGATCTCTGCTGTGAAAGTCCTGGTGGCAGCGTTTATGGTGGGGTGGATCCTGAAGACTTTTCCACTGAATACTTCATCCGGATAGACTTCGTGTGGGGATCTCGCGGCCATAGCCCTCCTTCACCAGGGGCAGGTATTTTTCACTCAGGTTCACCATCAGTTTCACGGGATCGACCTGGATCATGGAAACCAGGGCTGCTTTCCCAGCAGGGGTATTGGGTGCGGGAGAGAACAGTTCCCCGTCATTGTAATACTTACCGGTAATGATCCCTGAATAGGGAGCCCTGAGCAGGGTGTTTTCTTCCAGGTTCTTGAAGACCAGTTCGGTGGTTTCCACCTGGGCTTTCATCTGGTCATAGGCCTGCTGGGTCACTGATCCGTATTTCAGCAGGGTATCCATCCTGGCCAGGTCGGTTTTCAGGGTATGGTATTGCAGCCGGGTCTGTTCCAGCTGCGTACGGTCCATTTCCACCAGCAGACTGGCCCTTCTTCACATGGTCGTTTACCTCCACCTTCACATCCCGGATCCTTCCCTGAAGGGCGGGGGAGAGGTAGGTTTCTTCATAGGCCACCACGGTGGAGGTGATATTCTGGGCAACTGCAGTTTCACGGTAGGCCAGTTCCATGACCTTTACCGGCTGGATCTTTTTTTCAGCTTCCGCGGCATCTGCTTGCCCCGGGGGGTTGCATGTTGCAGGAAACAAGGGCTGAACCAAAGGCTGTCGCAAGGATGAGGGCCAGCAGGTTGAGCTTGATTGTTTTCATATGATGATTGGTTTTCATGTTGTTCAATGTAGATTATAGGTTATTCATTAGTTTGTCCAGTTGCAGCTTGGCGTTCATCACTTCCATGATGGATTGACATGTAGTTGCTCTCTGCATCCAGGTAGTTGCTGTTGGCCTGGGTCAGGTCCAGGCTGGTGGCCATGCCCTGTTCATATTTGCGCTGGTAGCTGTCATAAACCCGCTGGGCCACCTCCACATTCTCTTTCTGGGTCTAGTAATTCTCCAGGGAGCTTTGCAGGTTGTAGCGGAACTGCTTCTCCTGCAAGAGTCAGCTGGTCCTCCAGGATGCTGCGGTTGTTCTGCGACATGTCATAATTGATCTTGGCCTGGTCCACCCGCGCCTTCCTCATGCCGCTTGAGAAGATGGGCACTGCAAGGGAAAGGCCTGCCAGGTGGTTTGGATTCATATCAAAATTGGTGGTCATGATCTTGGCATTGTAGTTATAGAAACCGGCCAGGGTAGGGGCATAGTTCCATTTCTCCATGGCCAGCAGTTTCCCGTTGATCTCCTCCTGGGTCTTCATGATCTGGTAGGTCACATTGTCTTCCATGATAAAGGGCACTGCAAGCAGTGATTCGGGTGCTGCAGGTCACGAAAAGCGCCTCCAGGTTGTCGGTCAGTGTGACTTGCACGTTGGGCTCCAGTCCCAGCTGGAAGCGGAACATGTTGTAGTTGAGCTCCAGGTTCCGTTCCAGGGCGTTCAGGGAATTCTCCAGCTGGTTCACCGTGATGCTGATCTGGTCCACGTCGGTCTGCTCGGCCATCCCGGTATTGAACATGGTTTCGGTCTGTTCCATGGTTTCTCTCAGGTTCTCCACATTCTGTTCAAGGATATCCAGTGATTCCTCGGTGATCAGTACCAGGTAGTAGGAGGTGATCACCGCTTCCTTGATGTCCAGCTCGTTGAATTCCAGGTTCTGCTCTGAGATGATCCGGGCCAGCTTGGCGGTCTGGATCCCCACGATGTACTGCCCGCTGAAGATCAGCTGTGAAACCTGCAGTTTGGCGGTGGACGCATCCGACAGCAGGATGGTGGAGGCGGCAGCATGCCCTGAAGCATGCTGTCGATAATAGGTCCCGGCCGTGTGGTCATACAGATCTCTGGGCAGTTGATTCCCGGAATATTGCAGCATGGTCTGGCTCAAGGGCTTCAGCGATCTGGTCGTCTGTGAAGGAGGTCGCCCTCCCCGCCCATGCCAAATTTGAACTCCATCTCATAATTGAAGTAGGTCATGTAGTCCACTGCTCCGTCCACCTGGGGAAGCCCCTGGGCGATGGATTCCCAGACGCTGGCCCGGGAACGCTCCACTTCCATCCGGGCATTTTTCAGCGATTTGTTGTAGGTGATGGCATGGTCCACGGCCCCCTGCAGGTCCAGCACCAGGTTATCAGCCTGCTTCCTGGCCGGGATATGCCGTGGTTCCGCTGCAGTGTTTTCAGCAGGATCCTGCGCAAGCGCCGGGAAAAGGAGCCCCGGGATCAGGGCCATGTCACAATGGTTTTTCTTAATCTTGTGTTTCATATCTGTTGTCTGTTTTAATTCTAAAATGGATTTACAATCCTCCAGCAGTTCTGTCCTTTGCTGTGGAGATTCCCCTGAAAAAGGGAATGATAATGTGGTCGAACATGTCTTTGCGGTGGTAACCTTCATCCACCAGGCTGCTTTCCTGACCGAACAGGTCAAACAGTGCATGAGGGTCCGGTTGACAATTTCAATGTTGAAATCGTCCCTGAACACTTCCTGTTTAATCCCGGTTTCGATCAATTTGCAGTGTGATGCTGAAATCACGGATATCGCCCGGAACGGAAAATTCCTTGAATACCTTGCTGTGATATTTTTTGAAATCGTGAAAAAAGGCAGGATTCATCTGCTCATCTGACCGATGGTCATCTTCATGATCCTGAACAGGGCTTCAATGGCATTGTCCGACTGGTCGATCAGGTTGTGTGCATTCTCCTTGGTCTGTTTCTTGTAATACCTGATGACTTCCAGCAGAAGCGTATCCTTATCCCTGAACCGCTCGTAGATGGTGCGTTTGGAGATCCCCATCTCTTCGGCCAGGGCATCCATGGTCATGCTCCTGATGCCATACTTGCCGAACAGCAATCCCGATTCTACGATGATCCTTTCTCTGACTTCCACAACTATCTGAATTTTCGGCAAGTATATGAAAACTATTTTAGTTTTTTTAGTTTTCAGGGTGAATTTAAGGTAAATTTCGGTGAATGGTATTTCAGGGCCGGTGAAACCGGCCTTCCGTTCCTATTTTTTACTATTTTTGCGTCACTTTGAAATCAGATTGACAAATGAATATTCCTTCCAAATATGATCCTGCCAGTGTAGAGGATAAATGGTATGCCTACTGGATGGAACAGGGCTTTTTCAAAAGCACGCCCGATGACCGGGAGCCCTATTGCATTGTGATCCCTCCGCCCAATGTGACAGGTGTGCTGCATATGGGCCATATGCTCAACAATACCCTGCAGGATGTACTGATCACGCGGGCCAGGATGCAGGGAAAAAATGCCCTGTGGGTGCCCGGGACCGACCATGCTTCCATTGCCACCGAGGCCAGGGTGGTCAACATGCTGGCAGAACAAGGGATCCGGAAGTCGGACCTGACCAGGGAGAAATTTCTGGCACATGCCTGGGAGTGGAAAGAGAAGCACGGGGGGATCATCCTGGAGCAGCTGAAGAAACTGGGAGCCTCCTGTGACTGGGATCGGACCTGTTTTACCATGGATGAGGCCCTGTCGGCGAGCGTGATCCGGGTTTTTGTGGATCTTTTTAACAAGGGCAGATCTACCGGGGTGTACGGATGGTGAACTGGGATCCCCAGGCACTTACAGCTGTGTCGGATGAGGAGGTGATATACCGGGAAGTTCAGTCCAAACTCTATTATATAAGGTACCGGGTGGAAGGGGAAGATGACTTTATCACCATTGCCACCACCCGCCCGGAAACCATCCTGGGCGATACGGCAGTCTGTGTACATCCGGAGGATGAACGGTTTACCAAATTCCATGGCAAGAAGGTGCTGGTTCCCCTGGTGAACCGCCCGGTTCCCATCATTGTGGATGGGTATGTGGACCGGGAATTTGGTACGGGGGCACTGAAGATCACCCCCGCCCATGACATCAATGACTATGAGCTGGGCCTCAAACACAACCTGGAATCCATCGATATTTTCAATGAGAACGGGACCCTGAACCAGGCAGCACAGATACTGGTCGGTGAGGAGCGGTTCAAGGCCAGGGAGCTGATTGTTCCGGAGCTGGAAAGGCCGGGAACCTGGTGAAGACGGAGGATTACATGAACAAGGTGGGTTTTTCGGAACGCACCGATGCAGTGATCGAACCCAAACTGAGCCTGCAGTGGTTCCTGAAAATGAAAGAGCTGGGCCAGCCGGCACTGGAACATGTGATGAACGATGATATCCGCCTTCAGCCCTCAAAATTCAAGAATACTTACCGGCACTGGATGGAGAATGTGAAGGACTGGTGCATCTCCCGGCAACTGTGGTGGGGGCACCGTATTCCGGCATGTTTTTTTGGAGAGGGCCCCAATGATTATGTGGTGGCCGAATCGGTGGATGAGGCCCTTGAACTGGCCAGGACAAGGACCGGCAACGAGGACCTGGAAGCGGGGGACCTGAGGCAGGATGAGGATGTGCTGGATACCTGGTTCTCCTCCTGGTTATGGCCCATATCGGTGTTTGACGGGATCCGGTAATCCGGACAATGAGGATATCAGGTACTACTATCCCACCAATGACCTGGTCACCGCTCCTGAGATCCTTTTCTTCTGGGTGGCCCGGATGATCATTGCCGGGTATGAGTACAGGGATGAGAGGCCGTTCGACACGGTCTACCTCACCGGGATCGTGCGAGACAGCAAACGCAGGAAGATGTCCAAGTCCCTGGGGAATTCCCCGGATCCCATCGAGCTGATGAAGAAATACAGTGCCGATGGTGTCAGGGTGGGAATGCTGTTCTGCTCCCCGGCCGGAAATGACCTGCTGTTTGAGGAGGGCCTTACGGAACAGGGGCGGAATTTCAGTAATAAGATATGGAATGCCTTCAGGCTGATCAAAAGCTGGAAGGTTGATCCCGGACTGGAGCAACCCGCACACTCGGCTGCGGCAGTGGCATGGTTTGAAGCCAGGTTGAACCGTGCTTTCAAAAGGATCGACGAGCAGTTTGATAAATACCGGATCTCCGATGCACTGATGATCATTTACAGGTTGTTCTGGGATGAATTCAGCTCCTGGTACCTGGAGACCATCAAACCGGCCTACCAGGCACCCATCGACCGGGTGACACTATGAGCAGACCATTGGTTTTATGGACAGGTTATTGCACCTGCTGCACCCCTTTATGCCTTTTATCACCGAGGAGATCTGGCAACATTTGGGTGACAGGGAGAAGGGTGAGAGCCTGATGGTATCGACCATGCCCCGGCCGGTGAACTATGACAAATCGCTCATAGGCCGTTTCGAGGACGTAAAAGAGGTGGTCACCAGTATCAGGAGTATAAGGAAGGAGAAAGGACATTCCACCCAAAAGCGACCTGAAACTTCTGGTCAGGCCTGCTGAAAGCGGGAAGTACCACGGGGGACCTGGAGCCTGTGATCAGGAAACTGGCCAATCTTTCCGGTGTGGAGATGGTCAGTGAAGATCCCGGCGATACGGTTTCTTTCATCGTGAAGAACGTGGAGTATTTCGTCCCGGTGGGCGGCCTGATGAACAAAGATGAAGAGCTGGCAAAGTTGAAGGAGGAACGGGCCTATACCAGGGGATTCCTGGATAGTGTGATGAAGAAACTGGACAATGAAAGTTTCGTGCAGAATGCCCCGCCACCGGTGGTAGAAAAGGAGCGGCAGAAGATGGACGATGCGTTGGAGAAGATCAGGTGCTGGATGCATCCATCGGGAGGCTGGAGTCATCCTGATTGCAGCGCCTGTGACAGGTGGTGATTTGGCGGATCAGGGAGCAAGCCTCACCGAGCTCCACCTTTCATCTTTCTTTGAATATTCGATCCGGTCGTGCAACCGGTTCTGCCCCCCCTGCCAGAATTCGATCCTGGAGGGGATGATGGCATACCCGCCCCAGTAGGCCGGCCTGGGAACCTCCTCCTGGTCCTTGGTATTTCCTCCGGTACTTTTCAAATTCCTTTTCCAGGTATTCCCTGTTGGGAATGACTTCGCTCTGTGGAGAGGCCCAGGCGGTGATCTTGCTTTCATAAGGCCTGGAATTGAAATAGAGGTCCGAATCGGCATCTTCAATGGGCCTTGCAATTCCTGCAATGTTTACCTGCCGTTCCAGTTCGGGCCAGTAGAAATGGGCGGCCACCCTGGCTTTTGCCCTGATCTCCCTGGACTTCCTGCTGTGGTAGTTGGTATAGAAGACCAGTTTCCCTTCCTCCACCTTTTTCAGAAGTACGATCCTGGATGAGGGCTGGCCATTCCGTTCCACGGTAGAGAGTGTCATGGCCGTGGGATCCGGATTGTCCGAGTCCAGTGCCTGTTCGAGCCAGTTGCAGAAAAGCTCAATGGGATCCCCGGGCAGCAGGGATTCCTCCAGTCTGTCCCAGGTATATTCACGCCGTTCGTTTCCCAGATCCCGGTTCATGATTCAGCCTTTTTGTTTCCATATTAAAAATCTGCTTTTAAACTAAGGTCCAGGCTTTTGATCTGGTGGGTCAGGGCTCCCACTGAAATAAAATCCACGCCGCATTCGGCATAAGCCCGTGATGGTTTCCCGTGTGATCCCGCCGGAAGATTCGGTTTCAAACCGGCCTCCGATGAGCTTCACGGCCTCTCTGGTCTGTCCAGGTGAAAAATTATCCAGCAGGATCCGGTGAATGCCCCCGGTGGCCAGCACCGTTTCCACATCATCCAGGGTGCGTGTTTCCACATCGATCTCAGGTCGAGGTCTATTGGCTTAAAGATAGATCGAGCATACTCCTGATGGCCTTTTCAATTCCCCCGGCAAAATCGATGTGGTTGTCCTTGATCAGGATCATGTCGTACAGTCCGAACCGGTGGTTTACTCCTCCGCCCAGCCTGACGGCCTCCTTTTCCAGGAACCGGAATCCCGGAGTGGTTTTCCGGGTGTCCAGGATCCTGGTGCCTGTTCCCTCCAGCAGTTCCACATATTCCCTGGTGCTGGTGGCAATGCCGCTCATCCGTTGCATAACATTCAGAACCAATCCGTTCACACTGCAGGATGGAGTGTACCTTCCCGGTTACCCTGAAACACCACATCTCCTGCGGATAATGGATCCCCGTCACCGCATCCTGATCTCCAGTTCAATATCCGTGATCAAACCGTCCGAATATGCGTGCGGCCACCTCCACGCCGGCGATAATCCCGTCCTGCTTTCACCAGCAGCACGGCGCTTCCCTTGCCCTGGCGGGAATGGTACTGAGGGTGGTATGATCGCCCTCCCTGATGTCCTCATGCAAACCACTGTCGATGGCCTGGTCAAGATCATGGAAGGATCTCATACTGTGACTCTTTTTCGATACTCAGGTAATAGATCAGGCGTTCATTCTCTTTGTTCAGGAAGAACATGTTTACCCGGAAAGTACTCGTTTGGGTGACAGGGAGCCAATGGCATATTTTGATTTTTCCTTTGTGCCTTCAAAAGAGATGGTGAACCCGGTGGGAGGATTATCTTTGAAAAAATTCTCCATGATCCTGGTGGCCTGATTTTTACTGGCCATATAGTCTTTCTCCAGGATGGTCATTTCGAGGCTCTGGTGGAAGAAATCAGCCATTTTTCTGGCATCGCCCTTGCTGATGGCATCTGCCAGTTCCTGGGGAACTGTCTGTCCCGCAACCGGGATCAGTGAAACAAGGCTGATCAGAAAAATAGTTATTAACCTGCGCATCTCTTTAGTCAATCTGTATTGCCTTTCAGGCTTTGGCAATAAATTTGTGGCCTTTATCCAAATAATGGATTATGTTTGTATATCACCGCAACAATCAGACCAACGTGACTAGTGTGTTGCAAGATACAAAAAACCTGTATAAACAACCTCAATGCGCATCACACTCATGCAAACCGGAAAGACCAAGGATCCTTTTATCAGGGAGGGCGTGGAGGAATTCCGGAAAAGGATGATACGCTATGCACCCTTTTCCATTGAAACCATGCCCGACCTGAAGAACAGCAGGAACATGACCATGAAGGAGGTGCAGGAAAACGAAGGGAACTCCATCCTGAAACGGATCAAACCGGGGATTATCGTGATCCTGCTGGATGAGCGGGGGAAGATGTATGATTCCATTGCATTTGCCAAACACCTGAATTCCCTGGAGGGAAGGGTGAACCACCTGCTTTTTGTGATCGGTGGGCCCTATGGATTTTCTGAAGAGGTGTACAAGAGGGCCAATGAGAAGCTTTCCCTGTCACCAGCTGACCTTCTCCCACCAGTTGGTGAGGGTCCTTTTTATGGAGCAGCTCTACAGGGCATTTACCATTTTGAAAGGGGAACCCTACCACCACGCCTAACCTGCAACCATGGAACAGGAGACCAGCCATAGCCCCGCAACCGGGAAGTTTCGCAGAAACCTCATGTTCCTGCTGGCTCTGATTTCCCTTGTCACAGGGATAATTTCAGGAAGCCGTTCAGAAGAACAGATGACCTTCCGCAGGGATAACACGGAGTGTTTGAAAGGGTGCTTCATAAGAAGGAGCGCATGCTGAAAGAGGAGTTTGCACGGCTGGAGTCTCAGTTCGCTGACTGATCCCCCCATGGTGGTGCTGGACAGCGCTCGTCCCGTTACCAGGAACTTGCCAACACGGCAGGGAATTTCAATATTCTATTATGAAACGGGCGCTCTGAAATACTGGTCAGACCACTCGATCCCGGTGTCTCCAGACGCTGGAGGAACAGGCTCAACAAACCGTTCATCTCCATGAGGAATGCCGATTATGTATCGGTGATCCGGCAGCTGGAAGGCGGGAGGTTATTAGGACTGATCGAGGTAAAGACCCATTTTCCCATTCAGAATGAGTTCCTGGTTAACGGATTCCAGAAGGACTTTCCCCCTGGATCCGGAGGTGAGTATTGAATTCCTGGAGGCGGAGGGGACCCAGCCCATATTCAATATGGAGGGTGCCTACCTTTTTTCGCTGGATTTCGGGGATGTTCCTGGAGGAAGGCAAAAACCTGGGATGGGTTTCCAGGATCGGTTTTGTCTGTTTCGTTTTATTCTTTTTTGCCGGATTGTTCTGCATCTGAAGCACAGTGCAGGGAGACGAAGGTGGTTATGGATTGGATTGATTACACTGCTGATCCCGGCTTCCTCCTATGGGATCCTGAAGGTTGGGATCCATCTGATTTTCGAGCACTCCAGGCTGTTCCAGCCAGAGCTGTTTGCCAGCAGGCTTTTTCCCTCCCTTGGCCACCTGCTGGTGATATCTGTTGCAGGCCTGGTACTTGTGGCACTCTATTATGTATACGGAACAGGATTAAAAATACGTTTCCGCCTCCCGGGCCAGGGAATGGCCGTGTTGTTGTTTGTACTGGCCACCCTGCTCTTCCTGATGATCGAACAACTGCTGCGGATCCTGGTCCTGGATTCGGGGATCTCTTTTGAAGCGCACCATGTCACCTCCTTTTCTGGGTATACCGTAGTGGGCCTGGTCATTATCATCACCTGGTTCATTGCCCTCGGGTTGGTTTTCGACAGGGCCATCGTCCACCTCAGGTCCCACCCTGTCCGGGTCTTGCTGTACGGAGGCGGCATTATTCCGGTATCATGTTGCTGGTGAACTGGTTGCCCCGTTCCCCACGGTTCCTGGACCGGCTGGGCCGGAATGCTGCTGTTGCTGGGCGGGCATCTCTACCTGCGTCACCACCAGGCTGGCCGGATCCCTTTTTCCCGTTTCATTTTCCTGTTGTTGTTTATCTCCGTATTCATGGTGGTCCGCCTGCAGCAATACAACCGCATCAAAGTGGAGCGCCAGAAGGAGGTTGAACTGGTAAAGCTCTCCTCGGAGCACGATCCGGTGGCAGAGATGCTTTTCAGCGAATTATCCAGGACCATCAGGAATGATTCCATCCTGGCCGGTTTCATGCAAACTGGCCTTTATGGACATCGATCAAATGATGAACCGGTTCAGGCGCAACTACTTTTCCGGCTACTGGACCAAATATGACCTGCAGGTGACCGTATGCCAGCCCGATGACCGGCTCTACCTTGAACCGCCGGATGATGAGTGGTACCATTGCTTATACTTTTTTCGATGAAATGATCCGGACAGAGAGGGATCGACATCAACAGACAGCGATTTCTATTTCCTTGACAACCTGAACGGAAGGATCTCCTACCTGGCATCCATTCCCTATTTCCAGGATGAATCGGAATTCAGGGTGTTCATTGAACTGGATTCAAAGATCCTTTCGGAGGAACTGGGTTATCCCGAGTTGTTGCTGGATAACCAGTACAGTGCTTTCACCAGCTCCGATTTTTCTTATGCCAGGTACAACAAAGGTGAACTTACCACCAGGGAGGGGGCGTTTCCCTACCGGAGGTCATCTCATTTTATACCGCCGGGGTAGAGACTTTTGAAAAGATCACACTGGAAAAATATGACCACAGCATCTACAATGTGGATGACCAGAATACCATCATTGTGGGCAGTCCTTCGGTTACCCTGGTGGATAGCCTGATCTCCTTCTCCTATATATTTGCCTTTAATTTCCTGTTGCTTGCACTCTTCTACCTCCTGTTCACGCAGCAGATCCACAAACCGGGATTCGACTGGAGTTTTAAGAACAGGATCCAGTATTCCATGGTGGGGATCCTGTTTCTCACCTTTCTCCTGATCTGTTCAGGAACCATCTACTTCATCATTCAGCAGTACAGGGACAAAAACAACGACAACCTGAGGAATACCATGCGATCGGTCTACATCGAACTGATCCACAAGGTTGAATATGAGGAAGATCTCAGTAACTGGTCTTCCGACAGTTATTATAACCTGGATGAGCTTCTGCGAAAGTTCTCCAACGTGTTCTATTCGGACATAAACCTTTATGACGAAAACGGAGGATTGCTGGCCACCTCCAGGTCGGAGATTTTTGACCGGCAATTGCTGAGCCGGAGGATGAACAGGCTGGTGTATGAAAACCTTGACCGGGGCAGGGCCGCAGAATTCATTCACAATGAGCATATTGGTGAGCTTCAGTACATTTCGGCCTATGTGCCCCTGCTGAACAGCGACAACAAGTTCCTGGCCTACCTGAACCTTCCCTATTTCACCCAATCGGGAGCGCTGACAAGGGATGTGACCAATATGGTGGTGGCGGTGATCAATATCTACCTGATCCTGCTCCTGGTGATCCTGGGAGCCAGTGTTTTCCTGGCCGACCGGATCACGCAACCGCTGAGGATGATCCAGAACAGGATTGCCCAGGTAAGCCTGAGTGAGAAGAACGAGATGATCAGTTATGACCGCAGTGACGAGATCAGGGGCCTGGTGGAGGAGTATAACTACATGGTGCAGGAGCTGGAACAGAGTGCAGAACTGCTGGCCCAGAGTGAGCGTGAATCTGCATGGCGGGAGATGGCCAAGCAGATTGCCCATGAGATCAAGAATCCGCTGACCCCCATGAAACTGAATGTTCAGCACCTTCAGCGGACCATCGGGAGGGCAAGGACGACCCGGAAATGGTGGACCGGATAGCGGCCACCCTGGTTGAACAGATCGATTCACTTTCGGCCATCGCCAATGAATTCTCCGATTTTGCCAAGATGCCGAAAGCCAAAAGTGAACGGATCAACCTGGTGTCCAAACTGAAGAACCTGCTGCAGCTGTTCGAGACCACCGAAAAAGCCGAGATCCGCCTGGACCTCGGATCCCGAAAAAAGGCGTATGTCTTTGCGGATAAGGAGCAGCTGATGAGGTTGTTCATCAACCTGGTGAAGAACGGGCTCCAGTCCATTCCCGAAGGGAGAAAGGGAACCATCCACATCAGGCTGGATGTGGAGGAAAACCGGAGGGCCGTGGTGACTGTCAGGGACAACGGCAAGGGAATCCCCGAGGGGATCCGTGACAAGTTGTTCCAGCCCAATTTTACCACCAAATCGGCAGGGATGGGGATGGGACTGGCCATCAGCAGCAATATTGTCCGCTCGCTGGGAGGCAAGATCTGGTATGAGACACGTCCTGGATCAGGGAACCACCTTTTATATTGAGCTTCCGCTGATGGTTGATAATTCGTGACAGGCTATTGAAAAATCACCCCCTGATTGGGGAAATGATCAAACCTTAGAAAGGATTATTATTGTTATATTGGGACACGATTGACCTCAACATCTATTCCTGATTTGACCTTGAAAAGAAGCATATGGCTGATCCTGTTGCTTTGGGGATTGTTCCTCTCCGGGGGATACGGGCAGACTGTTTCCCTGTCGGGATCCAATGTGAACAGATATGCAGAGGTCACCCAAATATACTGTTACGAGGGGAATGATGCAGACACTCTGGAGCTGGTCAGTGCAGCAGGATTCGGAGAGGGTGATACGGTCATGCTCTACTGTGTGCAGGGTGCAAGATAGAACTGACAGATATTTTCGGGGAGGAACAAATCGGCAGAGATGCCCAGAATCCCAGGAACACCGGGAAATATGGCTTCTCTGATTATCGATGAGATCGTGGGTAACCAGGTGGTGCTGAATACCACCGTAACCCCAGAGATCAAACCCATGGGAGAGGGAGAGGTGGCCCAGCTGATCAGGGTGCCCTCCTACCACCGGGCAGAGGTGGCACCTGCAGGGATCCGGGCTCCGGACTGGAACGGAAGCACGGGGGGCGTGGTGGCCCTGTTCGTGCGGACCACCTTGACAATGAACGGGGATATTGACGTGTCGGGTGCCGGTTTCATGGGGGGCTATCCATTCGGAGATCTATAACGGGGATTGTTCCTCCGTGGATACGGATCTGTATGACAGTCTCTTTTACCACATCAGCAATGTCAGGGCAGGGAAGAAAGGGGAAGGCACCACCGATACCCGGTTTGACCTGATGCGCGGGAAGGGCAGAAATATCAATGGCGGTGGTGGAGGAAATGCCCTTTTGTCAGGCGGCGGAGGCGGTTCCAATTGTACGGCCGGCGGCAAGGGGGGTGAAGAATCGAGCCTCTGTTCCCGGGTGTGGAGATTGCAGGAGGAACAGGGGGATTTGACCTGGGCAGGCAGTGATGCATACTACCTTAACGGGAATACTATTCCGACCTAACCGGGGAAACCGAATTTTCATGGGCGGCGGCGGAGGGATCGGAACCCGTATAGGCGGGAAATTCTCCACTCCGGGCGGGAATGGAGGTGGTGTGGTGGTGATCATTGCTGATACCATCGACGGGAACGGAGGGAAGTGGATCACAGCCAATGGTGAATCGGTATCAGCCACTGCAACAGGAGCAGCCGGCGGCGGTGGTGGCGGCGGTGCGATCATCCTGGATGTGAGTGGCTATAAGAACAACCTGCGCCTTTCGGCGGTGGGCGGTGATGGGGGAAATACCCTGGGTACCGATACAACCGGACCGGGTGGCGGAGGTGGCGGCGGGATCTACTGGCTGGCCGGATCTGATGAACCCGGGGTGTATTCCGGACCTGACCTCCTATCGGAGAGGCCGGGGACCACCTTTCCACGCCCGCAGTGAAATATGGAGCATCCAATGGTGGTGTTCCCAAGAGGTTAGATGGACTGGATGCGCCACTGCGTGGATTCCTGTTCAATTCGGTTCCCTCGGAGTTCTGGATCTGTTCCGACCAGGTGCCCGAAACCATCTCTGCATCCAAACCCAAAGGGGGAGACTGGGACCTATAATTATATCTGGGTGGACAGTTCCAAGACCCAGAACCAATGGCTGCCCGGTATCCGGGGCCACGGACAAGGACCTGGTATTTACGGCACCCCTTTCCGATACCACCTATTACCGCAGGATTGTCTCCTCGGGGCTCCTTCCTGCCGACACCAGTTTCCGGATAGCTGTCAACGTGCACCAGGCCATTACCAACAATGTGATTGCTGCACCCGATACAGTCTGTTGGGGCAATGCACCCATGGCCTTTTCCCCTGTAGGGGATCCTGGCGGGGCGCTGGGTCCGGGTACATATACCTACAGCTGGCTGAAAGATGAAGGAGGCGGTAGTTACATGGCTGGCTGATGAACCGAATGAGGGAGCCGGCTACCAGCCACCGGGACTCACCCTCACCACAGATTTTGCGCGGATCACCCGTTCGGGGGTTTGTGCCGATACCTCTGTACCACTCACCGTCACCGTTTTTGAAACACTGACCGGCAATACCATCACCCCTTTCGATACCATCTGCTGGAACACCAGGCCCGACCTGATCACCGGTCCGGAGCCGGAGGGTGGGGAGGCCGGCGATAAACGTTATAAATGGGAGAGCGGACCGGCACAAGCCGGCCCCTGGACAGGGGTAGGGGGAGTCACCACACCAGGGTACCGGCCGGGAAACCTGACCGGGACCACCTGGTACCGGAGGGTGGCCCTGTCTGGCAGCGATGATGCCTGCCGTGATACCAGTCAACCCGTGGAGATCCTGAACATCGAACCCATCAGCGGAAACGGGATCCTGACTGCTGAACAGTCCGTCTGTACGTTCGATCAACCCGGAATTCTTCAGGGATCTGATCCCGGGGGAGGATTCCAGGGAGACTATGTTTATAGTGGGAGTCCAGAACACTTTCCACCGGCTGGACGGATGCAGATCCCACCAACGGGAATGATCAGAAAAGCTATTCGCCGCCTGTAATGACAGGCGATACCACCTGGTACCGCAGGGTGGTGGCCTCCGGTGGTCTGGAAGGTGTATGCAAAGACACCTCCGCAGTACAGGTGATTAACGTATTGCCTTCCATCACCAACAACGAAGTGATGGCTGCCGGTGAGGTGTACTGCCAGTATGACCTGCTGGGTGAACTGACCCAGGATCCTGCCGGTGGCAACACCCCGGGAGGTGGTGCTACCCGGGGCGGGACCGACTCAACCCGGAATTATAAATGGGAGGTATCGGTGGGCGCAGCTCCCGGTACATGGACAGAATTGGCCTACGGGTCAGATTCCATCCACTACAGGGCCCATCCGGAACTTACCTCCCCGGAGGATTACTGGTACAGGCGCACCGTGTTCAGCGGCCCCGACCTGGGGGGACAGGAGCAGGTATGCCAGGACATCTCCGACACGCTCCACATCGTCATCCATACAGCCATCTCGGGCAATACCATTGATGCAGCCGATTCGGCCTGCCACAATACGGAGAAGACACTACAGGGAGCGGTTCCCGTGGGTGAACAGGGCCTGACACCCTCCTATACCTGGCTGGATGCAGTCAGTGGTGCCGTATTGGGAAGCGGCCAGGACCAGCCCTATACCTTTGCCGCCCTGGAAGACCGGCAGTTTGTCCGGGAAGCAGTGATCGGGGTATGTGAGGATACCTCGGCCCCCATGGAGATCACCGTGATGGAGCTACCGGGAGGGATCCTTTCCGGCGGTCTTCCCGAGGCGTGTGAAAAGATTATACAGCTGGATGTGGACCTTAACATGGAGGAACTGACCCGTTTTGTGCTACCCTGGGAAGTATCACTTTCCGACGGGGTTGATACAGCATTTCTCAGTCCGCAATCACTGGAGGCTGACGGAACTGTGGATGTGGAATTGACCACGGAAGATATCAGTACACAGTACAACTATACCATCGGAAAACTTGCCTACCTGCTGACCGACGGGACCGAATGTCGTGGCACCCGTGGAAAACCTGTCGGGAAATGTGCCCATCGAGGTGTTCCTGACCCCGAAACCGGAGATCACTGTAAAAACCACACTGACCGACAGTGCAGTGTGTGACAACGAGGTTTCACTGGTGGTGGATCCCAATCACGGGACAGGTCTGTGGACCAGCAACTATCCGGATGACCTGTCATTCTCGGACGATCCGGGAGACCTGAACGTACGGGCCTCCATCGATCCCCTGGATTCACTGGCCTGGCTGAATCTGCCCTACACCATCTATTTCACCAGTGAGGCGGGAGATTGCTGGGGAAGGGATTCGGTACAGGTAAGCTTTTTTGAACAACCCGAGGAGGCCAATGCAGGCGATGATGATACGGTATACCTGAGGAACTCCACCTGGCTCGATGCAGAGCCGGCCACTGCCGGTGAGGGGACCTGGACGGTGCTCTCCGGGAACGGGATCTTTGACGATGAACATGATCCGAAGACCTATGTCTATGACCTGGCCAAGGGGAAGCAGAACGAGTTCCTGTGGACCATCGTCAACGGGGTGTGTTCCACCTCCGATGACTGGTCCGTGATCAGCCAGGATGAAGCGAAACCCTATGAGGGTTTTTCACCCAACGGGGACGGCACCAATGATTACTTTATTATCCGGGGACTGGCCGATGCCACGCGAGTTTACCATCTCCATTTTCAATGCACTGGGGAGGACGGTCAGGGTCATTACCCACGAGAACGTGGATGAGATCGAATATGTGATGGATAAGCACCCCCTCAATCCCGGCGATCAGGAGACGGTGGTCTGGGACGGATTGGCTGCCAACGGCAACCTGGTGCCGCCGGGAACCTACTATTACGTGGTGGAGATGATGATAGAACAGAAAGATAACCTGGGAAATGTGACCGGCACGGACCGGCAGGAGCATAAGGATTATATCGTGGTAAGACATTAAGCAAATGTTCAGGAGATTGTTCATAGGAATTGGCCTTTTTACGGTGGTCGGGGTTGCTGCCCAGAATACCCTGATCCCCTCTGTGAGCAATTACCACCTTACCTGGACCAGCATCAACCCGGCCTTTTCCGGCTTCAGGGATGCCATCAGCATGAGTGCGCTCTACAGGTCCGGAATGTATGGCGGAATCGGACCCCAGGACATGCAGATCAACGTGCATTCCCCGGTGGGTAATTCGAAAGTTGCCCTGGGTGGTGTGGTGGCCTATAACGATGCGCCCCCCGACCAGGGCCTCTATGCAATCATGACCACTTACGCTTACAGGTTATACCTGGGCAGTGGCAGGTTGTCCTTCGGTCTTTCTGCCGGCTTATATGGCATCAACAGCAATATCGGGGGACTGCAGCTCAGGGATCCGGATGATGACCTGTTTCCCGAGGATGCCTACAGCCGCTGGTTCCCCAATTTCGGGGTCGGGGTCCTCTACTACACTGACAAGTTCTTTGTGGGGGTTTCGGTGCCCGAGTTAATGGCCATTCCCGGTCCCGGGCAGCCACTTTCGGCCAACCCGGAGGATTACAGGGCCATTTTGAGCGGTGCCTACCTGTTTGATATCAGCAGGGCCTTCAGGCTGAAACCCTCAGTAATGGTGGACATCAGCAAAGCCTCCACGTCTTTTAAGGCCAGCATGAACGTGGGATTGATGGATTCCAGGGTGTTTATTGGCGGAGCATATGACCATCCAAACTATGCCATTGCCCTGCTCAATGTGCAGGTACATCCCCAGTGGCTGGTGGGGTATGCATATACCATTGGCACCGGCCCGGTGAGGACAGCCCTGGGGGGAAGCCACGAGGTGGTGCTCCGGTGGGAACTGAGGCCGGTCATACAGACCATACCTGAAGACCCGTTCTATTTTTAGCCATGAGAAAATCGTTGCTCACCATAGGATTCCTGATACTGTTGCTGCCCATGCTGGTGGCCCAGGATTACTACAGGGTTCGCAAGCTTACACGGATCTCCACGGGACTGAATGAGGCTGCAGCCGTTCCCTACGGGGAGGACGGGATTGTCTACATCACCGAATCCACCAGCGTGGGGGCCAGCAGTCCCACCGATCCGGAAGGGCGAAGGCTCTTCACCATGTTCTATTACAATACGAAGACCGGTCAGAAAAAGCCCTTTATCGATAACCTGGTCACCCAGCGCCACGAAGGTCCGGCCTCCTTTACAGGGATTTCAAGACCATGGTCTTCTCACAGCAGCGGCCGTCAGGGGTGAACAGGGATTTTGATCCACTGGGGCTCTTCTTTGCCGAGAATGTGGATGGGAATTGGGTCAACATCCGGGAGTTCGAATACAATGATGACTTTGCCTGGTTGTTCTCGCCGGCCCTCTCCCCCGATGGCAGGACCCTGTTTTTTGCGGCCAATTTCCCGGACGGATACGGGGGATTTGACATCTACCGGTCGAAAAAGCGGGGAGACTCATGGAGTGAGCCGGAGAACCTCGGGGCGTCAGTCAACACTGCTGACAATGAGCTCTATCCCTTTTATCACCAGTCAGGAAGGCTCACTTTTTCCTCTGACGGGCATGACGGAAACCAGGCAGGTTATGACCTGTTTGAAACCACCCTGGTGGACGGGAAGTGGGCCAATGCCATCAAGTTAATGCAGCCTTTTAACAGTCGTTCGAATGACTACCATGCCTGGTTCAGTGAGGACCTGAAGAGCGGGTACCTGACCAGCAACCGGCAGAGCGGGTCCAAAGAGATCTTTGAGTTCTTTACCGATATCCCCACCATGGATGCGCCGGAACCCATCAAGAAGACCTACTACACGTACAAGATCTATGACCGCAACCTGGATACGGTCGACACAAACCTTTTCAGGTACTCCTGGCTGATCAATGACACCCTCGAACTTCCCGGTCATGAGGTCATCTACCGTTTCCCCAAACCAGGCAGGTATATATGCGAGCTGAGGGTATTTGATATCCAGCTCGATACCTTTGTGGTGGGTTCAACGGTGAAAACCCTTGATATCAATTTGAATCCCCAGGCAGTGATCATCTGTCCCGATACGCTGAGGGTCAACCTGCCGGCCACATTCGACGGGAGTGCAACCTTCCTGCCCGGTTTCGATATCGGGAGGTATGTGTGGGATTTCGGGGACGGCAGGTTTGGAGAGGGGATAGAGGTGGAGCATATTTTTTACTACCCGGGGAGGTACAGGGTGATCCTGGGAGTGGCAGAGCGGAAAAGGAACCGGCGGCACGAACCGCAGGTCAAGGCCAACTTCAGAGACATTATCGTACTTCCCAACTGACAACATATCAGTCATATATTGCCTTGTTTAATAACTCCTGTTTTATTTTGCACGAATTTTGTATACTTTTAAACTGTGTACTAAAATGCAAAGAATGATCAGGCAAACATATATATTTATATTATTAACAATAAGCACTTTAGCACTTGGTCAGCCTGTGCCGAACGTGGAAGAGAATATCCCGTTCCTCATGACATTCGGACCAGGGGCAGAGACCAGCTGGGGGGATGATGATTTCTCCCAGGCATTTTTCTTCCTGATTCCGGAAGAGTATGACCAGCCGTTTTTTATCAGGGTGTTCGATCCCGATACAGGGGGTGAAGTGGATGAAATTGCCGGGGCATTTGATACCAGGCAGGTGTATGAAGTGTATGGCGGGGAGGGTGTCTGGACAGAACCGGATGCCCGTGAAACAAGTCCCCAGGGGAACTATAAGAGTGGCACTTTACTGGCTTCCAGGGCTTTTGCCCAGAATCCCAGGTATGATAACGGGTGGTATACATTCGGGCCATTCAATCCCGCTCAGGGCGAGTATGCCGAAATGTTCAAGGGCAGGATCTTTAAGATCATCTGTGAAGGTGTTGCGGGCGATGACGGGAACATGTACCGCTATTACCTGAGTACCCATGCCGAGGAAAACCGTCCCATTGAGGGGGCCAATGCCTTTGCCTACGAGTACTCTTTCAGGATGCACAATGACTATGAGGAGGTGGCCCACATCTATCCCTATGTGGAGGAGGGAACCATCTCGGTGAAGATCTCCAATTTTGACTGGGATTATGACGGGAATGTGGTGGTGATTTCAGTGGCCCGGCAGGGCAGGGAGGTAAGGGTATCAGCGAGAGGATCACTGGGCCGATGATGAACTCAGGGTACTGGATGAGGAGATCGGGACGTCATTTGATTTCCGGTTTGTGAAGGCCCGTCCCCTGGTAAAGAACAACAATGTGGTGGTGAATGTCCGTAACCAGCGGGGAGAAACCATGCCGTTCTATACCATTCCCATCGGTGGGGTTCCCAAAGTACAGGGGAGAGGTGGAATTTGTACCCATCGATTAAGTCCAATTTAAAGATTCAGTGTGAAAAAGCTACCGGTCCTGATTATTTTCCTTCTGGCTCTCCTTTTGCGGATCAGCCCAATCCTACCAGTTTTTCAATTTCGGTCTGTCCGAAGGTTTGTGCGATAAGTTTGCCTATACCATCAACCAGGACCAGCAGGGATTTCTCTGGGTGGGTACCACACAGGGATTGTGCCGTTTCGACGGTAGGGTTTTTGACCAGGATTTCAGGGGCGATTCCATTCCGGCAAGCATTGCATTCACCAGCCTTCTAGATTCCAGGGGCCGGTTGTGGTTCGGTCATGAAAACGGGATGATATCCCTCCTGGAGAACGGGGAATTCAGGCTGCATCGTTCCCGGTGAAGGGCGCAGGTCATCCATCCGGGCCATCCGGGAGGATCCCGGCGGGAACATCCTGGCCCTGTTTCAGCAGAGCGGGCTGATGTTCATTACCCCGGACCTGCAGGTCAGCTATGTGGGAGGTGATCCTTCCGACCAGGCCAATCCCTTCGCCGGAAAATCTCTGAATACACTCCAGGTTACCCGGGAAGGAAACCTGCTGGTGGGGACCAACGACGGGCTGAGCATATACCGCTATGATGATGAGCTGGAGACTTACATTCATACCGGGGATCTCCCGGACCTTCAGTACCTTCTTGTGCAGGAGATCGTACAGGCAGTGAATGAGAATGAGTTCTGGGTCGGCACCGAAGATGAAGGGTTGTTCAGGATTACCGGATCGGGATTCGATCCGCAGCAGTATGCTGTGGAAAAGATCGGGCAGGAACAGGGACTTGCCTATGCCAGGATCTCTTCCATCGTGTTCGATGGACCCAGGCGGGTGTGGATTACCGATTATGGTGTGGGCATCCACCGGTTTGAACTGGATGAATCGGGAAACCTGGGGAACTCAATCCTTTTCAATGTTGAAAACGGGATTCCCAATGAGTACATCAACCATATCTTCATTGATGAGGAGGGAAACCAGTGGTTTTCCTCCCAGGGGAATGGCATTGCGGTATTGCGCGATCAGGCCTTTACATTTTTTCAACCTGTGGGAAGAGGGGCAGGATACGGAAATAAGTGCAGTATATACCAGGGGCAGTGAGCACTGGTTCGGGGGTAGCAGCATGATTGCCGGCTATTCGGACGATGCACCGGAGGAAGTAACATACCTGGGGATGAGCGAAGGACTTCCCAACGACAGGGTTACCGCCCTCTATCTTGATCCCAACGGCGATCTTTACATCGGAACCGAGAGAAGCGGCCTGTTTATCAAACAGCGTGGCAGTTCAAGGATCACCCCGAGGGTGATCTCGGGCAATTCCCTGGAGAACATCATCAATGCCATTGACGGGAACAGGGACAGTATCTTTGTTGCCACCAACAACGGGATCTATACACTGAATCCTTCCAACGGCCGCCGCACCTCCTTTTCCACTGCCAACGGCCTTCCCCATAACAAGGTCAATGATATCCTGGTGGAAAGTGACGGGACTGCCTGGGTTGCCACACTTACCAGCGGACTGGTGAGGATCAAACCAGACAGGGAAGTGGACCAGGCAATCCTGGAAGGGAGGCCAAAGCTGGAATTCTCTTTCCCTGGCAAAGGATAAGGAGGGAGCCATCTGGGCCGGAACCTACGGAGACGGGGTATTCAAGTTCAATGGCGATTCACTGGTAACCTTCAGTGAGGAGGAGGGGCTCAAGTCGGATTATACCTATGCCATCGGGATCGATCCCAATGGTTATGTGTGGATGGGGCACAGGCAGGGGCTCAGCCGCATCGATCCCGGGCAAGGGGAGTATCAGGACATACGGAAAGGAGTCCGGTTTCACGGCCGACATCAGCAAAAGTGCAGTGACCAGTTCGGCATCGGGGAGGTTGCTTTTCGGAACCACCGATGGAATGATCCAGTACGATGCATTCCAGGCCAGGGAAGATACTATTCCGCCCAGGCTGAGCCTTAAATCGGTGGTCATCTCGGATGTACCCTATGATCCCAAGGAGGCGATCCGGCTAAAATATGGAAAATACCGGGTACGCATCGATTTTGTGGGGATCAACCTGAGCAATCCCGAACAGGTCACCTACCAGTACATGCTTGAAGGGTACGAGGACGATTGGTCCGATGTTGCAAATATACCCTATGCTTCTTACGGCAGGGTGGAGGATGGTGACTACGCTTTCATGCTGAAGGCGTGTGACGGCAATGGCAACTGTTCAACCCGGCCTGTGAGCCTGGAAATCACCGTGAAGATACCCGTATGGAAAGCATGGTGGTTTATACTGTCAGCCATACTGCTTGTCCTGACCACCATCTTCGTGATCTTCAAGATCAGGGAGCGGAACCAGAAAGCCATCCAGGAATACCTGCAGCGGCAGCTGGATGAAAGGACCAGGGAGGTGATCCAGCAGAAGGAGGAGATCGAGATCAAGAACAGGGATATTACCGATTCCATCAATTATGCCCAACGGATCCAGGCCAGCATTCTTCCGCCCATCAGGAAATTGCATGATGCTTTTTCGGGAAGCTTTGTTTTCTACCAGCCCAGGGACATTGTGAGCGGAGACTTCTACTGGTATGAAAAGGTGGATGACGACCGCTTTATCGTGGTTTGTGCCGACTCCACCGGGCATGGCGTCCCGGGCGCATTCATGTCCATGATCGGTACCACACTGATCAAGGATATCTGCCTCAGGGCAGGGATTCAGAAACCTTCCCAGGTGCTGTCGACACTTGACCGGGAGGTGAGGGATTCCCTGAACCAGAACCAGGAGACCAGTGGATCCAATGACGGGATGGATATCATTGTGGCCGAGATCGACATGAAAAAATACAAATTCACAGTCAGCTCGGCCATGCGCCCGGTGATCCTCTATTCGGGAGAGGAACAGGTATATGTGAAAGGCAGCCGGAGTTCTATTGGAGGGCAGCTGGACGAGGATAAGCTTGAGAAGGAATTCCTTGACCAGGAATTCCAGCTGAAGAAAGGGGATATCATCTACATGTTCTCGGACGGGTATCCCGACCAGTTCGGCGGACCCCTGGGCAGGAAATTCAAGATGGTCAGGCTCAAGAACCTGCTTCGCGACATCCACGACAAACCCATGGATGAGCAGTACAACTACATCAAGAGCAATTTCTTCCTCTGGAAGGAGGATCTGGAACAGGTGGATGATGTGCTGTTCATGGGGATCAAACTATAGCCTGCCCGGTTACTCTTCAGCATCTATATCGATCCCACTCAGAACGATCACTTCTGTGGTATCGGTGTTGCTGCGGTTCAGCTCCCGGTCAAAAATGTAAAAGGTGTAGAACAGGGTGTCGTGCACCACCACCGGATAGAATATGTCCAGTTCCATGGTTCCCTTCAGCGGTTGCTTGTTCAGGTAAGGGATCCGGTATTTCAGGATCCCGCCTTCAGCTTCAGGGATTTTGACAAATTCAACTCCCTGCAGGTCGTAAATCTGGAGGAAAAAATTGTATTTCACCGTATCGGGAGTTCCTTCGGGGGCTGTGTCAAACTGGGGCGGTAATCCCACATTCCCATCCCCATCCGTGAATTCAAAGGTGAGCCTGCCCACCAGCATCCTGTTTCCCAGCTGGTCCTCGGTAATATAAAGGCCGAATCCCTGGTAATCCACTTCCGGGATATCCGGGTACTGGGGATCGATCTCCTCACAGGATACCAGGAGCAGCAAAGCGGTCAGTATGGCGTAAACGATTCTTCCCATCGGGTTACAATACTACAAAAATCCTGCCTATTTTTTCCGCATGAATATCCTTATGGGAACACCGGTGAAATTGTAGTGCTTCCTGATCTGGTTCTCCAGGTACCGCTTATAGGGTTCCTTGATGTACTGGGGCAGGTTGCAGTAGAATGCAAATGCCGGGGCGTGGGTGGGCAACTGGGTCACATATTTGATCTTGATGTATTTTCCCTTCACGGCCGGAGGATGGTGCTCCTCAATGGCCTTCAGCATGACTTCATTCAGCTTCGAGGTAGGGATCCGGGTGCGGCGGTTCTCATAGACCTGGATGGCCACCTCCAGTGCTTTGTGGATCCGCTGCTTGGTAAGGGCGGAAACAAAGAGGATCGGTAACATCGTCAAAGGGTTCCAGCCGCTTTTTTACCTCTTGTTCAAACTGTTTCACCGTATGGGTCTCTTTTTCCACCAGGTCCCATTTGTTGACCAGCACCACCACCCCTTTCCAGTTTCTCTCGATCAGGTGGAATATATTCACATCCTGTGACTCTATGCCAATGGTGGCATCGATCAGCAGGATGCAGACATCGGATGCTCAATGGTCCTGACCGAGCGCATGACCGAATAGAACTCCAGGTCCTCCCTCACCTTTCCTTTCTTCCTCAGTCCGGCCGTATCCACCAGGATAAAATCGTGGTTGTACTTGTTGTACCGGGTATTGATGGAATCCCTGGTGGTTCCCGATATAGGGGTGACAATATTCCGTTCTTCACCAACCAGTGCATTGACCAGGGATGATTTTCCCACATTGGGGCGTCCCACCACGGCGATCCTGGGGATCTCATCCTCCTCATCAAGATCTTGTTTCACGAAGAGGGAGGTCATGTGGTCCAGCATATCCCCGGTCCCGCTCCCGTTAATGGAAGAGAGGGCATGGTAGTCCCCCAGTCCAAGACCGTAGAACACCGTAGCATCATACAGCCTGTCTGCATTGTCCACCTTGTTGACCACCAGCATTACCGGTTTGTCAATTTTCCTGAGCATCCCTGCGATGGTCTCATCCAGCTCGGTGATTCCCCCGGTAACATCCACCAGGAACACCACCACATCGGCCTCTTCAATGGCAAGCATCACCTGTTTGCGGATCTCCTCCTCAAATACGTCATCGGAATTGGTCACATATCCCCCGGTATCGATGATGCTGAACTCCTGACCGTTCCAGATCACCCGTCCATAGTGCCTGTCCCGGGTTACCCCGCTTATCTCGTCCACGATGGCCTGCCTGGTTTCTGTAAGGCGGTTAAAGAAGGTGGATTTCCCCACATTGGGTCTTCCTACGATGGCCACGATATTTCCCATGATCAGCTTGCTTTAATGGTATCCGAACTTTTTGATCTGCCTGTCGTTGTTCCGCCAGTCTTTCTTTACCTTTACTTTCATCTCCAGGAAAACCTTTTTATTGAAGAACGACTCCATATCGATCCTGGACTCCCGGCCCACACGCTTCAGGGCTTTTCCCTCGTTCCCGATGAGGATTCCTTTCTGTCTCTCCCTCTCCACGAAAATCACGGCGTAGATCCGGATCAGCTTCTTTTCTTCTTTGAAGGATTCAATCTCCACCTCTACCGCGTAGGGGATCTCCTGTTTGTACTGGAGCAGGATCTTTTCCCTGATCATCTCACCTGCCATAAACCGCTCCGACTTATCTGTCAGTGCATCCTTGGGATAATAGGGGGGGACTCGGGCAGGTGATCGAGGATCCGGTCGAAGACAGAATCCACGTTGAAATTCTTCAGGGCGCTGATGGGAATCTTTTCGGCTTTGGGCAGCAATTCATTCCATGTATCCATGACCGTTGTCACCTGCTCCTGGTTGCTCAGGTCGATTTTGTTGATCACCACAAGGACCGGGATCTTTGCGCGCTTCAATCGCTGCAGGAAAGGGTCTTCCGGATCTGGTTTGTCCCCGGCCTCCGTAAGGTAGATCATCACATCTGCATCCACCAGGGCTGACCGTGCAGCCTTGAGCATGGACTCCTGGAGTTTGTAATTGGGCTCAAGAATCCCGGGCGTGTCGGAAAAAACCACCTGGTAGTCGGGGGCATTCACAATACCCTGGATCCGGTGCCGGGTGGTCTGGGCTTTGGAGGTGATGATGGAGAGTTTTTCCCCCACCATGGCATTCATCAGGGTGGATTTGCCCACATTGGGTTTCCCGATGATGTTTACATATCCCGATCTGTGTTCCATCAGGTTACTCGTATGCGTTCATTTTCAATCGATTCACCTCCTTTTCGGTGAGAAAGCGCCATTTTCCCCTGGTTACGTTCTTCTTGGTCAGGCCTGCAAAGTAGACCCGGTCCAGCTTGACAACCCTGTATCCAAAATGCTCAAACATACGCCTGACGATCCTGTTCCTTCCTGAATGGATCTCCAGTCCGATCTCACGCCTGTGCTCGCTTGATACATAGCTGATGGCATCGGGCTGGATGAAACCGTCCTCCAGGGTGATTCCTTCGGCCAGTTTTTTCAGGTCCCCCGCACTGACCCCTTTGTCAAGGAAGACATGGTAAATCTTCTTCTTTTTATATCCAGGATGGGTCAGCTGTTTGGCCATTTCACCATCATTGGTAAACAACAGTACACCCGTGGTCTGCCGGTCGAGCCGTCCCACCGGGTAGATCCTTTCACTGCATGCGTTGTGGATCAGCATCATGACCGTTTTCCGTTCCTTCGGATCATCGGTGGTGGTGACGTAATCCTTGGGCTTATTGAGCAACAGGTAGACTTTGCGTTCATTCCGGATCCGGTTGCCATTATACCGCACATCGTCACTGGGCAAAACCTTGGTCCCCAGTTCAGTGATGTTTTTCCCGTTCACGGTGATCAATCCCGCCGAGATCAGCTGGTCGGCCTCCCGTCTGGAACAGATTCCAGAGGCGGCTATGAACTTGTTCAACCGTACAACCTCCTCCCCGGTTTTACTGACCGGAGTGCCGGCCCGCTTTCGCGAGGCAGGGGTTCCCGGTTTGGAGCTCCTGCCTGCAGCGGATTTCCCCCTGGTTCCTGCAGCGTTCCCTCTTCCTGTAGTAGGTCTGTCCTCGGTGGATTTGCTCCTTGCTGAGGGGCGCCTTTCATCCGGGGATTTGCTCCTTGCTGAGGGGCGCCTGTCATCCGGGGATTTGCTCTTTGCTGAAGGGTGCCTGTCATCCGGGGATTTGTTCCTTGCTGAAGGGTGCCTGTCATCCGGGGATTTACCCCTGCCGGAGGAATCCTTGTTTTCAGAGGTTTTCCCCCTGCCTTCAGAGGTTTTCCCCTTGCCAAAGGGTTTATTGCCGTCAGAAAATTCTCTCCTGCCGCCGGTATTCCTTCCGGCCGGAGGTTTTCCCCTTCCCCCGGTAGTTCTGCGGTCAGCTTGTTTGCCCGGACCGCTCCTGCTTTTGTTTGACCTGGGTTTTTCCAATCCCTGTTTCTTAATAAATGTTAAAGGGTACAAAGATACAGCTAATTAAGAAACAATCTTGATATAATAGTTTTAACTTTGGTACCGTTTTAAAAATCAGGGTGTTCTAACATATTACAAGGTCAGCAAATGAGTCTAGTAATCTCAATTTCAGGAATCAGGGGAACCATCGGGGGAAGACCCGGGGAAAACCTGACACCCATTGATACTGTGCAGTTTGCTTCATCATATGCCTCATGGCTGAAGGCGGATTCGGAAAAGGAGGATCCCTCCGTGATTTTGGGAAGGGATGCCAGGATTTCTGGCCCCATGATGGAAGAGCTGGTTGCGGCCACATTGTCATCCATGGGGGTGCATGTTTTCCTGGTGGGATTGGCAACTACCCCCACGGTGGAGATGGCGGTGACCCACCTGGAAGCCGATGGCGGGATTATTCTTACAGCCAGCCACAACCCGGCCCAATGGAATGCACTCAAACTGCTCAATGACAAAGGCGAATTTCTTTCAGCCGCCGATGGTGCAGCCATCCTTCAAAAGGCCCGGGCCAATGACTACACCTTTGCGGATGTGGAAAAGCTGGGGTCCGTTAAACCTTTGGAGGGTATGGAGGTCCAACACATCAACCAGGTGCTGGAGATGAACCTGGTGGATGTGGAACTGATCAGATCAAAGGGATTCCGTGTGGCCATTGATTGCGTAAATTCAGTGGGAGGAGTGGTATTACCCCGGTTGCTTAAAGCACTGGGGGTGCAGGAGGTTATTGAACTCTACTGTAAGCCCACTGGCCGTTTTCCGCACAACCCGGAACCCCTGCCCGAGAATCTTACAGAGATATCGGGGACCATGGCCGGGAAGAAGGCGGATGTGGGTTTTGTGGTGGATCCCGATGTGGACCGGCTGGCCATTGTGTGTGAGGACGGAAGCATGTTCGGTGAGGAGTACACCCTGGTAGCAGTGGCCGATTATGTGTTGTCACGTACACCCGGGAACACGGCTTCGAACCTCTCTTCCACCAGGGCCCTCAGGGATGTGACCGAAGGGTACGGACAGTGCTATTTCCCCTCGGCGGTGGGTGAAGTAAATGTGGTGGAGGCCATGAAGGAAAATAATTGTGTGATCGGAGGGGAGGGCAACGGAGGGATCATCTATCCGGCACTTCATTATGGCAGGGATGCCCTGGTGGGGATTGCCCTGTTCCTGACCCACCTGGCCCGCAGCGGTAAAACATGCAGCCAGCTCAGGAAGAGATACCCTGATTATGCTATTTCCAAGAATAAGATCCAGCTGCCGGAAGGAACCGATGCGGACCTTCTGCTTGCCGGGTTTGAGAAAGAATACACTGAATATGAAGTAAACAGGGTGGACGGTGTCAAGGTGGACATGCCCGGCGGCTGGGTTCACCTGAGGAAGTCCAATACCGAACCGATCATCAGGCTGTATGCCGAAGCCCGAACCGCGGATGAAGCTGACCGGATTGCGGAAGGGGCCAAAGAGAAAATTGCACGATTATTGCAATAACAAGCCATTATTTAATCCAATCCAGAATTGTTGAATTCATGAAAAGAAGAACCCTCATTGCGATTGTTGTACCTGTGGTACTGATCACCGCGCTCATTCTCTATTCGGTCCTTTCGGGCAAAGAGAAGGAGATCGTTCTCGAAACGGAGGTCCAGCAAGGAGAATTTGAAATTGCCGTGATGGTCACCGGCGAATTGCAGGCCATCCGGGAGACCGAGATCCAGGCTCCGTCATCAGCTGCGAAGCAGGCACCTGAGGATCCACAGGGTAAAGATCCAGGACCTGATCCCGGAGGGAACCGTGGTGGATTCAGGCGATTGGGTGGCCACCCTGGACAGGTCCGAAGCAGATAATTCCCTGAAAGATATCATGGATAACCTGGAGCAGGAGGAATCGGAATACATGCGTACCAAACTGGATACCACCATGCAGCTCAGGCAACTCAGGGATGACCTGATCAACCTGAGCTTTGCCATGGAAGAGGCGGAGATCACCCTGGAGCAGTCCCAGTACGAACCGCCGGCCACCATCCGTCAGGCTGAGATCGAACTGGAAAAGGCCACCCGGGCTTATAAACAGGCCAAAGAGAATTACGGACTCAGGGTGAAACAGGCCAAGGCCGAGATGAGGGAAGCCGAGATCAGCCTGGCCAGGGACCGGAGGAGCCAGAAGGAGATGGTGGAAGTGATGGAACAATTTGACATCATGGCCCCGGCATCGGGGATGGTGATTTATAAAAAGGACTGGAACGGTCAGAAGCGGACCGCAGGTACAGAGATCAATACATGGGACCTGGCCGTGGCCACACTGCCCGATCTTTCCACCATGATCTCCCTGACCTATGTGAACGAGATCGATATCAGCAAGCTGAAGGTCGGTCAGCCAGGTGAAGATCGGTGTGGATGCATTCCCGGAGAAGAAGTTTACAGGAGATGTCTTTGAGGTGGCCAACATTGGCCAGCAGCTCCCCAATACCGATGCCAAGGTGTTCGAGGTCCGCATTGAACTGAATGAACACGATACCGTTTTACGGCCGTCCATGACCACCAGCAATGAGGTGATCACAAAGGTGCTGGACTCTGTCCTGTTCGTCCCCCTGGAAGCGATCCATGCCAACGACAGCCTCACCTTCGTATATACCCGGGAGGGTAACAAACAGATCGTGGTGCTGGGTGAATCCAACGAGAACAACATCATCGTGGAGATGGGTCTGGAGAGGGGTGACCGGCTCTACCTTTCCCTGCCGGAGGATCCCGAATCATTTGAATACTCGGGAACCTCACTCATGGAAGAGATCAAGCGCCGCAAGGAAGAGGAACGGTTGCAGAGGGAGGAGGATCAAAAAAGGGCAAAGCAGAAACATCAGCAGCCGGGACAGTTCAGGCAACTACCACCGGGAGCCAAACCCACCGCCGCAAAACAGGACGGAACAAAGGTGGTGAAAAAGAGCAAAGCATAGGGGCATGGGCAGGTATTTTCATGACATCCTGATTGCCATTGAGTCGATCATGGCCAACCAGTTGAGAAGTATCCTCACGGCACTGGGGATCATTTTCGGTGTGGCGGCAGTGATCACCATGCTGGCCATCGGTAGGGGTGCACAGCAGGAGATCCTGGACCAGATCAAGATGGTGGGGGTCAACAACATCATGGTTACCCCCATCTTTGAGGCAGCAGATGGGAATGGTTCGGAGGAGAACGGGGAGAACAAGCAGAAGAAGAAGTTTTCACCGGGACTCACCCTGAAAGATGTGGAGGCCATCAAAGAGGTGGTCCCCACGGTGAACCAGGTCTCCCCTGAGATCGAGCTGAACAGCTATGTGATCCAGGGAGGGAAACGGGCCACTGCCAAACTGCTGGGGGTATCCAACGAGTATTTCGAGATCTTCAACCTGCCCCTGCATGAGGGAGCCTTCTTCAACGAGTACCAGGAGGAGAACGGGATACCGGTCTGTGTGATCGGGGCCAATATCAAGAACAAATTTTTCAGCAAGGAGAATGCCATCGGTAAATACATCAAGTTTGACAAGGTTTGGCTTAAAGTTGTGGGTGTGCTGGAGAGGAACGAAGTGGACCTGACCCGTTTCGAGAACATCGGGGTCAATGTGATGAACGACAACATCTATGTACCTGTGAAGACCATGCTGATGCGGTACCATAACCGTGCCCTGGTGGCTTCCAGGATCAAGGGCAGCGAAGGAAGAAGTTTTTTCGGAATGGGATTTGCTTTCAGTTTCAGCGGAAACCAGGGTGGTTCCACCAACTATCACCAGCTGGACCGGATCATCGTCCAGGTGCATGAATCCTCGGAGTTGTCACCCTCCACCGATCTGCTGGCCCGCCTGATGCTCAGGCGCCATGAGGATGTGAAGGATTTCGAGATCACCGTGCCCGAGCTCCTGCTGAAACAGGAGCAGCGGACCAAGGATATTTTTAACATTGTACTGGGGGCCATCGCCAGCATCTCCCTGCTTGTGGGCGGGATCGGGATCATGAACATCATGTTCGCATCTGTGATGGAGCGGATCAAGGAGATCGGGACCAGGCTGGCCATCGGGGCGCAAAAAAAGGATATCGTGGTCCAGTTCCTGGCCGAGGCGGTGCTGATCAGTGTGAGCGGGGGTCTCCTGGGGGTGATCATCGGGATTGTCGCCTCTTTCCTGATCACCGAGTTCGCCGATATCCTCACGGTGGTTACACCCATCAGTGTGGTCATTTCATTTGTTGTTTCAGCATCGGTGGGGGTTATTTTCGGGTATTCCCCGGCCAAACGGGCCTCTGAAAAAGACCCCATCGAATCATTAAGGTATGAGTAACATGTTCAGAATAGCATTATTATCAATTGTATCACTCCTCCTGGTCCGGGATCTCCCGGCCCAAACAGGCTCCGGACCTGGGAATACCATCCTCACCCTGCCGGAGGTGATCCAGATAGCCAGGGAGCAGTCCCTGATGGGATTGATGGCCCGCCACCAGCTCAGGAGCAGTTACTGGGAATTCAGGACCTACAAAGCCAGCCGGAGGCCCGGCCTCTCCCTGGAGGCTACTGTTCCCTCCCTGAACAACACCATGGAGAGTGTGACACAACCAGACGGTTCCGAGAAATTCGTCTCCAGGTCGAATATGCAGACCTCCCTGGACCTGCAGCTGAATCAGAACATAGCCCTTACGGGAGGGCGTATATTCGTGACTTCACAGATTCAGCGTAACGATAACTTCGGTGAGGATCCGCCTTCAACCTACCTGGCTTATCCGGTCACCATCGGTTTTTTACAGCCCATTAACGGATACAATGAACTGAAGTGGGACAAAAAGATTGAACCCCTGAAGTTCGAGGAGGCCAAGCTGGATTATATCAATACCATGGAGCGTGTGAGCCAGCGGGCGGTGGGTTATTTTTTCGACCTGGCCCTGGCCCAGATCAACCTGGAAATCGCACTGAAAAACCAGGCGAATGCAGATACACTGTACCAGATTGCCAAAGGGAGGTACCAGCTGGGGACCATCGCCGAGGACGAGTTGTTGCAGATGGAACTGGCCTCCCTCAACGCTGGAACAGACCTGAATGAGGCCAATATCGACCTGGCCCTGAGGAAATCCAGGCTCCGGTCCTTCCTGGGATTCAACGAAAGGGTGAGCCTGGAGCTGATCCTGCCAAGGGATGTTCCGGAGATGGAACTGGACTACACCAGGACCCTTTCCGAAGCCAAGACCAACAATCCCGAGGTCCTGAACTTTCAGCGGCAGTTGCTGGAGGCGGAAATGCGGGTGGCCCAGGCCCGGTCGCAGAAGGGGATCCGGGCCAATCTCTTTGCCCAGTTCGGATTGAGCCAGTTCGCCGAAGAATTGGGAGGGGCCTACCAGAATCCCCTGAACCAGCAGCGTGTGGAGGTGGGTGTGCAGGTCCCGCTCCTGGACTGGGGACTGGGAAAGGGACAGTACCGCATGGCCCAGTCGGCCCAGGAGGTGACCAGGACCAATGTGCAGCAGTCACAGATCGATTTCGACGAGAACATCTTCCTCCAGGTGATGCAGTTCAACCTGCAGGATGACCAGGTGGGTATTGCCTCCAAGAAGGATACCATCGCTAACCTGCGTTACGAAGTGGCCAAGCGGCGCTTCCTGATTGGTAAAATTGATGTGCTGGAACTGAATGTGGCACTGGAGGAGAAGGATGTGGCACGTCGCGAATTCGTGCAGTCACTGAGGAATTACTGGGATTACTATTATAACCTCCGGGGCCTTACCCTGTATGATTGGCATGTGGATGTGAAGCTGAGGAGGACTTTGACGAGCTGCTGCTCAAGTAGGCCGGTTATTTCCTGTACCTGGAGGAGTATTCGAATATCCACTGCAGGATCTCCTGATCCTCTTTCGTGAGTTCCCGCCCTCTTCGTTCCATCACCAGTGATGCGGTCTCCAGCGCTTTGTCAAGGTTGTAGGTGATCATCCCTGCGGCTCCGCCCCAGCTGAAGGAGGGGATGAAGTTCCGGGGGAATCCCGGTCCGAAGATATTGGCCGAAACCCCTACCACGGTCCCGGTATTGAACATGGTGTTGATCCCGCATTTGGAGTGGTCGCCCATGATCAGGCCACAGAACTGCATTCCCGTTTTGGTAAACCGGTTCAGGGGATAGTTCCAGATTTTGACCTCCGAGTAGTTGTTCTTCAGGTTTGAGTTGTTGGTGTCGGCTCCCAGGTTGCACCATTCACCGATCACGGCATTTCCCAGGAATCCGTCATGGGCCTTGTTGGAGTTGCCCTGGATCACTGCATTGTTGATCTCGCCGCCCACTTTGCTATAGGGTCCGATGGTGGTGGGCCCGTAGATCCTGCTACCCATCTTGACCACGGCACCCTCGCACAGGGCAAATGGGCCCCTGATCACACTGCCCTCCATGATCTCACTGTCCCTGCCCAGGAAGACCGGTCCGTTGTTGGTATTGATGGTGCAATGGGACTCCTTTGAATCCTCCCTGTGCAAAGATCCTGTGTTCCCCGAAAAACTCCACAGCTCCTGGATTTGCAGAGGTGCTGTCCACCGTATACCAACTCAAGATCGGCTTCGATCTCCTGCCCGTTCAGGCTGAAGATCTTCCAGGGAAAATCCACAAGGTCACATAGGCCCCTTGTATTCCTGTGCGCCTTCCAGCCAGGCCTCCGGACTGAATTTTCCCACCTTTTCCCCGCCCATCCTGGCTCCCAGCAATAGATCTCCCTTTCTCAGTGCTTTTCCTGAAGGCAATCCGGAGAGCATTTCAGAAAGTTCGTGATTTGGCAACAGGGCCCCGTTCACCAGCAGGTTGTCCTCCCCATGGTTCACGGGGAATATTTTCCTGCAAGGTAATCCCGGGTAGGTAAGAAGTGGGACCGGTGTGGCAATGTGCAGGTCCCACTTCTCTGCGATGGTGACAATGCCCACCCTGAGCGCAGCCACAGGACGGGTGAAGGTGAGGGGAAGAAGGTTGTCCCAGCTGTGATCATCGAACAGGATCAGGTGCATTTTTTATTTTAAATGTACAAAAAAAACCGCCCCATATTGAGGCGGTTTTATCTTTGGAGGATTCAGATCCTGCTATTTGTTCTTCTTATCCAGGTGGCTCTTATACCGGTTCATGAACTTGTCCACGCGGCCTGCGGTATCCACAAGCTTCATCTTCCCTGTATAGAACGGATGGGAAGTGTTGGAAATCTCCAGTTTGATCAACGGGTACTCGTTACCATCTTCCAGTTTTACGGTCTCCTTGGAGGCAGCTGTGGACTTGGTCACAAAGGTGGTTCCATTGGACATGTCCCTGAAAGCAACAAGCCTGTAATTGGTCGGATGTATCTCTTTTTTCATAGCCTTATTGTTTTCGATGCGGTCGCTTTTTTCAAAACGGAATGCAAAGATAGAAAGGATTGCCAGAATTTACAAAACTTTTAGCCGTTCATCAACTGTTCATACTTCCATGAATCGCTTGTAAGGAGCTGACGGATCGAACATGTAGCGGTAGGTGTGGTGTGTTTTGGTATGTTGCGCCGGTGGCCTGGTAGAGGGAGATCATCTTGGGATTAAAATCACCCACCCAGGCCAGTTCAAAGTCCTTGTAATGAGGTTTCTTCTTCATGACCTCATTCAGTTGCCAGAAGATCCCCGATTCAACCCCTGAATTCTGGTATTTGGGGATGACCCCTGCAGCAGTTCCCCTGGCCCTGGTAATGGTTTTCTTCTTCTTATAGTGGAGGAACCTCAGCTTATTAACCAGGTGTAGTTTCCCGTTCAGGTGGCGTGAAGATCTGGTTGGCATCGGGAAGGAACATGAAAAAGGAGATGGGTTGGTCATTGTAATAGGCGAACCAGACCATTTCCGGGTCCATGATGGATTGGATCTTGCGCAACTCATCATACAACGCATCGGGATCCATGGGCGTATAATCCTCCCTCAGCAGGGGCCATGCTTCATTGTAGATGGCCACCGTATCATCCACGAACCTGTCCACCTGTTTGGGATCAAAGTGCTTGTATGACCAGCCTTTGCGGTTGTTGATCCAGCCGGCAATCTTCCAGAACCGCTCCGGGAAGGGTTTGTGATGTCAAGCCAGAAACTTACTGCCTGTAATAGAGTCTGAAACCATAATCCTCAAACAGCTGCCTGTAGTAGGGAAGGTTGTAGGTCATGCCGAGGACCGGGGGAAGAAATCCATGGACCAGGCAGCCCCAGTTGGTGTCATTTTCCCCAAAATTGATGGGACCGGTCATGGCTTCGTACCCGTTTTCGCTGAGCCAATCCCTGGCAGTGTCGAAAAGCAGGAACGCCACCTGCCGGTCATCCACCGATTCGAAGAATCCACATCCCCCGCTCTTTACATAATCAGCCTCATCCTTGTCCCTGTCAAAAAAGGCAGCAATGCGGCCCAGGGTCCGGTTCTTGTCATCCACAGCGATCCACCGGGTGGCATCGCCATGGTTGAAATAGGGATTGACCTTCCGGTCAAATGCTTTCCTGATCTCACTGTCGAAGGTAACCACATGGTTTGGATCGTTCCTGTACAGTTCCCTGGGGAAATCCAGGAAAGCTTTCTCGGTCCGCTTGCTGTCAACCTCAATGATTTTCATGTCGAGCCTTATTGAAATGGAACATCAGAGGGAAAACCAGTCCTTCATCATCCCCTCTTCCAGAGAATGATCCACTGTGAGACTGATGGATGAATTCATTCTGCTGTGAAAGGTAGACATAATCTTTTGCCCACTCCCTGTGGTGAAGGGTGATTTCCCTGACTGCATGCAGGATCAGCCTGACCTCCTCATCGGTGGTGGTGGGGTGCAGTGACCACCTTACCCATCCCGGTTTTTCGGACAGGTCGCCGTGGTTGATCTTTTCGGTGATCTCCATGGACTGGTCATAGGTCACCTCCAGGAGGAAATGGCCATAGGTTCCTGCACAGGCACACCCGCCCCGGGTCTGGATCCCGAACCGGTCGTTGAGCAGTTTCACAAACAGGTTGAAATGGATCTCCGGGTGGTAAAAGGAGATCACCCCAAGCCGGTCATCCACGTTGTTGGCAAGGATCTGGATCCCTTCGATCTCCCGCAGTCCGGGCAGTGCTATCTCCAGCAGCTCTTTCTCCCGGGCCATGATCTTGTCCACCCCCATCCGGGCTTTCAGTTCCATGGCCAGTGCAGCTTTGATGGACTGAAGGAATCCGGGTGTTCCGCCGTCCTCCCTGACCTCGATGTCATCCACATATTTGTACTTTCCCCAGGGATTGGTCCAGTCCACGGTCCCCCCGCCGGGATTGTCGGGCACCTCAGCCGTATACATGGCCTTGTCAAAGATCAGTACGCCCGATGCACCCGGTCCCCCCAGGAATTTGTGGGGGGAGAAGAAGATGGCATCCAGTTTTTCCATGGGATCCTCGGGGTGCATGTTCATCTCCATGTAGGGAGCACTTGCAGCATAATCGATGAACACCAGTCCCCCGTATTCATGCATCAGCCTGGCCAGTTTGTAGTAGGGGGTCTTTACCCCGGTCACATTGGAGCAGGCAGTAAAGGAACCGATCTTGAATGTCCGGTCCTTGTATATCTCCAGTTTCTTCCTCAGATCTTCCAGGTTCACCCTCAGGTTCTTGTCCGGTTCGATCATCACCACATCGGCAATGGTTTCGAACCAGGAGGTGTGGTTGGAATGGTGCTCCATGTGGGTGATGAACACCACGGGCCGGTCGGCCTGTTTCACACAGTCCCCCTGGCTTCCCCCGCAACCCTTCAGGCTGAGGATCCGCATGAGCTTATTGATCACGGCGGTCATCCCGTAACCGGCAGTAATGATCACATCATTGGGCCCGGCATTCACATGTTTCTTGATCAGCCTGTGGGACTGATGGTAGGCCCTGGTCATCAGGGTTCCCGTCAGCGTGGTTTCTGTATGGGTGTTGGCCACATAGGGGCCGAACTGGGATTGCAGCTTTTTCTCAATGGGCTCATACAGCCGGCCGCTGGCAATCCAGTCTGCATAGAGGATCCGCCTGGTCCCATAGGGGGACTCAAAGGTGGCATCGTTCCCGATGATCTTCTCCCTGAAGGGCTCAAAATATTTCTCCAGTTCACTCACCTGTTCACGATCTTAAGAGACTAATCATAGGCCATCTAACCACTAACATACTAACAATTTTTCAATCCCTCCCTCCAAACCTGGCCAGCAACCTCAGGAATTCAATATAGAGCCAGACCAGCGTCACCATCAATCCGAAGGCTCCATACCATTCCATGTATTTGGGGGCGGCCATTCTGGATCCCTTCTCAATGAAATCAAAGTCCATGATCAGGTTCAGCGCAGCAATCACAATAATCACCAGGTTGATCACGATCCCCAGCGGTCCGGCCGAATGCATGAAGCCCACGGGCATTCCCACAAGGCTCATGATCCAGCTGATCAGGTAGGCAAAAAACACTGCCCCGGTGGCCATCATAACACCCCTCCTGAATCGGGGGGTGGCCCGGATCCGGCCCGAACGGTAGAGGAACAGCATGGTGAAAAGGGTTCCGATGGTCAGCAGCACTGCCTGGAAGGCAACACCCGGGTACATGGCATTGATGATGGCACTGATGGCCCCCAGGAACAGTCCTTCCAGGATGGCATAGACCGGTGCGGTAAAGGCCGCGGATTTTGGCCGGAAAACTGTCACCATGGCCATGATGAAGCCTCCGATGGCACCCACGATGGCCAGTGTGCCTGCCCTGCCGGGATCGGCACCCGCTACCATGGTCCAGGTATAAGCTGCCGAAACGATCACCAGCAACAGCATCAGCCCTATTTTTGTAATGGTTCCATTGATGGTCATGAAGCTGCTTCCTGCCTCTACGCTCCCTACCTTCTCAAATACCCTTCCCGACATCACGGGATTGGATGATCTCATTGCTCTCATTTCTCCGAAATTTGTGTCAAATATATGGTTTTTGCGCCTATGGCTCTGATCAAATCCCATGCCACACAATAGCAGGCCGGGAACCATGACACATTTGCAGTTTAATTCTTACTTTTAACCATGTTTCGCGCCATCCGCAATATCTGGCAGAACGAGTTTTTCAGGAATGTGGCCACCCTGATCTCCGGGACCTCTTTCGCACAGGCTTTTTCCATTGTCATCTACCTCATCCTGAGCCGGATTTATTCGGAGGAGGATTTCGGTGTGTTCGGCCTCTACATGAACATCCTGAATATCACGATCATCTTCTCCACTGCCAAATACGAGCTCTCCATCCTGCTTCCCAGGAGCGAAAAGGAGTCGGTGAATCTCCTGGGATTGTCGGGCCTGATCAGCATCCTGGTGAGCCTGCTGCTGCTGTTCCCTGTGCTGTTCCTCAATGACCAGATCTGTCGCTTGCTCGGCAGTGAAGAGATCGGGGTATGGCTCTGGTTTATTCCGCTTTCCACGCTGCTGGTGGGACTTTTCCAGTCCCTGAGGAACTACTCCAACAGGGAGAAGCGGTACCGGCTTATCGCAGGGGCCAATATTGCCCAGAGCCTTGGGAACTCCTTGCTGAAGCTGGGACTGGGGCTGGTGCTGGTGGGAGCGGCCGGACTGATATTCGGGGTGGTATTCGGGCAACTGGTGGGTTTCCTCGTGTTCTTTGCAGTACACCTGCAAAGCAACAGGTACAAATGGGAATGGCTGAAATGGTCAGAAATGAAGCGGCTGGCCAGGCATTACAGCCTCTTTCCGAAGTTCAACATGTGGCAGGGACTGATCAATAACCTGTCGGGGGCCCTCCCTGTTTTTGTGTTCAGTTCATTCTTCTCTACGGCCATCGCCGGTTACTATACCTTCGGGTACATGGTCATTTACAGGCCGGTGAACCTGGTGGCCAATGCCTTTTACCAGGTGATGTACCAGCGTTTCGTAGAGAAGCAACACCGTGAAACCCCCATCCTTCCGGAGGTCCTGCTCTTCATCCGGCGGACCATCCAGTGGCTCGTTGTTCCTTTTGTGGCATTCGGGATCTTTGCCCCGGAGATCTTTGGCTTCCTGTTCGGGGAGAACTGGACAGAAGCGGGCAGGTACGCCCGGATCCTCCTTCCGTGGATCTTCATGGTGAGCCTGGTGATGCCCCTCTCGTTCATCCCCGACCTTTACAAAAAACAGCGGATCGCCATGATCATCGACGGGGCCAAATTGGTGGGGAGGCTGGCAGCCATGGTGGTGGCGGTGGTGACGGAGAACATCTACCTGGGACTGGCCCTCTACAGCGGGACCAGTGCTTTGATCATCCTTGTGAGCCTGGTGTGGTACATCCGGCTGTTGAAAATAAATCCGGAAAGTTATGGGTAAAATCGGAAAAGCACTGAAAGCAATCTGGTGGATTGCCAGGAAGCCGGTGCTGCTGAACCGGGTCCTGACCGATGAGGACACCTGGCACGATCATGTGAAAAAAAGGTACAGCCTTCCTGGTGGATTGCCGGTGATTACCATGGATCAGCTTTTCTCAGTGGACCAGGTCTCACTGGGGCCCATGACCTTCCTGGACGGGGGATCGTTGCCTACAGATATGATGTTGCTGGCAGGACTGGCCGAGGGCATGAACGGTTGTGCCTATTTTGAGATCGGCACCTGGCGCGGTGAGAGTGTGGCCACCCTTTCAACAAGAACGAAAAGCTGCCATACCCTCTGTCTGACCGATGAGGAGATGGTGGCCCTGGGGATGCACGAAGACGCTATCGCATCCCACCGGATGTTCTCCAGGGAGCTTGAAAATGTGACCCAGCTGAGGGGGAATTCGAAAACCTTCGATTTTGAAGCCCTGGGCCGGAAGTTCGATCTTGTATTCATTGATGGGGACCACCACCATGATACCATCGTGGGTGATACAAGGAACGTGTTTAAGCACCTGGTGCATGACCAGTCGGTGGTGGTGTGGCACGACTATGGATTCCACCCCGACCAGGTACGTTTCGAGGTGATGGCCGCCATCCTGGATGGTGCGGGACCGGAACGCGCCGGGAGGATATACCACGTGGCCCATACCAAGTGCGCCATCTTCACCGGTCAATCCTACCGGGCCACACCCCCGGAGTTCCCGGTTATCCCGGAAGAGTTCTATACACTGAACCTATCCAGGAATATACGCAACCAATAAGATTCGTATATTTGAGCGTAACAGTTGATTATGGAAAATGTAGAGTCCATATTGATTAAGATAAGAAATCATAAAAGTGTGCTTTCCAAGTTCGGCGTCCGACAAATCGGGGTGTTTGGTTCTTATGCAAGGAACGAACAAACTCAGGAGAGCGATATCGATGTATTGGTGGATATGCGGCCTGATCAAGAAAACTTTGACAACCTCATGGCTGTCTATGATCTTATGGAAAGTATTTTTAAAAACCAAAAGGTTGAGGTAGTCACTAAAAATGGGCTAAGTCCCTATGTTGGACCGTATATACTTAATGAAGTACTATATGCCTAAGGATTTCCTCGAATATCTTAAGCATATTAGGGATGAGTGCTCTTACCTTCAATCTGTCTATGCAGGAGGTCTCTCCATGGATCAGTTTCTGGCAGATGAAACATTGAAGCGAGCTGTTGTCAGAAGCCTGGAAATCATTGGTGAAGCTTCAAAAAAGATACCAGCTGATCAGAAATTGAAATGGGTTTCAGTTTCCTGGAAAAGCATGGCTGGAATGCGGGACCGGTTAATTCATGACTACATGGGGATCAATTATGCCATAGTTTGGGATGTTTTAGAAAACAAAATCCCTGATTTATTGCTCCAGATCAATGAGGTCCTTACTGAGGAAAATGGAGTATAGGCGATGGAACCCATTGGTCGCATACTGATCATCCCTTCCTGGTATCCGCCCGACGGCGGTTATTTCTTCAAGGAGCACAGTGAAGCCATCCGGGAGAACGGGATGGGAGGTGGATGTGCTGGTGAACCGGGTGGTGGGGGTCCGGAAACTGTTTCAGGTGGGACTGAAGGCCCTCAGAGGATACGGTGTGGGCAAGAGAACGGCCTCCGGGTGGTCAGGGCAGTTTACCTGAAGATCCCGGGCCGGGAGCGGCTGAACATCCGGCAGGTGGTCACGGCGTACACGGAAACTTTTTGAGAAAGTATGCAAACCAGTTCGGGAAGCCTGACCTGGTGCTGGCCCACAGCGTTACCTGGGCCGGGTATGCTGCCTGGCTCATCAGGGAGAAATATGACATTCCCTACCTGGTGGTGGAACACCGCAGCTACTTTGTCTGGAGCACTCCCGAAGCCCGCAACCTGGTGAAAACCTACCACCTTCCTTTTTATGAACTGGCCTATAAAAACTGCTGGAAACTGGTGCTGGTTTCGGAGAGCCTGCTGACTGGACTGAAGGCCCTGATGCCATGGATCGAAGAGAAGGCCATGGTGATTCCCAACATGATCCGGGAAGATATGTTCCTGCTTCCAGAGACTCCCCGCAATAGAGAGCCATTTGTATTTCTTCTGGGCCGGAAGGATGGAGCATGTGAAGGGTGTGGACCTGCTGCTGGAGGCGGTGCGGATCCTGAAGCAGAAAACCAGCTTCTCCTTTCTTCTCAGGCTGGCTGGCAGGGGAGCAATCCGGCCCGACCTGGAATTCATGGCCGAACAGCTGGAGGTGGATGACAGGGTGAAATTCCTGGGCCGGATCACCAGGGAGGAGATGCAGGTTGAGATGCAGCATTCCAATTGCTTTGTACTGCCCTCCCGTTACGAAGCATTCGGGGCAGTGCTTATCGAGGCAATGGCCACCGGCATGCCGTTGATCGCCACCCGTTCCGGTGGCCCCGGGTTCATTGTTACAAAACAGAACGGATTGCTCATTGATCCGGAAGATGCCGGGCAACTTGCCGGTGCCATGGAGCAGATGATCACCAGCTACGGTTCCTACTCCCAGAAATCCATCCGGGCGCGGACCCTGAAACTATACGGGCAGACCAATGTCATGGAACAATATGATGAACTGTTCCGGCAGCTATTGCAGGATTAATTTTTTTTGTAAATTTGCACTCCCAAACGGTGGATGTAGCTCAGTTTGGTTAGAGCGCTGGATTGTGGTTCCAGAGGTCGCCGGTTCAAGCCCGGTCTTCCACCCCACACACAGAAACGCCTGGCGATAGCCGGGCGTTTTTTTGTCCGCTGTAAATGCTTGCCTTCATATGCTGACGGAAAATCGGTAAAGACAGCGAAGCTGTCAGGCGTTTCAGCGTGTTGAAGGTGCCCCCCATTATGGCTCACGAGACCGCGATAGCGGTCGAGTAACCCGGTCTTCCACACTCTTTTCTCCTTATAACGATAAGTTTGAAGTCTGCATGGTTTTATATACTTTTGTGCGGTAAGAAGTCGATTCATTTTATATCATGGGCAGAGTACCAAGAAACTTGCAGGAGAGTGCGTACAATCAAATCCAGGGTTTGATTCTAAACATGGAATTGAGCCCCGGGGAAGCAGTCACTGAAATCTCAATCTCGGAACGCCTTGGAATAGGCCGTGCTCGTGTTCGTGAGGCGCTTAAAAAGCTGGAGCAAGAGGGATTGATCATCACCAGAAACCGGAGAAAAAGGGTTCATTTGCTGACTATTACAGAACTGGAAGAGATCTTTGACATCAAATCGCGGCTAGAGACCTTTGTGGTATCTGCAGCTGCCAGGCAGGGCTCTTCAAAGAACCACCGGATTCTGGATAGTATCCTGGAGGAGATGAGAGAAGCCGTTGAGATCGAGGCAGATACTGAGGAGGAGGAGAAGAACAGGTTACAGGCCTGGCTGGCTTCAGACAGGAAGCTGCATAGCTACCTCTATGAGATGGCAGATAATCAGAAGATTGAGCAGATCCTCGAAAATCTGGATCTGCAGTGGCAGAGGCTCCGTCTTGGAATGTACACACTGGAAGGAAGGATGGAGCGGTCATACCGGGAGCATAAGGCCGTTATTGAGGCAATAAAGGCGGGAAACCCTGAGGAAGCCAGCAGGAACATGAGAAAGCACATTGAGAAGGTAAAAGGTGAACTGGTGAGGCTTTTTAGAATGTTCCATTATCCGGTTGAGTGAATTTTCTGAAGAATGATGAACGCATGATTTGCAATAATTGTATATAAAGAAATTTGTTTTTGAGCACAAAAATATGTACTTTTTGCAAACATTTATGTTATATCTGCTTCTTCCGTTATGACTACCAATTCAAAGAATGCCAGGGAAAATGCGTATGAACGTATCCAGGGCCTGATCCTGGGGATGGAAATTAAGCCCGGAGAGACCATTACAGAGAATGCCATTTCTGACCGTTTGGAAATTGGCCGTACACCAGTCCGGGAAGCATTAAAAAAGCTTGAACAGGAGGGACTGGTTATTACCACCAACAGGCGAAAGCGGGTATATTTACTGACTGTGAAAGAGCTTGAGGAGATCTTTGATATCAAGATCCGCCTGGAGACCTATGTAGCTTTTGAGGCTGCACGGAATTGCACATCGAAGGATGTTGAAAAACTCATGAGGATTATTGAGAACATGAGGGCTGCTGCATTTTCGGAGGCCGGCACGGAAGAAGAGGAGCACAGGAGATCCCTGGCCTGGCTAAAGCATGACAAAGCCCTTCATCATCAGTTGTTTACTATGGCAGGTAATTCGAAGGTCGAACAGATCATCAGGTCACTTGATTTGCAATGGCAACGTTTGCGGCTTGGAATATACACCCTGGAAGGCAGGATGCAAAGGTCTTACGATGAACACATGACCTTTGTGGAAGCCATTATCAGGAAAGAGCCGGAAGAGGCAAACAGGCTGATGAAAGCTCATTTAAAGAACGTAAAATTCGAGCTTATCAAACTCTTCAAGATGTTCAACTATCCGATCCGGTAAGAGAAAAGCCCATTGGCAGTGTAACCCTTCCGGGCACATAGCAATGGGCCGTTCACCATTTTGTGTGACCCATGCGGAACAGCACAAACCAACACTCAACTAACTAACCTAAAACAAGAAAAGAACTGATGTATTCACTATTGTGGGCAAATAGTTAATACAATGAATACAAATATAAAGCAAAATAGCATACAAAGCAATAAGACAGGTATCTATCTTGGACCCAATGCCTCATTTTAATTCACAAGTTTCAACTCCTCCAGGATGGCCAGGCCAAAAAATCCGGTAGTATATGCACATGTTGCATCGTAAAAGTACCTGATCCCCACCATAGATGCGTTTGTTCTTCCGACCAGTCCCCCGATTGCTTCAGGATCTGGACCGGTATACTGGTTTTCAAGGCACCACAGCAGAGCCTTCCTTGCTGCATCAAGGTAGTTTGAATCTCCGGTGGCTTGATGCAATTGATAGAGGAGGAGGCTCCAGAGCGCGGTGCCTTTTTCTGTGATTCCCTTTGCCTCAGGCGGCAGGTTGAAGACAAAGGACCAGCTTCCGTCAGGATGTTGGTGCTCCACAAGCTGATCGGCCATCCTTGTAGCATATTCCAGGTATATGGTATCAGGGTACATGCGGTTCATGGCAAGAAGGCCCTCCATGGCCCAGCCAAGTCCCCTTACCATCCGGGCCGTCTCCTGTGTGCGCCCGGTTTCCCAGTTATGGCTTCTTTGCCACAGACCGTCCTCTCTCTGGAAGACCTTCATATGCTTATCCATGAATTGCTTTCCCGATGCCCGGAAGGCCTCATTTCCTGTCACTTCGAACAATGCAGCGTGGCCTTCCGGATCCCAACCGGTCTCATCAAGGATCCCGCTGGCAAAGAGGTCTTCATCATACTTGTAATAGTGGGGCAGGATCTCTACTGTGTCCAGCATTTCCCTCTTCCGGCTGCACCAGTATTCAGCAGCTTCAAGGTATGTGCTGTCGCCGGTGGCCTTAAAAAGCGGCATCAGGGCCCACCGGATAATCACCCCTGAATCGGATGTACCCACCCATTTGGTATACCCTCTGTATCCCCTTGACCAGATCACCAGAAATGAACCATTGCTTGGATGGCCCTCTTCCCTGACCTGGTAACGCAGGTACACCCTTCCGATCTTTTCTACAACATCCATGAGCATGCCGGTGTCATTGCTCTCCCTTATTTCAGGTATGCCAAGCGCATCAAGGGTCATTTTTACATACTGGGAGCTTCCCCATGTCCAGAAAGAGGTCCTGTGGAGCCTTGCATCCAGGTCATAAAACAGGTGCAGCGTGCCGTACATGGGACTGGAGGGGTTGTTATTCTGCCTCCGGATCCCATCATCGATCAATGCCTGAAGTGCTACGATCAGGCGATCCCTTGAGATACCTGAACCTTTATATGCTTCCAGCTCAGCATGCCTCCATTCAGTGCGTGCGGGTGGCACAGTTCCGGAAGCGATCTCCACCATCTCCGTTTGATCCATGGCAAAGATGCTGATCTTTCCACTCCACTCCTCCGACAGCAGCTCCAGGGTATGTTTGAACTCCCTGAGCAATACGGGGTAGGTTTTCCGCAGGTAGAAGGACTCGATCTCATACTCCCTGGATTCGACCGTCAGTGAGTTCTCCCACCATTCCAGTTTGTTGGAAGGAAGGATGATCTCTTTAGCAATCTCTTTCTGCTCCCGGTAGAAGGGACTTCCGAAAATATATGTACCTGTGGGGTCTCCTTTGAAAATGCAGACGGCATCCATACCCTGTTCAGGTTTCACATCCACCACCGGGTACCAGATCTCTATCTCGGTGCTGGAGTATCGCTCTTTCCGGTACACCGAATCCACATCATAGGGCGAGATGGTGGTGGTTCTGGTGATGGGCCTGTTCCTGTCCGATTTAATGCGGAGTTCGAATTGTGTAATACCTCTGGGGATATATGCATCAATCCTTAGTTCCTTACCATTTTTCTCGAAATTCAGGCGCCCCTGCTCTGTGATCCGGGGACCCTGTTCAGTACCTCCTTTCTCCTGGCAGCCGGTGCAAAAAATCAAAAGGATCAGCAGGACCATCCTCTGAGCAAGGGACAAACAGGGGATCGGAGAAGACATTGTACTGTGGGAAAGATACATGGTTATGTTGTTTTGAAAGTGTTAATGCCAGTACTTATCATCAAACCTGTCCAGGTTCATTGCGTCGCTGAAAACTCCGATGGTAATGATCGCAAAAGTGAATACAGTGCACCCTGGCTCCAGGTGGCCGCCCAGGGCCAGGTTTTCATCCGAGATACCGATGTGTGCATGTATCCTGCCATCGAATACATACCCGTTCACAGAGGTCAGGTCAACCGGGATCGTGTCACGGAAAAAAACGTTCTTTGTGGGGAAGATCCTGTTGTCAACCACATGGAGATGATATTCAGTCAGTGAACCGATCCCGCTCAGGATGACGGCATTTTTTATGCCCTCTTCCCGGATGGCAGCCTGTAACCCTCGAAGGAGGTCGCCATCCTTTTTTATCCTGACCACCGCAACCCGTTCGATGGTGCCCTGGGAAACAATGGCTTCAGGAACATCCCCCTCCTGGCCATCAAGTTTCATCCCCGGGATGAATAGTGCCATGATCATCAGCATGACAGGAATAGATTTGGTGAGATGCATAATTTGTTGAATATGTATCCTAAAAAATATATTAATTGTATACAATAATAATAATAAAATCATTATCTTGACAGCACTTTAGTACATTTATCATGAAGTTGGGCATCAGCTCCTATTCCTATACCTGGGCCATTGGGGTACCCGGTAAAATGCCCCGAAATCCCATGGATTTTACGGATCTCCTGGCGAAAGCGGATGAACTGGGGGTTGATCTGATCCAGGTCGCTGACAATCTTCCCTTTGACCGTCTGAACAGTGAGGAGCTCGCGGAATACGCCCGGTTGGCACAGGCATCAGGCATTGCTCTTGAGGTCGGGGCACGAGGGATGACCGATTCAAGCCTTGAGGAATACATCGGGATCGCTGAAAGGGCAGGCTCATCCCTGTTACGGTTTGTGATTGACGGGCCAGGATACAGGCCGGACCTGGATACCATTCACGGGGTGATCACGAATGCCTGCCCAGTGCTTGCAGAAAAGAATATTATACTGGCTCTGGAGAATTATGAAAGGTTGAAGGCAAAAGATTTCGTAAAGATTGTTGAACGGGCAGGAAGTGACCAGGTGGGGATCTGTCTCGATTCAGTCAATTCCATTGGTGCAGGGGAGGGGCTCGAAACAGTGGTTAAATTGCTGGCTCCGCTGACAGTCAATCTTCATATGAAGGAGTTTACCATTAAACGGATTTATCATATGATGGGATTCCAGGTGGAAGGTGTGCCGGCCGGTGAGGGTATGCTTAATATCCCCTGGTTGTTACAACAGGTAGGCAATCATTGCAGGAGTGCCATTCTGGAACAGTGGGTGCCGCCGGAACCGGCCATTGAAGATACCGTGCTGAAAGAAGCTGCGTGGGCAAAGCAGAGTATTGAGTATTTACAAACGATCATCCATTAATCATACCTATTATGAGAATAACAATAGTTGGTGCTGGCGGGAAAATGGGATTGCGACTGACTGGGAACCTGAAGGATTCGGGCTACACCATGTACTACCTTGAAGTTGACGGACAGGCCCGGGACAGGTTGGCCGATCTGGGGGTGTCCACCTCGGAAGGGCGAGAGGTAATACCCCGGAGTGATATCGTCATTCTCGCCGTGCCTGATGAGATCCTGGGAAACGTCTCCCGGGAGGTGGTCCCGGATATGAGACCCGGGTCCATGCTCTGTATCCTGGATCCTGCCTGTATTCTGGCGGGCCAGGTGATGGAAAGGGATGACCTGGCCTATTTCATCGCCCATCCCTCGCATCCCAGTGTATTCAACTGGGAAGCAACCGAGGAGGCCCAGCGGGATTTTTTCGGGGGAAAACTGGCAAAACAGACGGTGGTGTGTGCACTGTATAAGGGACCGGAAGAAGCCTACAAAACCGGGGAAGAGCTTGCAAAGACAATGTATGCACCCGTTTTGCACACCCACCGGATCACTGCCGAGCAGATGGGAATGCTGGAACCGGCGCTGGTGGAGACCCTGTGTTCCACCATGCAGGTTATCGTGCGGGAAGCCATGGACGAGGTGATCGCCAGGGGGGTCCCCGCTGAAGCAGCCAGGGATTTCCTGCTGGGTCATATCAACATCCAGCTGGCCGTCCTTTACGGGGAGATCCCCGGGGCTGTATTTTCGGATGCTGCCAATAAGGCCATTGTCAGGGGCAAACCGCTGCTGGTAAATAAGGACTGGAGGAGGGTATTTGAACCTGAAAATATCATGGAGCAGATCAGGGACATCACCTCCCAATAGAAAAGAGATTAACAAAACTATTCATTATATGGAAAACCTGAAATTTGCCATTTTCGGTTGCGGATTCTGGTCCCAATTCCAGCTGGGTGCCTGGACCGAAGTGGAAGGGGCAGAGTGTGTGGCCCTCTATAACCGGACCCGCTCGAAGGCTGAGGACCTGGCCCAACGCTTCAATGTGCCACGGGTCTATGACACTGCCGAGGAACTTCTCCAGAAGGAAGAGCTGGATTTTGTGGATATCATCACCGATGTGGATACCCATGCCCATTTCGTGGACCTGGCCGTGAAGGCAGGAATCAGGAGGGTGATCTGCCAGAAACCCATGGCCCCGGATTATGCCACCGCCAGACATATAATAAATACTTGCAATGAGGCTGGTGTGGACCTCTATATCCATGAGAACTACAGGTGGGAGGCCCCCATCCGGCGGTATAAGGAGGTCATTGATTCTGGTATTATCGGAACCCCGTTCAAAGCCAGGATTTCATTTCTCTCGGGATATCCTGTTTTTGATAACCAGCCTTTCCTGGCTGAACTGGAACAGTTCATCCTTACAGACATGGGATCCCATGTCCTGGATGTGGCCCGCTTTCTTTTCGGGGAATGCCAGGAATTGTGGTGCCAGATCCTCTCACAGACCCCGGGTATCAAGGGCGAGGATGTAGCGACCGTGATGATGAAAATGAAGAACGGGATGCCCCTGTTTGCCGAGTTATCCTATGCCTCCATTGTTGAGCATGATTCCTTTACCACCGTATTTGTGCTGACCGAAGGAGACAAGGGATCGGTCTACCTGGGACCGGGTTTCGAGATCAGGACCACCACAAGGGAAGGGACCACCTCCGAAAAGGTGACCTTCCCCTCCTATGACTGGGCCGATCCTGACTATATTGTCAACCACGAGAGCGGTATCCCCATCAACAGGAACATCCTGGATGATATGCTGGGAAAGGGGAAGGCCGAGAATACCGGTGATGACAATTTCAAAACGGTCCAGCTGGTCTGGGCCAGCTATGAATCGGCAGCTTCCGGCAGGGTGATCAACCTGGACTCATTTTAACCGGCGGGTCCCGTTAAGCCATGGAAACCTTGCCCGAAATATACCTTGGAGGCAAGTATAAGGATGAGCCACCCGTTGAGCTCAGGGCGGGCAGCCTGAGATGCCTCTATCACGACGGGGTGATCCGTTACATCAGGGCAGGTCAGACCGAGATCCTCCGGATGATCTATCCGGCGGTGCGCGACCGGGACTGGGGGACTGTTCCGGGCACGATCACCGGGATTGAGATAGCGAAGCAGAAAGATGCATTCCAACTCCGGTACGATTGCCGTTACACCCGGAACGACATCGATTTCCATGCCAGGTGTAACATCAGCGGAACAAAGGATAACCGGATCATATTCAGCATCCAGGGGGAAGCACGGAAAACATTCCTTAAGAACCGGATCGGACTGAATGTCCTGCACCCTGTCAAAGGTTGCGCAGGCAGGAAATGCGTCGTTGAAACACCTGCCGGAGCGCAGTACGGGGAAACATTCCCGGTGGATATCTGTCCCCAGCAACCCATGAAGGAGATCCGGTCCCTGCAGTGGACCATGGCCGATGGAATCGGGGCTCTCCTCGGTTTCTCCGGTGATGTTTTTGAAATGGAGGACCAGCGCAACTGGACCGATGCTTCCTACAAGACCTACAGCACCCCACTGCATCTGCCTTTTCCTGTAAAAGTTCCAGAAGGTACCTCCCTGAACCAGGAGGTCCGCCTGGAGGTGAGCATCCCATCCACCATCCGGGAAAGAAAAACAGCCTTTACCATAGAACGATCCAATGAGGCCCCGTTGGAGGAATTCCCTGTACTGGGGATAGGGAAATCATCCGAGGTGGAGATCCTTCCGGAGAAGGATCTGCTCATGCTCAGGGAAGCCGGGTTCAGCCACTACCGTGTGGACCTTGAACTCTTCGGGATTGGTTGGCAAAAAGCACTCTTTGATGGGGCTTCCGAGGCCCTTTCCCTGGGACTTGAATTGGAACTGGGCCTGTTCCTGGATCATGATCCGGATCAAGGGTTTGACGTTTTCTTAGCTGCACTAAGCCAGGTCTGGGTGAATGTGGCCAGGATCCTGGTTTACACGCGGGATCACCTGAACAACGAGGAGCTTTCAGCCAGGGTGGTTCCCCGGTTGAAAACCCACTTTCCCGGTATCCCTACCGGAACAGGCACCAATGCCAATTTTGCCGAGTTGAACAGGCACCGTCCGGGTATGGCACAGCACGATTTCCTGGCTTTCGCCATTACGCCGCAGATCCACGCCTTCGACCCGCTCTCCCTCGTTGAGAACCTGGAGGCCCAGCGGGATGTGGTCACAAGCGCACAGCTCATGTCGGAGGGGAAACCTGTCTCCATCTCTCCGGTAACGCTCAGGCCCAGGTTTAACATCGTGGCTTCGTCGGCCGACGGGGAGGATCAGCCTGAGGGTGGCCTTCCCTTCAGGATCGACTCCAGACAGCCCTCCCTGTTCTGTGCAGGCTGGACGCTGGGCAGCCTGAAATACTTGTCTGAATCGGGTGTTTCTTCCATCACTTATTACGAATCTGCAGGAAGGGGAGGGGTCCTGCATGGCGACCATGATCCTGTCTCGCCGGACCTTTTTGCTGCGGAAAGGGGATCTGTATTCCCTGTGTACTATCTTTTCAGGGAGCTTTCCAGGTACAGGAACTCCCGGGTAAGGAAAACCACCGGTTCGCATCCGTTGCAGTTCAGTTCGGTGATGCTGGAAGCCACGAACGAAAAAGTACTGGTCGTGGCAAACCACACCCACTCCCCGGTTACCATCTCCCTGCCGGAAAGCCTGAAATGGAAGGAGGTATGGACCCTTGATGAACATACCCTGCCGGACCTCCGGGAAGGCTCTTATGCAGGGCAGGGTCTACGGGTTGCCGGCCAGGTTACCCTGAATCCGTATGCCGTTTCTATCGTTAAAACCAGCCAGTGATGAAAAGACTTTGGACAGCAACTGCTGTCCTTGCAGTTTGTTGCATTATTATGGTAGTGTCAGCCCAGGGACAGGCCGACTCGGGGGATGCCATCAGGATCTGTCAGCAAAATCCATATTACTGGCAGTATCACGGGAAACCGCTCCTGCTGCTGGGCGGTTCGGATGATGACAACCTGTTCAACTGGGACAACAGGGAGAAGGTCAGGGACCATCTTGAGCTGCTGGCAAGCGTGGGCGGAAATTATGACCGCTGCACCATGAGTGCACGGGATGAGGGGAACGAAAAACCTTTTAAAAGGCTGGAGAACGGCAAATACGACCTGACCATATGGAATCCAGGATTCTGGGAGAGGTTTGATTATTATCTGGAGGAATGCTACAAAAGAGGAATCATCGTGCAGATCGAGATCTGGGCGACCTATGATATTGCCCATACTTCCTCCCCCTTCAATCCCGAGAACAACATTCAAGGGGAGCTGAAAATTTCCACCCTGGACTACTCTTCTGAACCGGGAACAGGCGGCCGCCAGCGAAAGATGTTCTACAGCACGGTCCCTGCCCTGAACAACGACAGGATTGCCCTGAAGTACCAGCAACGCTATATTGACAAGATACTGGAACATGCTTTCAAATTCGATAACGTACTCTATTGCATTGACAACGAATATGGCTGGGGGATCCCCTGAAAGTACTCTTCATTATCCACGGTGTACCCCCGGTCCCTGCTACTTTTGAGGTTGAAGGCCAGGGCTCCGGGATCGGTGATGGTTCGCGGTGTCATGGACTGCAATTCCCCAGGGCCCAGAAGAAGCCTGAGCGCCCTGGAATCATGGTCCATGATCAACGCTTTTCCCACAGATGTACAATGAAGGAGCCCTTCATCACCCCGGTTCATGGAAACACTCAGAGGCTGGGTGCTCATTTCATAGTCAACAATGATGGTCTTTGTCCCCTCACGGATGGCGATATGGGCCGTTTCTCCCGACTCACCGGCCAGTTTTTTCAACGGATCGGATGAAAGCTTCACCAGAAAATCGGTCCACGGATACATTTTGGCCATTTTCCAAAGTCCGGATCCCAGCACATATTCCCTCGATCCGTCCGCATGCATCAGTAATCCCCTCTGATGGAGGGTGTTGGCCAGGCGGAATACACTGCTCCTGTCGATTCGGAGCCGGGCTGCAAGCTCACCGATAGAGACGGGATTTTTTGCTTCAGCCACATATTCGAGAATCTCCAGGCCCCGGTCAAGACTTTGAATGATCGCGTTTGAGGATTTCATATTGCATATTATGCACGGATAGATGCATATTATGACCAAATATAAAAAATGATGCAAAAAAAGCGAAATATATAAGACAAAAAGTCTGTATAATGTATATATACATGAATGAATATGTATACAAAAGTATGCATAACAGGGGTGTTTGCGCGCTCTTTTCTTGACTGATACAGGCAAATATTCGTATGTTTGCCACTTCAACTTAAATATGATATCATGAGAATCACATTCCTTTTTCTGTTGCTGTCTCCAATGCTCCTTCATGCAGGCGGCCCATCAGACGTGCCCCTCTGGCAGATGCATGAAATCGCGATGATCAGCGGGATGGACTATGAGAATCCCCTGTACGAGGTGGATCAATTCTTTGCAGAATTTGTCTCTCCTTCAGGCATGACAATGAAAATGAACGGTTTCTGGGATGGGGGCCGCGACTGGAAGATCCGCTTTATGCCGGATGAGACCGGGGAGTGGACCTACCGGACGTTCTGTTCTGATGAAAAAAACACCGGTCTGCACGGCCAGGAAGGATCCTTTGCATGCATTGAGAACAGTTCCGGGCTCCCGCTTTACACAAAGGGCCCGCTTACGCTCGATCCCGGCAGCTACCATTTCAGGTACAATGATGGAACCCCGTTTTTCTGGCTGGCTTGTACCGCGTGGAACGGAGCGCTGAAATCCACCGGGGAGGAGTGGGAACACTACCTCGCACAAAGGGCTGAGCTTGGATACAACGTGATCCAGCTGGTGGCCACCCAGTGGAGGGGCTGTGAGATGAACAGCAGGGGCCAGGTGGCTTTTACAGGTTCGGGAAGGATCAGGGTGAACCCTGAATTCTTCACTTTGATGGATGAGAAGATCGATCAGGTGAACCGGCATGGCCATGTGGCCGCCATTGTACTGCTCTGGGCACTGCCCTTCGGTGAGGGACGTGAACTGAGCCCCGGGTACTACCTGCCCGACCAGGAGGCCGTAAAGCTGGCAAGGTATATTGTGGCGCGGTACCAGGGCCACCATGTAACCTGGGTGCTGGGAGGTGATGGACAATATTATGACGAGCTGGAAGACCGCTGGAAGTTCATCGGGCAACAGGTATTCAGGGATGATCCGCCCGGACCGGTTACATTGCATCCCCACGGAATTTCCTGGGTCGGGGAGCTCTACGATGATGAAGCCTGGTATGATTATGCCGGCTACCAGTCCACCCACGGGACCACCCGGAAACATGTGGACTTTATCAACCATACCATTGGCGATGGCTGGAAAACCGTGGCACCCATGCCGGTCATCAACATGGAGCCCTGCTATGAACAGATCCGCAATGTGATCTTCGAAGATGATGTCCGGAAGGCGAGCTACTGGAGCGTGTTTGCCGCACCACCTGCGGGAGTTACCTATGGCCATGACGGCACATGGCCATGGTTGAGGAAGGGAGAAAAACCAGAAAACCACCGGTATACCCCGGAGGTGGACACCTGGGATGTTGGGATCGAGTTACCGGGCAGCAAACAAATCGGAACCCTGGGGCAATTCTTCCGCAGTCTTGAATGGTGGAACCTGGTTCCTGCCCAGCACCTCCTGCTTGCCCAGCCCGGAAAGGAGAATTACCTGCACCATGTATCCGTGCTTCAATCGCGTGATCAGGAGACCATTCTCGTGTACCTTCCCGACAAGGTGGAGGCCAGGCTGAAACTCCCCGGTGGCCAGAGAACATACCAGGCCCGGTGGTTTGACCCGGTGAATAACCGCTACCAGCCGGCACGGCCGGACATGGAAGGAGGGATTCTTAAAACCGGGAATCCGCTGGAGAGGGATGCTGTCCTTGTGCTGACCTGGGAAGATTAGACCGTCCTTAACTGAGGGAAATGTGAACCCGGGCAGGCCTTTGATGAACGCCAGGTCTTTGCGCACGGCTTCGGTGAACGCTTCCCTGGAGATCGACAGGGTCCTGTCTCCGTGTTCCGCCCCTCCAAGGGGGTATTCCAGATGGAGTGAGTAGTCCGCCCGGATGTTGTACTCCAGTACTTTTCGCATGAACAGGCCGAAATCCACCTGTCCGGTTCCAAGAGGCACGTTCTGTACCGTGGCTTTGCCATCCACCACCCAGGTGAAATCCTTCAGGTCGATGCTCCTGATATAGGGGGCAAGCACCTCCAGCACATAGGGCCAGGTATTGGGTCCCTCTACCTGGGCATGGCGGATGTCAAACTGAACCCCGGTCCAATCCGGATCCAGGTCCTCAATGATACGCAGCAGGTCCCACCCCGAGGCGCCAACGTAATTGCCTGCATGGTTCTGGTAGGATGCTGAAATGCCATGTGCCCTGTTCAACTCCTGCAACCGGCCCAATTGCTCTTTGGCATGCTTAATGGAGCCGGCCACACTATTCCCCTGAATGTACCTGAACCAGCCGGTACGGTACTGCCTGATCCCCAGTTTTCCGGCTGTCTCGAGGATTAGCGCTGTCAGAGGATCATCCGGATCGGTGATATTTGTAGTGATCATGGGGACCTCCAGTCCCGCTTCACGAACAATACGGACTGCCTCGGGGAGCTCTTCCCTTACTTTCTCCGGGGAGACATGGCCCCCGGGTCTTACGGTAAGATCAATGCCGGTGAAGCCCAAGCTGGCAGCCAACTCCGCCATTTCCCTGTAACCCAGCCACTGAAGGTGTTTTGAAAAAATGCAGATGTGCGATTCGTTCTCATTTGTGTTCCCTGGATTCCCCATAAGTCTCTTATATGGCATGATTGAAGTCAACATGGCAGCAGCTGATGATCCCCTGATAAAGCTCCTTCTGTTCATCCTTGGCTCGAACCTCAAATTCAGATGGTTCTTAGGCAAGTTAAACAATTCTGGATTAGAATATTGACTATATTTCGGATTCATAAAAAAATAAAGCCTTATGAAATCCGTAATACAGGCCATTTGCCTGGCCGCCCTGTTGGTCCACTTCCAGCCGGTGCAGGCGCAGTCGGCCAAAATATCATTGTCAGAATACAAGGATCTGGAATTTGTCAACGTACAAGCCACTCCCGGGGAATATATGGAAAAAAAATGCCTGAGAGTCACCGGGCATGGGGAGGCTTCGGAAGCAAGTTTTGTCAAGCTGGGGAACATGGACCTCAGGAATGGAGCCATGGAGATCGAACTGGCCGGTAAACCGGCTGAAGGCGCAGGCCGGGGGGCCAGGGGTTTTGTGGGGATCGCATTCAGGATCAGCGGGGACAACGAGAAATTCGAATGCTTCTACCTGCGGCCTACCAACGGGAGGGCAGAGGACCAGCTCAGGAGGAACCACTCGGTCCAGTATATCTCCTATCCGGATTTTCCCTGGTATACATTGCGCGAAGAAACACCAGGCAAATATGAGACCTATGTGGACCTGGTTCCGGGCCAGTGGACCAAGGTTCGGATTGAGTTTTCGGAAGAACGGGCAAGGCTCTATGTCCACGGGAACTCCCAGCCAACCCTGATCGTCAACGACCTGAAACATGGGGCTGACAGCCAGGGGAGCATTGGCCTCTGGATCGGACCCGGTACCGAGGCCTATTTTTCAGACCTCCGGATTATCAGGAGAGATTGAGCAGGGGAGGAAATCATCCCGCCAGGGATCATTCCAGGCAGAGATTCATTCATTCAACCGGTTAAAATTCATACCCCCCATGGGAAACTGCGCTCCTCTTTCCGTGTAGCGTAATTCGGCGTTGAATGGTTCCTGGAAAAGCCCCAGCCAGAACTGAACCTCCTTTGAGTCCAGCGGATCACCGGGGAAGATCTTCCCGGCAAGGTTGCATTGTATAGCATAGGGAATAGCTCCCTTCTCAGGGCTGTTCAGGAACATCCAGATGGCTTTTAGCTGCCCGTTCACCATTTCCGCGTCGCCAACATTCCCTTCCACCGAAAAATCATCTTTAATAAGCAACCTGATCAGGACGGTGTCCGAATCGAATGTCCAGCCATCACCCAGCTTGGTTCGAACCGTGATCGTAGCCAGGTCGGATTGCCACTCGCCTTTGTACTCTTCCGGGACCTCAAGTTTTTTACAGGAAGAAATGGTGATTGCCGTCAGCAGGGCGACCACGCTTATCATGGTCATTTTCAATGGGATTTTCATTGTCCGGGCAGTTTGATGAGGATACAAGATAAGGCAGTCCAAAGGACAAAGTCAAATTTTATATACAATATTCTTATATATAATTTGCAGATATATAATAATGTTATATATTTGTCGCTATGATAGCAAATGATCTTTTAAAAGGAACCTTACGAACGATCGTTCTCAAGTTGTTGGCCGACAACGGACGGATGTACGGGTATGAGATGACCAGGAAGGTGGAAGAGCTCTCCGCCGGTAAGATCAAACTCACATTCGGGGCGCTCTACCCGGTTTTGCATAAGCTGGAAGCTGACGGGCACATTGCCATCGAACAGGAATTCATTGGTAAACGTGTCAGGAAATACTACGCTCTCACTGAGACAGGGAGGTCGTGGAGTGAACAGAAAGTGGATGAGTTCTTTGATTATGTAAACACTTTAACCCACGTGCTCAAACCCCTCCCTGCCTGAAATGACCGCGATCGTCATTGATGACAACCTGGACCGGATCCGCAGCGACCTGGTCAGACGCGGGCTCACCTATGACCCTCTCATGGATGATCTCCTGGATCATGTGTGCTGCATGCTGGAGGAGGCCATGAATACAGGAAGTGATTTCGAATCCTCCTATGACCGGGTTCTGGAGACCATCGGCGAAAAAAGCCTGCCGGAGATCCAGCACCAGACCTTACTGAACCTTGACAAAAAATTCCAACAGATGAAAAATTTCACGTACATATTCGGACTGACTTCGGCCCTGCTGACCATCGTGGGGGCTTTTTTCAAGAAGATGCACTGGCCCGGTGCAGGCATCCTGATCACCGTGGGAATTGTACTTGTTGTACTGGTATTCCTGCCACTCTATTTCGTAACCAATTACAAGGAGCAGGTGGAAAAGAAGAATCCCGTCTATGCCATCGTGGGCTACCTGACCCTCATGCTCCTGATGGCCGGAGCCCTGTTCAAGATCATGCACTGGCCCGGGGCAAACATCGCCATCCAGGTGGGGATCGGTTTCCTGATCATCGGATTTATCCCGCTCTATGTGGTGAATGCCTTTCAGCGGGGAGGCAAAGAGAAGGTCCGGCTGCCATACATCGTCATGCTCCTGGTGGGGATCTCCATCGTGATGCTTTTCTCCAGCCTGCAGATGTCCAAACACCTGCTGAATATATACATGGAGGAGGCCGTGGGGAATGAGCACCAGGTAAAAGAGGTGCAGGAGAGGACTGCCACCCTTCTGGATATGGTCCGCGACACCGTTTATGCGGACAAACAGGCCCAGGTGGTGAAGATCCATGACCAGGCCAGGGACCTGCAGGTCCTGGTCGATGACCTGAGGGAAGGACTGCTTGCTTCTGTGGGTCAGCCGGGGGTCTCCATCCAGGAGGTGAATCCCAAGGATAAAAGAAGGAACCGCTGGGAAGCCAGGGATGAGGAGGGCAAGGTGCACGAATTCATGCTTGAAGCACGGCAATTCAGGGAAATGCTTGATGAGATGCTGCTGGATCCGGTGATGAGGAGCCAGATCGAGGACCACCTGGAGTTTACCCGGAGGGCCTGGTCCGAAGAATTCGGTATCAGGATCAACAGGAGCGAACCCCTGATGCAGAGCTACTATAAGCTCAGTGATATTTCAAAAGGCATCGCACTGAGTGAGTGTGTGGCCATCCAGTATGTCCTGGACCATTGATAATCCAGGGATTCCGGAGTGCCAAATGGATCCGGGATCAGGGATAGACCGAAGGGCATAAAAGAATAAGGGGCCGGAAAGGCCCCTTATTACTAACCACTTAAACCTAAAAAAGAAATTTTACTGTATCACCCGTTAGTGAAATGTAAAAGGACGTAAGATTTGTTTTCATGTAAAAATATGCATATTACGTGCCAAAAAATGCAAGCGGCAGATTATAAAGATTATAAATAAAAAACCCGGCACAAAGGCCGGGTTTGAAAGTGAACGGTTCTGGAATTTGGGTGTTCGGATCCGGGCGATTTTCCGCACTGCTTCTCCCGGCCGCTATTTTTTCTTTGTCCAGATGGTTTTTCTTCCCAGGGCTTTGATCCCGGCCACATAGCCCTTGATGTAGAGGCTGTTATAATTCCCGTCCTCGAACCAGGCAAAACAGTCATAGGTCTTGCCGTTATCCGGATCATAGATCCTTCCCTCCACCCATCTTTCCTTTCCGGAGTCGTAGGTGAAATTCTTGACGATGGTCAGCCCCATGATGGGACGGGTGGCCAGCTTGGGATCTGGATTTTCGTCATCTATCTTGGGCTTGCCGTTCTCATTGGGTTCATCCAGCCAGGTGATCTTTCCGCTGTACCTGCCGTCGGATCCCTTTTTAATTTCGATGGTGGATGTTTTTTCATCGTTGAACCAGGTCCCCTCGATCTTGCTGGCCTGAGCGTGCAGGAACAGGGGAACAAACAGCAATGCAATGGTTGTAAACAGGATTCTTTTCATGGTAGTCAATTTTAGTTGCAGCCGGAAAAATAGTGAATTGGACGTGAACTACAAAATGGGTCCTTCAATTCTGGTGTATTCAGTGTAGGTGTGGGGATACTGGTTTTTTCCACCTGCCTCCACCTTTTCTGACGAAACTGCTTTCCAGGCGTTATCATCAATCTCCGGGAAAAAGGTATCAGCTTCGAATGATGCATGGACCCGTGTGAGGTATAGTTTCCCTGCCACCGGCATGAACTGCGCGTAGACCATTCCTCCGCCAATTACGAAGCATTCTTCGGAATCACCGGCCAGGGTGATGGCTTCTTCAATGGAGCGGGCCATCTCGCATCCTTCAAAATGATCCTCTTCCACATCGGAGATCACAATGTGCCTGCGGTTGGGAAGCACCCCGTTGGGCAGCGACAGGAAGGTATTCCGGCCCATGATCAGTGTATGGCCCGTGGTCAGGTTCTTAAACCGTTTCAGGTCCTCCGATATATGCCACAGCAACCTGTTGTCTTTCCCGATGGCATGGTTTTCGGCGATGGCCACGATGATGGAAATGTGATGGTGGATCTGCTGTTCCATGTCAAACCGATATGGCCCCTTTGATATGGGGGTGCGGATGATAATGCTCCACGGTGAAGTCTTCAAAGCTGAATCCGGCAATATCCCTGACTTCCGGGTTCAGGGTTACTGAAGGCAGCGCCCTGGGCGCTCTTGAAAGCTGCATATTCACCTGGTCCAGGTGGTTGGTGTAGATGTGTGCATCGCCCAGTGTATGGATGAACTCACCGGGTTGCAGCCCTGTGACCTGGGCCATCATCATCAGCAGGAATGAGTAGGAGGCTATGTTAAAGGGGACGCCCAGGAAGATGTCGGCACTTCGCTGGTAGAGCTGGCAGGAGAGCTTCCCGTCGGAAATATAATACTGGAACAGGATATGGCAGGGTGGGAGGGCCATCTTGTCCAGATCACCCACATTCCAGGCACTGACGATGTGCCGCCTTGAATCGGGATCCTTTTTGATCGAGTCCACCACCCGGGTTACCTGGTCCACATGCTTTCCGTCGGGTGTGGGCCAGCTCCTCCACTGGTAACCGTATATATGGCCCAGGTTCCCCTGTTCATCGGCCCATTCATTCCAGATCTTTACACCATGCTCGTTCAGGTAGCTTGTATTGGTATCCCCTTTCAGGAACCAGAGCAGTTCATGGATGATCGACTTAAGGTGGAGTTTCTTGGTGGTCATCAGGGGAAAACCATCCGCCAGATCAAACCTCATCTGGTACCCGAATGTGCTGATGGTGCCGGTCCCCGTCCGGTCTTCCTTGCGGGTTCCATGGGTGGTTACATGGGACAATAGATCAAGATACTGCTTCATAGTTGTTCTTCCGGATGGGGAGGGTAAAAGTAGCCAATCGGCCCGGAAACCAAAAGGAAAAATTATCAACATCAAAATTGTATATTTACATCAGACAATTGCCTTGTTACTACTGTGAAGAAGTGGTTTACACCCCGCACGTTACTGGTCCTTGCCGGACTGATCCTCCTGGGGTTGATGGTGTGGAGGTTCTCCAGCATCGTTGCATATGTCCTGGTGGCTTCGGTCCTTTCACTGATTGCACGGCCGGTTGTCCGGCTGTTGGGAAGGATCCGGATCTGGAAGTGGCGGATCCCGGTTTCTCTCAGGGCCCTGATCACCCTGCTGGTCATATGGGCCGTTTTCTTTGGTTTTTTCAGGCTGTTTATTCCCCTGATCGCCAGCGAGGCCCATGAACTCTCAAGTATTGATACCGAACTGGTGGTCAAGGAGTTTGAAGAGCCAATCCAGCGTCTGGAGCAATGGATCGGAAAGCTGAACCTGAATGGCAAGAAGGATTTCTCCCTGCGGGATGCCATCCAGGAGCGCATCACTTCGGCGCTCGACGTCAAACTGATCACCGACCTGGTGGCCACCATTGCCTCCATCCTGGGGAACCTGGCCTGGGCCATCTTTGCCATTTCATTCATCACTTTTTTTCTCCTTCGCGAAGAACGCCTGATCACGGAATACGTTGTAACGGTCTTTCCGCAGGACAAGGAGAAGGCATTTCGCCACGCACTTGATTCGGTTAAAAGGTTGCTTCGCAGGTATTTTATCGGGATCCTGTTGCAGATGACAGGGATCCTCACCCTGGTCACCCTTGGCATGACCATCGTGGGAGTGGGTTTCAGGCATGGACTGGTGATCGGACTGCTGGCAGCCGTCCTGAACATCATCCCCTATATCGGACCCTGGATGGGCGCTGCACTGGGGATCACCCTGGGTGTGGCCACCCACCTGGACATGGACTTCGCCACACAGCTGGTTCCACTCATGGGGTACATGTTCCTGGTTTTTGTGGTGACACAGCTTACCGACAATACAGTATTCCAGCCGGTCATTTTCGGGACCAGTGTATATGCCCACCCCATCGAGATTTTCATCGTGATCATGATGGCAGGGAGCCTTGCCGGGATCGTGGGCATGATCCTGGCCATTCCCACATATACAGTCATCAGGGTTTTCGCCAAAGAATTTTTTAATAACTTTAGGGTGGTCCAGAAGCTGACCGAAAAGATATGACCCTGCCTCAATTAATCGCCAACCTGTTTTGCTGTTTCCTCCTGTTAGCAGGGGTTTCAGGACAGCAAACGGATGTTTCCCAACAGGTGCTCGTGCCCGCCGCGGAACAGTTGGTCATGACCGATTCACTGGATGCCGATTCCACCGGGGGTGCACTGGCTGTGCCCATCGCCTTTTCCCCCAACGGTGATCCCTACAATCCCTATTTTGAGGTGGAGACAGACGGGACCACCGTGTATGAATTTAATGTCTTCACAAGGACCGGGACACGGGTATACCGTTCCGAATCTCCAAGGATTTTCTGGGACGGCAAGAGCAACGGGGGGGTGGACCTGAAGGAAGGTGTCTATTATTATGTGATCGAGGAAATCGCGGAAGACGATCCCTATACGAGGGCGGGATTCGTCTACCTGTTCCGCTGACCTACTGCCTGGAAAAACGCTTCACCAGCCAACCGAACAACAGGGTCGTAAAGAAAGTGAAGGATCCGTAAACCACGGGGACCAGGGCCATGGGATGACTTCCAAGCAGATTGGCTGCCACAAAAATGGCCAGTGCAGAGTTCTGCAATCCCACTTCGATGGAGATGGTATACTGGTCCCTGATCCTTAGTCCCAGCAGTTTCGCAATAAGCAGGCCGGCTCCCATGGCAGCGAAGTTCAACAGGATGGCAAAGGGCAGGATATTTATAAAATCCCTGACTGTGGCCGATTCGGTGCCCCTGTCAATAAAGACAACCCCGGTAAATATGAGTGCCAGTAACAGGGGTAGAATGATCTTCAAAGGCCTTTCCAGTCCGTCGGCCCATACGGGCCTCCATTTCCTGATCTGTGTGCCGGCGAAGGCCGGCAGAAGCGTGATCAGGAACACGTTGACAATGGTCTCGCCCACCTTCAGGTGGATCTCCGTATCCTGTTGTATGAAATACATCAGGGAGAGGGTGACCACCAGGGGAATGGTCAGCAGGGTGATGATGCTGTTGATGGCGGTCATGGAGATGGAGAGGGCCACATTTCCACGCAGCAGGTAGGTGACCAGGTTGGAGGTGGCTCCCCCGGGACAGGCGGCAATGATCATCAGTCCCACCTTAAACAGCGGATCAATATTACTCAGGAGTGCAATGAGAAATGCAAGCAGGGGCAGGAGAAGCATCTGGCAGCAAAGGCCCGTGATCACTGCACGCGGGTAGGTAAATATATTCCGGAAATCCCTCTCGGTCAGAGATAATCCCATTCCCAGCGTAATGATTCCCAGGGTGATTGGCAGGAAGTAATCGGAAAAGAGGGATTGCATGGACGAAAGTTACATGAAAATAATTTATACTAATTAAAAATAATATTGATCGGCATGCAATCCTTCCGATATTCACAAGGTTGTTGTTATTTTTCACCAATAGCTTTAAATTGCGTATCATGACCAAAGTCACGAGACCCACCTTACTCCTTCTCCTGCTGGCTTGCCTGCTGTTTCCTCTCCTGCCTGTAAGTGGTGAGGATGATGGGCATGGTGATGCACACATCACCGAGGGACTGATGCGCGGTGAACGCCTTTTCTATGGTCTCATCGAAGGGAAATTCGAAACCAAAGCCTGCGCGGATTGCCACAACACGGTGGAGATCGATACCTTCAACTGGAATCCCAATGCCTGGGAGATTGCCCATCAGTATAAGTCAAAAAGTACAGAAGCGTTCCGGAAAGCTGTACTTGATCCATCCGGGGTGACCATGTCGGCCATGCACCAGACCTTTGATTTGGCCGACAGCGATGTGGAGATGATCAAATTGTTCCTGGATGATTTCGAGGAGCACGGACTGGAGAAGAAAAAGCCGGTGATCAACAAGATCTTCCTCTTTGTTCTCCTTGGAGTGGTGCTCACCTGGGTTTTTCTTGATGTTTTCTTTCTGAAGAGGGTGAAAAGAAGGATCATCCTGGGGATGATCTTCGTGGTTGCCCTGGGCTGGCAGATCAGGCTGCTGTACGAGGCCGGAACCGCCTTGGGAAGGCAGGAGATGTATGAACCTGACCAGCCTGTAAAATTCTCCCACCTGGTACATGCCGCAGACAACAGGATCGATTGCCACTATTGCCATACCACGGCCGGAACCTCCAAATCGGCCGGGATCCCCGATGTGAATATCTGCTGGAACTGCCATTCCCTTGTCCGGGAAGGATCACACTCAGGAAAACACCAGATCGGCAAAGTGGTGGAAGCATACGAAACCGGATTCCCCATTGGGTGGATTCGGATCCACAACCTGCAGGATCATGCATTCTTCAGTCATGCGCAGCATGTGGCCGTAGCCGGAATTGATTGTGAGAAGTGCCATGGCCCCATCCAGGAGATGGACCGTGTAAGGCAGGTTTCTGATCTCAGCATGGGGTGGTGCATCAATTGTCACCGTGAAACCGAAGTACAGTTTATTGATAATGCGTTCTATGCGCAATATGAGGAGCTCCATCAGAAATTGAAAGCAGGTGAGATTGACCGGGTAACGGCCGAACTTACCGGTGGGACCGAATGCTCCAGGTGTCACTATTAAACCAAGACCATTTCATGGAAAAACAGTGGAGAAGCATAGAAGAGTATCATGGCGGCAGGGATCCGGACGGGGAGAAGAAGGTGGAGGAGACAGACAGGAATGCGGTGGTGGATCTGCTTGACAGCCGGGTGGTGGATGCCCCCGCATCCCGTCGTGATTTCCTGAAGCTTTTCGGATTCAGTGTGGCAACGGCTGCAGTGGTCAGCAGCTGTGAAAAGCCCGTACAGAAAGCCATTCCCTACCTGATCAAGCCCGAGGAGGTCACACCGGGGAAAGCCAGTTACTATGCCTCTACATTTTTCGACGGCACCGAATACAACAGCATCCTTGTGAAGGTCAGGGATGGCCGCCCCATCAAGATTGAGGGCAATCACCAGTCACCTGTTTCCCGGGGCGGTACCAGCGCCCGGGTACAGGCATCGGTACTGAACCTCTATGATGATGCCCGTTACAAGGAGCCTTCCATAAATGGGCAGGCCACTGACTGGGAAGCGCTTGACAGGGTCGTGTGGGAAAGGCTTGGGAAAGGTGGAAATACCGTGTTGCTGACCCCTACCATCATCAGCCCTGCCACCAGGGAGGTTATCAGGGTATTCCTCAATGGACATCCAGGGTGCCGGTGGATACAGTATGATGAAGTTTCAGCCTCCGGGATCCGTGAGGCCCATCTTGATGTGTTCGGGGAGTGGATTATTCCGGGATACCATTTCGACCGGGCGGAGTATATCCTCTCCTTTGAGGCAGATTTTCTCGGAACCTGGCTTGCACCGGTGGAGTTTGCCAGGGATTATGCTTCCACAAGGGAGGTGACAGGAGAGCATCCTGCCATGTCGAAACACGTCCAGGTGGAGTCTGCCCTCTCCATGACCGGTTCCAATGCCGACCAGCGCATCCCGGTCAATCCCCGGGAGTCGGTCCTGATGCTGGCAGCCATCTATAACAAGCTGGCATCTTCCGCTGGCTATCCTGAAGTATCGGCACCTCCCTGCGTGACCGATGTGGAGCCCCTGGTGGCAGACCTGGTGCGTCACAGGGAAAAGTCTATCGTCATCAGCGGATCCAATGATCCGGATGTGCAGAAAATGGTAGCCGGAATTAATTTCATGCTGGGCAACTACGGATCAACCCTGGACAATGAGCGTACGATTCAGTTGAAGCAGGGGGATGACAGGGAGTTTGCCAGTTTTCTCAAGGATCTGGAGAATGGCAGGGTGGACAACCTCCTGATGGCCCATGTGAACCCGGTATATAGCATGGGAGGAGTTGAAACCATCAAGAAGGCCGGTTTTACACTGTATATCGGGACGACGCTGAATGAAACCGCTGAAGCCTGCCAGCTCCTCTGTCCTGACCACCATTACCTGGAGGCATGGGGTGACGCTGAACCGGTGAAGGGATCGTACAGTCTGCAACAACCTTGCATCCACCCTCTTTTCAAAACAAGGGCCTTACAGAGTTCTCTGCTGGTCTGGGCTGACCGGCACAGGACTTTTGAGGACCTGCTACAGTATGTGTGGGAGAAGAATATCGCACCCCAGGCGTCAGGAAATGATAAGAACTGGTGGGAAAAAACCCTGCAGGCCGGCTTCTACGACAGCGCATCTGACGGGTTACCGGCCTCTGTAACATTTACTCCCCCCGGGGTGAAGATCGATCTCCCCGAATCGGAGCTTACGCTCAGCCTGTACACCACAGTGGCACTGGGTGACGGCCGTTATGCCAACAATCCATGGCTCCAGGAATTGCCAGACCCGGTATCAAAGGTGTGCTGGGATAATTACCTGGCTGTATCACCACAGGATGCGAAAGAGAGGGGACTGGAGGATGAAATGGTGGTTTTACTGAACGGGACCGAGATACCGGTACTCATCCAGCCGGGACAGGCTGCAGGAACGGTCTCCCTGGCCCTGGGGTATGGCAGGACCAAAGCAGGGAAGGTGGGCAGTAACGTGGGGACCAATGGTTTCCAGTGGGTCAGGTTTGTGGATGGCAGGCGCTCCTATACCCTGGAGCAGGTCACCCTGGAGAGAACCCGGTTTACCTATCCCATTGCCCGTACCCAGACCCACCACACCATGGAGGGAAGGCCCATTGTAAGGGAAACAACCCTGAAAGAGATAGAGAAGGATCCCGGTGCAGGGAACCATTTTCACCTGGAGGCTGAAGCCCATCACCAGACCCTCTACCCGGATGCCACCTTCGATGGTTACCACTGGGGACTCACGGTGGACCTGAATAAATGTACCGGTTGCAACAACTGCGTGGTAGCCTGTACAGCAGAAAACAACGTGGCCACGGTGGGCAAGGAGGAGGTGAAAAACCGCAGGAGCATGCACTGGATGCGGATCGACCGCTACTATTCCGAAGATCCGGAGAATCCCAGGGTATTCCACCAGCCGATCATGTGCCAGCATTGTGACAATGCACCCTGTGAAAATGTGTGCCCGGTGTCAGCCACCATGCACAGCAGCGAGGGACTGAACCAGGTGGCCTATGTCCGGTGTATAGGGACCAAGTACTGTATCAACAACTGTCCCTACCGTGTCCGGAGGTTCAACTGGTTCAAGTATGTGAAGAATGATAAATTTGATTTCAACCTGAACAGCGACCTGTCCAGGCTTGTGCTGAATCCTGATGTGACGGTGCGGGAACGCGGGGTGGTTGAGAAGTGCACTTTTTGTGTGCAGCGCATCCAGGAGAAAAAGATGGAGGCCAAGTTGGAGAACAGAACCCTGGTTGACGGGGAGGTACAACCCGCCTGCGTGCAGTCATGTCCGTCAGGCGCCCTGGTTTTCGGCAACATGAACGATCCGGAATCGAAGGTCAGCAAAATGAGGAAAGAGCCACGAAATTACCACCTGCTTGAGCAACTGCATACCCTGCCCTCGGTGGGATACCTGACCAGGGTAAGGAATGAGGAGCCGGGGAATGAAAGTGATAAAGGGGACGAACACGAACACCACGGATAAAAGAAAATAGAGGGAGTATGTATAATACAGAAATCAGGGGACCATTGATCCTGGGGAACAAATCCCTGAACCAGATCACGGCCGATATCACTTCGCCGCTCTACGCGAGGCCGAAATTCTGGTGGATTGTCGGATTGGGGATCAGCTCTGTCATGATGCTGCTGGGTTTCTGGGCCATCTATGTGACCATCTCCACGGGGATCGGTACATGGGGGGTCAACAACACGGTGGGATGGGGCTGGGCCATCATCAATTTCGTCTGGTGGATCGGGATCGGTCACGCCGGTACGGCCTTTTCCATCTTCCTTTTGATCCTCCGCCAGGAATGGCGCTCTTCTATCAACCGGGCCGCTGAGGCTATGACGGTGGTGGCCGTGGGATGTGCGGCCATTTTTCCGGCCCTGCACATGGGCCGGGTCTGGGATGCTTTCTTTATCCTTCCCTATCCCAATACAAGGGGTCCTCTCTGGGTGAACTACAATTCACCGCTGTTCTGGGACTTCATCGCCATTTCAGCCTACCTGCTGATCTCTGCCTCCTTCTGGTACCTGGGCATGATCCCCGATTTCGCCACCATCAGGGACAACGCGAAATCGAAGATCAAGAAGGCGGCTTACGGTTTCTTCGCCATGGGCTGGAGGGGCTCGGTGGGAGAGTGGAAAAGGTATGAAGGGCTCAGTTATATCCTGGGAGGCATTGCAGCCGTACTGGTGGTGTCGGTACACTCCATTGTATCCACCGACTTCGCGGTCTCGGTGGAGCCCGGCTGGCACACCACCATCTTTCCACCTTACTTTGTGGTGGGGGCCATCTTTTCCGGGTTCGCCATGGTGATGACCCTGATGATCATCCTGCGCAGGATTTACAGGCTGGAGGATTATGTGACCAATGCACACCTTGACAAGGTGGCCAAGATCCTGATGTTTGTGTCGCTGATTATGGGTACTGCCTACCTCACAGAGATATTTTTAGCCTGGTATTCGGGGAACCAGTACGAGATCTTCACCTTCTTCCATAACCGGATCACCGGGGAGTTCACCGTCCAGTTCTGGTGCATGTTCATATTCAACGCCATCGTGCCCCAGCTCATGTGGTTTAAGAAGATCCGGAGCAACCTGGTGATTGTGTTCATCATCTCCATACTGATCAACGTGGGGATGTGGTTCGAACGGTTCAACATCGTGGTCACCTCCCTGAGCAAGAACTACCTGCCTTCCGCCTGGGCCAGTTATTCCCCCACGTTTGTGGAAGTGGCCGTTTACCTGGGGACGCTGGGGATCTTTATTTTCGGTGTTCTGCTCTTCTTCAAGTACATTCCCATGATCGCCATCAGTGAGGTGAAGGCAGTTAATAAGTTGCAAGTTTCTAAAGTTTCTAAAGTTTATAAAGTTTCTAAAGATGATGGAAACGGAGAATAAGTATGTGCTCGGAGTCTTTGATTCGGAGGATGAACTCCTGACCGCCTTCAGGAGGATGAAGGAAGAGGAGGTTGAGATTGAGGATGTATTCACCCCATACCCGGTTCACGAAGTTCTGGAGAAGCATGGTAAAAAATCGAGGATCACCATCGTGGGATGGTTCTACGGTTTCTTTGCCTCCCTGGGAGTGCTTGCATTCCTGGTCTACACGGCAGTGCTGGACTGGCCGCTTAATTACGGGGGAAAGCCAAGCAACGCGTTCCCTTCCTTCCTGGTGGTGACCATCATCCTGACCATTTTCAGCATCACCATACTGAGCCTCTTCACCTTTTCGTGGAGGGCCCACCTGTGGCCCGGCAATGAGAAACCGGTCTTTCATGAAAGGGCTACCGATGATAAATTCGTGATCCTGGTGAGCAAAGAAAAGGTGGATCCGTCCGTGGCAGAGAAAGTGATGAAGGAGACAGGTGCTTCGGAAATTTTGGAAAAGTAAAGACGAACGCATGAACAGGATAATCCTTATAACAGCAATTCTCTTTCTGGCCATGGTTTCGTGCGACCGGACACGTTCCAGTACAGGCTGGGATTATATGCCTGACATGTACTACTCCAATGCCTACGAGTCCTATACACCCAATCCCAATTTCCGGGACGGGATGACCATGCGGACCATGGTGGAGGGAACGGTTCCCAGGGAGATGCTTCCCTTTTCTTTTGAGAAAACCGATGAGGACCGGATCGCAGCCGGGGAGGTGCTGGTGAATCCGGTGGGGGATTCCGGTGAGAACAAGGAGAGGGGCATGGAGGCCTACAACATCTTCTGTTTCTCATGCCACGGGGAATCGGGTGATGGCCAGGGATACCTCTATACCAGCAAGAAATACCCCTACCCGCCGGCCAGCCTGGTCAGTGAGAAAGTAAAGGCACTGAAGGACGGGGAGATCTACCATTCGGTCACAGTGGGATACGGGATCATGGGAGCCCATGGTGGCATGATCCTGCCGGAGGACCGGTGGAAGATCATCCTCCATATACGTGAGAACCTGCAAAAGCAGACGGATTAAACCCCAGTTCAATGGAAGAGAGACTCAAGCTATCCCGCATCTATGTTTTTGCAACGCTGATCATGGTGGCCATTGGCATTGCTGCCCTGGTGGTGGGATTTACCGGCGATCCGCAACGGGCGTGGGCCAACTACCTGTTGAACAATGTCTATTTCATTTCCCTGGCTGCAGGGGCCATGCTGTTCCTCTCCCTGCAACGGGTTACCCATTCGGGGTGGTCGGCCGGCTTTATCCGAGTGCCTGAAGCGATGGGGGCCTTCATACCCGTATCGGCAATCCTTTTCCTGGTGATGATCCCGGGAGCCGGATCGCTTTACCACTGGTCACATGCAGGTGTAGCGGACCATGATCCCCTGCTGGCACACAAGGCCGCTTACCTGAACATGCCCTTCTGGATCATCCGGATGGTTTTTTACTTCGCCCTCTGGATCCTGATGACCTGGCTGATCCGCCGCCTCTCCCTGAAAGAGGACAGGGAAGGAGGGCTTGATCATTTCCGGAAAGGGGAGCACTATGCCAAGATCTATATCTTCATTGTGATCATTACCTTCTCCTTTGCCATGATCGACTGGGTCATGTCCATCGATGCCCACTGGTACAGCACTATTTTTGCCATCCGGAACTTTGTGGCTGCATTCCACCACGCTTCCATCGTGATCGCATTCATTGTACTGATCCTGAACCAACGGGGATACTTCCCTTTCCTGAACAAGCACCATGTGGGGGATTTTTCAAGGTACATTTTCATGCTCTGCATTATCTGGGGCTACTTCTGGTTCGCCGAATTCATGCTGATCTGGTATGCCAACATCCCCGAGGAGACCGCCTATTTCCTTCCCCGTGTCAGGGGTGAAGGCTGGAGGTTCTTCTTCTTTGCCAATATACTGGTCAACTGGTTCCTCCCCTTTGTGCTGCTGATGCCCAAAGCCACATCAAAGAACAAGCTGGTGGTGAAGATCGTGATCCCGTTGCTGATCATCGGCCAGTTCATCGACCTTTATGTGCAGATCTTCCCTGGAACGGTGGGTGAACAGGTGCTGGGATTCCAGGAGATTGGTATATTTGTAGGATTTGCAGGACTGTTTATGCTGGTCACCGGATGGGCGTTGACAAGGGCCAATCTCTATCCCGTCAACCACCCCTACATGGAAGAGTGCCGGCATCACCATACCTGATCTGCCAGGGGAAGCTCCTTGTGCTCCGCATGGCCGAATTCTTACAGCATGAAACTCTACCGTCATTTCCACTTCCTGAGCCTTGATATTGTCCTGGGGGCCCTGGCCACCTCCTGCCTGGCAGCACGCCTGCTGCATGCCAACCCGGGATGGGTCTGGTGGGTCACCCTGGCATGTACCGTCTGGTTGCTCTACACCGGCGACCATGTGGTGGATGCATGGAGGCACCGGAAGCAGACCACCCGGGAGATGCACCGGTTTATCTTCATCAACCGCCGCATCCTTCTCTGGTTCATGGGGGTGATAGGTATCGGGGATTTGATGCTGATCTTCAATTTGCTGAACCGGGATGTGCTGAAGGTGGCACTGGTGCTGGGGGGACTGGTGCTCCTGTTTTATGCCATGCGCCACATCTTCAAAAGGAACCGGCTGTTCTTTATTCCCGGTGAGGCTTTTGTGCTGTTGCTCTACCTGGCCGGAACATGGATGGGCCCTTATATCACCCGCACGGGGGAGTTGCTGCCTGTGCACTGGATGATTGTCATCATGGCGGGACTGGTGCTGTTGATGAACCTGGGGATTATCTCCCTCTATGATGTACAGCTCGATTCAAGGCTGGGGATCTCCTCCCTGGCCCATGCCCTTGGTAAGAAGGGTACGAGGAACCTGATGCTGGCAGCGGCAGTCGGGATCTTCCTGCTGGCCGTCCTGCAATTCATGGTGTACGGACCAGACCGCTATTTCCAGCTTTCACTGATCCTTTCAGGGATGGCCATGGTACTCCTGCTGGTGCTCCTGGCACCGGCGCTTTTCAGGAAGAATGACACCTACCGGCTGGCTGCCGATGCGGTTCTCTACATGGGATTCCTCTCCCTGTTGATCCGTTGAGCGTAGCCTCAGGATCTTCGTTATTATACCATCCGGGTATTGTATTCTTCGCTGAACCTGCGTTCGCAGCTAAGGCTTCAGAATCCAATACCCGGATGGCGTGCTGAACATGCTAAATTTCCCCCGCTACCTCGTACCCGGTGTCGGTGATCTTTTTTGAGATCTCCTCCAGGGAGGTGACGTTCTTGTCGAATTTCACGCGGGTCCAGGATTCCTCGTGGGAGGATTCAACCTCGGCGATCCCTTCCAGGTTCTCCACCCCGGCCTTGATGGCATTCTCACACCCATCGCAGGTCATCCCGTTCACGTTGAGGGTTACCACCACCCATTCAGCCTGTGCTGAGGGTTCCTGTTCCTTGTTTTCACCGGTTTTCGGTGTACTGTTGCAGGCAACCAGGAACATGGCTGCCATGATGATCCAGGCATATTTCATACAGACAGGTTTTAATAATCAAGTGTCAGGATTCTTCCTTCGGTGAAATCGAAGAACTTCTCTTTCTCGGCAATTTTGACCCCTTTGCGAAGATCACCCTCTTCATAACCGGCCACCTTCAGGCAGGCCGGGCAGGCCAGGATCTCCACACCCCGGTCCAACAGCCTTTCGAAAATGTCATCCGAGGAATCGAAAGGATCCATTTCCAGGTTGGGGGCACCTTCCACCACCATGGCGATGCCCTGCTTGTCGAAGAAAACCAGCACATCGTTGGAGGTGGAGAACTTATCGGCAAGCATCAGGGCCATCAGCACGTCGTGGGTGTCTTCAGCCCCCTTGCTGATGTGGATAAAGGCCCCGTCGGTCTTTTTTCCTCCATCTTCAATATCAGGTTCAGGAGTGTTCACGTTGATGCAGGAGACTGCCAGGAGCGGGATCAGAAGGAGTGCAAAAACTTTTTTCATCATGAATCGGGTTTTAGGTTGCATTGTATGATATGAATACGATCCGGTCTGCGATCAGCGCCAGGATGATCAGCAGGTAAAACAAATTTACAGTAATAAATGCCTTTTTCCAATGTTTCATCAGGTCGCCGCGGAAGGAGAGCCTGAACATGCGTACCAGGAAAAGGATGGCTGCGATGATCAGGCCGGCGGCAATCCAGCGGTTGCTGATGACCGGGGTGGCGGGCAGCGCCAGGACCACCACAGCGGTGGCGGCGATCCATGTGAAACTTACGTTCCTTACCTGGCGGGGCTCCAGCAGGCTGGTGATCACCGGCAGCCCTGCATCCCTGAACTGTTCGCCGTTCTTGAGCAACAGCAGCCAGTAGTGGGGCATCTGTCCCACGAAAAGCAGGAATGCCACCGAGAGGATCTCCATGTCCAGGGGATGGCCCCCGGCTGCTGACCACCCGATCAGCGGTGGCAGGGCACCGATGATGGCCCCGGGAAAAACTGCAAAGGCGGTGATCCGCTTCAGGGGGGTGTAGATCCCATTATACCACAGCAGGGTGAACAATCCCAGGCCGGCTGCCAGGGGAAACCCTGTGAGCCACAACAACCAGGTGCCGCACAGGGCCATGATGGCCGCAAATACAATGGCCTGCGGAACAGTGATGATCCCTGCCGGAATGGGCCGGCTGGCGGTCCGTTCCATCAGGGCATCGGTTTTACGCTCCTGGAGCTGGTTGATGGCACCGGAGCCCATGGCCAGCAGGAACACCCCTGCAAAGGTCAGCAGTGCTGAGAGATCTGCGGCAGGTTTGTACAGGAAATAACCCAGGAACCCGGTCAGGGCAACCGGGAGGGAGATGGTGGCCTTTCCCAACCTGAGTAAAGCTTTCAGGTATCCAAAGGGAGAACCCTTACTCATTGAGTTCTTTCAGGTAGGCGATGATCAGTTCAACCTCAGCTTCGCTCACCATCCCTTCGTAAGAGAGCATCAGCCCTTTCCCAAAGCCCTTTACCACATCGGCATTGGGATCGTAGATGGAGCGTTTCACATACTCCTCATCAACGGTTATATCGCGTTCCTCCCGGCCGGTCACCACGGTCCGGGTACCCCCCCAGCCGCCCAGGTAGGAGGGACCCACCAGTTTGGAACCGTCCACCGAATGGCATGCATTGCATCCGTTCCGGCGCAGCACTTCCCACCCCTGGTCCGCCAGGGAGGTTTCCGAATCCACAACCGGTCCGGCCACCGCCGTGGTATCTTCGATCCATGCCTGGAAATCCTCTTTGGTCATCACCTTCACACCGGTGAACATGTAGGAGTGTTCCAGCCCGCAGTATTCGGTGCAGAACAGGTCAAATTCCCCCGTGGTTCCCGGGATAAACCACATCACTTTTTCCTGTCCGGGAACCATATCTTCCTTCACACGGAAGGCAGGAATGTAAAGGCTGTGCAGGACATCCAGGGCCACCAGGTCCAGGATCACCGGCTCGTTAATGGGTACATACAGGCTGTCGGTGATTTTGCCATTTTCATATTCGAAAGAGAAGTTCCACATCCTGGCAATGGCTTTCACGTGCATGGCTTCATCAGGCGGATTCTTCATGGGGCGCCATCCCATCCATCCGAAATAGAACATGACCAGGACCAGGATCAGTGGGATCGCTGTCCAGAGGATCTCCAGCCTGGTGCTTCCTTCATTTTGTACAGCCTTGGGATGCCTGTCCTTCCTGTATTTGTAAATGAATACAATCATCAGGACGGTAAGTCCTATCAGGAAGAAGGCAGAGATACCAAGGATCACCATGAAAGCCCGGTCAACGCCGGCGACAAAATTGGAAGCTTCTTGGGGAACAGCAGTATACATGTCTCAGGGGATTTATCTGAAAGCGTAATCCAGGAATGTAATGATAATAACAGCAATGAAGAGAAGAAAGACAAATGCTGCCATGGCCCTGAAGATGCGCTGGTCGAATTTCAAATGCATGAAAATGGCCAGGACAATAAATGATTTGGTACTGGCCAGCAGCAGGGCTACAGCCATTGTCCACCTGGTCAGCTCGATCTGTGTAACTGCCACCGAAGTGGCTGTGAGCACCAGAAGCAACAAAAGGATCAGTCCGTAGGTACGGTAGGATACGATATGGTGTGATGAGTCTGACATAATCAATGAATTTAAGTGATCAGGTAAAAGAGCGGGAACAGGAAGATCCAGATGAGATCTACCAGGTGCCAGTATAATCCGCCATTTTCCAGGAGCTGATAATTATCGAAGGTGATCCTGTTATTCTTTACCCGCATAAATCCAACCCCGAGGACTGTCATTCCAACGATAATATGGACAGCATGCAATCCTGTCATGAAAAAATAGAGGCCGAAAAAAAGAATATCTCCCTGTCCAAGATCCTCCAATGCAGGGGAGCCGGGATAGAGTCCGTGGCTGATCTTGCCACTCCATTCGAAGTATTTGTTCACCAGGAACACCAGAGCCAGAACCAGGGTTGTACCGATCAGGAGAAGGGTGGTCCGCTTGTCCTTTCTCTGGATCGCAGTGGTAGACATGGCAATGGTCATACTGCTGATCAGCAGGATCACCGTGTTGATGGTCCCCATGGTCACATCCAGTTCCCTGGCTGCAATATGAAAGGCTTCCTGGTTCGCGTTTCGGTAGACAGCATAGACGATAAAAAGTCCTCCAAACAGCAGCAGTTCGGTAAATATGAATAGCCACATGCCAAGCTTGGAACCCAGATCATCCCTGTGCTTTTCATGATGTACAGCGGTTTCAGACATATGAATGTGGTTTAGTCAAACTTGTAGGTGGCTTTGTCGATGACCGGGATTTCATCAAAATTTTCAAGGGAGGGTGGTGAAGGAATCTGCCACTCCAGGTTGGTGCCACCCCAGGGATTATGCGCTGCGATGGGTCCGCTCCTGGCCGACTTGACCAGGTTGGCTATAATGAGCACAAGGCCGGTGATCATCACGAGCGCACCAAAGGAGGAGATGATATTGGGACCATGGAACTCCTCCAGGTAGTCAAAGTATCGACGGGGCATCCCCTTGATCCCAAGGTAGAACATGGGCCCGTACAGGGTCACGAATCCGATGAAGAACACGATCCAGCCGGTCCTGGCCCAGCCATTATCATACATCCGGCCGTAGATGACCGGGAACCAGTAATGCATGGCCCCGAAAAAGGCAAATCCCACTCCTCCGAAAACGATAAAGTGAAAATGGGCCACCACAAAAGCGGTATCATGCACGTGTACGTCGGTGGCCAGGGCGCCCAGGACCAGCCCGGTAAGTCCCCCGATCATGAAGATGAAGATGAACGAGGCAGCCCACTGAAAAGGAACCTCGGTGCTGATGGAGCCCTTGTGCATGGTGGAGATCCAGTTAAAGACCTTGATGGCACTGGGTATGGCCACCAGGAAGGTAAGGATGGAAAAAGTAAACAGGGCGGTCCCGCTCATGCCAGATGTGAACATATGGTGTGCCCAGACAAAATAACCCACGAAGGCGATGGCCAGGGTGGAGATCACGATGGCTTTGTAACCGAAAATGGTCTTCCTTACAAACGTGGGGATGATCTCCGAGATGACACCCATGGCAGGAAGGATCATGATATAGACTGCCGGGTGTGAATAGATCCAGAAAAGGTGCTGGTAGAGCAGGGGATCACCCCCTTTGGCCGGGTCAAAAAAGCCAATGCCAAGGATCCTCTCCCCGGCAACCATCAGCAGTGTGATTCCCACAATGGGTGTGGCCAGCAACTGGATCCATCCTGTTCCGTAAAGGGTCCAGGTGAACAGCGGCATTTTCAGCCAGGTCATTCCCGGTGCCCTCATCCTGTGAATGGTCACGATGAAATTCAGGCCGGTGAGGATGGAGGAGAATCCCAGAACGAAAGCGCCCAGGGCAGCAGGCAACATGTTGGTTCCGGTTTTGAAACTGTAAGGGGCATAGAAGGTCCACCCGGTATCAGGGGGGCCATTCCCGAAAAGTGAAATGATCACAAGGATAGATCCCAGTACATAGATGTACCAGGAAAGAAGGTTCAGCCTGGGGAAGGCCACATCCTTTGCCCCTATCTGAATGGGCAGCAGGAAGTTGCCAAAGACCGCCGGGAGTCCCGGGATCACGATCAAAAAGATCATGATGACACCATGAACGGTAAAGGTGGCATTGTAGGCCTGCGGTCCCATGAGGGTTTTACCGGGTGCAATCAGTTCAAGTTTCATAAGCAGCCCCAGGACCACCCCGATGGTAAACCACCCCATCATGGAGTAGAGATAGAGCAGGGCAATCCTTTTATGGTCGGTGGAAAGGATCCATTTAAAGATCCCCTTTCTCCCGTTGTCCTCCTCCAGGTATGTTTTATGAGCCCTTTTCTCAGAAGTCGGTGAAGTCATATGTCAGGCAGTTTTTCTTTTTCTAAAAAACAGAAGTACAAGGAACAGGACCAGTGCAAAAAAGATGATCAGTGTTGCCGATACCTTGGTGATGTTCAGCACATATTTTTGTCCCTCGGGATCGAAGGAATAACAATACTGCAGTACCCGGTTAATGGTGGGCCCTGATTTTCCTTCGGCTGCATCGATAATGGACATCTTCAGCTCAAAAGGCAGGAAATAGATCCCGTTCATGTACCTTGAGATCTTCCCGTTGGGATCCACGATGATCAGGGTGGCCGCGTGGATGAAGTCGTTGCCCGTGGGTTTGAAACGGAATCCCGTGGCTTCGGTAAGCCTGGCGATGTTGGCACTGTCACTGGTAAAGAAGAGCCATCCCTGTTCGGCCTCCTCCTTCTTTTCCATGAGGTTCAGGTAGTTGTTCTTCTTCCTGGTGGCCAGGAAGGTGGCTTCCCTTGCATCGAAACTGATGGTGAGCGCCTGGTAATCTTTCCCAAGGACCAGGTCAGTGCCGTCGATCACATCGGCAAGACCGTCCATGAGCGGGGAGCAGATCCCCGGACAGCGGAAATAGACAAAATTCAGGATGGTTGGTTTGTCGATCAGGTCCCCGATGATCACTGTATCCCCGTGCTCATCCACCAGCATGGCATCCATGGGAATCATCTGGTCCAGTTTCTCAACGATACCGATCTCCACATCGGTAGCGGTCTGTGCCCCGAGACCCGTGAGGATCATCAGCAGCAAAATTGTCAGGTTGGTTCGGTTCATGCCTTAATTAACAAATATCAGTTGAAAATGATGGATTTCCCAATCCATGATTATAAAAATAGGGGCTATTTAGAAGCTATAAAAATAATCTGCGATAAATTAGAAACCAATTAGATTTCTTAATTTGAATTGCGAACTTTGTTTCTCATGATCAGAAAGATATTCAGGTTCTATTATGACGGATTCAGGAGCATGACCTGGGGACGGAAATTGTGGGGGATCATCCTGATCAAGCTTTTCATCATGTTCGCCATCCTGAAGCTCTTCTTCTTCCCCGACCTGTTGAAGCGGGATTTCAATACCGATGAGGAGAGGAGCAGCCATGTCCTTGAACAATTAACCAATCCATAAAGCAGATGATTGATGCAATTGACATGTCCCTGGTTGACTGGTCGCGCGGGCAATTTGCCCTGACGGCCATGTTCCACTGGATCTTTGTTCCTTTGACGCTGGGACTCTCTTTCATCGTCGCATTCATGCACACCATCTACGTGCGTACCGGCGATGAGGAGTGGAAAAGGATCACCAAATTCTGGATGAAGCTGTTCGGGATCAACTTTGCCATCGGTGTATCCACCGGGATCATCCTCGAATTCGAATTCGGGACCAACTGGTCCAACTATTCCTGGTTCGTGGGGGATATTTTCGGGGCCCCGCTGGCAGTGGAGGGGATCCTGGCATTCTTCCTGGAATCCACCTTTGTCGCCATCATGTTCTTTGGCTGGAACAAGGTGAGCAAGCGGTTCCACCTGACGGCCTCCTGGCTCACCGCCATTCGGGGCCAACCTTTCGGCAATATGGATCCTGGTGGCCAATGCCTGGATGCAGCACCCGGTGGGGACCGCGTTCAATCCCGATACGGCACGGAACGAAATGACCAACTTCTGGGATGTGATCCTGTCGGATGTGGCGGTGAACAAGTTCCTGCACACCGTTACTTCCAGCTTCCTGCTGGCATCGGTTTTCGTGATCGGGGTGAGTGCCTGGTTCCTGCTCCGGAAAAGGGAGGTTGTATTTGCAAGGAGAAGCACGGTTGTGGCTTCGGTTTTCGGGGTGATCGCCGGCATCGCTACCATTTTTACCGGGGATACATCAGCCCGTATCGTTGCACAGGACCAACCCATGAAGTTTGCAGCCATGGAGGCCCTGTATGAAGGACAGACCCATGCTCCCCTGGTGGCCATAGGCGCCATGCGGACAGATACCACAAAGATTCCCAATCCACAGGGAGGATTTTATTTTCAAGATAGAGATACCCAATGCTTTATCCTACATGGTCTGGCTGACACCCGAAGGATTTGTCCCGGGGATCACCGACCTGGTATACGGGAACGAGGAGCAGAAGTATCATCCCCTATGAAGAGAAGATCAAACGGGGGGCCATCGCCATCCAGTCGCTGAAAGAGCTGAAACGGGCCAAAGAGCGGGGTGATGAGTCCACCTATGCAGCCCTCCGGGAGAAGTTCGATGATCCTGACTGGGTGGAAGGGAACCTGAAGTACATGGGATACGGCTATTACCAGGGACGGGAACTCAAGGAACTGATCCCCAATGTGAAGCTCAATTTCTACTCCTTCCACATCATGGTGATCCTGGGAACACATTTCCTGATCCTCTCCATCATTGCACTCTGGCTGAGCCTGAAGAACCGCTGGGGCAACCACAGGTGGCTTTTGTGGGTGGCACTGATCACCCTTCCCATGCCCTGGATCGCCAGCCAGGCTGGCTGGCTGGTGGCTGAAATGGGAAGGCAGCCCTGGGTGGTCTATGAGTTGATGCCCACCATATCGGCCGTATCCAGGCTGAAGCCGGGAGCAGTCCAGCTTACCTTCTGGATCTTCCTGGCCACCTTTACGGCCCTTTTTATCGCGGAGGTACGAATCATGTTATCACAAATTAAAAAAGGACCTGGAGGAAAATAGTCATGTTTGGAAACTTATCACATCTGGCATTACAACAATACTGGTTTGTTATTGTATCCCTCCTGGGTTCGATCCTGGTATTCCTCTTCTTCGTACAGGGGGGACAGACCTTTCTGTTCCGTATCGGGAAATCCGAGACCGAACGGACCATCCTCGTGAATGCACTGGGAAGGAAGTGGGAGTTTACTTTCACCACCCTGGTCACCTTCGGGGGCGCTTTTTTTGCCTCCTTCCCGCTGTTCTACGCCACCAGTTTCGGTGGCGCATACTGGGTTTGGATTGCCATCCTGTTCGCCTTTGTGATCCAGGCGGTCTCCTATGAATTCCGCACCAAGGCGGGAAATTTCCTGGGACAGAAGACCTATGAGGCATTCCTGTTTCGCCAACGGACTGCTGGGGACCTTCCTGGTGGGAGTGGCTGTGGCCACCTTCTTTTCCGGGTCGCAATTTTCCCTGAACGAAATGAACAGCGTTACCTGGGCCACAGGGGCCCGGGGCCTTGAAGCTGCGCTCTCTCCCTTTAACCTTTCACTGGGACTGACCGTCTTTTTCCTGGCCAGGGTGCTGGGACTGCTCTATTTCCAGAAGACCATCGACAATGAGAACATCATTACCCGGACAAAGAAGGCGCTGTTGTACAACGCCATCCCCTTCGTGGTCTTCTTCCTGCTCTTTGCCGTATGGCTGATGCTGAGGGAGGGATTTGCGGTGAATCCCGATACGGGGGAAGTATTCATGGAGCCATACAAATACCTGCACAACCTGCTGGCCATGCCGCTGGTGCTGGTCATGTTCCTGCTTGGGGTGCTGGGAGTGCTTGCGGGCATCGCCGTTGGGCTGCTGAGGGAGTGGCGACGGGATCTGGTTCTCCGGACTGGGTACCGTACTGGTGGTATTCTGCCTCTTCATGCTGGCCGGATTCAACAACACCGCCTTCTATCCTCGCTTTGCTGGAAACGGCCATGACCTGCAGAGCTCCCTGACCATCAGAATGCTTCATCCAGCCAGTACACCCTGGTGGCCATGAGCTGGGTATCGCTTATTGTTCCCTTTGTATTTGCCTACATTGTATTTGCCTGGAGTCGCTGAATAAGAAGAAGATCGATGAGAAGGAGATGCAGGAAGAACGCATGTATATTAAATTAGAAACTGGTTATTGGTTACTGGGTACTGGGTTGTCAAACCAATAACCAATAACCAATAACCAACTAACCAAATTAACCATGTATATCGGAGCTGTATTAGGCTATTTGTCCTGGCCATTCATGATCCTGGTGAGCTACCTGGCGGTGCGCTGGGCGCTCAAAGTATTCGAGAAGAAACAGGCTGCCGGTGAACCAGGCGAGGAGTAAGCAGATGAAACGCCACATCCCCAACCTGCTGACCCTGCTGAACCTGGCATGCGGTACTGTCGCCATTGTCTTTTGTCTGGAGGGACAATGGCAGTGGTCCGTATACCTTATTCTGGCGGCGGCCGGGTTTGACTTTCTTGACGGCTTTGCTGCCAGGTTGTTAAAAGCCTGGAGCGACACGGGCAAACAACTGGATTCCCTGGCCGACATGGTCAGTTTCGGGGTCCTTCCGGCAGTGTTTATTTATACCGTCTTTAAACAGCAGTTCCAGGTTCCCGGAAACGATGCGTTTCCAGGGTGGCTGCAGTGGTTCATGCTCGGTTCTGTGGTTTTGGTCCCCATGTTCTCGGCCATCAGGCTGGCACGTTTAATACCCAGGATCCGGGAGATTCCTTTTTTCATGGGCTGCCTGCACCGGCCCATGCCCTGTTCTGGACAGGGCTTTTCTGGCAGATCATGGAGGACGGGCTTCTTTTCGGCACGCCCCTGAACCTCTTCTTCCTGTGGGCCATCATGCTGATCATGGCATTCCACATGATCATGCCTGTACCCATGGTTACCCTGAAATTTGAACATTTCAGGCTGAAGGGCAACCTGATCCGGTACCTGCTGCTCCTGGTCTCGGTGATCATCCTCGTTTTTACCGGACTGGCAGGTTTGTCCCTGGTGGTTTTAACCTATATTTTGCTTTCCCTTTTGAACCTTTTGCTCCAGGCGCGGGTTTCAAGATAAGGAGCATGGCTCCGGCACCTAAATCCGTTAACAATGACAGACCAGAAAAAGGCCTTTGCCCGCAGGCTGGGTGAATACGCATCACAGTATTGTGTGGAGGTTCCCTCTGTGGCTCTCACCCACGAGTTTGTGGACCTGCTGATACAAACCCTTTTCCCCATCAAGCGCAACTGCAGCGTCGATGAGGATGAGATTGCCATGGAAATGGACCGTTGTACCATCAGGCTGAAGGAGTTGCTTTACTCCATCCGGACATCGCTGGACAGGACGCCGGAGGAGCTTACAGGGTCCTTCATGGCAGAGGTTCCCGGAGTATTTGAACAACTGGTGACCGATGCCGAATCCATCACCAGGTTCGATCCGGCTGCCAGCTGCGTGGAGGAGATCATCCTCTCCTATCCCGGATTCTACTGCATTTCGGTTTACCGCCTGGCCCATATCCTCTACAGCCTGGGGATCCCCCTGTTGCCCAGGGTGATGGCCGAATACGCACATGGGCAGACAGGGATTGATATCCATCCCGGGGCCAGGATCGGATCACCCTTTTTCATTGATCATGGAACAGGGATTGTGATCGGGGAGACGGCCGAGATCGGCGCGAACGTGAAGATCTACCAGGGAGTGACCCTGGGGGCACTGACCGTGGAGAAGAAGATGGCCAGGACCAAGAGACATCCCACCATCGAGGACAACGTGGTCATCTACGCCGGGAGTACCATCCTGGGAGGTGGTACGGTCATCGGACACCATACTGTGGTAGGAGGAAACACCTGGATCACCGAAAGCGTACTTCCACATTCGGTGGTATACAGGAACCACAGGGTGGAGATAAAAGACAGCAAGGATTACGATGCACCCATAGATTTTATCATCTAAAATCCAGTTAGAAAGTTTGTAAGGTTATAAAGTTATAAAGTTATAAAGTAAGTATAAAGTTTATAAAGTTATGAGATACAAGGATATACTTGAGGGGATCGGGGATACGCCCGCACCTGAGACTGGGGAGGTTGTTCCCGGATCCGCGATAATGTGTGGGTGAAGCTGGAGCGGAGCAATCCCGGGGGGAGCATCAAGGACCGTATTGCCCATGCCATGGTCCGGGATGCCGAGGAGCAGGGGATCCTGAAACCGGGGTCCACCATTATTGAACCCACTTCGGGCAATACGGGCATTGGCCTGGCCATGGTGGCAGCGGTGAAGGATTACAGGATCATCCTGGTGATGCCGGAGTCCATGTCCGTGGAGCGCAGGAACATCCTGAAGGCATACGGGGCTGAGATTGTGCTTACCCCGCGGGAACAGGGAATGAAGGGGTCCATGGAGAAGGCAAAGGAACTGGCAGGGATCGGTTAAAGGTGCATGGATCCCGTCCCAGTTCGACAATCCGGCCAATCCATCAATCCACGAGACCACCACAGCCCAGGAGATCCTGGCTGATTTTCCGGAGGGGATCGGATATCCTGGTGACCGGTGTGGGGACAGGCGGACATATCTCCGGGGTATCCCGTGTGCTGAAACAGAAGATGCCAGGAATCAAAGTCTATGCGGTGGAACCTTCCGGTTCGCAGGTCATCGGGGGCGGGGAGCCTGGGCCCCATGGAATCATGGGCATCGGGGCAGGGTTCATACCTGGCAACCTGGACACAGCCCTGCTCGATGGGACCATTGCCATCGACAAATCCGAAGCCTATGACTTTGCCAGGAGGGCTGCACGGCAGGAAGGATTGTTTGGCGGGATTTCAACAGGGGCATCACTGGCAGCTGTCTCCAGGCTCCTGGAAAAGGTTGAGCCCGGTGCCACCATCCTTACCTTCAATTACGACACGGGCGAAAGATATCTTTCGGTGGATGACCTCTTTTAAGAGGTTTTTGTATTTTTAGACCTTCACTGATCCGTTCACGTATGGAAATCCCCCTGAAGATCGCTGTTGATTTTGACGGCACTATCGTAGAACACAGGTATCCCGAGATCGGGAAGGAGATCCTGTTTGCGTTCGATACACTGAAAGCCCTTCAGAAACAGAAGCACCAGCTGATCCTCTGGACCTACCGGTCAGGTAAGGAGCTGGAGGAGGCGGTTGAATACTGCAGGCAGAACGGGATCGAGTTCTATGCGGTGAACAAGAGCTATCCCGAGGAGGAGTTTGACGAATCGGTGGCCAGCCGGAAAATCGAAGCGGACCTGTTCATTGATGACCGGAATGTGGGTGGAATGCCGGGATGGGGGGAGATCTACCAGATGATCAATCCACACGAGCAACCCAACCTGGAAAATGAGCTGAAGCGCCTCCCGCGGAACCGTTCTTTCTTTCAGAGGCTGTTTGGCCGTTAATCAGTCATTCATGAGAAGCACCCTACCCTTTACACTGCTGTTTATCCTGCTGTTGCTGGCAGGATGCGGACCGAAAAACGGGGTTGCCGGCAAGAAGACGTCCCGGCCTAAAGCGCCTGAAAAGATCTCTGTTCTGGCCGAACCGGAAGGGAACCTGACCCTTATGGTTGGGAAAGATATTCCGGTGAAACTGGCTTATCCCGACAGTGTGTCGGTTGATTCAGTGCAGTTCTTCCTGGGGGGAACCCTGATCCATACCCTGGAAGCTGGCAGCGGTTTCCCGGTGAAGGGGCCGGTGGAGGCGAGGATTCCCACCGGGAATGAAAGAACGGGCAGTTCAGGGCTCCGGCTCAGGGTATTCTTCCAGGGAGGAAAATCCGAGAACCAGAGCCGGCAGATCACCTTCCTTTCCGATCGGGTACCCGCACAGTTCTCCTATTCGGTGGTGCATGAATACCCGCATGATATCAAAGCCTACACCCAGGGATTGCAGTACGTGGATGGCTGGCTCTATGAAGGGACAGGTAATCGCGGAACTTCATCCATCAGGCGCATCAAACTGGAAACAGGTGAGGTTGTACAGGTCAGGGACCTGGACAAATCACTATTCGGGGAAGGCATCACTGTGCTGGGGGAGCGGATCTTCCAGCTGACTTATACATCCCAGGTGGGTTTTATCTATGATAAATCGAGTTTTGAGGAGATCCAGAAAGTCTATTACCAGAACAAGGAGGGCTGGGGCCTCACCAACAACGGCAAGGAGCTGATCATGAGCGATGGCAGCCATGTGATCTATTTCCTCGATCCTGAACTCTTCACCGTGAACCGTCAGATTGAGGTGTATACCGACCAGGGACCCGCAAAAAGCCTGAATGAACTGGAGTATATCAACGGGAAGATCTGGGCCAACCGGTATTACACCGACGAGATTGTGATCATCGATCCGGAAACCGGTAAAGTGGAAGGCAGGATCAACCTGAAAGGCCTTCTGAAAAGGGCTGACCGCAAATCTTCCACCGATGTGTTGAATGGAATTGCCTGGGATGAAATGGGGAGCAGGATCTTTGTGACCGGCAAGTTCTGGCCCAAACTGTTCGAGATCCGCTTGAGCCAGATCTCTCCTGCCACACCTGCCGGGCAGTAAGGGTCAGGCAGACATCACGCCCGAGATTACACGCACACTGCGGGGGATGATCTGGAACCTCACAGGTCCGTGTCCAAGGCTCTCCCCGTCGGTCTCGATCTGCAGCCTGGAAGTTCCGCCGATCTCCACCGACCGGGCCATATAGGTCTCCACCCGGGAGTGCTCGACGATGGAGCCGTTATAGAGTCTCTTCACATTGGCCAGCACGTTCAGCTTCCCCATTTTCTTGATCAGGGTGATGCTGTAAAGCCCGTCATCTGCCACCGCGTGGGGCACCTGGATCATTCCGCCACCGTTGTATTTGCAGATCCCCACATTCAGGGAGAAAATACTGCGGTCGTATGTTTTTCCGTCAATCTCGATCATGGCCTTCTGGGACTTGTACCGCATCAGGCTGGTGAATATGTTGTAGAAATAGAGGAAAGCCCCACTTTTACCCTGGTCCTTCATGCGGTTGGAACGCTCCACCACCCTGGCCCCGAATCCCATACCGGCGATGTTGATGAAGTACCGCTTCCACTCTTTGCCGTTTTTGCGGTAATGCACCAGGCCGGCATCCTGGATGAAGGTTCGTTGCTGTTTGATGGTCAGCACGGCCTCCTCATATCCGGAAGGGATGTTGAATGTGCGGGCCCAGTCATTGCCGGTACCCACAGAGATCATCCCCAGCATTACTTCGGTGGTATGGATGGTCCCCTGGGAGAACAACCCGTTGATCACCTCGTTCATGGTTCCGTCACCCCCCACCACGATGATCCTGGAATACCCCTCCTTGATCTTGGTCCGGGTGATGATGGAAGCATGCAGCCGCCGGCTGGTGAAGAAGGGCTCAAACCTGATCCCGTGCTTCTTCAATAATTGCTCGATGACCGGCCAGTCCCGCTCGGTTTTTCCTCCGCCGGCCGTCTTGTTCACAATGGTGATCCAGTTGGTGTTGCTCATAACATTAAAATCCTCGGATTCAAAGATAAACAAATTCTGAATCCCGGCATTTTAAGCTTTGGACTCGATATACTACTCAGTCCTTTACACAACGGACTGATTGTCCGTAAAACTTATAGCCATTATATCGGTTCATTTTTGCAGTATCGTATTTTAAGGCACGGTACCAGGCTGTGGCTGTTTCTGTGCTTTTATGGGAAGCTGACCAGAATACAGCAAGTTCACCTAAATAGTCAAAATACCATCCCACAAAGCGGTTACCGCCAGGAAGCGCTGAGAAACCGCTTTCATTGGTGGCTCCGGAATTCGGACCCCACCAAGGTGAGGTGCCGGTCTCTTTCAGTTTACCCCCTTCATCAGATCCTCTGTAACCTGTATTATTTGCCTCCGTCGGGCTCATTCCCAGGAATATTTCCAGCTGTTTCCATTCGGAATCACTTGGCAAATGCCACCCATCGGGGCATGCTCCCTGGATTCCGCTTGGATTGGAATCGCTGCTTCCCGCTCGATTCATGGCTCCGGCCCATGTGTATAGTCCTCCATATATATCCCGGTTGGTACTTTGGTGATCATACCAACAGTATGCTTTACCCTGGGTCCCCAGGTTGTCCCATTGGTCGTTATCCTCCACATAAGGGATGGATGTTCCATCCGAATAGTGGGTGGTTTTGAGGTTTTCTGACATCCAGGCTTGCTTGCCAATACCAATCCAGCCATAGGTATTTCCGTCATAATCTGACAATGTACCTGTCTGACCTGTTATATCAGGTTTATCGGTAGTAAAACTCAGCTCTCCTCCATAGGCAGTTCCAACCTGGTTGGTGGCATAAGCTCTCATAAAATACTGTGTCTGTGGACTAAGTCCGGTAAGGGTGCTGGTATAGCTTCCAGTGCCATTGCCATCGGATGTCCTGGTGTTGGTTGTTGTTGGATTTGGATCTGTGCTCCAGCAAACACCTCTTGCTGTTACCGGGGAGCCACCATCATCCACTACATTTCCTCCAGATCCAGCGGAATTCTCCATGATAATACTTACTGAACTGGTTGTGACAGTTGGAAGATCAAGCGTATTGAAGCTTACCTCATTCCCGTAGCTGGTGCCTGCTGCATTAATTGCATAAGCTCTGACATGGTAGGTGGTACCGGCATCAAGGTCACTCAGTGAACTGGTGTAGCTCCCCGTTCCTGTTCCGTCTGAAGTTTTAGAATCGCCGGTAGTGGGATTCGGGGCGGTGTTCCAGCATATGCCACGGTTTATTACATCTGCTCCGCCATCACTGGTCACGTTCCCTCCGCACATGGCAGAACTCTCTGTAATGTTGCTGATGGACGAGGTGGTTAATTCAGGCAGGAATACCGGACAGGCGCTGGTCTGAAAACTTACTTCATTCCCGTAGGTCGTACCAACTTCGTTGATGGCATAGGCCCTGACATAATAGGTAGTACCGCATTCCAATCCGGTCAGCATACTGGTATAGCTTCCGGTGCCACTGCCATCGGTTGTTCGGGTGTTGGTTGTTGTGGGATCTGGATCTGTGCTCCAGCAGATGCCACGGTCTATCACCTCTGCTCCCCCATCACTGGTCACGTTCCCTCCGCACATGGCCGAACGCTCTGTGATATTACTGATTTCTGAGGTGGATACTTCAGGCAAGAATACCGGACAGTCACTGGTTGTAAAGTTTTCTTCATCTCCGTAGGCCGTACCAACTTCATTGGTGGCATAGGCCCTGACATAATATGTTGTATTGCATTCCAATCCGGTCAGCATACTGGCATAGCTCCCTGTTCCTGTACCATCGGAAGTTTTAATATCTGAGGTTGTAGGGTTTTGGGAAATACTCCAGCAAACACCCCTGGATGTCACTTGTGCACTACCACTGTCAGTGACATTTCCACCTGACCGGGCAGTGGTCTCGGTGATATTACTCATGGTTGTGGTCACCACAGTGGGGAGTGTTTCCGGACAATCCGAAGTAGTGAACGATAGTTGTTCACCATAGGAGATTCCTGCAGAGTTGATGGCATAGGCTCTGACATAGTAGGTTGTGCTGCAGGTGAGGTCAGCAAGGTAACTGATAAATTCCCCTGTGCCGGTTCCGTCTATTGTTCGGGTGTCATCAACGGCAGGATCTTCAGATGTGCTCCAGCATATACCTCTTGAAGTCACCTCGGCTCCACCGTCATCTGTTACATTTCCGCCTGATCGGGCAGAATTTTCTGTAATGTCACTGATTTGGGAGGTGATAACAGTCGGTATACCTGCAGGTGTTTTAAAAGTAGAGGGATCACTGTAAGCTGTACCTGAGGAATTGGTGGCATAGGCCCTCATATGAAAAGTGGTTGCTCTTTCCAGGTTATTAATTGTGCAGATGAAGCTTCCGGTTCCTGATCCCATGACTAAGTTGTGATCTGAAAGATCTGGATCCGGATCTGTGGACCAGCAGATGCCCCTTGATTCTACAGTAGCGCCTCCATCATCACTTACTGTTGCCGAAATTCTGACAGAATCACCTTTTACCTGTCCGACAGAATCAATGGAGACCTCAGGAACGGAGGCAACCAGGGTTTCAAAGGATTGAATATCCCCATAGGTCACCTCAACGGAGGTCTGTGCAAAAGCCCGGTAGTAGTAGGTCGTATTACTCGACAATCCTGTCAGTGTATCACTAAATCCCCCAGGGTCGCCGTGGGTCCCATTTTCATGACATCGTTAAAAACAGTGGGATTATCTGCAGTATGATAGACAAAACCATGCTGCCCGATGGCATTCCCTCCAAGGTTCACGATGCTCCCTCTCACAATCGCAGAGCTGGCTGTCATAGCAGATGCATTTCCTGTGGTTAAGACGATATGATCAGGTTCTTCTTCACAGCCTGCAAAAAGAAGGAATATCACTGAAATCCCGATCCCAATATTTCTATTGATACGCATCATGAACGAATCGTCTTTGAACCTTATATAAATGAGCCGGAATTTAATAAATAATCTGGTCTATGTAATTCCCTTTCTTGAAACTGTTGAGGGATAGCTGTCCGGTGAGTTATTACCAGGAAATGTTGAAAAGGTGTTTATAAATGCGAAATCATTGTTTGCAATAACGAATTGAGTTCAATCAGGGAGCTATATTGAAAATAGTAAATTTGAACCCCGTTTCTAAATCCAAAAGAAAAACCGAAGGACGATGGGTAAAGTTATTGCCATAGCGAATCAGAAGGGAGGAGTAGGGAAGACAACTTCAGCCATCAACCTGGGGGCCAGCCTGGCTGTGCTCGAGCGGAAGGTGCTGATTATTGATGCGGATCCGCAGGCCAATGCAACTTCCGGCTCGGGTTTTGACATCAAGAAGGTGAAGACCAGCATTTATGAATGCCTCATTGAAGATGCGGACCCGCGGAAGATCATCCTGAACAGCGAGATTGAGCTGCTGGACCTGATCCCGTCCCACATTGACCTGGTCGGAGCAGAGATCGAGATGCTGAATATGAATGAAAGGGAGTACATGCTCCGGAACGTGATCGGCCAGGTGCGCGACAACTACGACTATATCCTGATCGATTGCTCACCATCCCTCGGATTGATCACTGTGAATGCCCTTACAGCTGCCGATTCAGTTATCATACCGGTCCAGTGTGAGTATTTTGCACTGGAAGGCCTCGGGAAACTCCTGAACACCATCAACATCATCCAGAGGGGGCTGAATCCCGAGCTTGAGATCGAAGGATTCCTGCTGACCATGTACGATGCCAGGCTGAGGCTCTCCAACCAGGTGGTGGATGAGGTCAGGAAACATTTTCAGCAGATGGTATTCGAGACCATTATCCAGCGGAATATCAAACTAAGTGAAGCCCCCAGTTTCGGTAAGCCGGCAGTGCTGTACGATGCAGAGTCCAGGGGTGCGGTCAGTTACCTGAACCTGGCCAGGGAGATCCTGCAGAAGAACGAGGAGACCCTTTTAAAGCAGGAAGAGAAAGTATTGGACTAATCAGACATCCTTATGGCAGCAAAAAAGAATGCATTGGGCAGGGGACTGGGAGCATTGATCGATGTTTCTGAGGACCAGGACAGGGAACTGGTTCATTCGCCTTCGGCAGTGAACGAGATCCCGTTGAAGAACATTGCTGTGAACCCCTTCCAGCCCCGGACCTCCTTCGATGAAGAGTCCATGAGTGAACTGGTCCTCTCAGTGGAGGAGCATGGGATCATCCAGCCCATTACTGTCAGGAGGGCTGCCGACAACAGCTACCAGCTGATCACCGGGGAGCGGAGGTTGCGTGCTGCGCAAAAGGCCGGCCTGAAAAGGATCCCTGCTTATGTCAGGGAGGCCGGGGATGAATCGATGCTCGAACTGGCACTGGTGGAGAACATCCAGCGGGAGGACCTTGATGCCATCGAAGTGGCCATCTCCTACCAGAGGCTCATTGAGGAGTTCAGCCTGACCCAGGAGCGGTTGGGAGACCGGGTTGGTAAGAAACGTGCTACCATCGCCAACTACCTGAGGTTACTGAACCTGCCGGTGGAGATCCAGACAGCCATCCGTGAGAAAAAGATCTCCATGGGCCATGCCAGGGCCCTGCTTGCCATTGAAGAGAAACAGGTCCAGTTCCATGTCTTTGAAAAGATCCTCCCGGGAGACCTTTCTGTGAGGCAGGTGGAAAGCCTGGCCCGCAAATCCAGGACGGTGCAGCCTGATGACGGGGACCAGGACGAAACAGGGAGGTCTGACTACGAAGACCTTAGGGAACATCTTTCCCACTATTTCGGGGCCACAATCGAGTTTAAACGAAGCAATAAAGGTACAGGCCGCATCGTTATACCCTTTAAATCAGATGAGGACTTGCAACGCATCGTGAGTATACTCGACAAACCGGGTAAATGAACCGCATCATTCAGACGTCTCTTCTTGTTTTAATCTTGTCCAATCCGGCCATCTGCCAGGAGCCCGATACCCTTGGATTGTCGAACCAGCGGGATACCATTGAGTACCTCCGCGAAACCGGTGAATTTCTCCCGCTATGGGAGCCGGATACCGTCTATACCATCCAGGGAACCGATACGGTGACCCAATACCAGCCGGCCGTTATTGTACAGGCCGACAGCCTTGTGGTGGCCGAACCCGACTTTACCCACTCTGCTTCCAAGGCCACCATGTATGCGCTGGTAGTGCCGGGCCTGGGACAGGCCTACAACAGGAAGTACTGGAAAATGCCCATCGTATGGGCCGCCTTTGGGGTAGCCGGGTATGCCATTTCCTATAACTCCAGGAACTACAAGCTGGCCAGTGAGGAGTATGCCCTGCTCCCGGATGACACCAATGAACGTATCTTGCAATTCTGGCGCAGGAATATGGAAATTAGTTATATAGCAATGCTTGCCGTCTATGCCCTTCAGGTGTTGGATGCCTATGTGGATGCCCAGCTCTACAGCTGGGATGTAAACGACAACCTCTCCTTACGTGTGGCGCCCTCCCTCCAGCCCCTCCTGACCCCGGCCAGCAAAACAGGGCAGGCATACGGGCTCACCTGCAGGTTTAACCTGAAAAGACAATGACGGGGAGGAGCAGGCGAAGGGTGGCCATCCTGGTCCCGGCATTGCTGTTCCTGGTGTTCCTGGCCGCCGGAGGACAGGTACCTGATTCCATCCAGGACCAGTTCACCATGGAGGGTGAACCGGAGCTGAATACGGGGGATAACCTGGACAGCCTGCTTAATTTGTGGTATGTGAACCAGTCCCTCGAAAGTGCCGTGGATGACTACAACCCGGAGGCTGACACCCTGCTTCCCGACTTCCCCGATTCGGTTTACCTGGCCAGGCTGGCAGCAATCCCCACGGTGGTGGATTTGACCTATAACAGGATCGTCAAGAATTACATCAATGTGTACACCCGCAAGCGGAGGGAGCAGATGCGGATCATGCTGGGTTTGTCAGACTACTATTTCCCCATGTTCGAAGAGGTATTCGACCTCTATGGTGTCCCTTACGAGCTGAAATACCTCTCCGTCATTGAATCGGCCCTGAACCCGAGGGCTGTCTCCCGGGCCGGAGCAGTAGGTACCTGGCAGTTCATGTACAGCACGGGAAAGCATTACGGGCTGACCATCAATTCCCTGGTGGATGAACGGCGTGATCCCCTGGCAGCCACCCATGCAGCCGCCCGTTTCCTGGTGGACCTGTATGGGATCTACGGGGACTGGACACTGGCCCTTGCAGCTTATAATTGCGGTCCGGGCAATGTGAACAAGGCCATCCGCCGTTCAGGAGGAAGGCGCAATTTCTGGGAGATCTACTACTTCCTGCCCAGGGAGACAAGGGGGTATGTGCCTGCCTTCATCGCAGCCACCTATGCCATGAACCACTACACCGACCACCTGATCACAAAGTCAGCTGCTACTTTGCCGCTGTTCACCGATACCATCCGGCTCCATGAACCGCTGCACCTGAAACAGGTGGCTGAAGTGCTGCACATCCCCGTGGAGCAGCTCAGGGATCTGAATCCCCAGTACCGTGCCGATGTGGTCCCTGCCACCCGTGACCGGACCTATGCCATTAAGATCCCACAGGATTTCACAGCCAGTTTCATCGATCTGCAGGACAGCATCCTCAGCTACAAGGACTCCCTGTTTTTTGACAAAGGGAAACTGGTGGCCACACCCATGCGGTATACATCCGGTTACAGTGTCGATCTTCCCGCCGACAAATACGACAAGCTCTATTATACGGTCCGCTCGGGGGATGCGGTGGGGTATATTGCCGATTGGTACGATGTGCGTGCATCGGACCTGCGGTACTGGAACAACATCAGCCGGAACCTGATCCGCACCGGCCAGAAGCTGGTGATCTACAAACCCAAAGGGAAGTCGTCCCGCTACAGGGAGATCAATGGAATGTCCTTCGCGGAAAAGCAGCGGTTTGCCGGAAGGAGTGTGTCGGCTTCCTCCGTCCAGTCCCCCGCCCCGGCCCCGGCAGTCACCCCGGGAGCTGACAGTCAGGCTGCATATATTACCTATACGGTCCGTTCGGGCGATACCCTCTGGGAGATCGCACAGAAATACCCGGGGGTCACAGAGACCGATATTGCCAGGCTGAACGGCATGACCAATGCATCGAAGATCCAGCCGGGACAGGTGATCAGGATCAAGCGAAAGGGTTAGCCCGTTTGGAATTCCCCCGGTGAGCGCTATATTTGATATATGAAGCCTTTCCGGATCTTCATCTTTCTGGCAACGGTGGCCGTGTGGCTCTTCTTTCTCGCCCTCATCATGCCCCGGCAGGGGATCAGTATTACCCCGGGCATCCACCTCAGGTTCATGGATTCTTCTGAGCTATTCGAAAGGGACACAGTGAAACGGGAAGAGGTGGTGGAAAAGCTGGTGGCAGCATCCTCAGTTACGGAAGATCCGGAGGAAGGATTTGTGGAAGGGGAACAGGCAGCTGACAGCCTGGTGTTGCCCGTGATCGATCCTGCCAATGCCGATAGCCTGAAACAGTCGGTCTACCGGATTGTATTTGCTATGAACGGGGAGAAACTGCTGGATCCCTTTTTCAGGAAACTGGATGGCCTTCGGGAAGGGAACACGGACCGGACAAGGATCCTGCATTATGGGGATTCACAGATCGAGAATGACCGGATGACTGCCCTGATCCGTTTCCGGCTTCAGAAGCATTTCGGGGGATCGGGGACCGGGCTGGTACAGCCCATCCCGCTTTACTCGGGGAGCATGGCCTATGAGCAGGAGGAGAAGGGGGAGTGGTTGCGGTACACCTTTTTCGGAAAACGGGATTCCACCATCCGCCACAACGCATATGGCATCATGGGGGCTTTTGCTTCGGTTCCCATGCCGGTGGACGCGGAGTGGCCATGGCTGCACTACACCTTCAACACCTCCCGGCGGACCGGCAGGTTCGACCGGGTGCGGGTCTTCCTGCACTCCTATGTGGACAGCGCCTCCATGGCCTTCGTGGTCAATGATACCCTCACAGACACCATCCAGCCAATTCCCGATGGATTCAGCGTGGTGGATTACCGCCACCATGGCAACATCAAAAATGTCACCCTGCATATGGGTCTTCCCCAGGGAGGGAGGGTCTACGGGATCTCCTTTGAATCTTACCGGGGACTGCAGGTGGACAACATTGCCATGAGGGGCGGATCGGGCCTGATCTTTACCAAGATGAACAGGGAGCACCAGCTGCGGATGATCGAAAGCCTTGATCCGGGATTGCTGATCCTGCAGTTCGGGGGGAATGTGGTGCCCTATATCACCCCGGATTTTTACCGGAGGGCTTTCCTGCGTGAAATGAACTTTTTACGGGACCTCTGCCCGGGAGTTCCGGTCATCGTGATCGGGCCCTCCGATATGTCACTTAAGGAGAATGGCAGGTTTGTGACCTACCCCGGGATTGAACCGGTGAGGGATGCCCTGAAACATGCGGCCCTTGAGAGCGGGTATGCATTCTGGGACCTCTATGAGGCCATGGGGGGATACAACTCCATGCCCTCGTTTGTGCATGCCGATCCTCCGCTGGCCTCCACCGATTATGTGCATTTCACGGCCCTGGGAGTGAACCTGGTGGCGGAGATGTTCTACAATGCCCTGATGCTCGAATACCAGCAATACTCCTCTAAAAACAGGCAGCGGTGACACAGATATTGGCAGACATATTCCTGTTTGACCCGGAGAAGCCCCTGATCTTTACCCGGCTCTTCTTCTGGGGTTTTTACCTGGTGGTGCTGCTGATCTATTCGGTGATCTACAGGCAGCGTGCCGTGAGGAATGCATTCTTGTTTGCCGCCAGCCTCTTCTTCTACTGGAAGACCTCCGGGCTCTTTTTCATGATCCTGGTATTTTCCACTTTTTCGGATTACTACCTGGGCAGGCTGATCCACCATGCCAGGAGAAAGGGCTGGAAAAAGTTCGGGGTGGCCATGAGTGTGGTGGTCAACCTGTTTTTGCTCTCCTATTTCAAATATACCTACCTCTTCGTGGATACGGTCAATGCCATATTCAACATGGACATTGAGGTGGTGAACCACCTGGCCCAGTGGTCCAACCGGCTTACCGGCACCCACTTCGAAGTGAGCATGATCCTTCTGCCGGTGGGGATCTCCTTCTATACCTTCCAGACCATCTCCTATACGGTGGATGTATACCGCGGAAAGGTGGACCCGGTCAGGCACATCCTCGATTTCGGTTTCTACGTCTCCTTCTTCCCGCAACTGGTGGCCGGGCCCATTGTCCGCGCTTCGGAATTCATCCCCCAGCTCTATAAACGGTACAGCCTTTCCATGCAGGAGTTCGGGTATGCGCTCTTCCTGATCCTGAAGGGCCTCTTTAAAAAGATGTTCATCGGGGACTATATCGCCCTGAATTTCGTCGACCGTGTATTTGCCAATCCTGAAGGCTATTCAGGCTTCGAGAACCTGATGGCCCTGTTCGGCTATTCGCTGCAGGTCTATGTGGATTTTTCCGGGTATACCGACATTGCTATCGGGGTGGCCCTGTTGCTGGGATTCAGGCTGCCCAAGAACTTCAATTCCCCCTACAAGGCTACCAGTGTGGGTAACTTCTGGAAACGGTGGCACATCTCGCTGTCAAGCTGGCTGAAGGACTACCTCTACATCCCCCTGGGGGGGAACCGGAAGGGGAGGGTTTTGACCGATGTGAACCTGATGATCACCATGTTGCTGGGCGGATTGTGGCACGGGGCCAGCTGGCAGTTCGTGGTGTGGGGCGGACTCAACGGGTTGGGACTGGTGGTCTATAAGCTATGGAAGCGGGTCAGCCCCTATGAAAAGAGTACCCACTGGGCCGCCCGGTTCTGGAAGATCTTCAACACCTTCCTGTTTATCACCTTCACCCGCATCTGGTTCAGGAGTGAATCCATGGAGAAGGCCAACCAGCTGATCCGGCAGGTGCTTCATGACTTCAATGCATCTATTATCCCCCAGGTGCTCTGGAGTTACCGGCTGGTGTTCGGGGTGATGGCCCTGGGGTATTTCACCCACTGGGTGCCCGAATCCTGGAAACGCTGGCTGCTCAACAGCTTCATCCGCACCCCCCTCTGGGTCAAGGTGCTCATCACCATACTGGCGATCTTCTTTATCTACCAGTCATGGTCTGCCGACCTGCAGCCTTTCATCTACTTCCAGTTCTAGGTAGGATTTGTAACGCAATTCACTATTTTTGTGGATCATGCCTGAAAAATCCCACATTCATAATGCCAAATGGATGCTCAGGGTGGTCATCATGTTTATCGCCCTTTTTTACCTGGGGACCGATATGGCATACCACAACTGGACAAGGAATAAACCTGCTGAAAGGGGTGTGATCCACTGGGACATCATCTCCTATTACGCCTACCTGCCTGCCACCTTCATCTATGGCGATCCTACACTGGGATTCCTGGACGATCCGCCTGAAGGATTTGTGAACGACGACAAGTTCTGGGCCTATACCCTGGAGAACGGGAACCGGCTGATCGTGACCTCTCTGGGAATGGCAGTTCTTTATGCCCCGGGATTCTTCATGGCACATGCCCTGGCCCCCCTGTTCGGGGAGCATCGCGACGGGTACGGATCCATCTACCAGTTGTTTCTGGTCATGATCTCCCTGGTGTACGTAATCCTCGGTTTCATCATCCTTAAAAACCTGCTGCTAAGGCACTTTAACAGGAGGATCACCGCCTGGACCCTGCTGGCAACGGCCCTGGGGACCAACCTGTACTATTATGCCACCCATGAGGCACCCATGGCGCATGCCAGCAGTTTCTTCCTGATCCTGCTGTTCCTCTGGCTGGTGGACCGGTGGTACCGGAAACACTCCATCCTGAATACACTGCTTACGGGGGCCCTGCTGGGCTTCATTGCACTGGTCCGCCCCTCCAACATCCTGGTCTTCTTTATCCTGCTCCTGTACGGTGTCACATCCTTTTCCGAATTCAGGGAGCGAATCCTGTTCTTTATCAAGAAGTTCCACCTGGTGCTGATCATGCTGGCCGGATTTTTCCTGGCCTGGCTCCCACAGTTCCTTTACTGGCATGCAGTCACAGGCCAGTTTATTTTTTACAGCTATGGCCCCCACGGCGGCAAGTTCTTTTTCGGACATCCCCACATCATTGAGAACCTGTTCAGTTTTAAGAAGGGATGGTTCATTTACGCCCCCCTGATGGTGTATGCCATGGCCGGTATCCCACTGCTCAGGCGGAATTTCAGGGCCCTGATGTGGCCTGTGGTGGTCCTGCTGGTTGCCATGATCTATGTGCAGAGTTCCTGGTGGTGCTGGTGGTTCGGGGGAAGCTTCGGGATGCGGGCATATGTGGAACTCATGGGGATCCTGGCATTTCCGCTGGCTGCCAGCTTCGAAGCCATCTCCCGGATCAGGAAGCGGTGGCTGAGCCTGGCCCTTGCCGGTCTGGCCGTTTTCATGGTCCTGCTGCAGCAGATCAACACCTATCAGTATAAGAACCATATTATTCATTTCAACGGGATGAACAGGGTCCTCTACTGGAAATCCTTTATGAAATTCAAAACACCGGCCGAATACTGGGTCTCCCTGACCCTGCCAGATTACGAACTGGCCCGCAAGGGGATCTATGTGTTTTACCATACCGGCAACCGGTATGAAGCGCTGAAGGCTATGGGGGACGAGGAGGGGATAGCCGGACTTGTGCGGAAAATTGAGGAGGACCGGAAGCTCAGGGGGGAGGTGAAACGTTATGCCAGACGTTCGGGAATTTCCGCAGAGGATGCCATTCAGGAAGTTGCAGCACGCATGTACCAGAGCATGATAAATATGTAGTCCATGATAAACAACAAGACCATCGGTGTGGTTATCCCCGCCTACAATGAAGAGAGCCAGATCAGCATGGTGCTGGATTCCATGCCTTCGTTTGTGGACCGTGTTGTGGTGATCAATGATTGTTCAGGTGACAATACAGCAGGGATTGTGCAGGGATACCTGGAGAGCGCGCCAGCCTCGGACCTTACCCTCCCTTCCATCGTGGGCACCCTGGTTCCCGATAAATACAACCTGGCCGATCAGCTGCTCAATGAAGGCCTGGTTACCGAGGACAAAAAGATGGTACCCTGCGAGGTCATTGAGAAAGAGAAGGACAGGGGCCGGATCATCCTGATCAACCTGCAGCGCAACAGCGGGGTGGGAACAGCAGTGGCCCGGGGGTATAAATGGTGTAAGGACCATGCTATTGACTGCGTGGTGAAGATCGATGGAGACGGCCAGATGGATCCCGGTGAGATCGAAAGCATCTGCAAGCCGGTGGTATTTGACGGGATCGATTACGTGAAAGGCAACAGGCTGATCCATAAAAGCGCCCACCTGGTGATCCCCAGGGTCAGGTTCCTGGGTAACTCTATCCTCTCCATCCTGACCAAGGTGGCATCGGGATACTGGTCCATATCGGATACCCAGACTGCATTTACGGCCATCTCTAAAGAGGCGCTCTATTCCATTGACCTCACCAGGATCTATCCCCGCTATGGTTATCCCAATGACCTGCTGGTCAAACTGAACATAAATTTCTGTACCATCCGGGAGGTGGGGATCAAACCGGTGTACAGCGTCGGTGAGCAGTCGAAAATGAAGATCGGGAAACTGATCCCAAGGCTGTCATGGCTTCTTATCAGGTTGTTTATCAAAAGGATATGGAACAAGTACCTGTTCAAGAGCTTTCATCCCCTTTTCCTTTTGTACCATATTTCAGTGATCCTGCTGCTGGTCTCCATCCCGTTCCTGGTGAAGATCCTGATCCTGGCCTTCAAGGGCATGGAGGCAAATCCGGTCACAGTCCTGGCATTTGTGTTCCTGTTTATTATGGGATCCCAGTCCATGCTGTTCGCCATGTGGATGGACATTCAGGACAACGACCGCCTGCAACGATAGCTCATCCGCTGGCCTTTTTCCGGGCGAGCCGGATCACCAGCGCCAGGAGGAATATGAATACCTCCCCGCAGATAAACCACAACCGGTTGAAGAAGGAGATGGTTGTGGCAGTTTCCACATCGAGCCCGGCAAGCACCAGGTATCCGATGATGATCCCCTCCCTCAGTCCGAGCCCGGCCGGCAGCAGGATGGCGATCAGCCCGAAACAGACACTCAACGGGAACGAGAACATCATGACCGGGGTGATGGAGTGGCTGAATGCCATCATGAAGAGGAAAAAACCACCGGTCCAGCAGCACCAGACCAGCAGCACAGCCCCGATCATGGGAAAGGATTGCCTGATACGCACAAGGGGGATCTCCAGCTCCCTGCGGGCAATCCTCCGGATCAGATGCAGGGTCCAGTGGTGAACCTTCTCCACAAACAGGAACAGCGACAGCCCGGTGATGATGGAAAGCACCAGGAAGCTGATCCAGTGGAGACCGTAGAATATGATGGTGGGGACTGCACTGACCATGAACCCGGCCCAGAGGTAAACAGCCTGTTCCTTGAAAGAGATAAAGGACCTGTTCTTCAACTCCTTTTTATTTTCTGACAGGTAACTGGCCCTCCCCAGGATCACCCAGATCTTTCCGGGGATGTATTTGGCAAAGACCGACATTCCCTGGGAGGTGACCGCATCCCCCAGGGTGGCCGGGTAGTCATGGATATCCAGTGCCACTTTCCAGCTGAATGCCTGGGCAAAGAATCCGGCAAAAAGCAGTGTAAAGGAGATGATCAGTAAAGGCAGGTTCACGACCTCAGGGATAATATATTCCTGCCTGATCAGGTAAATAAAAAGGAAAACAAAGGAGATGAAGAGAAGCAGGTAAAAAGCTTTTTTCATGAAATTGGCGTCTGGTCGTGAAGACAAAAGTATGATACTTTGCCTATATTTAAACCCATAATCAGAAATAATGGGTCAAATCCTTTCAGTCATCATTCCCGCTTACAATGAGGAGAAAACAATCCAACGGATCCTTGATAAACTCCTCGAAGTTGACCTGGATGGGATCGGGCTTGAGATTGTGATCGTCAATGACTGTTCCACCGACGGTACCCGCCGGGTATTGGAGGAGTATATCAGCAAGCATCCTGACCGGTCTATCATCCTCTTCCACCAGGAGCAGAACATGGGTAAAGGGGCTGCCATCCGCAGGGGCATTCAGGAGGTCACAGGCGAATTCCTTGTGATACAGGATGCTGACCTGGAGTATGATCCACATGAGTTCAGGGACCTGCTGGCACCCATCCTGGGCGGACAGGCGGATGTGGTGTACGGATCACGGTTCATGGGATCCAATCCCCACAGGATCCTGTTTTTCTGGCACTCCCTCGGGAACAGGATGCTCACATTCTTCTCAAACATGTTCAACAACCTGAACCTGACCGATATGGAGACCTGTTACAAGATGTTCCGCTCGGAGGTCATCAAGAAGATTTACCTGAGGGAGAACCGGTTCGGATTTGAACCCGAGGTCACCGCCAAGATCTCAAGGGTACCCGGGATCAGGATCTATGAAGTGGGGATCTCTTACTACGGCCGGACTTACAGTGAAGGGAAAAAGATCAACTGGAAGGACGGATTCCGGGCCATCTACTGCATCGTCAAGTACGGATTGTTCCGGAGAAGGATCTACCTATGAGAAACCACCCCGAGAAATACCTTCCCCTTGCCATCCTGTCTGTCCTGCTGGTGGTCTACACCATTCTTGTCTTTTTTTCCGAAGGGACCATCGGAGGGGCGGACGACATGACCCACTACAGGTATTCCAGGTATGCATTCCAGAATCCCTACTTCTTTATCCATCACTGGGGGAAACCCTTTTTTACGGCACTTACCTCCCCCTTTGCCCAGCTGGGGTGGAACGGGGTACGGATCTTCAATGTGCTGTCCGGGATTGCGGCTGCATATTTCACCTTCCGGATGGCTAAGATCCTGGATTTCAGTTTCCCGGTGGTGGCGATCCTGATGGTGGTCTCTTCCCCGCTCTATACGGTACTGATGCTCAGTGGTATGACCGAGATCCTCTTCAGCCTGGTTCTGATCCTCTCCATTTTCCTCTTCTACAGGGAGAAGTTTGGTTGGTCGGCCCTGTTGCTCTCCTTCCTGCCTTTTGTGCGGACCGAAGGAGCGGTTATTCTGCCCCTGTTTGTGGTTGCCTATGCATGGCAGAAGCAGTGGAAGGCGATTCCCCTGCTCTTCACAGGTTTTGTTTTCTACAGCATTGTGGGGAGTTTCCATTTCAAGGATATCCTGTGGGTGATCCATGAGATGCCCTATACGGGCGAAGCCAGCGGGATTTACGGCAGCGGGGAGTTATTGTACTACGTGCACAATACGAAGTACATCTTCGGGATAGCCATGGGGGTCCTTATCCTGGCAGGCTTGCTGGCCTGGCTGGCAACTCCCCTCCTGGAGAGGGGGAAGAACAGGAAGGCCTGGCTGATGGAGATGCTGGTGGTCTACATGCCTTTTATCGCCTATTTTGCCGCACACAGTTATGTCTGGTGGAAAGGGCAGGGGAACTCTGTGGGGATGGTCAGGGTGATCGCCGCCATCGTCCCTTCTGCCGCACTGCTTGCCACCATGGCATACGGGAAGATCCTGAACCTGGCACCGGTTCCAAAGATCTGGAAACAGCTGTTCACCGCAGCTTTCTGTGTGTTCCTGGTCACCATTCCCTACCGGGTCCTGGATATCCCGGTCCCCCTGGGAGGCGAACAGAAGGTGATCAAGGAGGCGTCCGACTGGCTGAAGAAGTCGGAATATTTTGAGAACAGGATCTATTATTACGACCCCTTCTGGTGCTTCTTCCTGGATGTGAATCCCTACGATGAGGAGCGTGTCCGTGAACGGGTCTACAGGCAGGAGGAACCGGAATTTAAAATCAAGGAGGGGGAACTGGTCCTCTGGGATGCACATTTCAGTCCCAATGAAGGCCGTTTCCCCCTGGAGAACATCATGGACAATCCAGGTTTCAGGCTGATCCACCTGGAACGGCCCCAGGAGCCTTTCACGGTGTTGGGCAGATATGATTATGAGGTGTACATCTTCCAGCGGATCATGGAGGATGACGGACTGGACAATCACCAAATCAGGGAGTCCCTGATCAAAAACTAAACCCATGCTCAGCATCGTTATCCCAGCCTTCAATGAAGCCAGGAACATCGGTCACCTCCATGGTGAAATAGCCGGTGTGCTCTCTCCGGCGCAGACTGACTATGAGATCATCTTCGTGGATGATGGCAGCAGCGACCACACCTTTGACGAGATCTCCAGGCTGGCTGAATCAGATCAGAGGGTATCGGGGCTTCAGCTCTCCCGGAATTTCGGACACCAGGTGGCCATCCTGGCAGGGCTCAATGAGGCCAGGGGCGACCGGATCCTGATGATGGATGCCGACGGGCAGCATCCCCCGGCCATGATCCTTCCCATGATGGCAAAAATGGACGAAGGGTATGCCATTGTCAATACGGTAAGGGAGGAGACCAGGGATGCAGGCTTCTTTAAGAAACGAAGCTCCCGGATGTTCTACAGGATCTTCAATGCACTTTCCGATGTAAGGATCGAGAATGACTCTTCCGATTTCCGGCTGATGACCCGGGAGGCCTTGGATGCATTCCTTTCCATCGATGAACAGAACCGTTTTACACGGGGACTGGTAAGCTGGATGGGATTCAAACAGGCTTCGCTGCCCTATGTGGCCCCTGCCCGCCATTCAGGCAGATCCAAATACTCCCCCAGGCGCATGTTCGGGCTTGCCTTTGACGGACTCACTGCATTCTCTTCCAAACCGTTGCGGCTGAGCACATACCTGGGGCTGGTGGTACTGATGCTGGGGATCGCTTATGCCATCTACGCCGTGGTCATTCACCTGACGGGCCACAGCAATCCCGGCTGGACCTCCCTGCTGATCTCCATCCTGGTACTGGGCGGGACACAGCTCCTGATCCTGGGGATCATCGGGGAGTACCTGGCACGCATTTTCAAAGAATCAAAGAAACGCCCGCACTACTTCATTTCCCGGCGGACCGGGGAATGAAAATCGTCATTGGATATTCAGTTTACCAGAATGATGCCCCGGCTTTCCCTGTCAATCTTGAATTCCGGGACCTTGATGATGTACTCGTCGTACCAGGAGGCGATGGTATCCAGGTCGTTCCCGAAGTGATCCCTGAGTTGTTGTGAGGTGATCCTGGAGCTGTCGGCCACCATGAAATTGAATACCGGGTCGGCAAATTGTCCTTTTCCGCCGTCGTGAAACCAGTTTTCGTTGGTCACGTGGTAGGCGGGCTTCAGGTTCTCTTCATGGATGGGATAGATCCGCAACCCTTCCCTGGAGAAAAGGGTTGAGGGTTTTGCCGCCCAGTACCCTGCCAGTCCGTATTTAAGTCCGTGTGTTTCCTTCAGGCTGTCGATGAGTTGTGTCCGTTCGGGATAGTAGCGGGTGAATTTTCCGATCCCCTCAGCGATGTTGTGCCGGAACCCGGTGATGGTTATAACCGATAACAGGATCAGTGCCGAACCAAAGGCAAAGGCTTGCAGGACCAATGTGTAACGGTTTGATTTGCGCAGGATCAGTATGGCCAGGTAGAGGGATCCTGCTGCCCCGGTCAGCAGTGCCGGGTAGTTATACCGTATCAGTGCAGGGCCCAGGTAGCTACCGTTAATCACCGGTGTAAAGAGCACTGCAAGGGTGCCGGCGAAGAGGAGGAGTACCAGCAGGTATTGCGGTTCAGGGACCTTGTCCTGTTTGCCTAAAAACGGCCGGAAATAGCTGACCAGGTAGACAGGAGCGGTCACCAGGAAAAGCAATGCAAGGATGATGATCCAGCGCTGCAAAGGTTCGTTCAGGATAATCCCGCCCAGGTGCCTGGCCAGGTTCTCCAGGGAACTACCCGCATTGGCAAAGTTGAACATCTTCCACCCGGTGCTGATGACCTGAACAGATTCCCCGTTTGACATTCCCCTGAACAAAAGCATCCCGGTCAGCGAACCGGTAGTCAGGGAGCCCAGGAGGAGCCAGTTCCCGGTGCTGCGGGGATCCCTCCCTATGGATGCCACCAGGATCACCAGCAGGGGGAAGAGCCCACCCACCAGGAACAGCCTGTCGGAGACTACTGCCAGCAGGCTGAAGATTCCTGCCAGGATCATCGGGGCAACCCTGCCCCTTTTCAGGAATGCAGCAGAGAATACCATGACCAGCAAGCTGTTAATGAAGACACCTGTATGGAAGGCAGGAGCGGTCAGCTGGTAGGGGATCAGGGGATCCTCTCCGGTCATGGCCGATACCGCCAGGACCACCGGAACCAATCCCACAAGTACAAGCTCCGCCATGCGGGTGCCCGGTTTGCCACTCGCCGTGATGCCATTCCCCTGGTCCCATGCCCTGAAGAGCCATATCAGAAGGATCATCACCACTCCGAACTGGACCAGGCTGAATATGAAATGGGTAAGTGCCGGGCTTTTCAGGACGGCCATGAGGCCTCCATAGAGGATCATGTCCGGGAAGAAATTGGGTGAGGCATTCAGGTGCCAGCCTCTGATCCCCGAACCATGTTCAACCAGGTCCAGGTAAACGGAGGGGAGGTAGAGGGTATCCGCATTGAAGAAGAACCAGAATTTCCCCGACAGGCCCACCTTCCCAAGCCACATGGCCACCACCACCAGTCCCGCCACGAAATTGAACCAGAACACCAGTCGCATCCAACGGACCGTGTTGTTTTCTGTCTGTGTGGATCGGTATTGTGCCAATGGAATCGCTCGACTTTACAAACTTTCTTCGGCTTACGCCTCAGTTCCTTCGGTTTTCAAACTTTAAAAACTTTAAAAACTTTACAAACTTTCAACTATTTCGATATGGGCATGGCAAAGGCCACCACATCCTTGCCGGTGATCTCCTTTTCACAGAGGATGATCAGCCGCTCAAGTACATTGCGGAACTCACGGATGTTCCCGGTCCAGGTGATCTTCTGCAGCTCCTTGATGGCATCCCCGGTAATCTCCCTGGGCGGGGTTCCGTACTCTTCGCAGATCATGGCATTAAAATGATCGGTCAGCAGGGGAATGTCTTCAAGGCGTTCGTTGAGGGAAGGCACATGGATCAGGATCACGCTTAACCGGTGGTACAGGTCCTCCCGGAAGCTGTTCTTTTCGATCTCATCCTTCAGGTTCTTGTTGGTGGCAGCCACCACGCGGACATTCACATTGATGTCCTTGTCACTTCCCACCCGGGTGATCTTGTTCTCCTGGAGTGCCCGCAATACCTTGGCCTGCGCCGAGAGGCTCATGTCCCCGATCTCATCCAGGAAGATGGTTCCCCCGTCAGCCTGCTCGAATTTCCCCTTTCGCTGCTTGATGGCAGAGGTAAAGGCCCCTTTCTCATGTCCGAACAGCTCACTTTCGATCAGTTCTGAAGGAATGGCGGCACAGTTCACTTCAATGAAAGGGGCTGTGGACCGGGCACTGTTCTCATGGAGTGACCGGGCCACCAGCTCTTTCCCTGTACCGTTGGAACCTGTGATCAGTACCTTCGCATCGGTGGGTGCCACTTTGCCAATGATCTCCTTCACGTGATGGATGGCTTTCGATTCACCTACCATTTCGAAGGCTTTATGTACCCTCTTTTTCAGGACCTTGGTTTCGGTGATCAGGTTGGTCTTGTCCAGGGCATTCCGGATGGTGATCAGCAACCGGTTCAGGTCAAGGGGTTTTTCGATAAAATCATAGGCCCCCTTCTTGATGGCCTCCACCGCGTTGTCGATGTTCCCGTGGCCGGAGATCATGATCACCTGGGCTTCGCCCTGCTCCTCGAATATCTTTTCCAGGACCTCCAGTCCGTCCATCTCCGGCATCTTAATATCGCAGAGCACAATGTCATAGGTACCCTGTTTATATTTCTCCAGTCCCTCTGCCCCGTGCTCGGCCAGGTCCACCGTGAATTTCTCATACTCAAGGATCTCCTTGAGGGTGTTCCTGATGCTTCTTTCGTCGTCGATTACAAGGATATGTGCCATGTTATAAAATTGCACAATTATTACGGAATGATCAAATACCATGAGCTTGGGACCCTGAGTCACCTACGTGTTTCTTTCAATAAAAGAAAGCAGGTCCTGACTGATGAATTAGTTACTTTAGTCAAATCCTCTGAGAATTCTAATTGCCTGAATGTTTCCTGGGTATCTTTAAAAGAAATCAGTCATCAGAATCTAATACTTTTGTCAGATGAGAAAAGTTAGTCCAGCAAGGCAGGTACTCAGAACGACTGTGATATTGTTGTTTTCCACTGGAATGATAACACTATTCCAGAATTGTGAGCAGGAAGATATTGAAGCACCGCAAGTAGCGATCCTCAGCCCGGCAACCTCATCCTCGTTCAGGATTGATAGTAGTTTCACGATCATCATTGATGCAATTGATAATGTTGAAGTTGTTAAGGTTGAGCTGCTAATTGATGGGAGTGACTATCGGACCCTAACCCATACTCCGTTTGAAGTCAAGTTGTTGGAGAACAGCCTGTCCGAAGGTAACCACACTCTCATGGCAAAAGCGAGTGATCCTTCTGGGAATACAGGCAAATCAGAAGTTATTACAATTGAGATTATTCCAATACCAAAGAATGTCCTTTCAGGGACCATTCGTAATACTATGGGTGAGGGTGTAAACAGGGCACTGGTAATGGTTTATGATGCTCAGAAAAAGGGCTCTGTTATCTCATTTGGGAATGGCAATCCATTGGATGCATATATATGCAGGCAACAAATCTTTATGGATCAAACAGGTTGTCATACTTCTCAGGACATGAGGAATACTTTTTCCCATGAAGAGGGTGCTGCACTTGATTCAACTTATTCGGATCCGGATGGTTTTTTCGAGATATATGATTTACCTGAAGGAGAATACTCAATTTTAATAGGGGCTGGCGGTTACGTGGAATTGCTGGACAACGTTACCCAAGTTGAGGGTTCCGTTGAATATGATTTCACTTTAGACATGCAGACTGACATCCAGGTTTCAACTTTATGGTTATCAGATTTGGAGTATCAGATTTTTGTACAATGGAATGAGATGGACCTGCCAACAATCTCTGGATACAACTTATATGAGAGGCATTTCACCTTCCCAAAACTTGAAGGAAAGGATGATGGTCAGTATATTCATCCTGTCTATTCTTCATGGGAGAGAGTGAATGTCAATCAGATAGAGGGAGGCTCGTTTTCTTTTGATTCAGAAGAATACAATGGGACTTATGAAGTTCATGTATTGCCCGTAAATATAGAGGGAATTGAAAGCGGTTATTCTGATAATACCCTCACCCGCTTCATCCAGCTAAAGGAGAACAAAAGGGTATTGTTTTCAACCTCATTAACCTCTTCACTTGTTCCAATTTATATTCCGGACAATACCCATGAGTTTACCCTTCATATGGGATTCTTCTACACATACTTACCTTTAGTACCGTATATTACAGAATGGAATATCCTTATTTCAGAGGATGGGAACGATTGGAGTAATATGGGAATGATGGATGTAGGTATGGGGCAGCCAACTAATACGGTACAAAAATACAACTATGGGTATATACAGTCGGTTTCATTAAATGATTTTAAAGGGAAGAAGATTTATCTAATTACCGATCCAACTACAAACGATAATGATGATATTGAAATCTATAACTCGGTCGTCGAGTATTCTCAGGATAATACCAGGTTTGGGAGCCTGCCTGAAACCAACTTCTCAACATCCAAAACAACAATATACAGAGGAGATTCTATTCAGTTCTTCGATAGTTCAACAAATGATCCACTATATTGGATTTGGGATTTTGGAGACGGGTATAAAAGCCATGAACAGAATCCGTATCATGTATATTTAAGTGAGGGCAAATACACAGTTGAATTAACTGCAATAAATGCTTTCGGTTCAGTGACTCAGGTCAAATCGAATTACATAACTGTAAACAAGCCCAGAAATCTGATTAAAGGTATTGTCTGGAATAGCCTTGGGGAACCTATTGAAGGAGTAAAGGTCATTGAATTCTATAATGCTGAAAGGAAGAATTCAGAAGGTACAAGTGAATCTACCCTGAATACGTCTGCTCTAGTTTACAGGTCTGACCTTTTCAACGGATTCGAAACTTCTGATGAATCACCTCATCTGATACACAACTCAGTCTATAAGGAAGAAGTCACTGACGAAGTCTACACGGATGCAAATGGTTGCTTTGAACTCTTTGATTTGCAAATTGGAGGTAGACAATTAGAATTGTCTTGTGGTGGATATAAAACGTCAATAGTTGACATATATCAAGAGGAAGGGCAAGTTGATTATGAATTTACACTTGAGATGACTGATGATCTGCAGGTCTCATCAATTCAGGTCTATGATCGCGAAAATTCGATAAAGGTAACATGGCAGCGGATTAGTCTCTCAACTATTGAAGGGTATAATGTCTATGAAAGACATTACATAAAAAGCAGTCTTGAAGGTTCACTGGATTCAGATTATTTGTATCCAGTGTATACTGAATGGCGGAAAGTTAACGAATTTCCTGTTTCTGAAATATCTTATGAGTTTGATACTGAGGAATATAATGGGAAATATGGTGTTTATGTTACTCCAATAAATAAAGAAGGAGTTGAGAGTAAGCTTACAGAACGAACTATCTGCAAGTATGTTAAGCTCATCGAAAATGAAAGAATCTTGGGACTATTCTATTTAACCAATACCAGTAATCCTGTATATATTTACGACAATACCCATGACTTTACCCTGCATATGCAGGTGTTTTACAGAAAACTGCCATTGCCTTTTGAAGGGTGGGAGGTTAATGTATCAGAGGATGGAGTAAATTGGAATAAACTGGGTGATATTAGCATTTTTGATGGGCAAAGTCCAACTTCGGTCAAAGCCAATTATTATGGTTATTTCAAGTCAATTTCGTTAAATCAATATAAGGGTAAGACTCTATATTTCACGACAGATCCGGAATCAGAAAGTAATTCTGATGTTGATGTGATCAACTATATCAGTGAGTATTCCCAGGATGGTACTTCTTTCCCAGATATTGGTCAGCCACCAACGGCACAATTTACGGTTTCCCAGACCCTTGCTTCAGTGAATTGTCCTTTGGAATTCTCAGATCAATCTACCAATGAACCAACCAGTTGGGAATGGGATTTTGGAGATGGTTCCACAAGCAATATGCAAAATCCGGTTCATCAATACTCAGTTTCTGGAATGTATCGCGTGACATTAAGGGTGGCTAACAATTCGGTTCTGATATCCTGTTCAAAGATGATTATATTGATATAGGCTTTCCGCCAGAGGCCGGGTTTTCTGCTGATAATAGAGAAATTATTGAAGGGGAGACTATTAATTTCTCAGATCTATCTTTACACAATCCTTCAAAGTGGGACTGGGATTTAGCTTGGGGATCCAGTTCAGAGCAGAATCCTTCATTCAGATATATACACCCAGGGACTTATGATATTTCCCTGATAGTCTCGAATAAATATGGAACTGACACATTGCTTAAGAAGGATTATATTAGAGTGAAAGAGAAACCTCCATGGTTCGTAAATTTTAAGGCATTCGACGAGACGACTCATGAGGTTCAAGTCTATTGCGATATATATGATTGGGGTTCAAATGTCACTGAAACAGGTTTCTGTTGGAATACCGTTCCAAATCCTTCAATTGACAACAACTATGAAATATTAACAGAGGGAATTCAAGGTGATAATTCATATCGGATTGCGACTATAATAGACGAACAAGTTCCTGGGGAGACCTATTATCTTCGAGTTTATGCCAGATATTCCGATACACTTCTCTATAGCGAGGAGATTAGCATTACCACTCATTCAATGATCGTGTATACATCCTCCAATTCCGACCTGGCATCCAACAGAGTGAATGATATTGCTACAGACGGGAATAGTGTTTGGATAGGGACAGGGGATGCGGGGATATCATATTTTGACGGATTGAATTGGGTTAACTTCAACAAGAACAATTCTGGTCTTCCGAGCAACGATGTTCGAAAGCTTGTTGTTGAGGAGAATCACAAGATTTGGGCGATTGTATATATGGGAACCAGCAACGAGTATGCATTGGTTAGTTTTGATGGTAACCACTGGGAGACGTTTAACTCCTCGAATGCGCCAATTCCATCAAACGCGATACTTGATATTGCTATTGATAATTATAATAATAAGTGGATCACAGTTCACAGTTGCATAGCCAAGTATGATGATGTGTCCTGGACAGTATATGATGAGAGTAACTCTGGCATTGGCTCTGGGTATGTCATAAACCTGGAGTTTGATCAGGGTAATAAATTATGGATCTCAGGATATGGGCTGAGAAGCTTTGATGGACAAACCTGGCAATCCTATCTACCCTCAGATTTTGGTCTATCGGAAAATAGATGTGGAGATATTGCCATCGATCGTGATGGGAATAAATGGATTGGAGCATATGATGCAAAACTATATCGATATAATGGTATGGTGATGACTCAGTATAACAAAAATAATTCCTGCTTCAATCCATTTCCATCAGGATTTATAGCAGTACGGACCTCAGATTCAGATATCTGGCTCTTTGGTTCACTTTATTTCCGAGGATTTGACAGGTTTGACATAAGTGATTGTGAGAGATTTAATATGGCAAACACATTGCTTCCGAGCGATAATGTCATAGATATTGAGCAGGACAACCGGGGAAATCTTTGGATAGGTACCAGAGGAGGAATCGTATATTTCTACTATTAACTAAATACCCACCAGCTCTGAGATCACCCCCTCTTTGAGGGCAAATTCGGACTGAAGCAGTTGTTTGATGTGGCATTCGCGTATCACAAAACTAACAAAAATCACAGCGGCCACAATCATCTCCACCCTCACCGGCTCCATTCCAGGCATCATCTTGCGTTCCTCCATGGTGGAACGGATCAGCAGGTGGCGTATTTTCTTAAAATCAGACATGGAAATCTCGCGTCCATGCCCCACATCTTCCACCGTACCGGTGCGGTGGCGGATCATGGCGTAAAAAGTATCAAAGGAACCTGATGCGCCGATCATGGTGCGGGGTTTCTCTTTCTTTACTGCAGTGAACAGGGGTTCCAGCTCGTGTTTGAAATAGGATTCCAGGGCGTGGACCTCTTCATGGTTGATGGGATCAGACAGGTCGAACAGCTCCATGATCCGGGCCATCCCCAGCTCAAAACTGTGTTTCCAGATGATCCCTTCACCGTTGCAGATGATGAACTCGTTGCTGCCACCGCCGATATCCAGGATCATCACCTTTTTTTCCGATATATCCACGGCCTGGCGAACCCCTTTATAGATGAGTTCCGCTTCCCTTTCCCCTGGGATCACCCTGACCCTGAATCCGAACCGTTTCTCAACCTCATCCACGAACTGTTGGCCGTTGCTTGCGTTGCGGATGGCCGATGTGGCAAAGGCCCTGATCTCCTGTACCTCATATTTTTTGATGGTTTCCAGGTGGTTGTTGATAGCCACAAATCCCCTTTCAAAGGCGTCCGGGGTGATGCGGTTGATCTGGATCCCCCCACGGCCCAGCTTGACAGGTTGTTTGCCGGAGTGGAGGATCTCAAAACTGCGGTCTTTCCGTTCCGCGATCAGAAGGTTGAAGGTGTTGGTACCGAAATCAAGGATTGCAATCATAGTCCCCAAATCTAAGGGATCGGGGATTAAGGAGCAAGGAAAAACTGAGTGAAAGCCGGGAATCTTATCCACAGGTAAGCGAACTGCCTAGGAGCTGTACCGGAGCCACTTCCAGATCTCCCTGTAACTGTTCTTCTTACCATACATGAGGATCCCGGTACGGTACACCTTTCCGGCCACCCAGGTCATCCCGAGGAATGTGCCTACCAGCAGCGTTCCCGATATGGCCACCTGCCACCACGGTACCCCGAAAGGGATCCGGACCATCATCACCACCGGTGAGGTGAACGGGATCATGCTGAACCAGAAGGGAAGGGAGGCATCGGGATTGTTGACGGCACTGATCATCACATAGATCCCGAGGATCAGAGGGAGGATCACCGGCAGGATCAGTTGCTGGGTGTCGGTTTCGTTGTCCACTGCCGAACCGATCACGGCAAACATGGCTGCATAGAGCAGGTACCCGAATATGAAATAAAAGAGGAACGAACCGAGCATCACTACAGGATTGATGGATTTCAGCGATGCGAAGAACTCCTGTGCCATATCCATCTCCTCAGCCGACAACATTTGGTCGGCAGACAATGCCTGACCGGCCGGACCTGTTTCTCCCTGACCGAACAGGTCGGTGCCCACCACCTGCTCCGTAGCCGTCTGGTTCAGTTCGGGGAAGAATGCGGCCTTCAGCCCTGTAACAAGGACAAGAGAGAATACAATCCAGATAATAAACTGGGTAAGCCCGGTAAGGCCCACCCCGATGATTTTTCCCATCATCAGCTGGAAGGGTTTCACAGAGCTGACGATCACCTCGATGATGCGGGATACCTTCTCCTCGATCACCCCGCGCATCACCTGCGATCCGAAGAAAAAGATGAAGAAAAAGACCATCAGTCCGCTCAGGTAGCCCACTCCCATGGCCACCTCGGTCATGGTTTCCTGGGTCTCCCCGTCCTTGGTCCATTTGATCTGGCGTACATTCAGTTTGGTCTCCACCTCGGCCAGGATGCGGTCAATGTCCTGGATGTCGTGGGTGGTGAGCTTCAGGTGTTCGATCTCGTTCTCCATGAACCGCTTGATATAGCTGGTCACCTCCAGGGAGGTCTGCCGGGTTGAATAGATCAGGGAAGATTCCGAAGCCATGATGTTGGCGGGGATAAAGAGGACCGCGTAGTAGCCGGTCTCATCAAATCCCTCCTTGAGGGTTTCCAGCGGGACATTCTCGATGATTTTGAAGGTCAGGTATTCCGTATCTGTGATCACACAGGTGGATCCCGCGGGACCATATTCAGTAAACAGTTTCGAATCATCAATCACCACCACGGTCTTCTCCTCCTTGTCCTTCAGTGTGGCGAAATACATGGGGATCAGCACATAGGCCGCAAAAATAAATGGTCCGAGGATGGACATGATGATGAACGATTTCTTCCGGATCCGGGTCAGGTACTCCCGCCGTATGATCAGTGATGTCTTGTTCATTTCCCTTGGCCGTTTTTACTGGAGTCTTCGTTGACTACCCGGATGAAAATATCATTCATGCCCGGAAGGATCTCCCGGAATTCCCTTACCTCGGTAATATCCAACAGGTTCCGGAGGAGGTCATTGGGGCTGGTATCTTTTCCGATCCCGATGGTGGCCTGCTGTCCCATCCCGTTCCGATCGGTGGACAGCAGTTCGAATCCTGACTTCAGTCCCTGTGACAGTGCATCGGGATCCCCTGCAAAGTGCACCTGGTACTGGTTGGTGCGGTACTGCTCCCTGATGGTATTGATTTCGCCCTGCAGGATGGTCTCAGCATCGTTGATCAGGGTGATGTGGTCACACAGCTCCTCTACCGAAGCCATGTTGTGGGTGGAGAAAATAATGGTTGCGCCCCGCTCCTTCATCCGGATGATCTCCTGCTTCAACAGGTTCACATTGATGGGATCAAATCCGCTGAACGGTTCATCGAAGATCAGTAGTTCCGGTTCATGGAGCACAGTGGTGATGAACTGCACTTTCTGTGCCATCCCCTTGGATAGTTCCTCCACCTTCTTGTCCCACCAGGCCCCGATTTCGAACATGTCGAACCAGACCTTCAGCTTTTTCATGGCCTCCTGCCTTGTGAGCCCTTTCAGCTGTGCCAGGTAGAGGGCCTGTTCTCCCACCTTCATCTTCTTGTAAAGCCCGCGTTCCTCGGGAAGGTACCCGATCTGTGACCGGTGTTCGCCAGAGATGGGATCACCCTTGAACAGGATCCTTCCCTGGTCGGGTGCGGTGATCTGGTTGATGATCCTCAGCAGGGTAGTTTTCCCGGCCCCGTTGGGTCCCAGGAGCCCGTAAATGCTCCCGCGTGGAACCTCGATGGATACCCGGTTAAGAGCCCGGTGGCCACTGAAGTCCTTGACCACCGATTCGGCAGTGAGTAGATTAGCTCCGCTGAGCTCGCTGGCTCGGTTCATTCAAATAAGTTTTTCATGCGGTGAAAGAAACCGTTTTCAGATTTATCGGGCCTGGGGGTAAAACTATCCGACTCTTCCATCTTCTCAAACATTTTGCGTTCCTCCTTGTCCAGCGACCTGGGGATCCACACATTGATCTGTACCAGCAGGTCGCCCCTTCCGTACCCGTTCACCTCCGGTACCCCTTTTCCCCTTAGCCGGAGGATCCTGCCGGGCTGGGTTCCGGCTTCGATCTTGATCTTAGCCTTGCCCTCCACGGTGGGGATCTCCACAGCGGCACCCAGGGTAGCCTGGGGGATGCTCAGGTAGAGGTTGTAGATCAGGTCGCTTCCGTCCCTGGTTAGCTCCGGATGGTGCTCCTCCTGGATGATCACCAGCAGGTCGCCGTTCACACCACCCCGGCGTGCTGCATTCCCTTTTCCGCTCATTTTTACCTGCATGCCCTCGGCCACGCCTGCAGGGATGTTGATCTTGATCACCTCATCGGCTTTCACGATCCCTTCGCCGTAGCAGGACTCACATTTCTGACTGATGGTGGTGCCTTCCCCGTGGCAGGTGGGGCACGTAGATGCGGTCTGCATCTGGCCCAGGAAGGTATTGGTGACCCGGGTCACCTGTCCGTTCCCGTGACAGGTAGGGCAGGTGTCTTTGGCTGTCCCGTGTTTTGCCCCGGAACCATTGCAGGCCTCGCAGGCAGTATATTTCTTGACTTTAATCTTCTTCTCCACACCGTTGGCAATCTCCTCCAGGTTCAGTTTCACCTTTACCCTGAGGTTGGATCCCTTGATTATACCTCCGCTCCTGGGGGACCCACCGAATCCACCGAATCCGCCGAATCCGCCAAAACCTCCGAAAATATCACCAAACTGGGAAAAGATATCCTCCATGGTCATGCCACCGCCAAATCCGCCTGCTCCACCGTTCTCAAATGCAGCATGCCCGAACTGGTCGTATTTATTTTTCTTCTGGGCATCGGAAAGTACCTCGTAAGCCTCGGCTGCCTCCTTGAAACGCTCCTCGGCTGCATTGTCTCCCGGATTCTTGTCAGGATGGTTCTGCAACGCTTTTTTGCGGTAAGCCTTCTTGATCTCCTCCTGTGAAGCATCCTTGGATACTTCCAATACCTCGTAATAATCTCTTTTCCCCATGTAATTCTTTTAAACCACGCTTTTATTCTCCGATGACCACTTTCGCAAAACGAAGCACTTTCTCGTTGAGGAAATAGCCCTTCTGGACCACGTCCACTACTTTGCCTTTCAGTTTTTTCGAAGGAGCCGGGATCTTGGTGATGGCTTCATGCAGGTCAGTGTCAAACTCCTTGTTGACCGCATCGATCTCTTTGATACCCTGCTGGGAAAGGAATAAAGTGAATTTTCCAGAGATCAGGTGCATTCCCTCCTTCACCGCTTCAATCTCCTTTGCCTCGTCCACCGACTGCAGTGCCCGGTCGAAATCATCGGCCACCGGCAGCAGGGCGTTCAACAGGGTTTCGTTGGCGCTCTTCTGGAGATCGATCTTCTCCTTCAGGGTGCGTTTCCGGAAGTTGTCATATTCGGCTGACAGCCTCATGTACCGGTCCTGCAATTCTGCCAGTTTTTCTTCCGCTGTGGGTTCTTTTTTCTCCTCTGTTTCGGCCTTTTCTTCCGCCTTTTCTTCCCTCTCTGCCTGTTCCTCTTCAACCGGAGATTCATCCTGAACCTTCTCTTCGTTCAGTTTCTCCTCCAAGTCGATCTTCTTACTGCTCTGTTTATCAGATTTATCCGTCTTCTTTGCCATTGTTTAATACCTTATTTAAAATCAACAATATGCCCCTTTCAGGTCAAATATTGCGCCATCACCAGGGAATTGACAAATTGGCAGGATATTGGTAGTTGAACAACAACGAATTACTACATGACACCATCCGGCCGGGTACCCTGTCAGGATGAAACTCAGTGAAATTCTGGTCGGTTACTCAGGATCAAATCCGCACAACCCCGCGATATAGGCCGCAGATCCGTCCCTTAGCCACCCGTCCAGTTCGGAGACCTCCTTCAGCTGCTGTCCGCGCATGCGGGGAACCGAGAGGAAGTTGCAGCTCAGGTCCGGGAGGGCGGTCATGTCCCCCCAGAGCTTCTCGAACTGGCCCACCGGGAAGATGTCTTCCTGGCCCTTTCCCCAACGCTTCTTCACATCCTTGATGGTCATGTAGGTAGGCATCCGGCGCGACATGATACGCACTGCATGTCTGATGGCTTCGGGGTTGGCAAGGTCTTCCCTGGAAAGCTCAAAACTCTCCAAAAGTTTGCAGATGTCCAGCCAGAAGGTGCCCGTGTTGTAAAAGCTGAGTTCAAATTCGATCTTCTCATCGGGCAGTGCCAGTCCCTCGATGATCCTGACACGTCCATCCACCCTGGCCAGTCCTCCTCCCCGGTCGTTGAGCCTGCGGGTGATCACCTCCGTGGTGGCCGCTCCGCCTGTGGCAAGGTGATGGCCGAAAACCGCCGGATCCGCGCTGGCACCCAGGGTATCCACGTTGTGTACCAGGAGGTGTTCCAATCCGGGGTGCTCCTTCAGTAAAGTGTGGAGGGTCCCGTTCAGCAGCATGTTGGGGATCTCGTACCAGTGCCCCACCGGGTGGACGCACTGGTGTGGCAGGTTGTCCAGGTAGTCTTCCCCTTCGCCGGTTTCTTTTGCCCAGTTGATCAAGGCGTTGCGCAGGCTCTCCCGCACTTTTTGTTCCTGCACATCCAGGATCTGCTGGGGAAGCTCCTCCCACAGGTAGCGGAGTTCACGTTCAGTGGGTATAAGGCGCAGCCCGATGGAGCGGCCGGGTGAGAGGTAGAGAGGTCCTTTATACCCGAAAGAGTCCTGGTGACCGAGGAACTCCCGGATAGCGTCGTGGGTCAGGAAGCTGGTGGTAAGCACATGGGGGATGGCTTTGCCGGATAGTTCCGAGATCTTCCGGTTTTTTGCCAGGTGCAATTCGATGAAACTCCTGTGCCTCCCTCCGTACCGGACGAAAGGATGCAGTGATTTCACCACCCCTGCGCCATGGGTCCACCTGCTGCCGGCACCCCCGGCAAGGGTCACAATGGCTAGTTTCCCGTCCTGAAGGGCTTTAAGACCCTCCCTGTACAGGGAGCCTTTTGCCCCATCAGCAATGGTCTCCGGGGTGATGGTACTGATCTCATCCGGACCCACATCCTTGATGATGCTGCTCACCGGGAGCCTGTTCTGGGAAAGACCGATCCTGCCCGATTTGTAGTCAGCTTTGATCTGCAGGTGGGCCTCCCGGTCGAAACCATATGATTCCAGCAGTTCCGGGAGGGATTGTCCGCTCCCGGCCTCTTCCTCCACCCGCGGGATCATCCTTTCATAAAGGCCCGATACCAGCTGGGTATAATGTTTCCCGCTTTTGGATTGCTGTCCCAGGTGCTGAAGCTCATTACGCTGACCGGGGGTCAGGGCATTGATCTCCTTTTTCAGCAGGGCGGGGGACCGGAGGATATAGTACCATTGCGACATGAGCGCTTTCTGTCCGCTAAGCAGGGAAGATACCGATCCTTTATCGTTGATGCTGAAATCATAGACCACCGGGTCCATGGCAAAAGGAACGGCCTTCTCAAAAATCTTTTTGGTCTCATTGAGGATCACCTGCAACTGCTCCTGCGCCCTTTTCTTCACAGAGGGCTCGAACATAAAGCCCATGCCCCCGCCCGACATGCCTCCCATCATCCAGAATCCCCAGAAATCCTTTCCAAATTCCTGCTTCACCCTTTCAATGAGCGATTCTGTATACACATTGGTGGTCCAGGGAATGATGGTGCGGATAGGACCGGTAAAGTTCTTGTTGGTAAAATCACCGATGGACCGGATGTCACCCTCTTTCAGTTTTTCCACCACGTCATCGAAGAAACGGATGGCCTGGCCCCTGGCATCCCATTCGGCCTCCGATCGCAGCAGGTATTTTTCGGTGACCATCTCCAGGATCGGTCCCACGTCCTGGGCCATCCCTCCATGGACCATCACCAGGCAGTCCTGGAGTTTTTGCCGGGTTGCTTTGTCCACATCATCCATGGTAAGGATGGTATGATCGGGCAGCAGCCGGCCCTTACTCTTCTTATATTCCGGGTCTCCCTCACGGGCTATGACCCCCTTGATCAGCTTTATTCCGGGCCAGATCCCTCCCGAGTCCTGCCATCCGCCACCGGAACCTCCCAGCCATTCACCCAGGATGGAACGGGCTGCAACCAGGCGCCTTTCCTTCTCCGAAAGTGCTCCTGTCAGGGAGGCGGTCTGACCGGTGGCACGCATCAGCAGTGATATCATGGAAGCCAGCAGGTTGGTTGATACCGCCAGGCGTGAACCTTTGGGTATATTGTTCACATGACTCACCAGTTCAAATCCCATTCCCGGTCCCACCATCCTGCTGAGGAGGTCTGACAGGGGCAATCCTGCCCCCTCCATTCCCGGTGGGATGAAACCGCTGGCAATCAGTGCGGCTTTCAGGAGCCCCAGGTAATCCCTGGCAAAATCAAACACCACATCAAGTTTTGTGATATCTGTACTGGCACCCAGGTCGATGCTGGTCAGCCGGACCACCGGTTGGTCGATCACCCTGAAAAAAGTGGTGATCGGGGGTTCGGGGGCACGGGTGCGGCCTTCCTGGCAGATCTCCAGGTTGACCGATATGTTCAGCACCTGTGCTCCCTCGGGGAAATCCATACCCAGGAAGAAGATATCGCTCCATCCGCTGTGGGTGATGTCCATCCTGACCGGTGTGGACTCTTTCAGGATCGGGAAGAGGCCGGTCTCTCCATCCGGGCATACCAGCTTTTTCCTGAGCCTGAGAGGCTGGTCATAAGGATGACCGCAGCGGAACATCCACTGGTTGCCCAGGGTGTGACGGACGCTGTAGCGGACCTGGTTGGCCAGTGTCTGGAATGCCAGGCGGTGATACGCCTCTGCCAGTCCGCTGGAGATTCCTTCGTTGGGACCCTTCTCCTCCTGGATCGAAAGGAACATGTCAATGGCCTGTTCAAACCTGCGTTTCAGCATATGGTCATACGCCTCAAAGGGGATGAGCCCGGTGTGGCTGATATCTTCACGCATGGAGAGATGAAACCGGTGGATCCCGTAAAGGAAGAACAGGGCCCTGACCCGGTGGTACAGGTTGTCGCTTTCCCGGCGGAAATGATCCAGCAGGTCACATTCGGAAAGGAGTTCCGGGGTGGAGGCTGTATGGCAGAAACGGTCCAGGGACTGATTCCTTTCAGAAGCCTCTTCGGAGATAATGATATCGATCAGGCTACCCATCATTGCCCCGTTTCATCTTTCAGGGCAAAGAACCCAACCAGTTCATTCAGGATCATGTCCCGGTCCTTGCCATGGAGGGCCAGGGCCAGCTGGGCCTTCAGAAGGCCATATTTCTCACCCATATCATACCTGAGATCGTTCTTCTCAAGGGCCAGGTACTGTTCCGAACCGGCAAGTATATCCAGGGCGGTTGTCAGGGAGATCTTTTTGTCCCTTTTTAGTTCAGTCCCGAGGATATCCATGACCCTGGCCGTGAGCACATGCATGCCGAAGAAGCAGAGATAATAGCCTGCCCGCAAGCCGGGAACGAGCAATTTCTGTTCTGCTTCGGTGGGGGTGGGTTTCTCGATAACCCGCTCAACCTGGTACACGTCGCTGACTCCCTGGAGGCGTTTGCCCCCCACCACCCCGAAATGGGGGATCAGGTTTTCCCGGGTAGGCTGAACGGTGGAGACGGTGCATGCTTTCTTATTGGCAAACTCAACCAGGTGTTTGGCAGATGATTCGCCACCCCGGTTCACATAAAGGTGGTCGCCCACGAGATGAAGGAAGGGGTCACGGCCGGTAAATGTATGGGCACTGTAAAGCGCATTTCCATATCCCAGCGGCTCCTTCTGGTGCAGAAACGTGACCTGGCGGGCGTGTTCGCCAATGGCCTGTCCGTATGGGACCTCATCGCCCGGCTGGACAATGATGCAGATGTCATTAATACCTGCAGCCAAAACCTCTTCAATGAGCAGCTCAAGGAACGATCGTTCATTTCCCTCCTTGTCGATCAATGTCTGAAGCGGGAGCTTTCGCTGCTTGGGTGCGGCTGCAGTGATCACCGCCTTGTGTACTTCCATAGGACCAAAAAGTTTATCCCATGAATTTCAGCATTTTTTACCATTGATCATGACGAATCCCGGAGAAAATGCAATATCTTCAAGCCATCCCCCTATAATTGGCGGTTTCATGGAAAAACTCAGGGTAGTGATCGTTGACGATGAAAATGATGCCATCGAGGTCTTGTCCGGCCTGCTCATGGATTCCGGCCATGTTTCCCGTGTTCATCCCGTTAAAGAATCCCACAGGGTGGAAAGCACCATCCTGAAGGTGAAGCCTGACGCTCTTTTCCTCGACATCGAGATGCCTGGGATTGACGGCCTTACCGTGCTTGAGAATATCAGGGAATACAACCAGGAGCTGCCTGTGGTTTACGTCACGGCCTACGAGAAATACATTCCCGAAGCCATCAAGCTGAACGTCTATTCTTACCTGTTGAAGCCGGTGGACAGGGCGGAACTGTCGGTCCTGCTTACCAGGCTCCGGGAGAAGGTCCTGGGTGGTGAAGAAAGCAGCGGGCAAAAAAAATTCAAGTTGCCTGTGAAGGACGGCTATGTTTTCCTGGAGACCGATGAGATCTTCCTGCTGGAAGCCGAAGGCAATTATACCCGCATCAGGACCGTCAATCAGAAAGAATACCTCTCGTCCTATAACATGGGAAGGCTGGTAGAGCGTATTCCCGGTGACAGCTTCCTCAGGATCAACCGGAAAAACTTCCTGAACAGCAAATACCTGGTCCATATCAATAAAAAAGAGCTTCAGTGTACGGCAAGAAATGATGGTCAGGAGATCCGGCTTGATATCTCCAGGTCCTTTCTTACCAGTTTCAACAAAGAGGGATTCTGAACATCATGCCAGGATTCAAAGCAGACCACGCGAAAGGTTTCTCGTTTTCCAGCTTGTTTTATGCGGCAGCATTGGGGATTATCCCGGCAATCCTTATCATCATGCTGGTACCCCTTAACCTGGGTAAGTATACGGTTGAATTGCGTGCACATCGGGTAGATCGTTATTGCTGGTTCGATGACCTGGAATCTGACGGGATGAAGGAGAGGTTCTGTACCGGGCTGAACCCGGACAGCACGCAGCATCTCTATGTGTTTGACCAGGAGAACAGGTTGATGGGACAATTCAATTTCAGGCATACAAAAGCTGAAACCAGAAATCTTATGAAACCTCATTCCCTGGATCTGAACGGGGACGGGGTAAAAGAGATCTTGCTTTACACCCGTAACAATGACTCGCTTTTCCTCAATGTTTTTGATTATGCGAAGCAGGAGATCATCCTGAACGGGCGGTTTATTAGCACCATCGGGGGATATAACGGCAAACAGGACTTTCTCATCACTCCCCTGGCAGACTTTGATGCCAACGGAGATTCGATCAGCGAGTATTACTTCAGCGTGGCCGGGGGATTTGCTTTGCATCCCAGGTGCCTGTTCCGCTACGATTTTGTCAATGATTCACTGATCTCATCGGTGAATACGGGAGCCTCTTACCTGAAGGGAGAAGGTGTTGTAGTTGACGGCACCTTCCATCTGATCGTTTCTTCTTCAGCTTCCGGGAACATACCAACTACCTATCCTGCACCATACCAGGACTCCTGCTGCTGGATCTTCGGGTTTGACAGGGACCTTCAGCTGACATTTGATCCGGTCCCATTTGGAAGTTACCCGGCTCACTCCGGGAAGCCCGTGATCATCAAGGACCATGCATACTGCATCTTCTCAGCCAGGTACGAGGCAGGTAACAGGAGCAAGGTTTTAAGGGTTTCCTTAACGGGTGATGTTGAAGACCACCTGGTCAAGAATGAAGCATTAGGTAGCAATTTGGTAGAATTTATTTTTGAGGATCATCCATTCCACTATTTTCAAAGTCAGAACCTCGAGAGCACCTATCTGATGGATGCTGATGCTTTTATCCTGGATGAACCTAAGGTGCAGCGCGTTATTGATAACAGGAAGCTGCTCCTCCAGGAAGACCTGGATGGTGATGGCAGGCTGGAATGCCTGTTGTTTGACCGGGCCACACTTAAGCTCCAGTTCTATCCTGACGGGCAGTTTCGGAAGATGGAGGAGATCATACCGGTGGAATCCCCAAACTATGTGGCAACCGGGAATTACTATCAGGAACCAGGCAGGGGAGAGATTATATTGTGCAACAGAATGAATTATGAAACCTATGTGTACGCGCCAAATCCGCAATTTCATTTCAGGTTCCTGATCTGGTTCGCCATTTACCTGGGATCTTTTGTATTTGTCTGGGGGGTGATGTACCTGCAGCGCCGGCGGATCGAGCGCAGGCAGAAACTTGAACTGCAGGTGGCCGACCTGCAACTTCAGAACCTCCGCAATCAGTTGGACCCCCATTTTACCTTCAATGCACTCAACTCGGTGGGTAACGCGATCTACCAGGAGAACAAGGAAAAGGCCTATGACCTGTTCCAGCGTTTTACCCGCATGATCCGCTCCTCGTTGATGGTCTCCCAGCAGGTGTTCCGCCCTTTGTCAGAGGAGATCCGGTTTACCGAAGACTACCTGGAATTCCAGAAGACCCGCTTCCGTGACCGGTTCGATTACACGATCCATGTTGATCCTGATGTGGATATGGAGCGGGTAGAGACCCCCAAAATGCTCATCCAGGGCTTTGCCGAAAACGCGGTGAAACACGCCTTCCACGGGATCGGTTACAAGGGTCAGATCAACATTTCAGTGACCCGGGATCCCGGTGGCATCAAGATCACCGTTGAGGACAACGGCATCGGCATCAAACGCTCCAAAGAACTGGGGGCCACCTCCGGCACGCAGAAGGGCGAGCAGATTTTGCGGGATCAGATCAGGCAGATTAACAGGTTGTACAACCGCAATATTTCATTGAGGATCGCTGATAAGGTTGATGTGGTTGACCAGCCATCCGGAACACTGGTTGAAATTGACCTTGTTGGATTGTAATCACTGATAAATTTCCCCTCTTATTGAGTTATCCATTGGTTTGGTAAAACAATTACCAGATCGCAAGATCCCGATCATGTAATGGATATCTTATGACTTTATTATTCAAAAAAAAGTAAGTAATGAATTCAATAAAGACCCGGTCCATGATGAGACAGAAGATTCTTGTAATCATGCTTTTCCTGGGAGGTATGCTGCAGGGACAGACTTTTGAAATCAATGACAAAGAGGCATTGGACCAGTACTTCGACACGGTCGATGTGGTGCTTCATGATGATTTTGAAGACGGGGATTTTACAAATAATCCAGCGTGGGAGGATATTTCGGAAGAGCCTCCTCTGGTATCTGTAGTAGAGGCATCAGGCAATCATCGCATGAAGGTTTCAAGACAGGTTCATGTGGGTGTGGTATATACCCCGCTGGAACTCGGTTTTTCGGACTTTCATATTTCCTTCAACAGAATTGGGAATAGTAGTGGCGATCCATACGACAGGGGTGGAGTGCATTTTTATAACAGTGATAATAGGCGATGTTTTATGTTCAGGCCAGAAGTATACAGGAATTATATTTCAATGGCTGCAATTACTAATAATAGTGACGGGACTTCAGATGAATACTCCATCGCCCGTTCAGAATACAACGTTACAGATGCCTATCATGAATATGACCTCTACAAGGTTGGCAATCTGTATGTTATTTACGAGGATGGCATTGAGAAATGCAGGGGGGAGTATCAAACAGAGGATCAGGCCTTTTATATAACAGGTATCGGGCTTTATGGACATGGATCAGGCTGGGGAGCGGGTACCCAGTACGATGATATTACAATCAAGAGCACCCCAAGTTCATCAAATACTTCATCGATTGAACTATCATTTGATATCCTAGATGATTTTGGGATTTATGATTCCGATTATTATCAAAATCAGGCGGTCATTGAAGTTGAGATCGTATCTGAGAGTGATGTTACAGAAATTGAGGTTGTGGGAGAATTTGATGGGGCCCCAATGAAGATCAACATACCTGAAAATAGAGATATGAACGGGGATTCAATCATTGACAGCCTGGATAAGAATGTTTCTGTCAGTGTAACGTTTTATTCAAAGGTGTTTAATGAAAATCAAGATTTGAAGGATGTCCGGATCGCAGTGAAATCCATCTCAGGGAAGGCGGTTAATAAAACAATAGAAGATAAGGTATCTGTTTACTATACGCAAAACAATAACGAGCAAAACAGAGCTTTTAATTCAGATCCGGACTACTACCAATTTACAAATGATGATGAGAGTATAAGTTTGAAGAAATTGAAGCTTGATATTCTTACTGTTGATAGTCAGCCGATACTATTGGTATATAAAGAACAGCGCTCATGGAAGGGTTTGTGTTACGGATTTTCTGCTTCAGCAGGAGCATATTTCAAATATCCGATTCTAAAACCATTACCTGAGTATCCCTGGAATTGGGGATTAGAACCTGAAGAGATTGTATTATCAAACATCAATTTATTTCAGCTGAGCCAGCTGCAATACTTCCCTTCATTTAGAAGGGATCCGGGCAACCTATATGATGAAATAAAAAAAGATATATCTAATGGTGATCCTGTTATTGTGGGAATGAGAAAGTCATCTGATCCAAGAAATAAAAAGCACGCTGTTCTAGCGACAAAGATCACTGAGTATCAGAATTCAGGAATTGGAGTTATTCATATATACAATACTTGGGAAGCAAATTGGTTATCTGAATTATACTTTCACAGAGAGGAAAACAAATTCAAGAAATACGATGGTGTTACTTATGATGAGTTCGGTATTTTCCCACAATTAGCATTTGTCTCAGTTAGCAAGAAATTGATTATCAGTAAATTCTATAATAATATTGCATCACAGTATGATTCATTATTACAAAAAGTATTTGCGAGTGCTTGCCCTGTCAATATGCATGTTGTTTCCAATATGGGGCAGAGAGTCGGTTTCCTTGAGGATGGTCAAATGGTAAACGAGATTCCCAATGCTGAAATCGAGCGTGTTGCTACCGGGAATTTTGAAGGTGATAGTGTCACATACATATTTGTTCCTGCTGATGAGACCTATCAGGTGAATATGGTTGCCACCGATACCGGAAGCGTGCGGTTTGAGTATTACGAACCGGTAAGCGAAGATGAGTTCATGGCTGCCGTTGCCGATTCAGTTTCAATCAGCCAGGGGACAAAACTGACTTACAGTGATGAAATACCGTCTGAGATCGGAATCGATAATGATGGTGATGGTGATGTGGATATCATTGAAGATGTTCAACTGTTCTCAAATCTGACAGGTATTCCGGAAAATGTGCAGATTCCGAGAAGCCTTACCATACAGCCAAATCCGATGACCAGGTCCGCGAAGCTGGTCTTTGGAAATCCGGGCAATGGATCCTACCGGTTAAGCGTCTACGATCTTTCAGGCAAGCTTGTCAGGAGGCAGGACCATCTTCGGGGAAAGGAATTTGAATTTTACAGGAATAACCTCCCTGGTGGCCTCTATTTGATTGAGCTGGTTGGAGAGGAGCTTTACCGGGGAAAGATATTAATCAGGTGATATACATAGTGTGACAATAAATTTAAAGAGAAATCATGACAAAAACATTGCTTAATTTCATGATGGTCCTTGGTCTGGTTTCGTCCGCTTATTCCAATGAGCCGGTTCCGGACGTTAAGGCAGATCCTTCCGGCGATTTCTATGTCCCAAAAGAGTACAGTTCCGTCGAATTGACACAACTCTTCCACTATGATATCGAGGAGGTTGGTGGCATGTCCGTGCCAATGTCATGGGCCATCAGTCCCGACGACCAGTACCTCGGGTTGTATTTTGTGAACGCAATGGGTAAGCTCTATAATGATGTGTTGATCAGGATATCAGATTCGGGTCCTGAGGAGGTGGACCTGGAGAAGAATAAGTATGGGTGCGACCTGTTTGAAGGTGCCGTGGGTTTCAGCGGAGATTCAAAGCAGTTTTATGCCCTCAAAGCCTGCAAGAAGCTTATTTTCTGGGATACTGAGACCGGTGCCCATGTGGCTGATATTGAAAGCGGCGATGACAAGACACCGTATGTCATGGTGGGGAGCGGGATCCTGAAATATGAGAATGGAAAGATACAATCCAGCCATGGTTACATGATCAATAAGAGATACTTCAAATATTCAGGCAGTGATGGGGGTGGAACGCAGATCATCAAGCTTGAGAACGATCCCTCCACAGCGGCCTTCACCCCTGATCATAAAATCATGGCCATCGCAGGTGGTTTCAGCAAGAGTGCGCACCTCTATAACATGGAAACGGGTGATTATCTGGGGGAGTTTCCCGGCTCAAAGAAGTCCATTAAATACATGACATTCTCGGCCGACGGCCAGAATCTGATCCTTTCTGAGGGCAAGGCCCTGAGCATTGTTGATACCAAATCGGGTGCCATCTGTCAGCCCATCCCGGCAGGGAGCTACACCTGGTCGCTTGATGTAAACAGGTACAATATCCTGGGTTATGTTTCAAAGGAGGGTGTGATGCTCTGGGACCTGAACGGGAACAGGGCCCTGACCACTGTACAGCCCGTTGAAAAATCCACCTGCGAAGTATTGTTCAACCATGAGGGAACAAGGATGTACCTGATTCATTCAGGTGGATTCCTAACAGGCTGGGAGATCAACTACGTGGAGTAGACCTGCTGCAGCCTGGTAAGATTTACATAACAAAGCCTCCTTCATTTGGAATTTCTCTTCCTGTTTTCATCACTTTTGTCACTGTGATTTCTTAAACCACTGACAATCTTCAATGTAGATACCTGATCCTGGGATTATCCGGTGTCTCGCTCTTTAAACGAATGATTCTTTGTGAAGATTGCCTCAGGTATAAAGTACAAGTAATATCCGGTTAGTGCACTAAAAAAGCGTCTTTCTGGATATTACATGTACCTACAGGTATAAGTAATAAGTATTAAGTTACTTTTAAGGTAGCATAAACGGATATTACATGTATCTTCAGGATCTTCTCCCATCCGATTGCCCTCCCGCTCTCCCGGTCACGCTCGCCTTCAAGCCCTCGTATCGATCCACATCGCGTGTACAATGACGAAAACAGATGCAGCCTGGTAAGATTTTCATAGGTCATCCTTCTCGTAGGCATTGGGAAAAAGCCTCCTTCATTTGGAATTTCTCCTGAATTGACATAATTTGTCAAGACAAAATATGTCAAGATGTCTTTGGGTGATCGTATTCGGCAATTAAGAACTCAGAAAGGAATGCTTTTGCGTTCTGCGTCGGCAGCATTGAATATCGATCCGGCCATATTAAGCAAGATCGAAAATGGCAAGCGAAAGGCAAGGCGGGATCTGGTTGAAAGGATGGAAATCATTTATGACCAGGAGCATGGGAGTCTCGTCAGATTGTGGCTGAGTGACCGTATCCTGGATGAGATTAAGGGAGAGCAGGACCCCTGGGCCGTATTGCAGGTAGCCGAAGAAGCGATTGCATATCAGAAAGCGATATCTCCCGAACCAGCGCCGAGTCTGAGTCAGTTCAACCAGGTTTTTAATAATTATCCAGCCATCTGCAGGGCATGGGTATTCGGATCATATGCCCGTGGTGACCAGGGCATGAAAAGCGATTTGGATATTATGCTGGAAGTGAAGGAGAACGACCGGATCACCATCTTTGACCTGGCTGAGATTCAGGAAAGACTAAATAGGCTCACGGGTCGTAAAGTGGACGTGGTCCTATCCAGGTCCTTGCGCCCCGAGTTTCTGGCACGGGTAGAAAAAGAGAGGAGTCTCATCTATGAAGCAAAGTAGAGAGAAGAGCCTTGAACAAAAGAGTGATTACCCCTTATAAGGAACCGCCTTCAGCCTGGAGAACTTCTTGCGGCGGCTCTGCCTCAGATGCAGCAGGATAAAGAGCAGGGCGAGGAGGAGGATGAATCCGCCGATGATCAGTGCTTTAACGGTGTTGCCCTCGGGGGAGGAGAGGAGGAGCACTTCATGTTTGATCGCGTAGCCGGTCAGGACATTGATCAGGCACTCCGGAATGAGGCCCAGGAGGGTGCCAAAGAAGTAGGAGCGGGTGGTAATGTTGCTGAGCGGGAAACTGAAGTTGATCAGGTTGGTGGGGAGGATGTAAATGGCCCGGCTGAATGCTACTGACCACATCCCGTAGCGCCGGATACGCTTATTGATGCGCCGGATCAGTTTCTTTTTCCCGTATTTCTCTGTGAAATAGGAAGTGAAGGCATACCTGACCAGGTAGAAGGTGGTCATGACTGCCACCAGGCTGATCCCCAGGCTGATCAGCATGGCCGGCACGAAATTCAGCAGGAATCCCAGGGCCAGCACCAGGTAGAAGACAGGGAGTCCCGACAGGGTACTCAGGAGGATCAGTGCACAAAGGATCAGTATCCACAGCACCATGTGCTGGTTGTTCTCGGGTAGGCGTTCAAGCAGCATGGACTCCGGATCGCTCCCGATGGTGAAGAAGAGAAAGGTCCCCACCGTGATCACGATAAATGCAATGATGATGATCCGAAGCTGTTTCATCTATTCGAAGGATTTTATGTCCAGGAAATCTTCATAGTTACCCGGGTGGATTGTTCCCAGATGATCTTCAAAATAGTTATGATTATTTTGATGTATACTTCATAATCGTTATGAAATTCGAAATTACGATGTAAGATTTAATGGACTTTTCGGGCTGTTGTCAGTGACGGAAAAGATAGAGCCAACCTGTATATAATCCAGTTTGCTGATCCTCGGTACCGGTTCCGCCGGTCCCCCCTGTCCCGCCGGTTCCCCCGTCATTCCCTGTGTACTGGTCCGACCAGCTCTTGAACGGGGACCAGTCTTCCCAGAGGGTGGGATCTTTGAATTCATGCCCATCATATCCCAGGGCCTCCACCACGAAGTAGTACTGTCCTTCCGGCGCATTCCGGTCGCTCTCCTTCACGTTGCCATCCCAGCCATCCCAGCCATAGATATCGAAGATCTCCTTTTTATAAACCACCTTGCCGGTCCGGTCCACCACGGTTACATTGCAGTGTTTGAGGGACTGTTGCCTGAACAACCACACGTCATTGGTCCCGTCCCCGTTGGGGGTGAATACATTGGGAATGATCAGGTCGGAAGGCTCCACAAAGATGCCCCCTTCAATCCTGAATGTGTCAATACACCCCTCTTCACTGGTGGAAACCAGGTATGGATAGAAATACTCATCGGCTGTTTCGTATATGAATTCTGTAGTGGTGGCTGTATCGTACAGGAATTCACTCTGCTTGATCCCTCCAAGTGTATCCAGGAACACATATTCATAAGTCTCCCCGTTCAGTGATTTGTTGATGAACCTGACGGTCAGCTTTGCATCCAGGCTGCCTTTGTCTTTACTCCATGAACCTGACAGGTCGGGATCCCACATGTTGTCGGGTTCGGTTCGTTCGAGCACCTTGTCCAGGTATTCCACGGTAAACTCAGCCTTGGTCTGGATGCTTTCGTAGAACACCGAATCCACCTCCACCATTCCCAGGTCATCGGTGGCGGTGAGGATGTACCAGGTATCCCTGAAGGGGGGCTGGTAAGAGATATTGGGGTCCAGGCGGATGGTGTCGCGGGGGATCGTCAGGTCGCTGTTGTCGGAGGTCCATTTGAATCGGAAACCGATCTCACGTGAAATGGTGTCATGAAATACAGGGTCGTAATAGACCAGGGTGTCGGGATAAACAAAACCTGATACAGAGATCAGGAAACACCTGCTCTTGTAATCGGGGAGGGTCCCGTCGGGATCTTTTTCGGTTTCGGCATAAAAGTGATCCAGCATTACCCAGGCCATCATTGTGGTGTCCGTATCTGTCCCGTTGAAGAGCCTCACCCGGTACCCGCCCTCACCAAGGTCAGGAACGGTGGAAGAGACACCTGTTGAAGTGCTGAAGGGGGCGGAGAATCCGCTGATGGCAGGATCGTACATTCTCCACTCAAAGTTATAGCTGTTTCCATCCGGGTGTCGGGCCGTCAGGCTTCCTGCCCTGGCTACCCTGTTGGTCTGGTAAAATACGAAAAGCGGGTCCTTGCCGGGGCTCTGGTTGTAGGTCAGGCTATCCACCCGGTCTGCCGTGGCGGAGGTGACCTGTCCCTGTACAGGGCCCAATGCCAGAACCACCAGGATTATCCCGGGCAGGATTTTTTTATGAACAGGTATGCAGCGCACTTTTTAATGTGTCTAGACTATAAACGGTATAATGCCAAATTATTATACAAACCAGGGGGCCACAAAAATGCAATTTTTAAGATAACTGTGCAATAATTTATGCATAACAGGGCGAAAGTAGCCCGGATTAATCCATGAACATATGTTATCTTAGTCCACCCGAAAAAGAGGCACAAAGTGGAAGCGATCACCCAGGATTTGAACCAGGCACAGCAGGAGGCAGTAATAAACCACAAGGGGCCGGCCCTGGTCATTGCCGGTGCCGGTTCGGGGAAGACGCGGGTGCTGACCTACCGGATAGCTTACCTGCTTTCCCTGGGGATCCCGCCTTCCCGGATACTGGCACTCACATTTACCAACAAGGCGGCCAATGAGATGAAGGAGCGTATCGCCGCCATGGTCGATCCGGGACTGGCACGGGGGCTATGGATGGGGACCTTCCACTCCCTCTTTGCCAGGATACTCAGGCGTGAGGCCGAAGTACTCGGTTTTCCTTCCAGCTTCACCATATACGATACCATCGATTCCAGGAGCCTGGTCAAGACCATCATCAGGGAGTTCAGCCTGGATGAAAAGATCTACAAACCGGCCGAGGTATTCGGACGGATCTCCGCTGCCAAGAACAACCTGGTAACTCCCGATGTGTACATGAGCAGTGGTGAATACCAGGTCCGCGACCAGGTGACCCGGCGCCCCCGGCTGGGGGAGGTGTATGACCGGTATGTGAAACGGTGCAAGCATTTCGGGGCCATGGATTTTGATGACCTGCTTTTGCAGACCAACCTGATGTTCCGGGACCATGCTGATGTGCTGGACCGCTACAGGGAAGCATTCGATTATGTGCTGGTGGATGAGTACCAGGATACCAATTATTCCCAGTACCTGATCATCAAAAAGCTATCAGAGGTGCACCGCAACCTTTGTGTGGTAGGGGATGATGCACAGAGCATCTACTCATTCCGGGGAGCGCGCATCGAGAATATGCTCAATTTCAAGAGCGACTATCCCGATTACCACCTTTACAAGCTGGAGCAGAATTACCGTTCCACCCAGACCATCGTGAATGCGGCCAACAGTGTGATCAAAAAGAACCGGGGGCAGATTTCAAAGGAGGTTTTCTCCAAAAAGGAAGCCGGGGATCCCATCCGGGTGGTGAAAGCCGCCGACGATAAGGAAGAAGGCTTTAAAGTGGCCGGGCATATTTCCGACCTGCGGTTCAGGGAGCAGCTGGAATACAGTGATTTTGCAGTGCTCTACCGGACCAATGCCCAGTCCAGGATCTTTGAGGAGAGCCTGCGTAGGATGAACATCCCTTACAAGGTCTATGGCTCGGTCTCCTTTTACCAGCGGAAAGAGATCAAAGATGTGCTGGCATATTTCCGGATGACGGTTAATCCGAGGGATGATGAATCCCTCAAGCGGGTGATCAACTATCCCATGCGGGGCATCGGCAAGACCACCCTGGATAAACTCAACGGGTATGCGGAAAAGCTCGATTCCCACATCTGGGATATCCTGACCCACCTTGACCAGGTGAACCTGGGATTCAACAAGGGAGCCCTGGCCAAATTGCAGGGTTTCACCGTCATGATCAGGGGATTCCAGCAACGCCTGCACCAGATGGAGGCATTCGACCTGGCGTACAGCATTGTGAATGAAGCCGGGATCATCAAGGACCTGAAATCGGACCAGACACCCGAGAATGTGAGCAGGTATGAGAATGTGGAGGAGCTGCTGAACGGGATCAAGGAGTTCACCGACAACAGCGAGAGGGAGGGGGAGCTGACCCTGGGTGATTACCTCCAGGAGGTGACCCTGATGACCGATGCGGACAATGAGACCACAGAGGACAGGAACAAGGTGAGCATCATGACCATCCACTCGGCAAAAGGGCTTGAATTCAAGCACCTGGTGATTGCCGGTGTGGAGGAGGAGCTGTTTCCTTCACAGATGAACATCGACAATCCCAAGGACCTGGAGGAGGAGCGGCGCCTCTTCTATGTGGCCCTCACCAGGGCAGAGAAAACAGCCCTGATCTCCTATGCGGCGTTGCGTTACAAATGGGGCATCCAGAACGCCTGTTCCCCCAGTCGCTTCATCAAGGAGATCGACACCAAATACCTGGACCTGCCCCACGATTTTTACCCGGTGATCCCACAGGAATCCGGGACCGGGAAGGAGAAATTCGTCCCGGAGGCCTACAGGAAGATCATGGACCGCCGCAAACAGCCGGGGAGTGTTCAGGTGGAGGGACGCAGGCTTACCAATGTGAACCAGGTTACGGGCTATTCCCGAACCCAGCCTGCATCTTCCGGATCAAGGCCCGCCGGGGATTTTACCCCTTCCGATCCCGGCCGGATCAGGGTGGGGGTGAAGGTGGAACACCCCCGCTTTGGAATCGGAGAGGTAACGCTGCTTGAAGGGGCCGATTCCAACATCAAAGCCACAGTTGAATTCCCCATAGGCAAGAAGCAACTCCTGCTAAAATTCGCCAAGCTGAGGGTGGTTGAATAAAAAAGAAGTACTTTTGTTGAAAATCAAATTAGATGACTTACGATTATAATTCCAGCCGAAAAAAATTGATCCTGCCCGAATATGGCAGGAACATCCAGAAGATGGTGAACCACATCAAGACCATAGAGGACCGGGATGAGCGAAACAAGGCGGCAAAGACCGTAATAGGTGTGATGGGTAACCTGAATCCCCACCTGAGGGATGTGAACGATTTCAAGCACAAACTCTGGGACCACCTGGCTATTATTGCCGATTTTGACCTCGATATCGATTCACCATATGAATGGCCAGAGCCCGAATCGCTTAATCAAAAACCCAACCGGGTGGCCTATAACCAGCACAGCATCAGGTACAAGCACTATGGCCGTTCGATTGTCCTGATGATCGAGAAAGCAGTGGAACTGGAGCCGGGTGAGGAGAAGGAAGACCTGGTGAGGATGATCGCCTACCACATGAAAAAATCCTACCTGACCTGGAACAGGGAGGCTGTAAGCGATGAAGAGATCTTCGGGGACCTGAAAACCCTGTCTGGTGGTAAGCTGGAGATCAGCAGCGAACTGCACCTGCCCGAAACAAAAGATATCCTGGCCAAGAACCGCAAGAAAAAAAGGGGGGGGAGGCAAGAAGACCAAGCAGCAATCCTGATCCATGGCAAAGTTCATTATTGAAGGGGGGCACAGCCTTGCAGGAGAGATCACCCCCCAGGGAGCCAAAAATGAAGCATTGCAGATCCTATGTGCTACCCTGCTTACTCCTGAAAAACTGACCGTTCACAACATTCCCCGGATCAAGGATGTGCTGATGCTCATTGAACTCCTGGGCGACCTTGGGGTCCTGGTGGAAAAACTGGGGGAGACCAGCTACTGTTTCCAGGCCGGGGAGGTAGACCTGGGCTATTTTCAAACAGAGGCCTACCGCCGGCAATCGGCAGCCCTTCGCGGATCGGTCATGATCCTGGGGCCCCTGCTTGCACGTTTCGGGGAGGCCGTCCTGCCCAAGCCGGGGGGAGACAAGATCGGGAGGCGCAGGCTCGACACCCACTTCCTGGGCTTTCAGGCACTGGGGGCCACCTTTGATTTCGACCATACCGAAAATTTCTACAGGGTCAATGCCTCCAGGCTGAAAGGCACCTACATGCACCTGGATGAGGCCTCTGTGACAGGAACGGCAAACATCATCATGGCCAGTGTACTGGCTGAGGGTACCACCACCATTTACCATGCGGCCTGTGAACCTTACATCCAGCAGTTGTGCAGGATGCTGGTGCGCATGGGAGCGCAGATCTCGGGGATCGGTTCGAACCTGCTGACCATTGAGGGGGTCGGACAGCTTGGAGGTACCGAACACACCATCCTGCCCGATATGATCGAAGTGGGCAGTTTCATCGGCCTGGCTGCCATGACCCGGTCCGATTTGACCATCAAGAATGTGGCTTATGATACGCTGGGACTCATTCCCAAATCATTTCAGCGCCTGGGAATCAAGCTGGAATTGAATGGGGATGACCTGCGGGTCCCTGCCCAGGACCACTATGTAATAGAGACCTTTATCGACGGGGCTGTCATGACCATTGACGATGCTCCGTGGCCGGGCCTGACACCTGACCTGCTGAGTGTGATCCTGGTGACTGCCACCCAGGCCAGGGGGACGGTGCTGATCCACCAGAAGATGTTCGAAAGCCGTCTTTTTTTCGTGGATAAACTGATCGATATGGGAGCACAGATCATTCTGTGTGATCCCCACCGGGCCAATGTGGTCGGGCTCGACCGGGCCATTTGTCTCAGGGCCACCAACATGTCCTCACCCGATATCCGCGCAGGCGTGGCGTTGCTGATTGCCGCCATGTCGGCAGAGGGGACCAGCATCATTGACAACATTGAGCAGATTGACCGCGGGTATGAGCAGATTGACCGGCGGTTGAACCAGCTGGGAGCATCCATCATCCGGGAATCCTGATCCGCCTTTATCAAAAGAAACATCAATTGAATAAGATATGCAGATGAATAACGCACTCTCCCTGTTTGCTGCCACACTGTTCCTGATCGCATGTACTTCGGGGAAAGGGGACCAGCAAGGATCTGAAACCACCGGGGACCCAAAGGTCAAAACAGGCATCAACATCGGGGAACGTGCACCCGAAATGGTGTTCAAATCACCCGATGGGGAAAAGATCGCCCTCACCTCGCTGAGGGGCAAGATGGTGCTGATCGATTTCTGGGCATCATGGTGTTCACCCTGCCGCATTGAGAATCCCAACCTGGTGAAGTATTACAGGAAGTACAGTGACAAGGAGTTTATCAACGGATCTGGATTCACAATTTATGGTGTTTCCCTGGACAAGTCCATGGAGGCCTGGATGGCTGCCATCGAGAAGGACGGACTGGAGTGGGAGAGCCATGTGAGTGATCTGAAGGGGTGGCAATCGGTTCCGGCAGCCATGTACGGTGTCATGGGCATTCCCATGAATTTTCTCATCGATGGTGAAGGGATCATCGTGGCCAAAGGCCTCCGGGGAGAGTACCTGGAAAACAAGCTGAAAGAGCTGCTGAAATAGCAGTTATTGAAGGATATTCCTGAAACTGAGTATCGCCTCATGCTTTTCCAGGGTCCCTTTCTGGTCCCCTGCAAGGAAACTTACCCTGCAATACAGTGCTGCCGGTCCGTAATCCTGGTTCATGACAGAAACAGGAACCTGTATGGAGAGGTTCCCGGTCCCCTCAACAATCGGGTAATTCCAGCTGGATTGGTAGAGGGGGAAGCGGTGGTAGTCCCAACCCGATTCCCATCGCCACGTATACCCCAGGAGATTACTGTATTCCATCCCTTTACCGGTATTCTGCTCCTCAAATCCGAACTCCTTCATCAGGGAGCGTGCTGCTGCCTGTTGCAGGGATTCATAGAGCCCGCCGGGTGGCGGGGGAAGCACCACCAGGGGTACTCCTGAAGAAACAGTGAAGACATTGCTGCTGCCGTATTGAACCGAAGGTACTTCGCCGGCCCTCATGGAACCATCCGGTACCAGCAGGATCATCTCAATGGAGGTAATGCCTGTATACCTTGTCTCCGGGGCCCCGTGTTTCAGGTTCATCTCAAGGAGCTGGTCTGTTCCGTAAGACCGGATACCTGCCTCCAGGCTCCAGGAGATGCCCGGAGTATCTGACCGGGCATGGGTGGTGAAGGGTCCCCTACCGGAAGGGCTATCCGTCTGAACGGGTTCAGACCGTTCACCCTCTTTCAGGATGACCGTGTACTGGCTGATCTCCGGGTACCCGTATCCCTCCTTTTTTTCAGCAAAACCGCTCAGTGACAGGTGTTCAATCACCAGCTCGGCATACCCCTGTGTGTGCAAAATTTCCACCGGGAAAACCATTTCCAGCGCCCTGATCCTGGCCGATGGATCGTTGTGAGCCGGGAGCTGGAAGGGGAGCCTTGTTTCTGACAGGCTGTGATCCTGACGTGACAGATCCCCGGTACCGGTAACGGGTCCTTCTGCCCTGCTGCCTGCGAGCTGATTCAACAGCATGGACTGTGGGGTGTATTTTTCTTTCCTGTTCTCGGAACCGAAGATCAGGTGGATCACCGGATCACCGGCCCACTTAAGGGTTCCCGGGGTGAAACGGAGATACCCGTTCAGGTTCCGTATGAAATAGGTGTTGATCTGGTTTGGCTCCAGGTACCAGCTCTCGGTGTTCAATGTGAGCACGATATCGGCCCTTCCGGGTGTGTCCAGGCCGGAGGAGGATTTTACCTCCACATCAACCCCTGTGCGGAAGGGGATGGAAGAAGGACCCGAGGTGGTCCTCATCTCGAAACCTGTGATCCGCTCCTTTATCCTGAGTCCCTCATCCTGGTTCTGTGCTGACAATGGGATAGCCTGGAAAGCTGCAAAAAGCAGCCAACAGGCGCACCAGCCTGTTACCAGGAAGGGTTGCCTCTCTTTGTTGTTCGCTGGTTTCATGGTATGGACCTCCGGTTTTATTTGCATATTCTGAATCCAATGTAATCATTGGCTGTCAAACTCTCGTACATGAACGACCGGTAAGTACTGGAGATGAGCTGCTCTCCGCATTTCACATCCCCTCCGCGGATGACCCTGGACTTGCCACGGGCCGGACCTGTCGGATTGTCTTCCGGGGAGACCTTGTAATACTCCTTGTCATAATAGTCCTCGCACCATTCCCATACATTTCCGTTCATGTCATAAATCCCCAGGCCATTGGGTGTTTTCGTCCCCACTGCCATGGGTGCCGATGCATTCTCACTGAACCACGCCATCCTCTCAGGGGAGAGTCCTTCCCCCATCCCTGTCCCCGACCGGGCAGCAAATTCCCATTCAGCTTCGGTTGGGAGCCTTGCACCGATAAATTTACAAAACATTTTCGCACCCAGCCAGGTCACCCCGAATGCGGGGATCTTGTCCGGGGTGGTGAGGGAAAAGTGGTCACCGGTATACTGAACCGGCGCCTCAGCACCCGAAAGCCCCGGGTGATCCGTCATCAGGACCCTGTCACCTCCCACATACCCTTCATTGCTGCAATCAAATGCATTCAGGAACAGCAGGTACTGCTCCATGGTCACCTCGTGAGAGGATATCTCAAAAGGGGCCAGGTTTACCTTATGTGCGGGGCTATTGTCACCGGAAGTACCTTCCCGGCCCATGTGAAATGATCCGCCCTCAACCGGTTGCATCCGGATGGCTCCGGTGAGCTGGGTGATCAGCTTGTATTTTGTTTCAAGGTATCTCTTCCTGAAGAGGGATGTATCGGTACCGGAGTTGCTCATGCGGGCATAGTACTTATGAGCCATGCCGAAATCGCCATTCTCAAAGCAGGCCTCTGCTTTTACGGTCAGGGCGGTGATGTCCACCGTGGTAACAGGTTGAATGGCGACCGGGGTACGGTCGGGACCTGATCCGAGGAATCCACCGAACCAGAGTACCAGGGGTACACACATGAGGATCAGCAGCAACAACAGCAGGACCACGATCCTGGATCTCTTCTTTTTTCTTCCCGGGGTAACCCGGGGGGAGGGTGTTTTGGTCCGGGTCCTCTGGCCGGAGGTCCTTTTTCCTGTTCCCGTATTGAGTTCCTGGTCCATGATCTCGTATATTTCCCGGGCCGAACCAATCCGGCTGGCAGGATCCTTTGCCAGCAGGTTCAGGACCAGGTTATTGAGCCAGGCAGAGATCTTGATGACCTTCTTCAGTGGTTGAGGATCATCATTGACCACCATATTGATGGTGGAGGTTATACTGTCGCCATGGAAGGGTACCCTGCCGGCGAGACACTCATACATCACCACCCCCAGGCTGTATAGATCGGTCCGGCTGTCAAGAAGCTGCCCCTTGGTCTGTTCAGGGCTCATGTATTCGGGGGTTCCCAATGAGGTATCGTTATTCACCATGGTCTTGTCGGTATGCAGGGCGATCCCAAAGTCCATCAGCACTGGCCGGCCGGTGCTGGTAATGATGATATTAGAGCTCTTCACGTCCCGGTGGACCAGGTCCATGTTGTGGATATGGTCCAGCGCATCAGCAATGGGAGCCAGGTATTTGATGGTTGTGTACTGGTCCTGTTGTCCCTGCTGCCGGATGATCTTCAGGAGGTTTTGTCCTTCCAGGTATTCCATGGCGATGAAGAAAATACCGCCGTCATTCCCAAAGTCATAGACCGTAACCACGTTGGGGTGACTGATCCGTCCCATATCCTGGGCTTCCTGGTAAAACATCTTTGACATTTCATCATCCTCCGACATGTCCTCATTGATGATCTTCAGGGCCACATACCTGTCAAGGTTTTTCTGCAATGCCTTGTATACCGTGGCCATGCCCCCGACCCCGATCTTCTCGACAATCTCATACTTTCCCTGGATGGTTTGTCCTATCAACGCATCTTTTTTTACCATCTGACCTCAGTTTTTAATTCCAATTCTGATGAATCCTGTCCGTTTTCCACTTTTTTTCAGTGGAATAGCGATCTCCTCCGCCTCTTTACCGCTGTATATGACTGTGCTGTTCTCGTACCCGATCACCTTCTCCGAAACCGCATAATAGCGCTCTTCATAATCCCCCGGACCGGGCATTCCCCCACACTGCCTGCATCGTTGCTATGCTGGTAGGAGAAGTACACGTAATGGCCCGTCTGCATCAGCGAACGGAGAAAATCGGGGAGTGCCTCCTCGCTGGATGTAAGCAACTCCCCCAGGAGGACCTTAAAGGCCGTACCGAAGAATTCCAGGCTTGCCTGCTTCTCCATGTCAAACAATGTATTGAAGGTGACCATGTGATACCCGTTTGAGGAGAGTGTGCTGACCAGTTCCCGTGAGCCATTGACCGGCACAAGGCTGTTCTGGATGATCTCCAGGTAGTTGCCTGCCGGCAACTGCTGAAGAAGGAAGCAGTCCCCCGATTTGGTGTCAAATGCACTGAAAGGATATGATATCAGGGATGTGGGGTAGATTGCCCGTGTGGGCTTGCGGGAGGGGTGGTTTACATCGGTCACGTAGCCGGGCTGGTAATCCTTTACATTTGGAAGGAGTTTGGACTTTCCTGTTATCCTGCTCACTTTCAGATAACTGTCCGCGATCATTCCCAGGTAGATCATCCGGTGCGAGCAGAGCGTCCAGACCAGGTCCACCGGGAGGTCGCTGTTCAGGTAATTCCTTTTGTTGAGGGCAAAGGCTTCCCTGAAATTGCCGGTGGAGAAGGAGAGTTCCAGCATGATCCCGATACACTCCTCATAGGTCAGCTCCTCCATCTGAACCGAATTCCAGTTCTTTTCAAACCAGGCATATTGTTCGTATGCATCCCTGTTGTTCCCGGTTTCCCTGGCTGCCAGTGCATAACCATACCGGTGAGAGGGGCTCTCCCGGATGTACCTGAACTCCGATGATCCGATCTGGTAAACCTTCGCATGATCCCCTGCCGAGATGGCGTTGTCCAGCCGGCGTTGAACACACCGGGTGTAAGCAGCCCCATAGGAGGGATCTAGCTCAAGGCATTTTCGCAGGTAGGCACATGCTTTGTCAGGATCTGACGTGGAACTGTAGAGGGCATAGTTGTACCTTACCTTGTCCCGGTTGGTACTCAACGGGATCTTCTTACCGATGACCACCATCCGGTTCCACCTGATCTTCTGCTTACTGTTCCAGAAATCGTTAAAGAGTTTGGCCAGGACCTGCGTCTCCCGGGTATTGACGATGCTGCTTTTCTCACCTTTCCACTGCTCTTTTACCCGGATCAGTTTCTGGTATGCGCTTTCAGGATCGGGATCGGTGCTGATGTCATTGTCACAATACTGGATGAATGCCTCTTCGGCCAGGCTGACCATCCCGGGGATGACACTTTCACATACTCCCCGGGCTTCCAGGTATCCCATCTGTGCCCAGAGGGTGTCAAGGGCCCGGGCGTAGTGGCCTTGATCCAGGCAGGTGTATGCCTTGAGGAGGATCTCATTGAGGGTTGCCTTGCATAACTCTTTTTGAGGGATTTCCAGGGGAATTTCCAGCGGTTCACAGGAGTCTGACAGGTGAATGGCGACTGTATCAGCAAATTCAAGGCCTGCATGGAGGTCCCGGGAGGTGATCCTCAGGGTGCACCGGTCAGGTTGCTGTTGCCGGATCAGCGCCCTGAGTGCTGCCAGGGCATCGGGAAGTTCCTTGCTGGTCCCGTACCGGGAGGAGAGGCCTGCGGGTATTTTCACGGACCCGCCTGCGTGGATATAGAGGAAATCAGGAGGGGGCAGATCAGAGGGATCCAGAGCGTTCAGGGAGTCAAGAAATCCGAATTTTCCGGGTTCCCCCTCGCGGAACGAAAGCAGGGCTGCATACTGGATAGAATCCATAAACCGGGTGAAGGAGGTTTTGGTCACGGAATCCGGTACCATGACAGGGGTTTCCTGTGAGGCCGGGGAACCGGCGGGATCTCCCTGTTTTTTGTGCAGCTGCCCTGTCCGGGGGTCCACATACAGCGTATCCCTTACCATGGCCGCCTGTTCCAGTTCCAGTGGACTGAACTGGAGTGCAATGCCCCCGTCCCGTCGTGCGAAAAGCTGGACCGCATCCAGCAGGCTGTCCAGCGGAAGATGCAGGCCTGCCGTATCAATTTCGAAACGGAATGTGTAGGGTACCGGGATCCGGGAGGAATCCCTCAGGTTTGTACCCGCAGCATCCATCCCTGTATCCGTCCCGGACTCCGCCTGTACAGTATCCGTCCAGGACTCCGCCTGTGCAGTTTCCCTCCCGGGTGCCCCGGTCACTGCAGGGATTTCGGGGAGCCCGCTTCCGGGATCAAGCCGCCCGGTGTGGGTTACCTTAAATTCCCCCTTCTTATCGTGGTCGATCACGTAAAGATGGATGGAAGGAGGGGGCAACCTGGTGTATCCCACCGTATCCACCTGGTAGTCTGTGTGTACCCGGGCGGAGATCTTCATGCCACTGCTGATCCAGGACTGCAGGTCACTGCTGCCTGCTTCAATGGTCATTTCGATCACGAACGCACTGCCGTCCGACTCCAGGTACCGGACCGAGGTACAAGCAGGTTCCTGGGAAATCAGCAGGGATGCCCAGAGCAGGCCGGTTATGATAAACGGGTATTTCACATGCTTCTATTCAATATTCCTGATCTTAATGAGGGCCGTATCACCCCTGATGATGGAATCATTCAGGAGCACAGCCTCTATCCGGATCTTCAGGGTGGTGTCATTCTTAAAAGAGGCAGTCATCAGCGATGAGACCGGGGTCTTTCCTTTGTTGTCCGGGTCGGTAATCAGTTGGGTGCTGCCAGTGGCATCACCGAACTGGATGATGCGGATCTCTTTCAGTTCACCTTTTCCCGGGTAAGGATTCCACCTGATGAGGTCCCTGGAGGTGTATTCATCCACTTCGGTGAACCGGCCCCTCCAGGGGGCGGCTTCATGTTCGGGTGCTTCCTGCTCTCCATTCCCGGGTACCACTGACCTGAGGCCGTATTGTGCCAGGAAAACTGCGGCAATGATGGCCAGGATCACTGCCAGGGAGATGAATACGATCCGGTAGGCCGGAAGCTTGCTCCGACCAAGGAGACCGGCCACAGACCTTTTCCTGGGGAAACCATATTCAAGGGCCACGGCTGTGATGTTGTCCCTGGAACCCTCATTATCGGCGAGATTGATCAGGTTCCGGGGGACCTGCTTAATATCAGAACCTGCCAGGTATACCTGGTGGATCAGCCTCTTGTTCTCCTCCTCTGAGGGCTTGGTAATAAGGCCGTCAGAACAAAGCAGGAACGCAGTACCGGGTACCATGGTATGGTACCCGTTTCCGCCAGGCTCAATGTCCGGTTCCTCGGTGTTTCCCCCGATGCATTTGGTGATCAGGTTGGAGTACCTGGCCACATAGGCCTCATCGGGTGTTTCCCCCTTATCGATCAGCTCCTGGATGTGGGAATGGTCCCTGGTCAGTTGCCTGATCTCATCCGGGAGGATCTGGTAGAGGCGGCTGTCGCCAAGGTTACCGAACACATAATCCTGTTTATGGACGAGCAGGACGGTAAGCGTAGTGCCCATCCCTTCGAGATCGGGTCTTTGGCGGATCACCTCCTGCACCTTCTCCTGGACCCTGCTGTAAGCATTCCGGAGGATGCCTGAGAGTTCGTGGGGACCGGTATCTTCGTTGATATCAGCGGTAACCGACCTGAGCAGTTCGTCAATGACCGTTGCGCTGGCAACTTCACCGGCCACCCCGCCTCCCATTCCGTCTGCCACGGCCAGAAGTCTGGTATGGTGTCCGATCTTCTCGGACAGGAAAGCGTCCTCATTATTGGTCCGTTTCCCCTGGTCTGTATCACCCCAGGCGATCAGTTGTGATCCTGCCATACCTGCAATTGCAAATGAATGCGGAAATGAATGTTGCTAGCCTGTGTATTCAAATTCAATGGCTCCGCATTTAACCTGGTCGCCAATTTTCATCTCCTTGGCTTCATCCACATGGATCTCCACACCGTTCAGCCTGGTGTAATTCACCTTGCTCAGGTTTTTGATCAGGACCTTTTCCTCATTCTTGTAATAGATGATCTCAGCCTGCTGCCTGGAGACGGTCCTCTCCATGATCCTGATGTGGTACCATTTGGCCGGGCCGGTCTGTTCCATACTTCCGATGGTCACCATTCCGCCGCCGTTGACAGTAAGTTTCCCCATGAGTTTGAACTCTTTACCGGCATCTTCGCCGTTGAGGATCTTCAGCTTGCCAGGAATCTCCTTCAGGGTCGCATCCACCACTTCGGTCACGATTTTCACGGTTTTGAAGTCCTCATTGTACCCGGGTTCGCCGGATGGCTGAGCAGGGGCGGCTCCTGTGCTTGCCGGCTGCTTTCCTCCCTTCATCCGGTCGCCCAGCAGGAAGACCAGTAAGACGCCCACGATGAGCAGGACGATCCCTCCAAGGGTAAGGAAGATCCAGATGGGAATGATCATGGTCTTCTTGATCTCCACCAGGTAAGGCTGGTCGGTCAGCGGATTGGCCTTGATGATCCCTTTTACCCTGTATTTACGGTTGATGATGGGCTTTTTGAAGCTGGTATTGACCTGGATGGGCCTCCCGTATTCACCCTTCAGGATGTAGTAGGCTGTGGCTCCCTCCGTGGCAGATGTGTACTGAGTGACAAGTCCCTCAACAGTGGTGTACATATCGAGGTGCAGGTCAACATCAATGCTTTCAATGGGGGTGATGGTGTCCCGCTGGGCTGTGGCTCCCACGGCAACCAGAAGTGCTGCCATCAAGAACAACAATCTTAAGTTCGGATTCCTTTTCATAGTTGTTGGTTTTAAAGTGATAAAATGATAGTTATTAGTTGTTATCTCTGCCATAAATAAGGTCCCCGGGGGTATTCTCCAGGATGGCGTCGGACGATTTTTTCACTGTCCATTCCACAGATGCGATGATGGCTGCCACTGCAATCAGGGTATAGATGTTGAGCATATGCAATATATGAAGTTCCCTGAGAAAGATCAGTACCACCAGCACATCGATCACGAAGACCACGGCCAGGGAGATTCCAATGCCGGAAAGGCAGAACCGCCGGATGATCCCTTTGTAGATCACCTTGATCTCGTGGTTCGACATCCCGAAGGCCTTGAAGGTCCCAAGGTTCATCCTGATCTTCAGCAGGTGGTTCTTCAGCAGGTTGAAAATAAAAAGGGCCACACTGAATACACTGAATATCAATAGGATAATTGTCATAGAGATGGTCAGTATACTGATGGCGCGAAAGTTTTCCTTGTCCCTGATCTTGGACATCTCCACCTCCAGCTGATGCTTGTTATAGAGGTACTCTTTGAATTCCCCGACCTGTCGCAGGGATGAGAAGAGGAAAGACATTCTGTCGTAGTCGATGGTATAGTCAGGGGAAGGGGGCATGTTGTAGTAGTAACACCGCTGCAGCTTTTCACCTATTTTCCCGAATGCTTCCGTGCCGGTCAGCTCCTGAACCAGCATTTCCAGCTCCTCCTCATCGTATGGCTGGGGATAGAAGTTGATGGCAAACCTGGTACCGGGTTTGTGGGAAAAATCGAAACCGAACTGCTCCACCGAAGGGTCCATACCCGCGAAAAGTTCATTGTTCTCCATGATCTCTCTCAGGATATCCTTGACCTCCGCCACCCGGTCAGGATCTGTTTCCGGCATGAAGTAGTTGATGTCCGAGTACCGGTCCAGGAAGAACGGGTTGTTGCTCCGCAAGTTCCGGGTCTTGTAGAAATAGGGGGTAAAAGCAAAGCTGGCAAGACCGGGGATCTCTTTCACCACGGCGATGACCGGAACAGGTACTTTGAAATACCCCTCGGTGGTCCTGGGTACCGCCATGTGGATGAAGTGAGCATCCAGGGGGTATCCCAGGTCCTGCAAAAGTTGCCTGGTCACAATAAACCCGATGTCGAACTGGTCCAGGAATCCCCTTCCCCGGATAAGGTTCGATCTCTCCAGGATCTTCTCCAGGATCGGGTTCTGGTCTTCAATGGACCGGCCTTTCTCCCTTACGTATTCCGACTCCGGTTCGCTCCACATCAACAGGGACATCTCCACGTGGGACATCACCGTATCGTAATGAAAGCGCTTTTTCAGTGAGTCCTGGTTCAGAAAATACTTATACGTGTCCACGTTGTTCACCTGTTCGTAAGGAATGGTGACCTCCAGGTTCTTCACAAACGGGTCCCTCATCTTGTAGCGCAGGTAGTCCAGTCCCCCGTCGGCAATGGTTACCGCGGCAAAGGTACCAATGAGGATGGAGATCAGGATCATATAGTTGCGGTTCCGGGCACCCCTGATTTCGGAGAGCTCCCGCAGTGTAAAGAGTTTATTGAATGACTGGTTTTTCATTTTTCTGTACTTACCTGAGTTTTTCAAGCAGCATTGACCTGACGTCCTTTATCTTCTTCCCGGTCATATCGAGCCACTCCCTGTTGCCGTTTTCCCGGTCAGTTACAAAGATATTCTCGCGGGTTACGTTTCCGTAGGAGTATTCGTTGTTCTTCACCAGGAGGATGATCTGGTCGGCAAACTCCAGGGAAAGGTCGATGTGGTGGGATACAAGGATGGAACTTCTTTTTTTCTGGTGTACGTCCGATTCGATGTACCGCATCAGCTCGTGGGCATTCAGTTCATCCAGGTTCCCGGTGGGTTCATCGCCGAAGAGCACCTCAAATTCCGGTGTGATTGCCCTTACGAAGGCCAGTCTCTGGCGCTGACCCCCAGACAGCTGTGTGACCTTGTCTTCCCCGTTGATCTCTGACAGGCCCACTTTTTTCATGGCTTCACGGACCTTCCCGTTGGCAGTCTCCATGGACTCACCCTGCAGGAGCTGGGGAATGCAGGCATTTTCGAAAGCGGAGAAATTCTGCATCAGGTTGGTGTTCTGGAAAATAAAGCTGTAAAACCTGTTCCTGATGTCAGCCAGTTCATCCTCATTGTCCCACAGGGGCCCCAGCCTTACCGCATCCCCGTTCTCAGGAAAGAAAGTAATTTCGCCATCAAGGATGGTCCTGTTCATCAGGCCCAGGGTTTCAAGGATGGTGCTTTTGCCTGCTCCCGACTTTCCCACAAAAACCGTTTGCTTCCCCTTCATCAGCTCAAGCTCCCCGATCTTCAGCACGGGGGTGGAACCATCATAGGAACAGGTCAGATCCTCAATACGGTACAGCACTTGATCCATGTCAGTTGAATTTATTGAATTTTACCTCCAGGTATTTCTCCCTGAGGCCATATGTATCCAGAACCGTGGCAATGTCCCTGTCAAGCCTCACTTCATCATGGATGTCATACAGGTTGATGTTGATGATGGTGATCCCGTCAAATTTTGGCATGGACAGGGAGTATATGCGTTCGGGCAGCTCCAGCAGCATATGTCCGCGGTGATCCCAGAGGTCCTCTTCAAAGAATCCCTGAGGAATGTAAAAATGGACCATCAGGGTATCAAAGACCGAGACCACCTGGTGGGTCAGGACCTCGCTTTCAATCTCCCGCTTGTCCCTTTGTTTGTCCGGGAAATAGGTGCCGCCCCTCAGCTTCCCAAGCAGTTCATCCACCGTGCTCTCGAAGGGCCTGCGGTGGTCATTCTGCACCGTCTCCTCCCCGTGGCTCAGGTAGGCATATACCCCATGCTGGGAGTCGGGTCCCGATAGTGATGAGGCCAGCTGGATCTTTTGCCGGAGGTCATCGTGCATCTTGTTCAGGATGGATGCTTCCACGCTGTTTACAGAGCTGCCGTCCACATAAAAGAGCTCATAGCTCCGGTAGCTCCTGGGAGGCGGTTTTTTCGGATCAATGTTGCCCAGGGCCATCCTGAAAAGCTGGGTGGGATTGATCCATGATTCCGGCAGCCAGTAATAGTACTCGTCCGAATCGAACCGGTACTGGTCCAGCAGTGCTTCATCCATCATCATCTGTGCGTAGGTGGTATACTTTTTTAACAGGCTGGTCCGTTCCCTCGGTCCCATCAATGCCACCCTGAGGGGCAGTTCACTTCCATCCCGGTCGAACCGGATCCCTGTGATCTTTTCCATCATTCCTCCCACGGTCAGAGAATCCCTTCCCTCAGAGGTAAAACCATACCTGAAGAAGAAGTCAGCCAGCCCGATCTCCAACTCTTCAGGCGTCAGGAATTCATTGCTGGTAATGATTTCGATCAGCTCCTGGTACATGAGGAACTGGGTGTAATCCACCAGGTATGCCTTCTCATAACTGGTGCCGGAGGTGTTGTCCAGGAAGGCACGTCTCATGGTTCCGTCGATGACCGTTTCGGTGGTCAGGACACTTGCTTTCTCTCCACGTGGATTTAAAAAACCAACAAAGGGATCCACCTCTTCAATGGTGAACAGGACGTCATCCATGGCAGAGGACCGTGCCCCTGCGTTGGATCCGTATACATGGATCACTTCGCCGTTGAGGACCTCATCCCAGACGGGGATGAACGCTTTCCTCGATTCAATAAGGGTGATCTCATCCCGGTTCACCCAGAAGGCATCCTCCCTGCCAAGTTCCGCATTCATCTCATCGGCATTGAGCAGCAGCATGGTCCCCGCTTCTGACTTCATGACATTGTAGATCCTGAACTCCCCTTCCAGGATCCTGACCTGCCTGGTGGGTTTGCTTTTGTCGGGGATGGAGGATTCCAGGGTATGGCTGATCAGGGCCTTCATTCTCAGCCCATTCCTTCTCAGGCTCTGTGGCCAGAGTATAAGCTGGCGCTTATCGATCCAGCCGCGGTCCACCGCGCCTTCCCCGAATACCTCCCCGCTGAACATCCTGCCTGTGCTACCCTGGCTTACCACCTTGACGGCATTCCCGGTCTCTTCCCAGGCCACAAACGCCTCCAGGAACCTGGCCGAATCCGTCACCTGGGTAAGCCCGGGATCCGAATAGATCATCACATGGTCCCGGTCGGCATAAACCCTCCAGATATCCTCTGTGAACTCACTGTTCGTCCCTGTGGCGGAGACCCCGACCTCCGGGGTCTTATATTTCCCGGGCAGGTGCATGTATTCATGCAGGTACTGGGCATTCACAGCCTGTGTGAATGCGCCGCATAGAACCAATATGAGAATAATCCTGTTCATACCTGCGGATTATGGGAGGATTTGTTGAGGCAACCAGTAGTACTGGCGCAGGTTCGACCTGAAGAAGTAGGTATCGTCAGCCCTGACCTGCAGCAGCCTTTTCCGGGATTGCTTGATCCCGTTGATCACTTCATCCACCTCGGCATTGTTCATCTTGATGGGATCCTGGATATCGGACAGGGTGTACCGCTTGAACAACTCGGATGTGGAGGGAAGCCCGGTGATCAGTGCCATGATCTCTGCAAGGGAAAGGTTGGCTATCTCCTCTATCCTCGCCCCGTAATTGGTGGTCAGAAGCTGGATGAACGCGTTGTACAGACCCTCCCTCCTGGCACTTACATTCTGTCCCGGGATCACCAGTTTGTTCAACGATTTTACCAGGTCATCAAACTCGGCCCCGTCCACGAACAGTACAAAATCATAGAGCGGGCTTTCCACCAGATCCACCCTGGGTGCGGTAAAACCCCGGATGAGGAACTGGTACCTGCGTTTGGAAAGCAATTCAATGTATTCGGCAGGAAATCCGGCGTTGATCAGGATCTGGATGGCCTCGGGTGTGAACCCGGTTTCACCATAACTCTGTATCATCAGGTCCAGGGAGGCCAGCAGGTCCTGGTTGGTGGAATCGATCTCGAGCAGGATCCTCTTGACCTCACTCTCGATGATATCGGGAGGGATCACCTCGTCCTTCCCGGCAATCTGCAATCCCCCGTCCACGGGGCTGTTCTCCAGGTTGAAGAGGGTCCTGTTCCCGCTTTTGCTCTGTGCAAACCTGGGAGTGGTGGTCAGCGCCGTGAGGTTGGTGCTGCCATACATCTGTTTCTGGATCCCGGATAGTTTCTTGGCCGACAAAAGGGAAAGGTCACGCGCCTGGTAAAAGAAATCTTCGTATGCCTGGTTCTTCCACCGGTGGGCCTGGATGGTGATCAGGCTGGCACGGTTCTTCACCAGCATTTTCACCACTTCATCTTCTCCAATTCGCCATGGGGCCTGCCGGTCGCCGGCATCACCCACCAGCACGATCACGTTGGTCTCCCTCTCTTTGCCCCTGAACAGGCCGTCTGCCTTCATCAATCCCTTGTACATTCCTTCAGAAACCGTAGAGTTGAAGCATGCAGGATCATCGGTGCTGACCCTGTTCATGAACCTGTTGAACTGGAGGTAGTCCCCCAGCGGGGAGAGTTCAAAACATTTGTCGTCTTTCGCGTTATTGTAGTCCCGGTAGATCACCGCACCGAACTGGAACTTATTGACCGACTCGTAGAGGCGGGTGGCCGTCTGGATCACAGCTTTCTTCACCGACTCGATGGGCTCCTCCATGGACCGGGTTCCGTCGACCACAAAAACCACGTTGATCTGGCTGGTGCGCTCTTTCTGTTCATTGTAGAGCTTGTTCAGCCTTTCATACTCCTTGGCATCCACCGTATCCACTTCCACTTCGCCTTCCTCATTCTCACTGACGGTGATCAGGTCGCTGATCACGGCTGTTTCGACGATCCCGTTCTCATTGGAGAGGATCGGGAACCTTTTCCAGTAAGGATCGTACCCGGCCTCATAGTGGTCATCGTTCCAGAATGACCGGGTGTTGTTGACGGGATTCTGGATGTATTTTCTTGTTTCATCGGGGCTGGCGAAAACGGAAGTTTTCACCCCCTTGCTCTTCCTCATTTGCACCTGCTGTATTCCGCTGGCGGGTTCCAGGGTCTGGCGGTGTCCCCAGAGCTGGATAATGTCCATGTCTACCCAGCCGTAGATCACGTTTTTGGCCACCCGCTTGTCCAGGCTCTCATCCTTCCCGATCAGGACCCGCTCCCCTTCGGTTTTATAGACATAGAACACCTCGAAAAGGGTGGTCTCCTTGTCCAGGGGGACCTTTGTAGCCGGTGATCCGAAGAACTCCATGAGTTTCTCCCCTTTGATGATCTGATCCTTGTTCTTCTCCATGTGATTGATATCGGAGATGGTGAGGACCTTCTCCCTGAACTTGGTCTTCTCGTCGTACAGGGAGGTATTCCAGAGGATCACCCTCTTTTTCGGGACCCAGCCGAAATCCACGGGCAGGATCTCGTCATCGAACTCGTAACCGTCGAAGCTGCCGTTATCCTTCACGATATGGACCCGGCTCTCGCTCTCCTCCACCACCCAGAACTCATCCAGCAGTTCAGTCTGCATGCCGGTGGAGGTCACCAGCTTTTCCCGGTCGATCCATACCTTCCAATAATCCCCCCGGAAGCTTTCGCTGAGCCCGGTCTCATTCTGGGTGGAAGCGGTGGGTTTGATGTATTTGGTAGGAATATTCATGGGCCTTTCCCACTGGCCCTGTGCCTGGCATACCTGGCCTGTCCAGGCGAAGGCCTGGAGGACAAGGGAGATGCTGATGATCTTCAGTACGGGCTTCATAAGGCTATACATTATGCGGTTATCAGATGTTTTTCTTGGTGTATTCCAAGACTTTTATACCGGTTATTTTTCCTGCATCATCAAGGGCAATTTCCGTTTTGATGGTGGTGGCTGTAAATTCACTGGATTCGATCCGGATCTTCATCACCAGTTCGTCCACATTTTCGGCTTCTACACCGGTGACCGGTGTATCTCTTCCCTGTACGCAGTAGGATTCCAGTTCCTTTGCAAAGCCATTCTTATCCTGCCTGGTTCTTCCCGGATCGGCCAGTTCAAGCAGCAGGGCATCGATTTTTTCAGACCTCATGATATCATTGACCTTGATCTGGAAACGCTGAAGGGTATTGCCGGTCTGTGCATCTTTCAGTTTGATGGTCATGTTACCGGGGACATTGACGGCCAGGGTGGCCTCGTGTTCGTTCAGTATTTCGCCTTCCCCCAGGTCCCACTGCATCCCGAAATCTGCCTCCGCCTTAAGGGTGATCTCGCTCTCCACATTGACCTTGGTGGGTGTTACCGAAGCCCTGAACACCTGGATGATCTGCGAATCAAGGACCACCCTCTGGCCATCACCCATCCAGGTCAGTTTCACCAGCTTTTTCCCGGGATCGGAGTAGGTATGCTTCCCACTCTTGCTGGAACTGGTCTGCCCGGGTCCGAATTCCCAGGTGAGCCGGTGGGCTGATGGGTGGCTGTATTTCAGGCCTGCGCCTGTGGATACCTTGAAGGGGGTCAGGGTCATCTGAACAGGTGTTGCAGGCGGACCCGCAGGGACAGGCACACCTGGAGTTTCATCTTCGCCTTCCGCCTGACCGCTTTCACCTTCATCATCTGTGGCCCCTGTTCCTCCTGCAATCCCTTCCCCTTCGCCGGAAATGGGATCGCCGGACACGGTGATCTTGTAATCATAGGAGGAGGTATTGCTGGCCCGTGTAACGGTGAGCTGCGGGACATATTCTCCGGGCAGTTTGTACATGTGTTCCGGCGATTGTTCCGTAGAGGTGGTCCCGTCACCAAAATCCCAGTGGTAGGAGAATGCGCCGGTTGATCTGTTCTTAAAAGTGATGGCCTCACCTGTGGCGTACTCCCTCTTTTCAAGGAGGAAAAGTGCGCTGGTCGGTTCGTTGTCTCCCTCTCCTTTCTGTCCACCAGGATCACATCCTGAAAACAGGACCGTGATGATGAGGATGGATATACAAAGCTTTCTGAGCATACTTCCGGTCATTTAGTATTTGTAACTCATTTCTATCTTGGTATCCACCGGGCTGCCGTTGAAAATGCCCGCGTCCCAGAATGCCGAAGTGCGCGAGAGGATCAAATAGAGTTCCTGTCCGAATTCTGTTTCATTCTGGTTCTTCAGTTTGATATCCTGGATCAGGCCGTCCCGGTCAACAATAAAGGAGAAGTGGACGATGTACTCCTTCTCGTTACTGATCCGGTCAATTTCAGCCTCAGACAGCACCAGCTCCTCCCGGATATACTTATCAAGCTCCTTTCGGGGATCCTTATCTTCCACCTTGAATATCTCCGGCCTGTCCTTCTTGGGCAGTTCATCGATGAGGATGGCATAGGAACTGGAGAAATCCCGGCTGTCGAGCCCCTGGATGTAGGTCCGGCGATAGCCTGATTCCGGCCCGGCACCGTTCCCTTCCAGGCGGATGATCTTCTTGCGTTTCAACAGCTCTTCATTGGGATTTGCCTTGAGGATGCCCACTTCGATCCCCACATAACCCAGGTGTGCGGCTGTCATCATGGGGAGGATCCCCTGGTACTCCCGGTTCTGTGAATGGTCCTCCGGTGCAGCATAGAGATTTTCAGCGTTGTTCCCGATGACATCCAGTCCGTAGGCCCCTATGTTAAAGCCAATGTACCATATTGCCTTGCCTGACTTCGAACGACGTTTACGCCCCGCAGACAACTCAACGGCCACGTTGTACGGATTAATATCCAGGTCCATGCGTTCATTCAAGGGTTGATCTGTCACAAATCCGTATTCCTCCACCTCCTCGATGGTAACCCCGTATTTGGGATAGTACCCGCTCCGGGTCAGGATCCCTTCCGCTTTGCCGGTCCCCATCATATAGGAAAGCCTTACACCCAGCTTGAAATAGCGGCCCTTTTCGAAACTTTTCCATTTCTCCGAGCTGTATTTCAGGGGGATGTCGGCACTGAACATCATCCATGACTCACGCAGGTCATCCACATGGGTGAATTCGTAGAACAGGTCCCCGTCTTTATCGGTGTGATACAAAACGTCCGTATACCTTTCGGCCTGGAAGAAGGAGTTATAGAGGCCTCCCCCGACGCCCAGCGAGAATCCGCTGGTCCTGTTTTTTTCTTCATTCTTTTTGAAGAAACGGAACTCCACTTCCCCGTTGATCCCGTAACTGCCTCCCAGGTACTTGGAGGTCAGCCCAAGATCGGAGATATGTTCACTCTCAAGGAAGGCATTGTGGTTGACCACGATCTTGTTGGGCGGGTCCACCTGCACGAAACCCGAAGGAACAAGCTGGGAATAGACCGGTTTCAGGTTGAAATGGGTCTCCATCTTCTTCCGCTTCAGCTTTGCATAGGTGTAATTCCAGTCCACTCCCAGCGGCCCCTCTTTGGAGATCCTGGCGATCTTCATGTTGAACTGGACCGTATCGTAAATCCTGATCCAGAGTTCCAGGTTGGCATCGGTATTGACGGTTTTGCATTTGAGGGTGTCCTTCAATGCTCCCAGGGATCTTTTTCGAACCGATACGGTGGTATAGAGGTTTGAATCTTTCCGGTACATCCTTTCGGCAGCACTGGCCACGTTGGTCCGGGTCACATAGGTGTCGTATGAATTGAATTCCCTGAGGATCCCCCAGATATAGTTATCCACTGTTTTATTCTGCTCATTGATCCGCTCTACGGCCGAAGGATCGATGTTGGGATTGATGTCGTCAAATACCTCTACGGAATCCGATTCGAACAACGAAAGGAACCGGGCCCTCTCCTCTGTGGCTGTCAGCGGGTCCCCCATGAAGGAGCAGGAAGCGGCATATTCTGTCACCAGGGAATCCAGTTCAGTGAGCATTTTCAGGGTTTGCTGCCTGGAAAGCTCCAGGGTTTGGTCCTGGGAGAGCGCAGGCTCAGCCACCCAGCACAGGCCGGCCACCATCAGCATGTATGTCACAAATCCCCTATTCATGGACGATAAACATTTGTACATCCCTGCGGTCCAGCTGGTAGAACTCCAGGAAATAGAAACCACTTTGGAATTCGCTTCCCAGCTGGTAGTATTGTTGTACCCTGCCGCTGCTTGTGCCATTGATCCGGTGGATCTTTTTGCCCCACTGGTTGTAGAAGTTGATGGTGAAACGGGTATTTGAAACCGGATTGTTGACGGTGATCATCATACCGTCGCCTGTACTGGCCGGATTGGGATAGAGTTCCATATCAAAAGATCCATGTGCATAGGGGACCTCTTCTTCGAAAGCATACCCATTGATTGTATTCACCGAGGAGACGGCTGTGCAGCCGGTGGAGTCATACCTTGTGCGGACCCAGTATTTATCCGCCTGTGAAGGATTATCGCTGATATCCAGGTATTTGTTGGTGGCCCCTGGAATGTCCGCGGACTCCCAATGATACCCCACTGGTATCCGTCCACGAACGGATCCATGCATATCAGGATTGTCCCTCCCTTGTTGGTTACCTTTGCAAACGGGGGGGTGGTTTTCAGGTCAAGATAAATGTCATCACTGACGGTGTTTGTCTCGACAGTGTCAGGGATGGGAACCAGGGGATCAACCAGGAACGTGCTGGTGAGCTCGCACCTGAACCTGTAGCCGTCATAACGCTCTTTCATACTGCCGATGGTCAGCCTGTTGGAATCAGTCCCGTCGAGGTCCAGGCTGTCGATGATGTTTTGGTTCAGGGGCTGGAATCCATAACCCGGGAACCGGACAAACCATTGATAGGTGGGTCCCGGGCTGTCAGTGACCACGGGGATGGTGGTCTCTGTATCCCTGCAGGCCCGAACACCGGGTGGCACAGTATTAAAATGTGCCTTCTCGTAAACAGTCAGGGTCCCCGGTTCCACAATGATGTTGTAGTTCCTGTCCCCTGGTGTAACCGGGTAGTTGATGGAGTAGCTTCCCGGCTGACTGTAATCCTCATCAACCCTATAGCTTCCTATGCTGAAATCAAGATTAGCGGTATCAAGAAAATGGTCCGGCATGCCCTCTGTATAAGAGTGCGCCAGGGGAGGATTCACGTCACCAACCAGCTGGTTGATATCATGGATCTCGATCCCCAGGTCTGCCTTGGTGATTTCAAGGTTACCGTTGGTATATTCCAGGTTGTAGTTGACGGCAGAGAGGGTGGGGCCCATGATAATGCGGTAGGTGCTGCCGGCATTTGCACCCCGTACAGGGGTTCCGCCGTAAGAGAGGCTGATGGCGGGTCCCCACAGCTTTTCACCTTTCATGAAAAGGTTGTTGCTCTGGTCAAAAATCTGATAGCTTTCCGCGTTCTTGTATCCCGTAACTGTTACTCCGCAGGTATCCAGGGAGGGAATGTCATCTTTGTAGGCGATGCTCAATGAGATGACCGTCACTGCCAGATCTGCGGGAGTGATCGTAAGGTCGCCCATGACATTGCTGATGTCATAATTCGGGTGAATCCCTGTTTGTGCGAAGAAGATTTTTCTATTGCTACCGGCACCGGTGGTATTGGTGGCATCGGTGGTCAGCACGGGATCCGTGGAAAAGTCGTCAGAATCCGTGGGGAAGATCCATCGGTTGACCGAAAAGGTAAAATTGGGGATCTCAGACTCCACCTCACCGTATGTCACCTCCCGGTCATCAGCAAACAGGGTGATGGCTGCCTTTCTAATGATCAGGACGCCCGGAATAACGTTCAGCTCATAGTTCCAGTCACTATGGCTATCCTCCTCCAGGTTGATGGGGTAGGAACCTGCATCGGAGGAGATGTCAACATCGCAGGAGAACTGCGGGGCCGGATCCAGGTTTGCAATGCTCTCCCCGGTGACAAACCCCTCCGAGGTCCCGGTGAAATCCGTGTCGCCCTCTCCATAGGTCCTTTCGGCATCACTGATGTAAAAATCGATCCGTTTCTTGGTGACGGTCAGCAGTCCGTCTTTGGGAGGGGTGATGATACGGTAATTCCTCGGCTCCTGGTCAATGTTTACCCTCAGGATATGACTACTCTTTGTGTCGAAGATTGTTCCATTGGGGCCTTCAATGCAAAAAGCAGACAGGGAGGTGTGAAGGACTGCCTCTGTATCATTGTAGGCCATCGGGGTCTGTGAGGTGTAGTCCTCGCCCGGGATATACCTGGTTCCGTAGGTGAAGGTTTTGTCATTGGCCTTTACTTCGATGGGGTACCTCTCCACGGTGATGGTGGCATTCACTTCCGCTCCGGTGTGGGTCGCTGTCTGGGCAATGGTCGCTTTTACGACGGCCTCCCCCGCATTATTGATGGTGACCGTTTCCCCTGAGTCCCCCGAAAGGGCAATGACATCAGAATTCCCGACGATGGAAAAGGTGATGGTTCCCTGTGATCCGGCCCCCGAAGAGGCAGTGAGCGTGAAGGATTCATCACCATAGACCTTGGAAATATTGCTGAATGACAGCCCCGGATCGGTCTGACCGAGAACACTAATGATAATCACATGGACAAGAAGTATGGTAAGAATACATCTCATCACAAACAGGTTAAAGGGTTAAGTGAAAGCCGAAAGTATATATTCTATAACATTGAACAAATAAAAATAACACCAATGTGGTTCTGTTTTGCCATTTTAACAGGTGCGCCTGCCGGAACTTATTGTGTAAACGATACACTTTTTCGTATGACCCCCCCAGCTTCATAACCATTTTTAAAAAGAATTCCATATTTTTAGACAACCTTGAGAACGGCATTCTGACAATCTTATGAAAAGAATTGGCATCCCGGTACTGGTGTTGATGCTGTCTGCAGCAACCACCCTTGGACAATCCAAGGTTGCTGCAAAGGCAGCAGCAAATTCCCGCCGTTCTACACCCGGTTCACAGCAATCCACACCCGCCCGCATCGATTCAAAATACACTGCCAGGATGGTGAGGCAGTCCAGCAGTAAGGCCTATAATCCCGTTTCATTCTCATTGCATTGGAACAGTGTGGCTGGCTCCTTCCTTAGAACGGCACAATACTCAAACAACCTCAGCAGTCGTCCCTCCTATAACTTCCAGTCCAGCAACCCCGAAGTGGTGGTGGCAACCTACCAGAGGAAGGTTGTTGAGATGAACCGGCAGATTGAGCAACAAACTGCTGCAAGGATGGCCCAGGCCGAACGGGAAATCCAATACCTCAATGCCCAGATCAAACAAATCTCCGTTGATATTGCCAGGGCCCGGGGGAAAAGCGGTGACGGTGTAGGAATAGTTTTAGATGTGCTTGCCATTGCCGGTCAGGAAGCTGCCAGGCAGAACCTGGAAAATGAGATGGCCCAGGTCAAATATAACGCACAAAGGGAACTGGAAGCACAACTGGCCGAAGAAATGGGCCGCATTAAAGATGATATGGTTGGGGAGAATGAACAGCTTGCCCAGCAGTATTTTGAAGCGGCAGCCTATGAGGTCGATCCGGGTAAGGAGCACTATTTTATGGAGTGCAGGAATTTCCACATCTGTGTGATCGACCAGGTGGAGGAGAATTATTCCATTCACAATGCCAACTGGATCAATACCAGCTGCAACAAGCCCGGCATTTTCGTGGGGACACCTTGAGCACTCCCGAGGACTATATCAAGGTGGCTTACAGGAAGAAGGCTTTATATGACAAGAACGGCGAAGAGGCATTTTTGGAGGCCACAAGGATGTACCTGGAGGCGGGGCTTTCAGCGAATAACAAGGATGCCAGCGCCTATGTACTCATGAGTGAACTGGAGGATGACCTGATCCGGAAAAGGTTCTACATCCTGATGGCGGCGGACCTGGATGAGAACAACCGGGAGATCAAGACCAGGGTCAGCAAGGTGGATGCCAGGTTCACTCCCGAGCTCTTTTCGGCCATCAGGCGGGGGGATACCAGGTTTATGGAGAGGGTGGTGAAGAACAAGTTCCACCTGGACCAGATCTACCAGGGGAAATCCACCATTGAGCAGGCCATCGATTTTGACCAGTCGGCCATCCTCCGCATGTTGCTGGATGACCTTGATCATACAAATGCGTTCCTGGAACAGAGCGGATATCCCCTCCTTTTCCATGCCGCGGCAGTGGATGCGGTGGGTTGTATCAGGTTGCTTGACAATTACGGGGTGCCCATGGATTATTCAGATCATAGCAACGGGGGAGTTACGGCACTGAATATTGCAGTAAAGAACGGAAGTGGAGGGGCTTCCGGATACCTTTACAATAAGAACAACAATTTTGCCCCGAGCCTGGCCTATGCCAGCAAGTGCGGACAGGAGGACGTCAATGACCTCTCCCGGTTCCTCTTCGGGAAGTCAGTTTCCAACCTGGACCAGATCACCAGCTTCTACCCGGAATTCAAACGGAACAACTACGGAAGCGTCAAGGTGGTGGTGGTGCCCGGTGATGCAGAGGTATTCCTGGATGACAGTTTCAAGGGGAGGGGGACCATAACCATCGACGGCCTGGACCTGAATGAGGATTACACCCTGGAGGTGAGGAAGAAGGGACTGCAGAGTACAGAGAAGCGCATCCGGTTAAAGGCCGGCCACATCACCGATGTGGAGGTGGTATTGCAGGAACCCGTTACAAAGACCAACCCCCTGCTTACCCATCAAACTTCCGGATATGAGCTGAAGTCTTACCAGGACTACTATGTGGAACCCGAGAACCTGAAGAAGGAGAACAAAAGGAACAAAATATATAATGATGGACTGAGGAAGGCTGCAAGGGACAAGGCCAGGCGCCAGGCTGACAGTGAGAACCTGAAGATCAGGAGCAGGCTCAGTGATGCCAACAGGGTCATTCAGGGTGAGAATGATGCCATTACCAGGAAGAATAAGGAACTGCAGGCGGGCCGGCTGTTCGTGGTGAACTATGTTCCCGACGGATTGATGGCATCCACTGCCCCGGCCACCATAGTCCCTGCCAGGAACAGAACCCGTGGCAGCAATGAAACACCATCCGCCTTAACAGCGCATCGTGGAAGCGGTGCTTCGGGATCACTTCATCCAGGTTTACCGTCAAGTCTACCGGCTCAGGCCTTCCGGCCGGAACAAAAGCCTGCCAAAGCCACAGTGAAACCTGCACCTGCTGCCACTAAAACAGCAGCCGGGCCAGGCCCGAAAGAACCGGGAAAGACCGGCCCTGATCCCCCGGAGTTCAGGATTGAACCCATATCCAACTACGACGGGACCATGGACCTGAAGATCACCGATAACAGTTCGGCAGAATACAGGGGGTCCACAGCCACTGTGCTGATAACCTCAGATAAGGGAAGGCAGTATAGTTATACGGCTGGGTACAATAACGGGAGGGTCCGGTTCTACCCATTTGACGGCACCGGAACATACCAGGTGGATATGGTCCTGAAAAACATCGATGTGGGTGGTGAGCAGCTGTCGGAACAGCTGAGCAAGAAAATAAAGGTCAACCAGGTCCCGAAGGAATACCTGGGTTGCATACACAGGGCCACCGGCAACTTTGTCTATTTCGATTCCCGGCCGGATGTCAATATCTATTCCGGAATGCAGATCCGGCTGGCCAGGTTCTCCCCGGGGGAGATCAAGGATATCGCATCAGGCAATATCACCTTCCAGTCCGGTGGGGAATGCACTGTGGAGTTGTTCCAGCTTCTCTCGAAACCAGAATCCGGGGACCTGGTCCTGCTCAGGCAGGTTCAGTGAGGAGACGGTATCATGTAGCTATTCCTCCTCCTGCTCGGCTTCGTACGCTTTGAGGAGTTCATCCTGGATCTCACCCGGTACCTGTACATACTCAGCGAACTTCATGCTGTACATGGCACGTCCACTGGTCAGTGAGCTCAGGGCGGTTGAGTATTTGTTCATCTCCGCCAGGGGCACCCTGGCCGTGATCTTTTCAAAGCCTTTTTCACTGGCCATGCCCTGGACAATGGCGCGCCTTCCCTGAAGGTCACTCATTACGTCCCCCATATAATCGGAGGGTACCAGGACCTCTACCTCGTAAACCGGCTCCATGATCTTGGGACCGGCCATTTTAAAGGCCTGGCTGAAAGCATTCCGGCCTGCCAGCATGAAGGAGATCTCATTGGAATCCACCGGGTGCATCTTTCCGTCATATACATAAACACGGATGTCCCTGGCATATGAACCGGTCAGCGGTCCCTCTTCCAGCTTCTCCATGATCCCTTTCAGGATGGCGGGCAGGAAACGTGCGTCGATGGATCCACCCACAATGCCGTTCACAAATTCCAGTTTTCCACCCCAGCTCAGGTCGTGGGTATCCACACCCCTGTTGGCCATCTTTTGGTCCTTGCCACCCAGTTTGAACATGGTTTTCGGCTCGGATCCTTCCGTGTAGGGCTCAATGATCATGTGCACCTCGCCGAACTGACCGGCGCCACCTGACTGTTTCTTGTGGCGGTAGTCGCTCTGGGCTGCCTTGGTGATGGTTTCACGGTAGGGGATCTTGGGAGCAACGAAATCGGTCTCCACCTTGTAAACGTTGTCCAGGTGCCACTTCACAATGTTCAGGTGGTACTCGCCCTGGCCCGACAGGATGATCTGTTTCAGCTCCTTGCTGTATTCCACCTTCACAGTGGGATCTTCCTGGTTGATGCGGGTAAGGGCTTCACCCAGTTTCTCCTCGTCACCTTCACTCACCGGTTTGATGGCAGTACGGAATTTGGGTTCCGGGAATGGTACATCTCCAAACAGATAGGATGCGCCGGGAGAGGTGAGTGAATGGTTTGTTTTGGTATTCTTCATTTTGACTGTACACCCGATGTCACCGGCTGCCATGGAGGTGACCTTTGTGCGGTTCCTTCCCAGGGGAGCGAAGATCTGTGAAAGACGCTCCTTGTTCCGGGTGGTATTGTTGGTCAGGTCATCCCCCTCTTTCAGGTTGCCGGAAAGCACCTTGAAGAAGTTGATCTCACCAATATGCGATTCAACAGATGTCTTGAATACGAAAATGGAGGTAGGGCCGGAAGCATCGCACTTCACTTCAGTTCCGTCGGTGGTCTTCACTGCCTCCAGGTCATTGGCGGAGGGTGCCACGTTGGTGAGAAACTCCATGAATCGGGCCACACCCATGTTATTTTTGGCTGATGCACAGAAGATGGGGAACATGCCACGTGCCACAACACCAGCAGTAATACCTGTCCGCATCTCGTCTTCGGTGAGCCCGTCATTCTCAAAGAAAAGCTCCATGAGGGCCTCGTCGTTCTCGGCCGCTTTTTCGATCAATTCGCTGCGGAGCTCCTCGGCACGGTCGGCTTCTGCATCCGGGATATCGGTAATCTCCGGCTTTCCACCATCCTTGGGATATTTGTAAAGCTTCATCTGGATGATATCCACGATGGAATCGAATCCGGGTCCCGCATTCACCGGGTACTGGGCCAGGATGGCATCCCCGCCGAAACTATCCTTGATGGTCTCAAAGGTTTTTTCGAAATTGGCATGGTCATGGTCACATTTGTTGACCAGGATCACCGCGGGCTTGTTGAATTTCTCCAGCCAACGGCTGTGGATCTCCGTACCAACTTCAACCCCGTTTTGCGCATTGATCAAGATAACACCGGTATCTGCCACATGAAGGCTCGATACAGTACCGCCCACAAAATCGTCTGCACCGGGAACATCCAGGATGTTGATCTTTTTACCGTTGTACTCGGTGTACATGACGCTGGAATACATGGAGGTCTGGTTCTCCTGTTCGATCTGGTGAAAGTCCGAGGCGGTGTTTTTCGATTCTACGTCACCTCTTCTGTCAATCACTCCGCCTGCAAAAAGCATGGTCTCTGCCAGGGTGGTCTTCCCCGAACCGGAGTTACCGAGCAGGGCAATGTTTTTGATCTGGTTGGTTGAATATGTCTTCATCAGGTGTTAAATATAAGGTATTCAATAATTTGTATATGCAATATCGTGCGGTTACCCTCAGTTTTGGTGATGCAAAAGTAATAAATTTTTGATTCTATACAATTGATCAATGGTCCCCCGAAACCCCTGTAAATTCTGCCTGTTCCGGCAGAGGGGGAGACCCACTTAATAATTCATTAAAAAATTATTGTTTTTTCGGAAAAAACCATACCTTTGCGACCCGAATATAATAGACGTTTATCAACATAAGTAACCATACAGTATGCCAACGATTCAACAATTAGTTCGTAAAGGCCGTAAGAAACTGAACGATAAGAGCAAGGCTCCTGCCCTGGATTCATGTCCCCAGAGGCGCGGTGTATGTGTGCGTGTTTACACCACTACTCCGAAGAAACCGAACTCAGCCATGCGCAAAGTGGCAAGGGTCAGGCTGACCAACCAGAAAGAGGTGAATGCCTATATCCCCGGAGAAGGACACAACCTGCAGGAACACTCTATCGTGCTGATCAGGGGTGGCCGGGTAAAAGACCTTCCTGGTGTACGTTACCACCTGATCAGGGGTGCCCTGGATACTTCAGGTGTGGAAGGCCGCACACAGCGCAGGAGCAAGTATGGAACAAAAAGACCAAAGAAAAAATAAGAGTGTCCGCCGGAGCGTCAGCAAAGGCAGATACAGTACTCGATAGTATATAACTATTATAATGAGGAAGACCAAACCAAAAAAACGAATACTCCTGCCGGATCCAAGGTACAATGATCCCTATGTAACCAGGTTTGTGAATAACCTGATGCTCAGCGGGAAAAAGAGCAAGGCTTATGATATTTTCTACGGAGCCATGGATCTTATCGAAGAGCGGACCAAGGACGAAGAGAAATCAGCACTTGAGATTTTCAAGGCAGCACTGGATAACATCACACCACAGGTTGAGGTGAAGAGCCGCAGGGTAGGTGGTGCCACGTTCCAGGTTCCCATGGAAGTAAGGACAGACCGTAAGGTGTCCATCTCCATGAAGAACCTCATCCTTTTTTCCCGCAAGCGTGCCGGAAAATCCATGAGTGAAAAACTTGCATCAGAGACAATAGCAGCATATAAAAATGAAGGCGGTGCATATAAAAAGAAAGAAGATACGCACCGCATGGCCGAAGCCAACAAGGCTTTTGCCCATTTCAGGTTCTAATATATATTTTGACATAGCTTTTACAGCTTAGGTAAGTGTGCAACACTTATGAGCCCGGATTTACAACATACAAGGAATATTGGGATCATGGCGCACATCGATGCCGGGAAGACTACCACCACAGAACGTGTTTTGTTCTATACAGGTATCACCCACCGCATCGGTGAGGTCCATGACGGAGCCGCTGCAATGGACTGGATGGTACAGGAGCAGGAGCGCGGAATCACCATTACATCAGCAGCCACCACCACTTTCTGGAACCACAATGACAAGGAGTATAAGATCAATATCATTGATACTCCCGGCCACGTCGACTTCACCGTCGAGGTGGAGCGTTCGTTGAGGGTGCTGGATGGTGCAGTGGCCGTTTTCTGTGCAGTGGGAGGTGTGGAACCGCAGTCAGAGACTGTTTGGCGCCAGGCCGACAAGTACAAGGTACCCCGCCTTGCGTTCATTAATAAGATGGACCGTGTGGGTGCCGATTTTTTCGGCGTGGTACAGGAGATCAGCGACAAGCTTGGTTCCAATCCAGTGCCCATGCAGATCCCCTTCGGTGCCGAAGAGAACTTCAGAGGTATGGTGGACCTGATCGAACGCAGGGCCATTGTCTGGAAAGAGGACGAAGAGATGGGGATGAAGTACGAGTACTGCCCGATCCCCGACGAGCTTGTTGAGACTGTTGAAGAGTGGAGGGAGAAGCTGGTGGAAGCTGTTTGTGTGTCCGATGATGACCTGCTCAACAAGTTCCTGGAAGACCGCAATTCTATCTCCGTGGAAGAATTCATGTCATATGCCCGCAGGGCCACCATCAATATGGAAATTGTTCCGGTGCTCTGCGGTTCTGCTTTTAAGAACAAGGGGATCCAGCGCCTGCTGAATGCCGTAGCCGACCTTCTGCCCAGTCCCCTGGACAAAGGAGCGGTTACCGGGATAGATCCCAAGAATGACAAAGCGATCACCAGGGAGCCCCGGGATGATGAGCCGCTGACCGGGCTGGTATTCAAGATTGCCACCGATCCCTTTGTGGGAAGGTTGGCTTATGTGCGTATATATTCCGGCAAACTCCTGGAAGGTGTGATGATATATAACAACCGCACGGGAAAGAAGGAACGCATCAGCCGCATCTACCAGATGCACGCCAACAAGCAGATCCCCAAGAAAGAGATCAGTGCAGGGGATATCTGTGCTGTGGTTGGCCTGAAAGAACTGAGGACAGGGGATACCATTACATCGATGGGGAAACCCATGATCCTCGAAGCCATTGAATTTCCCGAGCCGGTGATCGGTGTGGCCATTGAGCCCAAGACCCAGGCGGATATTGATAAGCTGGGGATTGCACTCAACAAGCTGGCCGAAGAGGATCCCACCTTCCAGATACGGAGTGATCCGGAGAGTGGCCAGACCACCATCAACGGAATGGGCGAACTGCACCTGGAGATCCTTCTGGACCGCCTCAAGCGTGAATTCAGTGTGGAGTGCAGCGTGGGTGCGCCTCAGGTTAACTACAAGGAAGCCCTTACCTCCGAGGTCAAGCACAGGGAGGTATTTAAGAAACAGACCGGTGGCCGCGGTAAATTTGCAGACATTGAAGTTTTCATTGGTCCGGCCGATGACAATACCAAAGGATTGCAGTTCACCTCCGAGATCAGGGGGGGGAATGTGCCCCGAGAATATATACCCTCGGTTGAGAAGGGGTTCGCCAATGCAATGTTCAACGGACCGCTGGCCGGATTCCCGGTAGAAAGCCTGAAGGTCAGGTTGACCGACGGTTCCTTCCATGCGGTGGACTCGGACCAGCTCGCTTTTGAGATTGCAGCCAGGCAGGCCTTTAAGAAGGCAGCAGCCAAGGCCCACCCCATCATGCTGGAGCCTATCATGGCCGTTGAAGTGGTTACACCCGAAGATTACATGGGCGATGTGATCTCCGATCTGAACAAGCGGCGAGGAAAGGTGGAAGGAATGGACTCCAAGGCAGGAGCAAGGGTGATCAAGGCCAAAGTGCCCCTGGCAGAGCAGTTCGGTTATGTGACTGTGCTCAGGACCCTCACATCGGGAAGGGCCAGTTCCACCATGGAATTCAGCCATTATGAAGGAATGCCGGATAACCTGTCAAAGGAGATCCTTGAAAAGGTAACAGGAAAATCTTTTACATAACTATTGTTAAAATAATGAGTCAGAAGATTAGAATTAAGTTGAAGTCCTACGATCACAACCTGGTTGACAAGTCAGCCGAGAAGATTGTAAAGACCGTGAAATCCACCGGTGCTGTGGTAAGCGGACCCGTTCCGTTGCCCACCCACAAGCGTGTGTACACTGTATTGAGGTCTCCCTTTGTGAACAAGAAGTCAAGGGAGCAATTCCAGTTAAGCTCCTTCAAAAGGCTGCTGGATATTTACAGTTCCACCCCCAAGACCATCGATGCACTCATGAAGCTTGAGTTGCCCAGTGGAGTTGAAGTTGAAATTAAAGTCTAACACAGGTAAAAACAAGATAAGATGCCAGGATTAATTGGTAGGAAAATCGGAATGACTTCCGTTTTCGACAAAGATGGAAAAAACATCCCCTGTACCGTGATACAGGCCGGTCCTTGCACGGTAACACAGGTGAAGACCGTTGAATCGGACGGCTACTCTGCAGTTCAACTGGCTTTTGACGACAAGAAGGAGAAGAACACTCCCAGGGCCGAACAGGGCCACTTCGCCAAAGCCAACGCCACTCCCAAGAAAAAGGTGATTGAACTGAAAGGGTTTGTGAAGGATTGGAAACCGGGTGACGTGATCACTGTGGACTATTTTCATGATGACACCTGGTTGGACGTTAGCGGCGTTTCTAAGGGTAAAGGATTCCAGGGTGTGGTGAAAAGGCACAACTTTGCAGGTGTGAACGATGCCACCCACGGACAGCACAACAGGATGCGTGCTCCCGGATCACTGGGTGCATCCTCCTATCCTTCCAGGGTTTTCAAAGGAATGCGTATGGCCGGGCAAACCGGTAATAAGAATGTGAAGATCCTGAACCTGAGGGTTATGAAGATCGTTCCTGAAAACAATCTCCTGATCCTCAAAGGTTCTGTTCCCGGGTCCAATGGTTCATATTTAATTATTGAGAAGTGATGGAATTAGATGTAATGAATATTTCCGGGGAGAATACCGGTAAAAAGGTAAAACTGAACAAGGAGATCTTTGGGATCGAACCCAATGATCATGCCATTTACCTGGATGTGAAACAGATCATGGGCCATAGGCGCCAGGGCACCAGTAAGACAAAAGAACGCGGTGAGATCCGGGGAAGCCGCAAGAAGGTGAAGCGCCAGAAGGGAACAGGTACGGCCCGTTTCGGGGATATCAAGAACCCGCTGTTCAGGGGAGGTGGCCGCGTTTTCGGTCCCAGGCCCAGATCTTACGGAGGTAAACTGAACCGTAAGGTGAAGGAACTGGCGCGCAAGTCGGCCCTTACTTATAAGGTACAGAGCAAGCAGATGATGGTTGTGGAGGACTTCAATATGGAAGCTCCCAAAACCAGTGAATTCGCAAACATCCAGAAAAATCTGAAGATCGACGATAAAAAGTCACTTCTTGTCATCAACGATAGAAATAAAAACATATATTTGTCGTCGCGAAATCTGCAAAATTCCAAGGTCGTAACAGTCTCGGAATTAAATACATACGAAATAATGAATGCTTCGACACTTTTATTTGTTGAGAGTTCACTTGACGTTCTGCAGAAGAATGCTTAATCGTTTTGAATCATGAATATTTTAGTTAAGCCCATCGTAACCGAGAAGATGACCGCCCAGGGGGAGGATTTCAACCGCTATGGTTTTGTCGTTGAGAAGAGTGCCAACAAGCTGCAGATCAAAAAGGCGGTTGAGGAGCTTTACAATGTGAAGGTCTCGGAGGTGAATACCATGCGTTATGCAGGCAAGCGCAAACAGCGCTACACCAAGAGTGGCGTCTCCGTGGGGAAGACCGCTTCGTTCAAGAAAGCTGTAGTGACCCTGGCTGAAGGCGAAGTAATTGATTTTTACAGCAACATTTAGGAATTATGGCAATCAAAAAGTATAAACCCACAACACCGGGTCAGAGGTTCAAGGAGATCTCATCCTTCGAAGAACTTACCCCCGATGCGAAGCCGGAGAAATCACTTCTCAGGCCTCAGAAGAGAAGCGGTGGCCGTAACAATACCGGTAAAATGACCATGCGTTACATGGGTGGCGGTCACAAGAAGAGGTACCGGGAGATCGACTTCAAGCGGAACAAGGACAACATGGGAGCCACGGTGAAAACCATTGAGTATGATCCCAACCGTTCTGCATTCATCGCCCTGGTAGTATATACCGACGGGGAAAAGCGGTACATCATCGCTCCCGAGGGGATCAAAGTGGGTCAGAAGATAGAATCGGGGGAGAAGGTGGTTCCCGAAATGGGAAACAGCATGTTGCTGGCCAATATTCCACTGGGAACCGATATTCACAATATTGAACTGAAGCCGGGTAAAGGCGGAATGCTTGCACGCAGTGCAGGATCGTACGGAACCATTACCTCCAGGGATGGTAAGTATGCCATCATCAAGCTTCCTTCCGGGGAATCGAGGATGGTATTGACTGCATGCCGTGCCACTGTGGGGACGGTATCCAATGCCGACCACGGACTTGAGAAGTCGGGAAAGGCAGGCCGTTCACGCTGGAAGGGACGTCGTCCCCGTACCCGCGGTGTGGCTATGAACCCGGTTGATCACCCCATGGGAGGTGGTGAAGGACGTGCTTCGGGCGGACACCCCAGGTCGAGGACAGGATTGCCGGCCAAAGGGTACAAGACCCGGTCCAAGAAGAAGTATTCAGACAGGTATATTGTTGAGAAGAGAAAAACAAAAAAATAGCATAGCATGAGCCGTTCATTGAAAAAAGGACCATTTATAGATTTCAAGCTGGAGAAGCGTGTACTGGAAATGAACGATTCCGGGAAGAAGTCAGTGATTAAGACCTGGTCGAGAAGATCGGTGATCTCTCCGGATTTTGTGGGCCACACTGTCGCCGTTCACAATGGCAACAAGTTTATCCCGGTATACATTACCGAGAACATGGTGGGTCACAAGCTTGGTGAATTTGCACCTACCCGCATGTTCAGGGGTCACGGTGGAAAGCAGCGATAATATTTTTAAACCTACGAAGAAATGGGTGCAAGGAAAAGAAACAGAGCGAATCAGTTAAAAGAGGAGAGGCAGAACAAGTATTATGCAGTTTTGAGGAACTGCCCGACCTCCCCAAGGAAAATGAGACTGGTTACCGATATGATCCAGGGTGTTGAAGTGAACAAGGCATTGGATATACTGAAATTCAGTAACAAAGAGGCTTCCGCGAAAGTGGAGAAACTGCTGATGTCGGCCATTGCCAACTGGCAGGCCAAGAATGAGGGTGCAAAGATCGAGGAGAGCAACCTGGTGGTGAAAGAGGCAAAGGTGGACCAGTCCAAGACCCTGAAGCGTATCCAGCCGGCTCCGCAGGGAAGGGCGCACAGGATCAGGAAGCGGTCAAACCATGTGACCATAGTGATTGACAGCCTCAATGCAGTCGAAGAACCAGAAGTAGTACAAGAAACAGAAAATCAAGCATAGATGGGACAAAAAGTAAATCCGATAGGTAACCGCCTGGGAATCATTAAAGGATGGGATTCAAACTGGTATGGTGGAAAAGACTATTCTGCCAAGCTGGTTGAGGACAACAAAATCAGGGAGTACCTGAATGCCCGTCTGGCCAAGGCCAGCATATCGAAGATCATCATTGAGCGTACACTGAAGCTCATTACCGTGACCGTGAACACTGCGCGTCCCGGGATCATCATCGGGAAAGGCGGCCAGGAGGTGGATAAGCTGAAGGAAGAGTTGAAGAATATCACCAAGAAGGAGGTACAGATCAACATTTTCGAAGTGAAGCGTCCCGAACTGGATGCTACCATTGTGGCCAACAACGTTGCACGGCAGGTGGAAGGGAAGATCTCTTACCGCAGGGCCATCAAGATGGGGATCGCCTCCACCATGCGGATGGGAGCCGAGGGGATCAAGGTGCTGATCAGCGGACGCCTTGGAGGTGCTGAAATGGCACGGACCGAGACTTACAAGGATGGAAGAATTCCACTGCACACCCTTCGTGCCGATATCGATTACGCACTGGCTGAGGCCCATACCAAGGTCGGAGTGGTCGGGATCAAGGTATGGATCTGCAACGGTGAAGTTTTCGGGAAGCGTGACCTGTCCCCCAATATTGGCCAGGGCAACGTGAAACCCAAAGGTGGAAGAGGTCCCAGGAAGGATCATCACAGGAACTAGGGGCTGCAACTATTTGTATCATCTGAAAATCAACGAAAATGTTACAACCGAAGAAAACCAAATACAGGAGAATGCAGAAAGGGCGCATGAAAGGAAACGCCCAGCGGGGAAATCAGCTTGCATTCGGTTCCTTTGGGATCAAAGCAATGGAGAATGCCTGGATTACAGGACGCCAGATTGAGGCAGCCCGTCAGGCCATCACCCGTCACATGAAGAGGGAAGGTCAGCTCTGGATCCGTATTTTTCCTGCCAAACCCATTACCAAGAAACCTGCTGAAGTCAGGATGGGTAAAGGGAAAGGAGCTCCTGAAGGATTTGTATACCCCATCACCCCCGGACGGGTCATCTTTGAGCTGGAAGGTGTGCCTTACGAAGTAGCCAAGGAAGCATTGAGACTTGGTTCGCAGAAATTTCCCATCACCACCAAATTTGTGGTACGCAGGGATTATGAAGAAAGTTAGAAGTTAGCAGTTAGATAGAAGAAAAAATATAAACTCATGAAGAGTTCAGAAATCAGAGAGTTATCAATCAAGGAGTTGGAAGAGCGCCTCGAAAGCGAGGAGAGCATGCTGGTGCGCATGAAGATGAACCATGCAGTCTCTCCCCTCGACAACCCCAATAAGATCGTTGAGACACGCAAGAACATTGCACGGCTTAAGACCGAGGTGAGGACAAGGGAAATCCAGGAGCAGTCCGAAAAGCAATCATAAATATGGAAACAACAAGGAATACAAGACGCGAACGAATTGGTACCGTTGTGAGCAGCGGCATGGAGAAATCCATTGTGATTGCTGTGAAGACGAAAGTGAAACATCCCATCTACGGAAAATTCGTGAACAAGACCTCCAGGTTCATGGCTCATGACGAGGAGAACACCTGCAATGTGGGAGATACAGTGAAGATCAGCGAGATCAGGCCCCTGAGCAAGAACAAGACGGTGGAGATTAATAGAAATTATCGAAAGAGCTAAGTAATCATGGTACAACAAGAGAGTAGATTAGCCGTAGCCGACAACAGTGGTGCCAAAGAGGTACTAGTCATCCGGGTGCTCGGTGGCACAAAGAAGCGGTATGCATCCATCGGCGACAAGGTAGTGGTCACTGTGAAAAGTGCCATTCCTTCAGGCGAGGTGAAGAAGGGAACAGTTTCCAAAGCCGTTGTGGTCCGGACCAAAAAGGAGATCAGGCGCAGAGACGGATCCTACATCCGATTCGACGACAATGCAGTGGTCCTTCTGAACAACCTGGACGAGATGAGGGGAACCCGTATTTTCGGTCCCGTTGCCAGGGAACTCAGGGACCAGTTCATGAAGATTGTTTCACTTGCTCCCGAGGTATTGTAAAAAATATTAATGACCAGACCAATGCAGAAAAAAATCCATATCAAAAAGGGTGACCAGGTGATCGTCAATTCAGGCGAATACAAGGGACAAAAAGGACGGGTGCTGACCGTTGACCGGGAGAAGAACCGGGCCATCGTGGAAGGTGTGAACATGGTTTCCAAGCACACCAAACCCAATGCGCAAAACCCCCAGGGAGGCATCACCAAGCAGGAAGCCTCCATCCACATATCCAACCTGAACCTGGTGGATCCTTCCACAGGTGAGGCCAGCAGGGCCGGCAGAAGGTTGAATGACAAGAACAAATTAGTCAGATACGCAAAAAAATCAGGTGAGGAGATCAAGTAATGGCAAAGCAGTATATACCTACGTTAAAGAAAAATACAGTGATGAGATCGTGCCTGCGCTTATGAAGCAGTTCGGTTATTCATCCGTAATGCAGACCCCGCGCCTTCAGAAGATCGTGATCAACAGTGGTGTCGGTCAGGCGATTGCAGACAAGAAACTGATCGAGGTTGCCCAGGAAGAGCTGACCCTGATTGCCGGGCAGAAGGCCGTACAGACCATTTCCACCAAGGACATCTCCAACTTCAAGCTAAGGAGGGGAATGCCCATCGGGGTGAAAGTGACCCTCCGCAGGGAACGGATGTATGAATTCCTGGAGCGGCTGATCAATGTGGCACTTCCCAGGATCCGCGATTTCAAGGGTGTGACTTCCAAGTTTGACGGAAGGGGCAATTACACCATGGGGATCACCGAGCAGATCATCTTCCCGGAGATCGATATTGACAAGATCAGCAAGATCATGGGACTGGAGATCACCTTTGTTACCTCTGCCGGGACCGATGAGGAAGGTACCGCCCTGCTGAAAGAATTTGGTATACCGTTTAAACACGAAAAAAAATAGAAGCATGGCCAAGGAATCAATGAAAGCCCGCGAAGTAAAGCGGCAGAAACTGGTTGAAAAGTACGCTGAGAAAAGAGCAAAACTCAAAGCCGAAGGCGATTACGTGGGACTGAGCAGGTTGCCCAGGAACTCCAATCCCATCAGGCTCCATAACCGTTGCAAACTGACAGGCCGTCCCAAGGGATACATGCGTCAGTTCGGTATCAGCCGGATCACCTTCAGGGAGATGGCTTCAGAAGGACTGATTCCCGGGATTAAGAAGGCCAGCTGGTAGGCTTGAGTTGAAAGTTGAAAGTTAGAATAGTTTATAAAGAGAGAGAAAAATGACAGATCCGATTGCAGATTATCTGACCCGCATCCGAAATGCCGTAATGGCCAAGCACAAGGTGGTGGACATTCCTGCATCCAATATGAAGAAGGACATGACCCGTATTCTTTTCGAGAAGGGGTACATCCTGAATTACAAATTTGAAGAGGAAGGTCCCCAGGGAAACATCAAGATTGCCCTGAAGTACAATCCCGAGAACAAATTGCCGGCCATCAAGTCGCTGCAGCGTATCAGCAAGCCCGGATTGAGGAAGTATGTGGACAAAGACCACCTTCCCAGGGTGCTGAACGGACTTGGGCGTAGCCATTATTTCCACTTCACAGGGCGTGATCACCGACAAGGAGGCACGCAGCCTGAATGTTGGCGGTGAGGTGTTATGTTATGTATATTAATTGATTAAGGAGAATAACTCATGTCAAGGATAGGAATTTTACCCATCGACATCCCTGCAGGGGTTACCGTTGAGGTGGACAAGGACAACCTGGTGACCGTCAAAGGTCCCAAGGGTGAACTGACCCAGCAGGTGGATAAGGCCATCACCGTAAAGGTGGAAGAGAACCAGGTGAATGTTTCCAGGTCCACCGAAGTGAAAGACCACAGGGCCAAGCACGGATTATACCGTTCGCTGGTCAGTAACATGGTGATCGGTGTATCTGAAGGCTATACCATTCAGCAGGAGCTGGTGGGTGTTGGGTACCGTGCCGATGTGAAAAACGGGAACCGCCTGGAACTGAGCCTCGGATTACTCACACGACATCGTCATCCAGATGCCCGACGAAGTGAAGGTTGAGGCCAAGACCGAAAGGCGTGCCAATCCGGTGATCACCCTGACCAGCATCGATAAGCAGCTGATCGGACAGGTGGCAGCCAAGATCCGCTCACTGCGTCCGCCGGAGCCTTATAAAGGCAAAGGGATCAAGTTTGTGGGTGAGCAACTGAGACGGAAGGCGGGGAAAGCTGCAAGCGTTAACGCTTAGCGAGTTAGTAAAGTTTGTAAAGTTAAAGTAGTAAAGTTTAGTAAAGTTATAAAGAGATAAAAAATGGCTTTAACTAAAGCAGAGAGGAGGCAGCGAATCAAGTACCGGATCCGCAAGAGGTTATCAGGTAGCGGTGAACGCCCCAGGATGACTGTATTCCGCAGCAACAAGCAGATCTATGTGCAGCTGGTTGATGATCTGACCGGTGAGACACTGGTGGCTGCCTCCTCCAAGGAAAAAGAGATTGCTTCCCAGAAGGTCAACAAGGTCGAGCAGGCCAAACTGGTGGGCAAAAGGATTGCCGAGAAAGCAAAGGAGAAAGGAATAGAAACAGTCGTATTTGACAGGAACGGCTATTTATACCATGGCAGGGTGAAGAATCTCGCCGATGCTGCCAGGGAAAGCGGACTAAAATTGTAAAAGAAAGATATGTCAACAGGTATCAGAAAAGTTAAAACGAGTGACCTTGATTTAAAGGACCGCCTGGTGAGCATCCAGCGTGTGACCAAGGTGACCAAAGGGGGCCGGACCTTCAGCTTCTCAGCCATTGTGGTTGTTGGAAACGAAGAAGGAATTGTAGGACACGGACTTGGTAAAGCCAACGAAGTAACCACCGCCATTGCCAAGGGTGTGGAAGATGCCAAGAAGAACCTGATCAAGGTGCCCATTTACAAAGGGACCATTCCCCACGAGCAGTACGGTAAGTATGGTGGGGCCAGGGTATTCCTCAAGCCGGCATCCAGTGGTACCGGTGTGAAGGCCGGGGGTGCCATGCGCGCCGTGCTGGAAAGTGTGGGTGTGAAGGATGTGCTGGCCAAGAGCAAGGGCTCATCCAATCCCCATAACCTGGTCAAGGCCACATTTGATGCCCTGCTTGAGCTGAGGGATGCCAATGCTGTTGCACAACAGAGGTCAGTAAACCTGGATAAAGTTTTTAACGGATAATTCAAAGTACAATGGGAAAGATCAGAGTAACCCAGGTGAAAAGCGCTATCAAGAGGACAGCCAGGCAGAAAAAGACAATGGAAGCCCTGGGGATCAGGAAGCTTCATCAGACCATTGAGGTGGAGGCCACACCCCAGATCCGCGGCATGGTTGCGAAAGTATTGCACCTGGTAGAAGTGGAAGAAGTGGCAGGCAAGCCTGCAAGTTCAAAGTAGAAAGTATAAAAGTATAAAGAACAGCATATAATGGATTTAAGCAACTTAAAACCGGCAAAGGGTTCGACCAAGGGCAGGAAAAGGATCGGCCGCGGGCAGGGCTCCGGATACGGGGGTACCTCCACACGCGGGCACAAGGGACAGAAGTCCCGTTCCGGCTACTCCAGGAAAATCGGTTTCGAAGGGGGCCAGATGCCACTGCAGCGCAGGGTACCTAAATTTGGTTTCAAGAACATCAACCGCAAGGAGTACAAAGGTGTGAATATCAGCACACTGCAGGAACTTGCCGAGAATAAGAAACTGAAGGAGATAACCATTGAGACCCTCATCGAGAACGGACTGGTGCGCAAAGACTCCCTGGTAAAGATCCTGGGGAACGGTGAGCTGAAAACCAAACTGACGGTGAAAGCCCATGCATTTTCCAAATCAGCTGTTAAGCCATCGAAGCACTGGAAGGAACCGTGGAGATAATCTGATTGAACCGGAAAACGTTATGAAGAAGTTTATTGAAACCATAAAGAATATCTGGAAGATCGAGGACCTGAGGGCCAGGATCCTCTATACCCTGGGAATCATCCTGATCTATCGGCTGGGCACACACATTGTATTGCCCGGTATCGATCCGAGGATCATTTCTAGCCTGGCCAGCAACCAGCAGAGTTCAGGTGGCATCCTGGATCTCCTCAACCTGTTCACAGGCGGGGCATTTGCCAGGGCATCCATATTCGGACTGGGGATCATGCCTTACATCTCTGCATCTATCGTGGTGCAGTTGCTGGGTATCGCAGTTCCCTATTTCCAGAAGTTGCAACGCGAAGGAGAAAGTGGACGGAGGAAGATCAACCAGATCACCAGGTACCTTACCGTGGCCATCCTGATACCCCAGGGGTTGAGCTATATCACCAGCCTGAGGTACCAGCTGCCGGCCGAGGCCTTTTCCTTGCACTTCTCACGCATGTCGGCCATGGTAATACTGACTGCAGGGACCATGTTCATTATGTGGCTGGGTGAACGGATCACCGACAAGGGGATCGGAAACGGGATCTCGCTGATCATTATGATCGGGATCATTGCCAGGCTCCCGCAATCGATAGGTATCGAGTTCATCTCGCGTCTTGAGCAGCAAGGTGGCGGACTGGTAGCCTTCCTGGTTGAAATCGTGATCATGTTCGTGGTCTTCATGGGAACCATCCTGCTGGTGCAGGGGACCCGGAGGATCCCGGTACAGTATGCCAAGCGGATTGTGGGTAACAAGCAGTATGGCGGGGTACGCCAGTACATTCCACTGAAAGTGAATGCTGCCGGTGTGATGCCCATCATCTTTGCCCAGGCATTCATGTTCATCCCCATCACCGTGGCCGGTTTTGCCAAAGCAGATGCCGCCACCGGTTTTGCAGCAGTTTTCAGCAATCCCGTGGGATTCTGGTATAACTTTACCAATGCCATGCTGATCATCCTGTTTACCTATTTTTATACAGCCATTACCGTGAATCCCACTCAGATGGCCGAGGATATGAAAAAGAACGGCGGATTCATTCCAGGGGTGAAACCCGGAAAGAAGACAGCCGAATTCCTGGATGCAGTCATGTCCAGGATCACCCTGCCGGGATCCATATGCCTGGCTTTCGTGGCCATCATGCCGGCATTTGCCATGATGGCGGGTGTCAACATGAGTTTTGCACAGTTTTTCGGCGGAACCTCCCTCCTGATCATGGTGGGTGTGATCCTCGATACACTGCAGCAGATCGAAAGCCACTTGCTCATGCGTCATTATGACGGTCTGACCAAGAGTGGCAGGATCAAAGGCCGCACAGGTAGTGCAGCTGCGATTTAGAAAAAAGGACGTTCTTTGATGATTTTAATTAAGACTGCGGAAGAGGTTGAGCTGATACGCAAGAGCAACTTGCTTGTTTCGAAAACACTGGCCGAGGTAGCGAAAGAGATCAGGCCCGGTGTGTCGACCCAAAAACTGGATCAGGTAGCCGAAACGTTCATCCGCGACCAAGGGGCTGTCCCCGGATTCCTGGGTTACCAGGGATACCCCAAGACGCTCTGTACCTCCGTGAACTCACAGGTAGTTCACGGAATCCCTTCGGACAAGGTGATCCTGGAGGAAGGAGACCTGGTCTCGGTGGATTGCGGTGTACTGATGAACGGCTATTACGGCGATACCGCTTACAGTTTCGAGGTGGGTGAAGTGAAGGAGGAGGTCCGCAGGCTAATGACCACAACGCATGAATGTTTGCTGAAAGGCATTGGGCAGGCAGTAGAGGGAAAGAGGGTAGGAGACATTGCGCACGCCGTTCAGCATCATGCAGAAAGCAACGGATACAGCGTGGTCAGGGAGATGGTCGGGCACGGGCTGGGAAGCCACATGCACGAGGCCCCCGAGGTTCCCAATTACGGGAGAAATGGAACCGGGCCCAAATTGAAAAAAGGCATGGTCATCTGCATTGAGCCCATGATCAACATGGGACGCAGGCAGATCACCCAGGAGCCTGACGGCTGGACCATCCGTGCAGCAGATAACCTGCCATCTGCCCATTATGAACTGGCAGTGGCAATTGATAAAGGAAAGGCAGACATATTGTCTACCTTCAGTTATATAGAAGATGTGTTAAATAAACAGAACAGCTAATGGCAAAACAACCTTCCATTGAACAGGACGGTGTGATCACCGAAGCATTATCGAATGCGATGTTCCGTGTGGAGCTGGAAAATGGACATATCATTACGGCCCACATATCGGGAAAAATGAGAATGCATTACATCAAGTTGTTGCCGGGAGACCGGGTGAAAGTGGAAATGTCGCCCTATGATTTGACCAAAGGACGAATATCATTCCGCTACAAGTAGTGGAGGGGATTGGGGATTGGTTAGTGGTTAGTGGTTAGGAAAAGAAGATAATAATAGAATATCATGAAGGTAAGAGCATCTGTAAAAAAGCGTAGCGCCGACTGTAAAATTGTCAGGAGGAAAGGACGCTTGTATGTAATTAACAAGAAGAATCCCAAGTTTAAGCAACGTCAGGGATAAGAAATTTAAAAACAAGAGAGCATTATGGCTAGAATAGTAGGTGTCGATCTGCCGAAAAATAAAAGAGGTGAAATAAGCCTGACTTACATTTACGGTATTGGCCGCAGCCGCGCCCAGAGCATTTTGGATGCTGCCGGTGTTGATCGCAATGTGAAGGTGAGTGACTGGAATGATGACCAGATCGCTGCCATCAGGAAGGTGATCAATGAAACTGATGAATACAAGGTGGAAGGTGAACTCCGGTCATCCGTTCAGCTGAATATCAAACGGCTGATGGACATCGGTTCATACCGGGGCATCCGTCACCGTATTGGTCTCCCTACACGCGGACAGAGTACAAAGAACAATGCCCGTACACGTAAGGGAAGAAGGAAGACAGTAGCAAATAAGAAGAAAGCAACTAAATAAGAGAGTTTAGGTAATGGCTAAGAAGACAGGATCGTCAAAAAAACGAACGGTAAAAGTTGAACCCATCGGGCAGGCACATATTCATGCCTCCTTCAACAACATCATCATCTCCCTGACCAACAACCAGGGACAGGTGATCTCCTGGGCATCCTCAGGAAAAATGGGATTCCGTGGTTCCAAGAAGAACACCCCCTATGCTGCCCAGCAGGCAGCACTGGATTGTGCCAAGGTAGCCTACGACCTGGGACTGAGGAAGGTGAAGGTCTATGTGAAGGGCCCCGGATCAGGAAGGGAATCAGCTATACGGAACATCCATGCCTCAGGCATCGAGGTGACCGAGATCGTTGATGTGACACCGCTGCCGCATAACGGCTGCCGTCCCGCCAAAAGGCGGAGGGTATAATTCAGCCTTAAGGAATTTTCCAAGCTGAAGAGGAATTATAAACAATAAACTAGATAGATAGATGGCAAGATACAGAGGTCCGAGGACCAAAATTGCTCGCAAATTCGCAGATCCCATTTTCGGGACGGACAAGTCCTTCGAAAAGAAGAACTATCCTCCGGGAATGCACGGAAACAACAAAAGGAGACGTAAAGCTTCCGAATACGGAATTCAGTTGAAAGAGAAGCAGAAGGCCAAGTATACATACGGAGTGTTGGAAAAGCAGTTCAGGAATATGTTCGACAAGGCTTCCAGAAGCAAGGGTGTAACCGGTGAGGTACTCCTTCAGTTGCTGGAGTCGAGGCTCGACAATGTGGTTTACAGGCTGGGCCTGTCGCCCACACGTGCAGGTGCACGTCAGCTCGTTACACACAGGCACATTACAGTGAACGGTGAGGTTGTGAACATTCCCTCCTACACCCTGAAACCGGGTGATGCTGATAGGTGTCAGGGAGCGTTCCAAATCACTGGAGGTGATTACCGATTCACTTTCTACTGCAAGGTACGGATCTTCATCATGGCTTGAATTTGATGAGGCTTCCATGACCGGGAAATTCCTGAACCGCCCTGAGCGGGAGGAGATTCCCGAGAACATTAAAGAGCAGCTCATCGTTGAACTTTATTCAAAATAACATAATCACATTCACACTATGGCCATTTTAGCTTTTCAAAAACCAGATAAGGTCATCATGCTCGAAGCTGATGACAGGTATGGTAAATTTGAGTTTCGCCCCCTGGAGCCTGGATACGGTATTACCGTCGGTAATGCCTTGAGGCGCATCCTTCTTTCATCCCTTGAAGGGTATGCGATCACCAGTATCAAGATCGACAGTGTGGAGCACGAATTTTCTACCATTACCGGCGTGATCGAAGACCTCACAGAGATCATACTGAACCTGAAACAGGTACGCTTTAAGAAGCAGATTGAGGATGTGAACGATGAGAAGATCGTTGTGACCGTCACGGGCCAGGAGGAGTTTAAAGCAGGAGATTTTCAGCGGTTTCTCAGCGGATTCAAAGTATTGAATCCGGACCTGGTGATCTGCCACATGGAACAGGATGTGAAACTGCAGATGGAGGTTACCATCAGCAAGGGACGCGGTTATGTTCCCGCTGATGAGAACAAACCGGCCGAGGCTGAGTTCGGGACTCATCGCAGTGGATTCCATCTATACTCCCATCAAGAATGTGAGGTATGACATTGAGAATTACCGGGTTGAACAGAAGACCGACTATGAGAAGCTGATCCTGGAGATTGAGACCGACGGTTCCATCCATCCCAAGGAAGCCCTCAAGGAGGCTGCCAAGATCCTGATCTATCATTTCATGCTCTTCTCCGATGAGAAGATCACCCTTGATACTGATGAGAAATTCGCCAACGAGGAGTTCGATGAGGAGGTACTGCACATGCGCCAGCTGCTGAAGGCCAAGCTGGTGGACCTGGATCTCTCTGTCAGGGCACTGAACTGCCTGAAGGCAGCCGAGGTGGAGACCCTGGGAGACCTGGTGAAATTCAATAAGAACGACCTGCTGAAATTCAGGAACTTCGGTAAGAAGTCACTCACCGAGCTGGAAGAGTTGCTGACCAACATGAACCTGACTTTCGGGATGGACACAAGTAAATACAAACTGGACAAGGATTAATTGCAATGAGACATAAGAAGAGTTTTAACCACCTGGGAAGAACGAGTGCACACCGGAAGGCCATGTTGTCCAATATGGCGACTTCCCTGATCCTGCACAAGCGGATTGAGACAACCACGGCCAAGGCCAAAGCGCTGAAAAGGTATATTGAGCCTTTGATCACCAGGTCCAAGGACGATTCCACACACTCCCGCAGGATGGTATTCAGTTACCTGCAGGATAAGGAGGCCGTAACGGAGCTTTTCCGGGAAGTGAGCGCAAAGGTGGCCGACCGCCCGGGAGGATATACCCGCATTATCAGGCTGGGCAACCGCCTGGGTGACAATGCCGACATGTGCCTGATCGAACTGGTGGACTTCAACGAGAACTTGCTGGCAGAAAAGGCCGCTTCCAAGAAATCGGCCAGCCGCCGCCGCCGCGGGGCCAAGAAATCCGCAGAAGTTGCTGAAACCGCAACCGCAACCGCAACCGCAACCGCAACCGCAACCGAAGGAACCGAAGCGGTAGCTGAGGAACGAACCGAAGCGGTAGCTGAGGAACGAACCGAAGCGGTAGCTGAGGAACGAACCGAGCTAGCTGAGGACGCCGGCAGGCGAAGAACCCCCTGCTGAGGAAGTTGTTGCTGAGGAAGTTGTTGCTGAGGAAGTTGTTGCTGAGGAAGTTGTTGCTGAGGAGGCTGCTGTTGAGGAGCCCGCTGAAGAGGTTGCCGCCGAGGAGGCTGTGGCTGCACCCGAAGCGGTAGCTGAGGAACGAACTGAGCCGGCAGGCGAAGAACCCCCTGCTGAGGAGCCTGCTGCTGAAGAAGAACCGAAGGCTGAAGACAACGAAGAGGAAACCGAAAAGAAAGACTGATAATTAGATAACGTGGTATCTTTTAAAATACAGAGGGGATAAAGTACTTTTAATGCTTTATCCCCTTTTGCTTTATACAAATTATTTAAAAACCTTATAACACATTTTATCATGGGACAAATTGTTGATATTCATGCACGTGAGATCCTGGATTCTCGCGGAAATCCCACCGTGGAGGTGGAGGTCACACTGGCCAGTGGTTTTGTGGGCCGTGCAGCTGTTCCTTCGGGAGCTTCCACCGGTGAAAATGAAGCGCTGGAACTCAGGGATGGTGACAAGAGCCGCTACCTGGGGAAAGGCGTTCAGAAGGCAGTTGAGAATGTAAACAAGGTCATTGCCGAAGAACTGTTGGGCATGGAAGCCCTTGACCAGGTGGCCATCGACCAGAAGATGCTGGATCTGGACGGAACCAAAACCAAGAGCAAGCTGGGTGCAAACGCCATACTTGGTGTCTCACTGGCCGTTGCAAAGGCTGCAGCCATGTACCATGACATGCCGCTTTACCGCTATATCGGCGGGACAAATGCCAGGCATCTTCCCATTCCCATGATGAATATCATCAATGGTGGATCCCACTCCGATGCACCCATTGCATTCCAGGAGTTCATGATCCGCCCGGTAGGAGCCAAGAGCTTCAAAGAAGGGCTGAGGATGGGGGCCGAGGTATTCCATTCACTGAAAAAAGTATTGAAAGAGAGGGGATTGAGTACAGCTGTCGGGGATGAAGGTGGATTCGCACCTAAATTGGAAGGTACGGAAGACGCCCTGGAAAGCATCCTGAAGGCCATCGAAAAAGCTGGCTACAAACCGGGAACTGATCTTACCATTGCCCTGGACTGTGCAGCCTCCGAATTCTATGAGAATGGTGTTTACGATTACTCCAAGTTTGAGGGGGAAGGCGGAGCCAAGCGCAACTCTGAAGAGCAGGCTGCTTACCTGGCCGAACTGCTCTCCAAGTACCCCATCGACTCCATCGAGGATGGCATGGATGAGGGTGACTGGGACGGATGGGTGATCCAGAACAAGATGATCGGCGACAAGTGCCAGCTTGTGGGTGACGATGTGTTCGTAACCAATGTGGAGTACCTTTCCAAGGGCATTGAGCTGAATTGTGCCAACTCCATCCTGATCAAGGTGAACCAGATCGGCACCCTGACCGAGACCCTGAATACCATTGAGATGGCACACAGGGCCGGTTACACCACAGTTACCTCACACCGTTCCGGTGAGACCGAGGATGCCACCATTGCCGATATTGCAGTGGCCACCAACTCGGGCCAGATCAAGACCGGTTCACTGAGCCGTTCCGACAGGATCGCCAAGTACAACCAGTTGCTCCGCATCGAGGAGGAACTTGGAAGCACTGCGATCTACGGGTACTAGGAAAGAACCATCAATCATACGGGGGACTATCTCACACGAGGTAGTCCCTTTTTTTTGTGGTAGCCTGTTTACCTTCGGCATAGTTCATTGTTTAAAAGCATATGATCCAATGGAAGGCTTGAAAACATTGACATATATGAATATATGTGGTATATTGTATAGCCCTAAATCATAGTGTTAACTCTTAAAACCTGAATGTATGTCAGTTCTAAAAGAAAGACTCCAGCAAAAAATTGAAGAATGGAGACCCAGGACCAGGAAACTGCTCAAGGATTACTGTGATGTGGTTGTGGACCAGGTTACCATTGCGCAGGCCATCGGTGGTATGCGTGGCGTAAAAATCCTTGTTACAGACATCTCTTACCTGGATCCCCAAGAGGGTATCCGCTACAGGGGATACACCCTGCCTGAGGTATTCGAGAAGCTTCCCAAACCTCCGGGAGCAGAGATGCCTTATGTGGAAGGCCTCTATTTCCTTTTACTTACCGGGGACATCCCCACGGACAGCGAAGTCGCCGACCTTGCGGACGAATTCCGCAAAAGGAGGATCCTGCCCAGGTATGTGTATGAAGTGATCGATGCGTTTCCATCTTTCTCTCCACCCATGGCCATCTTTTCAGCTGCGATACTTACCATGCAGCGTGAGTCGTTCTTCGCCAAGAAATACCAGGGTGGGATATCCAAGATGGATTACTGGGATCCTACCTTCGAGGATTCACTCAACCTGCTGGCCAAACTGCCAGAGGTGGCTTCCTACATCTATGCCAAACTGTACCGGGACGGGAACCGGATCCAGTCCAATCCCAACCTGGACATGGGTGCCAACTTTGCCCACATGATGGGGATCCCCAAACCTTACGACGATGTCTCCAGGCTCAATTTCATCATCCATGCCGACCACGAAAGCGGCAATGTGAGTGCCCATACAGGTCACCTGGTGGGAAGTTCACTGTCGGACATCTACCTCTCCATTTCAGCCATGATCAACGGGCTGGCGGGACCGCTGCACGGACTGGCCAACCAGGAGGTGCTGAGGTGGTTGCAGGACCTGGTGGAGAAGATGGACGGACAACTCCCCACCGAGGAGGAGATGAAGCAGTTTGTCTGGGATACCCTCAATTCGGGACAGGTGATCCCGGGATTCGGGCATGCCGTGCTCAGGAAGACCGACCCCAGGTATACCCTGCAGCGTGAATTCTGCCAGACCCATATGAAGGATGACCTGCTGTTCAAGTATACCGATATGCTTTACAAGGTGGTGCCCCCCATCCTGAAGGAGCAGGGGAAGGCCAAGAATCCCTGGCCCAATGTGGATGCCCAGTCGGGTATCATCCACTGGCATTACGGAATTACCGAGTATGAGTTTTATACGGTTCTCTTCGGGATCGGCCGATCCATCGGGATCACGGCCAACCTTATCTGGGACAGGGCGCTGGGTTATCCCCTGGAGCGGCCCAAGTCGGTCACCACCGAGATGCTGGAGAAGATTGCCATGAAAGCGAAGGAGGCACAGGCCACAAAGAAAAGCAAGAACTGCAAGGATCCCGCAGAGTAGCAGGACGAGGAACCTTCTTTAGACAGAACCAGGATTAGTGGACAGGCTTACTTCGCAGGTATGCTGTTGACAGCATACCTGTGTGATTATTGCGTTAATTCCACCCCTTCGTGTAAGTATTTAGGCGATTTACCACTATATTTGTGTTGTCTGTGGAAAGAAATAAGCTGTTCGTCCTAGCATGGAGTGGAGCATTGCCGCCATAAATGCCCTTTTTAACGAATTGACCGCCATCATCCTGGTTGGCGGACTCTTTGCATTCTCCGTACACCTGCTCCTGATCAGCAAGCGCACCAGGATCCTTCGCCATGACTACAAAGAACTGAAGCAGAAGGAGGAGGCTTCCAAGATAGTCCTCCAACAACGGAACCTGCTCCAGAGCCGGACCAAGAATATCGAAGACAGCCTCAAGTATGCACAGCGTATCCAGAAAGCCATGTTCCCTACTCCCCGTGAGATGGGGCGGCTGTTTCCCGATTCATTCATTTACCAGCGGCCTAAGGATATTGTCAGCGGCGATTTCTACTGGGCCAGGCGCGTTAACGGGAAGGTGTTGTTCTCGGTGGCCGACTGTACCGGTCACGGTGTCCCGGGTGCGTTCCTGTCCCTGATCGGACTGGAGTTTTTCAGGCAGATCGTCGTGGAAAAGGAGATCCTTCAGCCGGCCAGCATCCTCAATGAAATGAACCGGTATTTCGATATCGTGTTCGGGAACCTGGATGAACTCTCCCTCAAGGACGGGATCGACCTGGGTTTTTGTGCGTACGATTACAAAAATCATTCCCTGGAGTATGCCGGGGCATTTAATCCGCTCTATATCATCCGGAACAACGAGATCATGGAGGTGAAGGGGGACCGGATCATCGTGGGACCGGACTACGGGATTGAAAGGGGATCATTTACCAACAATAGCATTCCGCTGGAGCAGAATGATGTGATCTATATGTTTTCGGACGGGTATCCTGACCAGTTCGGGGGACCGGAGGGAAAGAAATTCAAATACCGGAGGTTCAGGCACCTGCTGATGTCCATCCACCATCTTCCAATGGCTGAACAGCAACGCAGGCTGGAAGAGAATATCAATGAATGGATGGGGTGGGAGCACGACCAGATCGACGATCAGATGGTGATCGGGATCAGGCCAGCAAGTTTTTCATCTTCTTAACCAGCACATCGGCCTGGAAGGGCTTGGCGATGTAATCATCAGCCCCTGCTGCCAGGCAGTTATCCCGGTCCCCTGCCAGGGCGTTGGCTGTGATGGTGATAATGGGGATGTGGTTGTCGATGGTGGATTCAATTTCCCGGATCTTTTTGGTGGCGGTGATCCCGTCCATGACAGGCATCATGATATCCATGAGGATCAGGTCATACTGTTTTAGCCCGAACATTTCCAGGGCCTCTTTTCCGTTGCTGGCCACATCGATCTGCTTCACCCGTTTGCTCAGGCTCAGAAGCACGATCTTCTGGTTGATCTCATTGTCTTCCACCAGGAGGATCCTGGCATCCTTCAGCGTCACCGTTCTTTTCTCCTCCCTCTCCCTGGCCGGCGCTTCCTCCTGTTTCACCACTGTTCTGGTAGGATCTTTGGCAAAATCCTGGAAGAAGGAAACGGTCACCTGCATGCCGGTCCGGGTGGCTGTGAGCCCGCTTTCACTCTCCTGGATCAGCTTGTAGGCCATGGCCAGGTTTGAGGACTGGTATGATTCACCACGCCTGAGGGAATCCATGTAGGACACCAGGTCCTCCCCCAGGTCCGATTCAATGATAAACTGGTACTGGAGCCTGACCTGGCTGGGAGTCTCCCGTATGTTTTCAACTTTCATGACCACCGGCTGATCCGTGTGTTTGTATATGCTCATCCCGTTAATGATGTTCACCACCAGGCTGCGCAGGAGGCTCGGATCACCGATCAGGAAATGGGTAATGCGGTCGGAACGTTTGATGGACACCTCTTCACCTCCGGAAGCGCCTGTGCGGATGATCCCCACGGCCTCCTCCAGTACCCTTGTCAGGTCGAAGGAGATGATACTCTTCTTGTAATCGATGATCCCCGGCGAGGCGATCTCCACGATGTTGTTCACATCCTCGATGAGGTTGTTGGTGGATGCCTTGAGGGTTTCAACCAGCTCCTTCTGTTCCATGGTCAGCCTGCTGTCGTTCACCAGGTTGTTGATCAGGGTGATGTTGCTCAGCGAGGTTCTGAGTTTATGGGACAGTTTTGAGATGAATTCATCCTTCTCAACCACCTTGTATTCAGCTTTGCTCCTTGAATCCTTCATTTCTGTAAGCAGCTGCCGGCTTGACTGTTCGATATAGAGCGAGATCAGGATGAACAGGATGTAAATGAAGAAATAGACCAGGGCATCCTTCAGATCCAGGTGGATGAAGGTGTCAACCTGTGGAATGGAATTCAGTACCAGGATGCTGGCACCCATCCCCAATGGGATGAAAATCCCGTTCTTACCGTTCACGCTGACCGAAGCCAGCGGGAAGAGCAGGTAGAAAGCAAGGACCACAGCGGGATGAAGGCCAAGGTCATATACAAATGATGTAAGGAACAGGATCCCCAGGAGTGACAATCCCAGCATGCTGTTCAGGTTGGGTTTCCTGGCGGCAGGGAAGATCAGGAAAAGGAACAGGGAACCCACCAGGAATACCAGGTCCCAGGCCATTACCTGGTAATGCCCTGTCAGAGCGGCCCAGCAAGTGGAGATAAACAATGCAATGATCAGGATCACATAGAAGAAGTTGATCCTCATGATCCTGTTTTTGACCAAATGCTCCATGGTATCCTTGACACCAAAGGAGATTATCCTGTATAGGAAACGGGGAAACATCAATTATTCACATGGCTTTCAATAACAAAGTAAGAGATTTTTTACGCATTCCAGAACAATATTGGCTTTATTTTTGTGCCATAAACTTATATAAGTTCGTAATTTTACAGCAGAAGTGAATCCTATGATAAAGAAGTTAGGAGGAGTGTTATTCCTGTTATGTTTGCCTGCCTGGATGGAGGCACAGCAAGGATTGGCGGAAGGATTGGCGGAAGGATTGGTTGCGTATACTCCGGATTTTGAGTTCAGGGACGGGATCTATGCCAATTTCGATATGGTCAGGGCCAACCGGCCCCTTCCACCGGCCCGGATCGTTACCGATGAGGATATCTTCGACCGGGATTTCTACGACAAAGTGATCAGTGTGAAGGAGATCGTGTTCTATGATGACAACGGGGTAAAAAAGATGCTGAAGACAGCCAACATCTGGGGATATGGACGCAACGGGGTCCTCTATATCAATGTGGGTTCGTCCTTTCACAGGATCAGTTATGTGGGGAGCATCGCCCATTTTGTAGCATCTGTAACCACCTATAATCCAAACTATTACGATCCATACTATTACAATCCCTACTATTCCAATTCCTACTACGGCAACAGGTACACCATGCCCCAGTCCAATTACTCCAGCACGGATCTCAGGCAATACCTGCTCGATTTCAGCACGGGGGAAATCATGGAATACGATACGAAAAGTGTGGAAGTACTGCTCCTGAAAGATCCTGAACTGGCCGATGAGTTCAGTGCCCTCAGGAACCGGAAGAAGAAGCAGATGAAGTTTGTATTCATCCGCAAGTACAATGAGAAACATCCACTCTACTTTCCAGCCCGATAAACAGCATTAAACATAATAACCTTTGTCCTATGAAAAAAAGCCTTGCATTTTTACTGGTAATCCTGCCGCTGGTCCACCTTCATGCCCAGCGGGAATACCTTCCCACTCCAGATGACCTGAACCACTTTCTGTCCACCAAGACCTATGTGGTGCTCAATGACAATCCCCTGTCGGATTACAATTTCGAGATCGAAGATGTCATCAAGAAGTTCTGGACGCTCACCGAATATGAAATCATTCCACATGATGAGTTCGGTGCAAAGAGCCGGGATAATAACGCCTCTTTCCTGTATGTGGCGGCGGTCAATTTTGAAAAGGACAAATCCCAGACACGCTACATGTTCCTGTGTCTTTCCCTGGGTGGGGAACGGGAGACCATCGACGACCTGAAGGACATTACCAATATTCCCCTCAGTTACCATGGGGTGGATGAAGATCATTATACCTACAAGCTGGGAACCCTGATCCGCTTTATGCAACAGCATGTCCGGATGCTTGTTGACGATCCCGCCCTGGTTTCCCGGAATGTGTTCCAGCACTACAACGAAAACATGGGAGATATGGTTGACAAAACATTCTATTTGGTTGAAGATGAGCTCGCCCCGGAAATTGCTACGGAGGCTAAGATCCGGGAGATCTATCCTTACGCATTCAAGATCGTTGAGCGGGAGGAGATCAAGGAGCTGATCATGGCGGAGGATGAGAATGCAGTCTTCCTGCACAAGGTGGGGCCCGAAGGCAAGAAGCTGAGTGCAAGGGTGTACAAGATCCTCATTGGCGCTGCAGACGCCAGGTTCTATTATTACAATTACCACAAGGCCAGTGATAAGAATCCCGATGCCTTCCTGAAGAACGATTTCAGGAGAATTGGCAAAGCCCCCGATAAGTGACCCTTTGATGGCAGATAAACCATCCATCCCGAAAGGAACGAGAGACTTCAAACCCCTGGAGATGGCCAGGCGGAATTTTATCTTTGATACCATCAGGAGGATCTTCAAAGCTTACGGTTACCTCCCCATCGAAACCCCTGCTATGGAGAATCTGTCATCACTGATGGGTAAATACGGGGATGAAGGGGACCGGTTGTTGTTCAAGATCCTGAACTCGGGCGATTTCAAAAGCAAACTCAGCCGGGAGGAGTTCACTGCAACCCCGGCCGGTAAGCTGGGGACCATGATTTCGGAGAAGGGGCTCAGGTATGACCTGACGGTCCCGTTTGCCCGGTTTGTGGTGCAGCACAGGAACGACATCATCTTTCCATTCAAGCGTTACCAGATCCAGCCGGTCTGGAGGGCCGACCGGCCCCAGCGAGGCCGTTACAGGGAATTCTACCAGTGTGATGTGGATGTGATCGGAAGCACCTCTTTGCTGAATGAGTATGAACTGGTCAGGATCATGGATGAGGTTTTCCGGGAGCTGGATCTGAAGGTGGCTATCAGGATGAACAACCGCAAGGTGCTGGCCGGTATAGTGGAGGTGATCGGCGAGCCGGAGCGGATGACCGATATTACAGTGGCCATGGACAAGTTGGAGAAAGTGGGCCTGGAGAAGGTTTTGCTGGAGATGGAACAGAAGGGGGTCGGCAGGAGTGCCCTTGAGAGGCTCCGCCCTGTCCTGGAGATGGAGGGAGACGGAAATGAGAAAATGGAATTCCTGGAGGGAACCCTGAAGCCTTCGGCCATCGGAACGGAAGGCATGCAGGAGATCAGGCAACTTTTCTCATACCTGGACCAGGGACAGGTGGAGGCCAGCCTGGAGTTTGACATGACGCTGGCCAGGGGGCTCAATTACTACACGGGGACCATTTTCGAAGTGAAATCGGAGGAGGTGGCCATGGGCAGCATTTGCGGGGGAGGCCGTTATGATGACCTGACAGGGATCTTTGGAATGGAAGGGATCTCAGGTGTGGGGGTCTCTTTTGGTGCCGACCGCATTTACGATGTGCTTGAGCAGCTGGACCGCTTCCCTAAAAAGGGGGAGATGGACACCCAGGTGCTTTTTGTGAATTTCGGTGAACATGAGATGCAGTTTGTCTTCTCTTTGCTGGACCGGCTGCGCAGCAGCGGGATCGCATCGGAGCTCTATCCCGATCCGGCAAAGATGAAGAAACAGATGGTTTATGCAAACAACAGGAAGATCCCCTTCGTGGCACTGGTAGGTGAAGAGGAAATTTCGGAAGGGGTGGTTACCCTGAAGGAGATGGAGACCGGAAACCAGGAGCGTCTTACCCCCGATATGCTTGTGGAGCGGCTTTCCCTGTTAACCACAGGCCCCTACAACTGTCCAACAACATTGCAGGAACCCTTCCCGGTTCCTGTTTTTTTTCTGTAATTGAAAGCTCAAAACAAAGGATATGAAAAAGATACACCAGATAACCACCAGGGAGATCGGGTGGAAGAAGATTGATGAGATCATCAGGGAGGATCAGAAGCTCGTGCTTTCGGAGGAAGTGACCCGGCGCATTACTACCTGCAGGGAGTACCTGGACCGGAGACTGGAAAAGGAGGATGAGGTCCTTTACGGGATCAATACCGGGTTCGGATCACTCTGTGACAAGGTGATTTCTACCAAAAACCTGGGCCTGCTTCAGAAGAACCTGGTCATGTCCCATGCCTGCGGCATGGGCGATGAGGTTCCCCCTGAGATCACGCGCCTGATGCTGCTGTTGAAGATACAGTCCCTCTCATACGGCAACTCGGGCGTGCAGGTGTCCACGGTTCAGCGGTTGGCCGATCTGTATAACCACCGGATCCTGCCGGTGGTGTATACCTACGGATCCCTGGGGGCTTCGGGCGACCTGGCCCCATTGGCCCATATGAGCCTGCCCCTGATCGGACTGGGAGATGTCCAGGTAAATGGCAAGAAGAGAAAGGCGGCAGAAGTGATGAAAGAGATGGACTGGGAACCCATCGAACTGCAGTCCAAGGAGGGATTGGCACTGTTGAACGGGACCCAGTTCATGAGCGCATATGGTGTTTTCCTCTGCCTGCGGGTATTTAAGCTTTCCCGGCTTGCAGATATCATCGGGGCCCTCTCCCTGGACGCCTTCGACGGCCGCATCGAACCCTTCCATGAACTGATCCAGCAGATCAGGCCCCACCAGGGGCAGATCGTAACAGCCCGCCGCATCAGGTGGCTGCTCGAAGGAAGCGGACTGATCTCCCGCAGCAAGGCCCATGTGCAGGATCCCTATTCCTTCAGGTGCATCCCGCAGGTCCATGGGGCCTCCAAGGACTCCATCAACTATGTCTCCTACGTGTTCCGGAACGAGATCAATTCGGTAACCGATAATCCTACCATTTTCCCGGATGAGGAGCTGATCATTTCGGCAGGGAATTTCCATGGACAGCCACTGGCCCTGGCGCTGGATAACCTGGCCATTGCCATGAGCGAACTGGGCAATATTTCAGAGCGGCGGACCTACCAGCTGCTGTCGGGGACACGGGGCCTTCCCCACTTCCTGGTGGCCAATTCCGGGCTTAACTCCGGATTTATGATCCCCCAGTATACGGCTGCTTCCATGGTGAGCCATAACAAACAGCTCTGTACTCCTTGTTCGGTGGACTCCATCGAATCGTCCCAGGGACAGGAGGACCATGTGAGCATGGGGGCCAATGGGGCCACCCGGACCTACCGGGTGATGCTCAACCTGGAAAGGATCCTCGCCATTGAGCTGTACAATGCAGCCCAGGCCCTGGAATTCAGGAGGCCGGCCCGTACCAGTGACTACCTGGAGAACTTCGTGGAAGGATACCGGAAATATGTGGCTTTCGTTACCGACGACAAGGTGATGTACCGCGATATGGAAGCCAGTGTTCAGTACCTGAGGGATGTGACCCTCGATTTGCCCGAAGAGTTACTGGCCTTCAGGGACTATGCGCCCGAGGCCGGGAGCTGAATTACCCGAGCGCCGGGGAGCCCGGTCAGGATCAGATTGAAGGCGGGGGGGGCATGGGTTCCACGCCACCTCCGCGGCCTTCGCGACTCTTGCCTTTTCCTCCGGGACCTCCCTGGCCGTGGCCCCGGATCTTATTGATGAGGTGGCGGCGAAAATCCCATTCCACCTTGTAGAGTTTCAGGACCTTTTTCGGGGGCAGGACCTCCGGGAGTTTCTCCCCGTAGTACTCCTGTTCCAGCTGGCAGAGTTCGCTTCTCAGCCGCTGGATCTTTTCCAGGGTCTCAACAATCTCCCCGTCAGACAGGTTGTCCGCATTCTGCTGGGTATACCGGAATGTGTTCCTTTCATCCTCGACAATCTTCATTTTACGGTTCTGAAAATCGTTATAGAGGGGCCAGAATACCTGGGTTTCTTCTCCGGTCAGTTCCAGCTGTTCATTGAAGTAGGCTTTCCGTTCCTGGTTCAGTTGTTCCATCTGGTCATCCGACTGTGCGTGGATCCTTCCGGTCATCACTGAAAGGATCAGCATTCCAGTCAAACATAGGTTTCGTGTGGTTCTATTCATGATCCGGTTTATTTGCTATTCAAAAATTAAATCCATCTCCACATCGTTCATGGCCAGGTATTCCATGGCCTGGTTAATGTAGACCTCTTCTTCATCCAGGACCTCTTCCCCTGTATCGAGGTATTCAGCCAGTTCATAATCACTGCTGAAAATCTCTGCCTGCTCAAGAATGGCCAGGTTTGTGAATTCACCGGAATCCCCTGTGCCGGGAAGGGCCATCCTGATCACGGTATAGGAGAGCAGCGCCAGGCCCGCAACAGCTGCTGCCATAGCGATCCTGAACCGGCCCGTCCTGAACGTCCTTTGCTCCGGCAAGCTGTGTTCTTCCAGTGCATCGATCCGTTCCTTCAGGCGCCCGGGGAAGCTTTCAAAGTATCCCCCGGGGACCCTGAATGGATTTTCTTTCAATTCTTTTTTCATTGTTTGATCTGGTTACAGGTTTGACCCGCTCATAGCCAAAAGGTTTAATCCTCCCCCAGCATGGCTTCTATTTTTTTCACTGCATGGTGGTAGGAAGCCTTGAGGGCACCAACGGAGGTGCCGAGGATCCGGGACATTTCCTCATATTTCAATTCATCAAAATATTTCATATTAAATACAATCCGCTGCTTTTCAGGTAGCTTAAGTATGGCCTGCTGCAGTTTGAGCCGGATCTCGTCTCCGTCGAACCAGGGATCTGATTCGAGCATCTCACTCATTTTCTGCTCCACATCCACCCACGGTGCCAGCGACCTCCTTTTCTTCTGCTTCAGAAAGGTAAGTGATTCGTTGGTAGCGATCCGGTAGAGCCAGGTGAACAGGCTTGATTCGGCCCGGAAACCGGGGATGGATCTCCATACCTTGATCATGGTATTCTGAAGGACATCATCCGCATCCTCATGGTTGACCACAATTTTCCTGATGTGCCAGTACAGCCGCTCCTGGTACTTCAGTACCAGCTGGTTGAATGATTGTTCTTCTTTTCCGGGGGATCTGAATCCTTCAATGATCTCCCTGTCCTCCCATTCCGGCATGATCAAGGTAGGTTTTATGTTTAGACTGCCCCGGATTCAGATGGTTTAACAAAAGGTTCTCAATTCAGGTTGATGGTTTCGGTCGATCCGGAATATACCTGGAAGTCCCTGACCACACAAAAGCTTGTTGACTTCAGATCGGCCCGCCTGAACACCACCCTGTAAGTACCCGGCTGGAGGTGAAATCCCTGAATCTTGGTATGCTCCAGCAGGTTCATGACCCAGTTTTGTTCCCCCCTTTCACCAAGTTGGTAGAGGGTTCCCGATCCGGGCTGCTGGGCCGAAAAGGTGACAAATCCGGGAGCGGGAATCTCCACAGTGGTGGTATAGCTCTGCTTGATCTCCACGTCCTCCACGATCATCAGCGGATAGATGGGGATCTCCAGGTCATACCTGCCAACACGGTACTTGCCGATGTTTCCCATCTCCTGTATGTTGATGGTCTCATGTTTGTTGGCCATTTTCACCAGGATCTTCTCTTTGTCGTAAGCCTTTCCCATGCTGGTGCGGACAAGCATGTAGCCCTGGGGTGCATCAAGTCCAATGGTATTGTGCCTCCCGGTAATCAGTTTCACACTGTCGAGGGTCACCGGCGGGATGGTCTGGGCCAGGACGGTATAGGTACTCAGGTGATCCAGTGAAATGGTGTCGGGATTGCCTTTGCTGTTGATGGTGTGGATCATGTTGTACCGGATGAGGCCCGAAAGCTGGTCGTAGAAGATGATGTTGACATCCGTCTCGGTGGGCATCTGCCGGCTGTCCAGCAGGTTCACCTGGGCACTGGTGGCATTCAGGGCCTGGGTGATCACCACCTTCAGGGCTTCCCTGAACGACTCCTGGTTGGGAGCATCGTAATACTCACCGATGCAGTTGAAGGTTTCCCTGAAACCCGGATCATTCCCGATCCCGATCACGAAGGGCCGGAGGATGATCCCCTTTTCTGGAGCCGGAGGGAAACCTCGCAGGGATCCCCGTCACAGGCTTCCACACCGTCGGTGATCAGCAGGATAATGTTCCTGCAGTTTTTACACGGGGGGAAATCATCAGGTGCCAGCTCCAGGGAATGGGCAATGGGAGTTGTCCCCCGCGGATAGATAAACCTCAGCTTCTGCTTGATCCTGGAGGCATTGTTGGGACTGAACGGGACCTCCAGTTTTGTATCCTCACAATCCTGCGGGGGGATCGGGCTCTGGTGACCGTAAATCCGGAGCGCCATCTCCACATTGGGCATCTGTTCAAGACTGTCCACCATGTCCAGCAGGATCTCCCGTGCAATATCGATTTTCTTTACCCCGTCCCATTGTCCCGACATGCTGTTGGATGCATCAAAAATAAAAAGGATCCGGGATTTAGGTTCATACCAGTCATTGGCCTCCTGGGCTGCCAAACCGGATGGGAAAGCCATTCCTGCCAACCACAACAGAAACACCAGGATTCCACCAAAAAAGGGGCCTGATGCTGAGAAGAAGCGGGAAGTCTGCATGGGCATTGTACTGGTTTTCAGCTAAAATACAAAAATCGGACCATCTTCCGGGTTTGAGTTACAAACAATGGAAATGTCTGAAAATCTGGCTTTTTTCCCGGAAATCATCTACATTTATGGGTGAAGAACCAACAACCTTATGTAGCAGCACTCCATTTCCCACTGTTTCAGGATTGATGAACCCTAAATCCAGAGTCATGAAAAAATCCTCTGCAATTCCTGACTTCAAATGCGGAAGAAGCTTTTTTGTAATTACCTGTATCCTGGCAGTTGTCCAGGGTGCCTTTTCCCAGTCAACCGGTACCATTGGGGAGATCAGCAACCGGAGGCAGGTAGAGGCCGTGACCACCTCCCCACCCAGCGTAACCGATGTGGAGGCCTGTACCAATGAGACCATACCCCTGCTGACTGTATCCGGGTCGAATATCAAATGGTACTCCTCCGACGGTAAGGAGGGCCTGCTTGACAGCAGGGACAGCAAGAGCTATGAGACCGTGGTCATCGGGGGCCAGATATGGATGGCCGAGAACCTGAATCACGGGACAAAGGTGCTGGGGACCTCCGACAGCTGGAACGACGGGGTGGTACAAAAGTACTGTTACGATAACAGTGAGACTAACTGCACAACCTACGGCGGGCTCTATGAGTGGGCAGAAATGATGGGGTACACGACCACTCCCGAGGCTCAGGGTATCTGCCCCACGGGATGGCATATTCCAACCCATACCGAATGGAAGGTACTGGAAATCCAGCTGGGGATGTCCTCTACGGATGCGGACCTGCTGGATTGGCGGGGGAGTGACCAGGGAGCACAGCTGAAGGACGGGGGGAGTTCAGGATTCGACCTGCTCATGGCCGGGAAAAGGGAGCCCGAACACGATTTTAAGAGTAAGAGCACTTACGCCACCTTATGGACCTCCACTCAGACCGGGTTGCAGGTGTACGACCGGACATTTAGTGCTACAGAGAGCAGGATATTTGCCTCCAAATATGACGATAAGGAGAATGCATTCTCCGTACGGTGCCTCAAGGATGAAACGGGGCTGATCGGCCTGGGGAATTCCTATAATACGGGTGTCAGCCAGGCCGGCACCTATACCTACTGGGTAACCCAGACTGTCAACGGGGTGGAAAGCAACCGCGTCTCTGTCAGACTGATCATTCACCCGGGAGCGGAGGTAAACCTGGGAGCGGATCAGGAGGGTTGCGAGGGTGACATCGTGGTGCTGGATGCGGGTGCCGGATACAGCTCCTATACCTGGAGTACCAGCTCCACTTCAAGGACCACGCAGGTCTCGCAAACAGGCACCTACGAAGTGACAGTTACCAATGCATACGGATGCGAGGCCAGTGACCAGGTCTATGTGGAATTTTTCGAGTCACCGGTCGTGGAGATCACTGGAGATACCGAGGTCTGTGAGGGGGAGACAGCCAACCTGGATGCCGGGGCTGGCTACTCTTCCTATCAATGGAGCACGGGTTCCTCCTCCAGTAATATCAGCGTGCAGATTGGCGGGTATTACGATGTGACTGTTACCGATGCGCATGGGTGTGAGGGTTCGGACCAGGTGCTGGTTATTGTGAATCCCCCCGTGCAGGTGGATATATCCGGCCAGACGGAAGGATGTGAGGGTACCTCCATCGAACTGGATGCCGGTCCCGGTTTTACCGAATACCTGTGGAGCACTGATGAAACCTCCCGCAAGATCTTCGTCAATTCATCGGGGACCTATTCGGTTGCGGTGTTGGATGAACATGGTTGCGGGAGTGCCGACGACATCACCGTGTCGTTTATTTCCTGCCAGACCAACCAGAAGCCCTCCATCGATGACCAGGTCTTCAATATCAATGAGAATATTTCCATGGGTTCTGTGGTGGGAATCCTCCAGGCGTCCGACCCGGACATCGGGCAACTGCTGAGTTTTAAAATTCTTTCGGGGAATGAGCAGTCTCCTTTCAGCCTGGATACGGTCAACGGGGTGATCACCGTGCATGACGGCAGCTTCCTCAATTATGAAGTACATCCCCAGTTCACGCTGCGGATCAGGGTCCGGGACAACGGTCCGGGATTTCTTACAGATACGGCCAACATCACTGTAAATGTGATGGACCTGAACGAACCTCCAACCATCGGGGACCAGGTCTTTGTCATCAATGAGAACCTTCCCAAAGGTACCTGGATCGGAGAGGTGGTTGCAACGGATGAGGACCAGGGCCAGCGGCTTTACTTTGAAATGATCTATGGCAACGACTACAATGCTTTCAGTCTTGATCGGTTTTCCGGCGACCTCACCGTGAACAACCCGGAAGCCATGGATTACGAAACCAACCCCGCCTTTCACCTGAACATCAGGGTGACGGACGATGGTTCCACGCCCCTGTCCAGTACAGGCATTCTGGATATCAACCTGAATGATCTCAATGAGACAGCTATCGGCGAGCGGACCAATACGGGTTACAGGATCTACCCCAATCCTGCCAACCAGAGGGTCTTCGTGGAACTGGACGGAAGCCTGGGCGGGGAGCCCGTGGTGGAAGTCTACGATTCAAGGGGAGTGCTGATGAAGCAGTTTATGCCGGGATCGCTGTCAGGGGGAGGTGGTGTGAAGATTGAGGTTCCGCTGGCTGCCAAAGGAATGTACTTCATTAAAATCAGCTCTGAAAAAGTCACAAAGGTTGAAAGGATCATCTGCCACTGAGGTCAATAACGGACCTGCCTGCCTGTTCTGCGGAATAAGGTTGTACCTTCATGTTCTTCTCCTTCTTACCCTGGTTTCAGGTGCCATAGGTCAGTCCCCTGTATGGGAACAGGACCTTGGCGGACCAGGTACCGATTTTGCCACATCGGTGGCAGGAGAGGGCGAAACCATCTTCGTGGCCAGCTATTACAGTCCGGACAGTGCTTCACCCGATTTCAACGGGGGGATCGATGTCCTGGTATCCCGGATGGACATGGAGGGCAATGTGGCATGGAGCAAGTGTTTCGGGGGACCGGGGGATGATGATCCCACACGGATTCTCCTGGACCCGGAAGGGTACCTGCTGGTCATCGGATCCACAAGCTCCACGGAGGGAATTTTCCCTGAAAACCTGGGGGAGACAGATGGATTTGTCATGAAGATCGATCCGCAGGGTGAACTCCAGTGGGCCATGCAGCTGGGGGGGGCGCAGCGGGATTTCCTTCTATCCGGGGCCGTGTCGGACCAGGGGGATATCTTCCTGGCCGGTGTGACTGAATCATCCCTGCAGGGAATGGAGAACCGGGGCCACGCGGATGGATGGGTGGCCAGGATTACCGCCGGAGGAGTGGTGGCCTGGCAAAAATCATATGGAGGGTCATACAACGATTTACTCAGGGGTATCGGACTGGTGGGGGATACACTCCTGGTGGTATGTGGCCACACCCGTTCGGACGACCACGATATCACAGGATTCACCGGGAGTCCCGGTGGCAGGTATGGAAATGGCTGGGTAATGGTGCTTGATACAGCCGGAAGGGTTGAAGAACAGTATTGCCACGGGGATGCCGGGAGCTCTGATGGGGCTTTCAGTACACTTTGTATCAGGGGGGATGGCCGGATCGTAGTGGGAGGACAGTTCAGTACTTTCACCGACCCATCCTGGCCGGGAAACTACCGGACCCTGCTGATGGAGTATGCCGGAACAGGTGGCCTTACAGAAGCATACAGGGGCAAAGACGGCGGAAACCAGCAGCTCAGCCAGGCAGTGGAGGATGCCCGGGGGAGGCTCTGCCTGGCAGGATCAGCCACTGGAACGGCCGAGACCCTGTACGAGCCCGACAGGCCTTCCGGCCGGTTCCTGACCGTGCTGGATGCGGCATTTGAGACAATTTGGGAGCAACAATGGGAAACCACCCGGCCCTCTGCCTGTCATGGATTGATCCCGACTTCGGACGGAAAACTGATCGCCTGCGGAAGCAAAGAGAACGGTTCCGGGGAGTCTCCCGGGAAACTGGATGCCTTTGTGATGAAGATTTGTCCCGCCACCCGGAGCACAGAAGAGATCATGCTGTGCCTGGGGGACACCCTGGAAATCGGGGGGAGGCGGGTTGCCGGCCCCGGTACATTTGCCGATACACTCGCGGCAACCAACGGGTGTGATTCCCTTGTTGTATACCAGGTGTCAATGCTGGCTTCCTACCATTTCAATGAATATTATCCGGGACTCTGCAACGAAGATTTGAGCCTTCATGACACACTGGTCTCAACGTCCGGGTATTACCTGTTCCCCTTTGAGACCGGCTTCCACTGCGACAGCATCTTTGCCTGTACAGTGGAGATCACCAGCACCACCAATGAGGTGGTGGTGGATGGATCCACCATCACCGCGCTCCAGGAGGATGCAGAATACCAGTGGTTCGATTGCGCCACCAACGGGTTGTTTCCGGGGCCAACAGCCGCTCCTTCACGGCTACCATCACAGGTGATTACAGGGTAGAGCTTGTACTGAATGGTTGCACGGATGAATCGGAATGTGTCTATGTTACCGGTACTGACATTGCCGGGGGTAACTCCGGGATGATGAAGATCTGGCCAAACCCGGTGGGTTCCATCCTGGTCATCTCTTCCTCAGTGACTGAGATCAGGTCGTTAAAGGTTACCGATATGGTGGGATCGGTAAGGTTGGAGTCAGCCTGTACGGGAAGGAGGGTAGAGGCGGATCTTTCCTTCCTTCCTGCAGGATTTTACATGCTTCAGGTGGCTACTGACCAGGAAGTGATCTCATCCATGATCATGAAAAACTAGGATGACACCCATGAAGATCAGAAAGCACATACCGGCAAAGCTTACATTCCTGATCCTGGGGATTGCATCCACCGCCTGGTTCCTGATCAGGGTGATCCCCAAACCATCACGGGCAACCTATCCCTGCATGCGGGCTGCTGCGCCCTTCATGTCCAGCTTCGTGGTCTACCTGTTGTCCCTTGCCGGAAGTGCCGTACTGATCAGAAGGGGATGGAGTTTCCTTTACAGGCGGAGGTTCCTGGTGGCCTCTTCGGTATTCCTGGCAGCCCTGTTATTCTCGTTGATCTCCTCGGGTGTGTTCACAGGGAGTTCCTATGCAGGGATCAGGGGCTCGGTACCGGCCGATTTCCCGGCCAACATTCCCTATGGTGAGGGAGCGGGTATCCATCCGGGCCGGGTGGTATGGGCCTGGGATCCCGGTGCCACTGATGAGCACTGTACCAACCAGCCGGATGATCCCGTACGCGGGGAAGACGGCTATTTCCTGGCGAAGAACAACGACAGGCAGGTGATCAGCCGCATGCTGGATGAAATGGTGACCAGGCTCACCGGTGCCCCGACTGTGGCTATGGCCTGGGACAGCCTCTTTACGGACCTGAACCGGAAAAAGGGACTGGGTGCAGTGACCTATTCCGGGGGAGAGACCATCTTCATCAAGATCAACCAGGGAGGCGGGGGATGGCTTTCCAAGGAGGGACCCGACGACGATCTTTCGTTTTCCAGTGCAAGCTGGGCCCGGGAATTTTACGGAATGGCCGAAACCTCCCCCATGGTGGTGGTGGAACTGCTGGACCAGCTGGTCAACGGTTACGGGATCCCCCAGGAACAGATCTATGTGGGAGATCCCATCGCCCACATCTTCAAGCACAGCTATGAGATCATGCATGATGCCTTTCCGGGGGTGAAGTATGTGGATTATGATGCCAACCATGCTGACCTGGGCAGAACCATCCTGACCCCTTCATCCCAGCCCTGCATTTACTATTCCGACAAAGGTTCCCGGATGCCGGGAGCTGTGTCAGACAGGCTGTATGCCGGGATGGAAAATGCCGGATACCTGGTCAATGTAGCCGCTCTCAAAGCCCATGCCCTGGCCGGGATTACCCTGACCGCCAAGAATCATTTCGGATCCCACACCCGGGATGGTGCCCCCCACCTGCACCCCGGTCTGATCGGCACCGAAGATGACAATCCTGTCAGGACCGAATATGGCATGTACCGGGTGCTCACCGATATCATGGGGCACAGGTGCCTGGGGGGCAATACGGTCCTTTTCGTGGTGGATGGCCTGTGGGGTGGAACTGAGGCCAAGGAGAAACCTGTGAAATGGGACATGTCCCCGTTCAGCGGGGACTGGCCAAGCAGTATTTTCGGTTCCCAGGACCAGGTAGCCCTTGAATCGGTCTGCTTTGATTTCCTCCGGAGCGAGTTTGACGATCCTGACGGGGATGGCAGGGCCCGCCCCTGGATGGGTGGGGCGGACGACCACCTGCACCAGGCTGCTGACCAGCAGTTCTGGCCTGAAGGGCTTGTCTATGATCCCGAGAATGACGGGATCCCCATCGGGAGTTTGGGTGTGCATGAGCACTGGAACAATGCAGAAGAGAAGTCCTATTCGGCCAACATGGGAACGGGCGCAGGGATCGAGTTGCTGGCGCTGCACGAGACCCGGGAGAAAGAGGTTGTCCATGCCGCAGAGGCCAGGATCCCGCCGGTCATCGACGGAGATCCCGTTGACCGGTGCTGGACAAGCGGGGAGTGGGAACCCATTGGTTACCCCTGGGACCCTTGGGGGAACGGGACTGACAGTACGGATTTTCACGGCCGCTACCAGGTCAGCTGGTCAGGGAAGGAGAACCTCCTCTATTTCCTGGTGGAGATCACCGATGACCGGTTCGTGGACGGGTATCTCTTCCCGGGGGAGGATTACCAGGATTTCGACATCCTGGAGATCTACCTGGATGAGGACGGGACGGGTGGCTACCATGCCTTCGAAGACGATTTCCAGCTGGAGGGCAATGCTGAGAATGCCTTTACCTACCACCTGGCGGCCAGGTCCCCGGCAGCCGGGGAGACAGTCACAGCATTTTTTGCCTGCGACATTCACGGGTACCAGTCAGGGGACCATGTGATCGACTATGCCGGGCACCTGGAGGGATTTGCCCTGAGGAGGGAGGGCAGCCTGACCACCTGGGAATTTTCACTCAGGGTATATGGTGATACCTACACCAACGAAGAACCGGAATCCTCCAGGGAGGCCCTCTTCATGGGGAAGGAGATGGGCTTTTCGGTGGCTGTATGTGACAACGACTCCCCCGGTACGCCCAGGGAACACTACTACGGATCGGTCGGGGTCCCCCGTGATGCAGGCAACAGCCACTGGATCGATGCAGACTATTTTGGTGTTGTGTGGCTGGAGGAGACCAGGGACGTCTCCAACCTGCCTGTGGAAGCGGTGGGATCCGTAGAAGTTTTCGAGATCACCGAAAAAGAGACAAACCTGGTCATCCACGGAGCCCTGGACACGCTGTTCAGCGATCCAGACCAGGATCCGCTGAAGTACACGGTCCGCTGTGACCAGGAGCTGCTCGTTTTCACCATCACAGACAACCGGCTGGAGGTGTGGGCCGGGGTGGCCTATGCAGGTGAAACGGTGGTTGAACTTGTGGCCTCCGACGGGGAATTTGAGGCCACCATTCCCTTCATGATCACGGCAGAAGGAAGTGTGGTGGAAGAGAAGACGGAACTGGGCCCCGGCATCAGCTGCTTCCCTGATCCCTTCACTGACTACTTCTACCTGGAGATCGACAACGGGGGAGGAGTGGAGCAGGAGGCCTGGTACGGTATGTACAACATCAATGGCCAGCTGGTCCGCTCAGGAACCATCCAGCTGCCTGCAGGTTCAGAGAGTGTTACCCTGGTCGAATGTCCGGGGGGATTCCCCGGTCCGCATATCATGGAGGTGAGGCTGGCCGGGGTGACCCATAGCAGGCTGGTCAGGAAGTTATAGCCCGGATATCTCATTAACATAGATGTATCTTTACAGGAAAGAGGGGTTACTGTTTCCTGATTTTGAATACCCCGGAAGCCTCCGGGCCGGATACCCTTAAAATGTAGAGCCCCGGATCCAGCTTCCCCGGCCTGATCTCAACGGGGCCGGATAAAAGGAGAATGGTTTGGGTGTGCATGAGCACGCCGGTCAGTGACCAGATCTCCGCGGTTGTGGTCCCGGGAAGTGAATTACCGGGCCCACCTTCACCCGGTTCAATGTAAAACGCCCCGCTAAACGGATTCGGGTAAGGCTCCCTCCATTCCCCCGGGATCCCGCGCATCCCGGACGGTGAATCTGTCCGGAGCCTGAAATCCACACGGGTGGTGGCATAGCGGGTGACGGCCACTCCGGTGATGGTGTCATCCAGGTACCCGGGTGCAGAGGCTACCAGGTCGTAGGTCCCCTCTTCAATGGGCCGGTGGTAGTCACCGTTGGCGGCAGTGGTGCGGGCCACCGAGTAGGCGCTGTCGTACCCCGGGATCCTGACTGTTGCTTCCAGTGGGTCCCCCGTCACAAGGTCCGTCACCTCGCCCGTGATCCCGTACATGCACTGGGCCATGTAATTCAGGAAGGAACGCTGGTTGATCTGCCAGAACAGGTCCAGGAATTCGGAGTCCAGCCGGTAGGCGTGGGACAGTTCCAGGGTGATCTCCCTTCCCCCCAGGTACCAGGTGACATAATCCTGGCGGCCGTTGTAGATCCGGTACCACGCAGCACCATTGGTGATCCCGTCGGTGAACTGGTCCATATAATCCGGATCCACCGCTTTTGCCTCGTCGGTATATTCCCGGGAGACAAACCTGAACCAGTTGTCGTCAACATGAAGGGCATATTTGTGGTCCCAGGGATAATTAACCACCTCGGCCCCGCTGTGGAGGTTGGCCGACATGGTGAACCGGTGCTTGCGCAGGAACTGCATCATCAGCCGGGTCTCTTTTGCCCGGCCGGTGGTATCGTCCGCTTCGCCCTGGGTGATATCGGGGAAATCCCGGTTCATGTCCACGCCCGTGCTGGTCTCCCGGAGCGAAAGGGCCACGGAGGCATCATTGTCGTTGTAGTAGGTGCCGTCAGGATTGGACATGGGATTGATCCAGATCTCCAGGTTGTCCACAAGGCTGGTCACTTCCGTATCGGTCCCGTAGTTGGAAAGGAGGTAATCAATCAGCCGGAGCATCAGCGGGTATCCCACCAGTTCATCACCGTGCATGGTGGAAGTATAGAGGAACCGGGCCTCCGGTTCATCCTGTGCCGCCTGGTCGCTGATCTTCATGGCAAGCAGCAGGCGGCCCTGTTCCGAAGTGCCAAAGGTATCCAGCCGGCAGATCTCCGGGTAGGACTTGGCAAAGAATCCCATCATTGAAACGTACTGCGGGTAGGTGGGGTATTTCATAAAGGTCATGGCCTCGTCCAGATCCTCTGCCATGTCGACCGGATCAAGCTTCACCTCCTTCCACTGTGCCTGCAGCGTGCCCCCCATATGCAGCATGCCCCCCATCAGGAGGGTGACAGTCATCAGTAATAGTACCCGGGCAGGTCCTGTGTTATTTGCGGCAGGCGTGCTCATACGTTGAACCGGATATGCAGGATGTCAGCCTCTTTCACCATGTAATTCTTGCCTTCCACCGCCAGTTTTCCCTGCTCCTTGCAGGCGTGTTCCGAACCCAGGGAGACGAAATCATCATATTTCATCACTTCGGCCCGGATAAAACCCCTCTGGAGGTCGCTGTGGATGGCTCCGGCAGCTTCAGGGGCCAGGGCCCCCCTGTGGATGGTCCAGGCCCTGATCTCCTTGGGGCCTACGGTAAAGAACGAGATCAGGTTGAGCATGGAGTAGGCCGAACGCACTAGCTTGCTCACCCCCGGTTCCTCCAGCCCTGCATCATCCAGGAATTCCTTCCGGTCCCCTTCATCCTCCAGTTCGGCGATCTCCGACTCCAGCCGGGCTGCCAGCACCAGGATCTCGGTCTCCTCAACGGCCAGGAATTCCCTGACCTGCTCAACATAGGCATTCCCGTCCGTGGCCGCCTCATCCTCTACGTTACAGACATACATGACCGGTTTACTGGTCAGCAGGAAGAGGTCATCGATGTACCTTTTATCCGTTTCCCCCATCTCCAGTGTCCGGGCATTCTGAAAATCCTCCAGGTGTTCCCTGTACTGTGCCAGCACCTCGATGCCCCTCTTTGCATCCTTATCCCCCGATTTGGCGATCTTTTTAAGCCTCTCCATCTTCTTTTCCACCGAATCCAGGTCTTGGACCTGCAGTTCCAGGTTGAGGGTTTCGATATCCCTCACCGGGTTCACCGAGCCGTCGATGTGGGGAAGTTGTTCATCATCAAAGCACCTGAGCACATGGATCAGCGCATCGGTGTTGCGGATATCGGAAAGGAATTTATTCCCTACGCCCTCTCCCTGGCTGGCCCCCTTTGCCAGGCCGGGAATATCAACTATTTCAACAGTTGCGGGGATCACCTTGTTGGTGGGCTGAAAATCCTCCAGGCGGTAAAGCCTGGGATCGGGCACATTGACCACACCCATGTTCGATTTACTGGAGGTAAATGCAGAACTGGATGTTTCCACCCTCGTATTCGACATACAGTTGAACAGGGTTGATTTACCCACATTGGCCACCCCGACGATCCCGCATTTCAAAGCCATAATGTTCAGAATTTGGGCTAAAAATACGAAAAAAGAACCATCCCAGGTTTTCCCGATTTTAAATATAATTCGGTACTTTTGGACTTCAATTTTTATGATATGAACAACAAGATCCACATCAGGTCGGCGGACAATATCCGCATTCTGGCAGCTGCCATGGTTGAAAAAGCAAAATCGGGACACCCCGGAGGTGCCATGGGCGGAGCTGATTTCGTTGAAATGCTCTATTCGGAATTCCTCAACTTTGATCCGGACGACCTGTCGTGGCCTTTGCGGGACCGGTTTTTCCTGGACCCGGGGCATATGTCCCCCATGCTCTACGGGATCCTTGCACTCATGGGCAGCTACTCCCTTGAGGAATTGAGCAACTTCCGCCAGTGGGGCAGCCCCACTCCCGGTCACCCCGAGGTGGATACCTCCAGGGGGGTTGAAAATACTTCCGGTCCGCTGGGACAGGGACATACCATGGCCGTGGGTGCAGCCATAGCCGAACGGTTCATGGTGGCCCGTTTTGGTGAATGGATGGCCCATAAGACCTATACTTTTATCTCAGATGGCGGGGTACAGGAGGAGATCTCCCAGGGCGCCGGACGCATTGCAGGTTTCCTGGGGCTCAGCAACCTGGTGATGTTTTACGACTCCAACGACATCCAGCTCTCCACACGCACCGAGGCCGTTTCGGCCGAAGATACAGCCAGCAAGTATGAGTCCTGGAACTGGAGCGTGGTAACCATCGACGGGAATGATCCATCGGAGATCTTCGATGCACTGAAGTCGGCTGAATCGGAGCAGGAGAGGCCAACACTGATCATCGGGAAGACGGTGATGGGTAAAGGTGCCGTGGATGAGAACGGGAAGAGCTACGAGGGACAAACATCCACCCATGGGATGCCCCTGTCTGATGCCGGAGCCTCCTTTGAAAAGTCCATTGAGAACCTGGGCGGTGATCCGGAGAATCCCTTCATGATCTTCCCGGAAGTGAAGGAGCTATACGAGATGACCCTTGACAATAAGCGCAGGCAGGCGGCTGAAAAAAGGGCAATACAGGTCAGGTGGGAAAGGGAACACCCGGAACTGGCGGAGAAGTACAGGCAATTTTTGGAGGGAACCCTTCCGGAGATCGATTTTGCATCCATCGTACAGAAGGCAGGGGCAGCTACCCGTGCCGCTTCGGGGGCAGTGCTTGCTTCCCTGGCAGGGAAATTGGAGAACCTGATCGTTGCATCGGCCGATCTTTCCAACAGCGATAAGACAGACGGATACCTGAAAAATACCACCGCCTTCACCAGGGGCGATTTCAGCGGATCATTCCTGCAGGTTGGTGTGAGTGAACTGACCATGGCTGCCATTGCCAACGGGATGGCCCTGCACGGGGGTGTGATCCCTGTCGTCGGAACCTTCTTCGTGTTCAGCGATTACATGAAGCCGGCAGTGAGGATGGCCGCCCTCATGGAACTTCCGGTCAAATATGTATGGACCCACGATGCATTCCGTGTAGGGGAGGACGGACCCACACACCAGCCCGTAGAGCAGGAGGCCCAGATCAGGCTGATGGAACACCTGCGGAACCACAAAGGGAACCGCTCGGTGATGGTCCTTCGTCCGGCAGATGCTACAGAGACGACCGTGGCCTGGAAAATGGCCCTTGAAAACAGCGCCACCCCCACGGCCCTGATCCTGTCGCGGCAAGGGATCCCCGATGTACCTGCAATGCCCGGTTCGGACCGCTATACAGATGCCCTGCAGGCAGAGAAAGGAGCCTACGTGGTGGAAGACTGCAAGGGAACCCCCGATGTAGTGATGGTGGCTTCCGGCTCGGAGGTGGCCACCCTTCTTTCGGGTGCGGCGCTTCTGAAAGAAAAACGTGGATTGAAGACCCGGGTGGTCTCAGTGATCTCTGAAGGGGTATTCAGGGAGCAGGAGGCAGCCTACCAGGGATCGGTGATCCCCGCAGGGGTGCCGGTCTTCGGGATGACGGCCGGATTGCCGGTAACCCTCCAGGGACTGGTGGGAGATACCGGGAAGGTTTTCGGGCTGGAGAGCTTCGGGTACTCGGCCCCCTACAAGGTGCTGGACGAAAAACTGGGCTTTACCGGGGAGAATGTATACACCCAAGTTGAGCAGATGCTCAACTTGGGTAGTTTGTAAAGTTTGTAAAGTTTGTAAAGTTATAAAGTTATAAAGTTTTTAAAGTTTGTGGGTTTGTGGGTTTGTGGGTTGAAAAGGATAAGTATGATGTTAAAAATCAGAGGAGTGCCGAGGTTTGTATTGATTGCCGGAGTCCTGGCTGGAACCCTGGCGGTCTCCGGACAGAAGATCCCTCCCCAGAAACCCAAACTGGTTGTGGGAATTACAATTTCCGGGATGCAGTATGACTACCTGTCTGTCTACTGGGACAAGTTCGGGGAGGATGGGTTCAGGAAGATGGCCACCACCGGTGCACACTGCAAGAATGCCAGGTACCAGTACCTGATCACCGATCCGGGCCCGGGATTTGCTTCCCTTGCCACCGGGGCAAAACCAGCCGGGCACGGCATCGTGGCCGATTACTGGTACGACCGCATTGGCAACGAAATCATCTATTGCATAGACGATCCGGAACAGACCACCATCGAGGGGTCTTTTGGTACAGGCCCCTACTCTCCGGTCTCCCTGAACAGCCGGACCCTGTCCGATGAACTGGTGGTCAAAAGCCGGTTCAAGTCCCGCTCCATCGGGATCTCCATGGACCCGGAGGGAGCTGTTCTGATGTCCGGGCATACGGCCACCGGAGCCTACTGGCTGGATCCTTCCAGGGCCTCCTGGACCACCAGCAGCTTCTACATGGATTCCCTTCCTACGTGGGTCCGTGATTTCAATGCAAAGAACTACCGGGATCTCTACCTTGACAGGATCTGGGAGACATTCCGCCCTATCTCAGAGTACACAGAGTCCATGCTCGATAACAATGAATTTGAGACCGGGTTCAACGGGCAGATCACCTTTCCCTATGACCTGGCCAGGCTCAGTGCGGGGGAACGCAATGGAGAAAGGAATTACGCATTGCTGTTGTCCACCCCCTGGGGCAATACATACACCAAAGATATGGCCATCGCAGCCATCGTGAACGAGGAGTTGGGAAAGCGGGGGGTCACCGACATCATACACATCGGATTCAATACCACCACCTACCTGGATGACAGGTTTTCCACCTGGTCGGTGGAGGTGCAGGATGCCTACCTGCGCCTGGACCAGGATGTGGCCCACCTGCTGCAGTTCCTGGATGATGAACTGGGCCTGGAGAATGTACTCATCTACCTCACTGCGGAGAACGCCCTGGCTGTGGATCCGAGGTACCTTTCCCAGCACCGCATCCCTTCAGGATTTTTCAATTACCGCACAAGCATCTCCCTGCTTCGATCCTACCTGAATGCGGTGTACGGACAGGGCGACTGGGTGACCTTCTACCATGCACAACAGATCTACCTGAACCACCAGCTCATTGAAGACTCCGGCCTGTCCCTTGAAGAGGTGCAGAACCGGGTGGCCCGGTTCATGGTGCAGATGGGAGGGGTCTCCAACGCCATCCAGTCCTACGTGCTGCAGACCAACCATTTCACAGACGGCATCCTGCAGCGTTTGCAGAACAGTTATTATCAGAAACGTTCGGGGGATGTGATGATCTACCTCACCCCGGGATGGGTGGAGCGCAGCAACCTGGTGGACAACACCTTCTCGGAATTCAAATATGCCCCCCACGTCCCGCTCATCTTCTATGGCTGGAAGGTGAAACGCACATCGATCCCCTACCGGGTATCACCCACCGATATCGCCACCACCATCGCCTCCTTCCTGGAGATCTCCATGCCCGATAATGCCACCGGCAAGGTGATCCAGGGGATTGTGAAGTAGGTTACTTCGCAGGATTCTAGTTGTTCAGTTTATTCCGGAGAGCGCAGAACTCTTTGACAAGGGTGGGATCATGCTCCAGGGCGGTGCCCACCACGATCATGTCGGCCCCGGCGTCGTAGACCTCCTGTGCCTGGTCGGTGTTGGTGATGCCGCCGCCCACGATCATGGGAAGGGAGATCTTCCTGCGGATGGCGGCAATCATGTCCAGTCCCACGTTATGTGCAGCCCCGCTACCTGCTTCCAGGTAGATGGCCTTCATGCCCAGCATTTCCCCTGCCATGGCTGTGGCCACGGCCACATCAGTCTTGCCGGCCGGGATGGGGCGGGTATTGCTCATGTATTCCACTGAAGTTGACCTGCCGTTCTCGATGAGCAGGTATCCTGTGGGGATCACTTCGATCCCCGAGCGGTCCAGGTGGGGTGCTGCCAGCACATGGTTCCCGATGAGGAACTCGGCATTGCGGCCCGACAGCAGTGAGAGGAAGAGGATGCCGTCGGCCCTGTCGGAAAGCTGCATCACATTTCCCGGGAAAATGAAAACCGGCAGGTGGGTACCCAGTTTCAGTGCCGTGATGGTCAGGTCGATGGGATTAAACAGGATGCTGCCTCCCACCAACAACAGGTCTGGCGGATCCTGGTTGATATGTCCGATGAGTAGATCCAGGGAGTCATCATCGTACTTATCCGGGTCCACCAGAAGGGCAAAACGTTTTCTGCCCCGGTCTCCGAGTTCTTCGTAAAAACTATTCATTCTTTCACGCACCAGACCAGCGCGTAGTTATCGTGCTGCAGGTACTCAAGTTCCAGGTCCTCTTCCCCGCTGCCGTTGATGACGTGTCCTTCCATGAAGCCATGTTCATCGGGACTGAAAGGAGCAATGGTGAGGCCATCCCTGAAATTGATGTCCTGTTTGTCACAGATTTTATACATGGCCTCTTTGGCACACCAGTGCAGGTAGAGGTGAAATTTCTTCATTTCCGGGTCGGTGGTGATGCGCTCACGTTCATTGATGAACTTGTCGGCCACCTTGCTGATCTTCCCCGACATGAACTCAAGGTCGATCCCCACCCGCTTGTCCTTTCCTATGAGGACGGCAGTCAGGTTGTTGGAGTGGGATATGCTGATATTATGGCTGTTACCCCTGACGAAGGGTTTGTTTTCAGCGTTGTAGAGGATCCTGGTATCCTTTCCCAGCATGGTCTTCACCAGTGCCCTGACGCTGAGCCATTCCACCTTCCTGCTGATGTTCTTGAAGCTGTCCAGCTTGACTTTCTCCACAGTAGCCAGATCGACCATACCGTACAGGGAATCATAGTCTTCCGTTATCTCCCACACACCCAGATGGCAATCAGCCAATATTTCCGTCTTCAAAAATACTCCCACGATAAGGCAAATTTATACAAAATTTATTCATACTTCCATTCTGTGGTCTCAATGAGGTGTATGATGTCCTCCCGGATAAAATCTATCACCGGTTTCAGCGAATCCCGGTTGGGGGTACAGTTGAGGTATAGCGAGCCCCTCAGGAAATGGCGGGTGCTGTCTGTGATGAAGAACTGGACTGCCGAAGCCACATTCCCCTCCAGGTCGTAGACCATCCCGAACCGGTTGTGGTCCCTGTGTATAAAGGGTGTCTCCTCGATCCCTTCGGCTTTGACGGTATGTTTGTATGCCATGGTCCTGCAGTCGGTAATGTATGTGCCCAGGTTTCCATGGACCGGTTTGTAGCTCAGGTGGACCTTGCCATTGAGCCCCGGAAGGGCCATGTTGACCCATCCTGCATCCGACCGCCTGCTGCTGTCACGTTCCATGACAGCATAGACGGGGATCTCGAACCGGTAAAATGGCTGGTCATCGTAGAGGCGGTACTCCTTTTCAGGGATTTTAATCCTCACATGCCCGGCTGGCTTGGGGGTGGTGTCCCGGTGGCATGAAACCAACAGGAAAGCGGGAATCAGCATGGCAAGCCGGAGGGATGGTATGGCGGATCTGGGGTTCACTGGGTTCGGATTTCGTTGGAAATTCGGGGGGGATTATGAAGGATCCTTCAGGAAGACCTTGATCTCTTTGATACGGCGTTTGTCCATACCCAGCACCGTGAACTCCACGTTTTTGCACTGGACCATATCGTTTACCCGGGGAAAGCCGCCCTTCAGCTCCAGGATCAGTCCGGCAACAGTCTCGGCATCCCCTTTCACGTTGTCGAACAGCTCATCGTCCAGTTCGGTAACCTTGTAGAAATCGTTGAGCAGTGTTTTTCCGTCGAACACAACGGTGCGGGCATCGATCCTCCGGTAGAACTCTTCGGCCTCATCCGATTCATCGGTGATCTCACCCACCACCTCTTCCAGGATGTCCTCCATGGTGACGATCCCTTCAGTGCCACCGTATTCATCCACCACGATGGCCAGGTGGATCTTCTTCTCCTGAAACTCCTTGAGCAGGTCGTTGATCTTCTTGGTCTCCGGAACATAGAATGGTTCGCGGATCAGCTTCTGCCACTGGAAACCCGCTTCTTTGTTGATGTGGGGGAGCAGGTCTTTCACATAGAGGATCCCTTTCAGGTTGTCGGATGTCTCCTCGTATACAGGGATCCGGGAGAAACCCGAGTCGATGATCACCTTGATCAGGGTCTTCATATCGGTCTGGATATCCACGGCGATCACATCGGTGCGGGGCTTCATGATCTCCGAGGCCTCCAGGTTGCTGAAGCGGACAATCCCTTCCAACATCTCCTTTTCGTCCTCAACCACCCCGGTGGTGAGATCCAGTGCCTCGGATAGATCTTCCATGGAGATGTTCTGTACCTTCCTGGCCAACCTCCGGTTTACCAGTCCCGTACTTTTAATCAGGATAAAGATCAGCGGGTGGAACACCCAGTCCAGAACTGCCAGTGGCATGGCCATCCAGAGTGCAAATTTGCGCGAAAAACGGTTGGCATATATCTTGGGGATGATCTCCCCGAACAGCAACAGCAGGAAGGTGATCACCACCACCTTGATCAGGAATCCAATTGCTTCGCTTACCGGGAATGTAAAGAGTGCATCGGTGACAAATGCAGAGATGATCACAATCCCCACATTGATGAAATTATTGGTTATCAGAATATTGGCCAGCAGCCTCTCGGGCTTTTCAAGGTGTTTCAGTACAAGTCGTGCATGCCGGGAGGCCTGCTCCTTGAGCACATTGATGTTCTGCGGGCCCATGCTGAAAAAGGCCACCTCCGATCCGGAGATCATGGCTGAACAGAACAGCATGACCGCCACCACCACCATACCGGTAATGACTCCGGGGGTGAACATCTCCATGGATTGCTGAAGCAGAATGGTTAAATACACTGGTTCCAAACCTGGAATTAAAAGGTGATCGATGGCATCAGAACGGAAGGTCATCGGGGCCATCCTGGCCGCCGTTAATAGGATCATCCGTTTTGGGAGCGGCTCCACCGTTTCCTGTGGCTCCACCGTTTCCTGTGGCTCCACCGGTTCCTGTGGTTCCACCGGTTCCTGTGGGTGGCTGATCTTGCCGTGGAGCCTGTCCTGGAGCAGATGGTTGTCCCGCTGTGGATGACTGAGCCGGTGTGGATGACTGCGCTGGAGTGGATGACTGCCCGCCCTGGAATCCCTGGGCTCCTTCGCCACTTTCATCGGGCCGCTTACCGAGCAACTGCATCTGGTCTCCCACGATCTCTGTAATGTACTTCTTGTTCCCTTCGGAATCATCGTAGGAGCGGGTCTTGATCCTTCCCTCAATGTATATCTGTGTCCCCTTTTTCACGTATTTCTCAGCCACCTGTGCCAGCCCCCTCCAAAGGACCACGTTGTGCCACTCGGTGGTGGATACACGTTCACCAGCCTTGTTCTTATAGGTCTCACTGGTTGCAAGCGGGAATTTGGACATTGCTGTCCCCTCATCGAGGTACCTGGTCTCAGGATCTTTTCCCACATTTCCCACCAGAATTACTTTGTTTACCGACATCAGTTTATGTGATTGATGGTTCAGCACAAAGATATTAAAATTTGGCTGATTCCATGTACCGCGAGATGAGCCGGGGGACCGGGTATTGAGCGAACGCGGAGAGCGGGACAGGGATGAATCCGGCGGGTAGCACAGGGGGGAGGGACATCACTTCCACATGGATGAAACAGGCATGGATGGTGCGGTGTGTGAGCTGGTGGCGGATGGTCCCGGAGAACTTCATCAAGTGAAAGGCCGGAGCAGGGAGTTCCGCTTCAGGCGGGCTGCCAAACTGTTTCATGACTTCGATGACCCGGTCCCCGGCCAGTTCCTCTCTTGACAGGGGTGCATCGTTTTCGGTTACGGGGAACTGGTAGAGCGATTTCCAGATATCCCGGCCGGCGCGTTTTTGCAGGATGGTCTCCCCGTTACCTACTATTATATAGAAGTACATCCAGCGGTCCACCGGTTTTCTTTTGGGAATCTTTACCGGGATGGAATCCACCCTGCCGGCCAGGTGTGCCCCGCACTGTCCGGACAGGGGACAGTTGTTGCAACCAGGCGATGACGGGACACACTGAAGTGCCCCGAACTCCATCATGGCCTGGTTGTGGGTGCCCGGATCACAACCATCCGCCAGTCCCTGCTCCAGCATCTTTCCGGCCAGCGAGGCAACGATCCGGCTTCCACCGGTTGCGTTTACCGCATCTTCCACCAGAAAAAGGCGGGCCAGTACCCTCGACACATTGCCATCCACAACGGCCCTGGGTTCGCCGAAGCAGATAGAAGCAATGGCTGCAGCTGTGTAGGTCCCCACACCTTTCATCTCCAGGAGTCCTTCATAGGTTCCGGGCATCATTCCTTCGCGTTGTTCCACCACATCTTTCGCTGCCCGGTGCAGGTTCCGGGCCCTGCTGTAGTACCCGAGTCCCTGCCACAGCTTCATCACCTCGTCCTCTCCGGCTGCGGCCAGGGAACCCACATCGGGGAACCGTTCAATGAATTTTCTGTAGTAGCCGAGGCCCTGTTCCACCCTGGTTTGCTGCAGGATTACTTCGGAGAGCCAGATCCTGTAAGGATCAGAAGTATGCCGCCAGGGAAGGTCCCTTTTATTTTTTTCATACCACCCAAGTAGTTTTCCAGCAAATTTCATTATCTTCGTCGGCGCTTATTTATAATACACTAATATTTAGCGTACTAAAATAAAAATTAATCCAAATCGATTTCATATTCACGCAAAAGTATTTATATTTGCAAATCCAAGGGATTGAACTATTGTAAATCATTGATAATTAAAGGTTTTTTAAAATGACTAAAGCAGATATCGTAAACGAGATTTCCAAGACAACTGGAATTGAAAAGGTAACTGTTCAGAAAACAGTTGAAGCGTTCATGGAGACAGTTAAAGATTCACTCAGTAACAACAAAAATGTATACCTGAGGGGATTTGGAAGTTTCATAGTAAAGAAAAGGGCCAAGAAAACTGCCCGTAACATTTCCAAGAACACTACCATCATTATTCCTGAGCATTCAATTCCTGCTTTCAAGCCTGCCAAAACTTTTGTCAGCAAAGTGAAGACCAATGTGAAGTAAAGTTTGAATCATGCCTAGCGGAAAGAAACGTAAAAGACATAAGATGGCTACCCACAAGCGAAAGAAGCGCTTGCGGAAGAACAGACACAAGAAGAGGAAATAGCACCCTGCTTCTCTTTCAAAGAACTAAACCTAAAGCACCTATCCAGGTCTTTAGGTTTATTTCTATCTATTTATCAGCTTAATCTTCGTAAATGCGGATATTGTGAGCAGCGAACTGGTAATCAATTCCACCAAAGAGAGGGTTTCGATTGCACTTCTGGAAGATGGTAAGCTCGTTGAATTAAATCAATCATCACTTGCACAACAGTTTTCAGTAGGAGAGATCTATCTGGCTAAGGTCAAAAAGATCATGCCCGGACTGAATGCTGCCTTTATTGATGTGGGATATGAGAAGGATGCGTTCCTTCACTACCTGGACCTGGGACCCCAGTTTAGTTCCCTGAATAAATACCTGGCCACGGCTATTTCAAGAAAGGGAAGGCCCATTCCCATCAACAAATTCAAGCGGCTTCAGGATATCAATAAACACGGTAAGATCAACGAGGTCCTCAAACAGGGGCAGTATATCCTTGTGCAGATTGCCAAGGAGCCTATCTCTACCAAGGGGCCACGCCTCAGTTCGGAGATCTCCATCCCCGGACGGAACATCGTACTGATCCCCTTTGCGGACAAAATCTCCGTCTCGTCAAAAATATCCTCGCAGGAGGAGAAGGACCGGCTGAAGAACCTGCTTATGGCCATCCGTCCCCAGAATTTCGGGATCATCGTCAGAACGGTGGCCGAAGGGAAGAAGGTGGCTGAACTGGATTCGGAACTCCGGTCGCTGGTGAAAAAGTGGGAACAGGCATTCGAACGCCTTCCGGTGCGTAATGTACCCGCTCTGGTGATCAGCGAGCTGAGCCGTGAGGCCGCCGTTGTAAGGGATCACCTGAACGGTGATTTCGACGGGGTACACATCAGCGATGCCAAGGTCTTCAACGAGGTCAGGGATTATATCCGTGAGGTGGCCCCCGAAAAGGAGAAGATCGTGAAGCTTTACACCGGGAATACTCCCATTTTCGACAAAATGGGCATCGTGAAGCAGATCAAGGCCTCCTTCGGGAAAACGGTCTCCTTTAAGCACGGGGCCTACCTGATCATCGAACATACCGAAGCGCTGCATGTGATCGACGTGAACAGCGGGAACCGTTCCAAATCGTCCAGTGACCAGGAATCCAACGCCATCGATGTGAACATGGCTGCGGCCGAGGAGATCGCACGGCAGCTGCGATTGCGTGACATGGGCGGGATCATCGTGGTGGACTTCATCGACATGCATAAGCACGACCACAAGCAAAAGGTGTTCGACAAGATGAAGGAAGCCATGTCGATGGATAAAACCAAACACAACATCCTTCCGCTGAGCAAATTCGGGCTGATGCAGATTACCCGCCAGCGGGTGCGGCCGGAAATGCACATCGAGACCGCAGAGAACTGTCCCACCTGTCACGGAAGCGGCCAGGTACAACCATCCATCCTCTTCCCCGAACTGGTGAAGAACGAACTGTCGGTGCTGATCACTGAGCACCAGCTTGCGAAAGTGGATGTGCACCTTCACCCGTTCATTGCCACCTACCTGAAAAAGGGATTCAACTCGGTGGAGAAGAAGTGGAGGCGTGAACTGGGCTGCAAGGTGAAGATCATGCCGGAGGATGCACTCCACTTCCTGGAGTACAGGGTCTACGGTGAAGACGGCGTGGAATTGCAGCGCAAACGGCGCTAACCCATCCTTACGACCTGGCTTTGCGGAGTCCAGGTATACCCCTCCCCGGTATTCAAATGTCACAAACGTGTGATATCAGGATAATAATCCGTTGCTTTCATGGCCGCAAAAGCCTGATAAAATGCTATTTATAAAACACACTCTTTTCATCTCCGGTACATTTGTCACATAAATGTGACATTGATTCTGGTGAAACAGGGAGTGGTATGGTTTGTAATTTTATGTGAACCTTTACGACCAATTTGTTGTTCTGCATTGCAGAATTGCCCACATGCACTATTTTTGCATTGTTAAAAAGGATTCTAAATAACACAGTATGCCATTTGTCATGAAACGGAAACTTACCATATTCGGACTTGCCCTGGTGGCTGTCCTTGGAATGAATGCCCAGATGGCCGACCCGGTCAAGTGGTCCTTTTCCCATGAGAAGAGAGGGGAGATGGAAGCCGAACTGGTTTTTAAGGCCACCATCGATATGCCCTGGCACCTTTACTCGGCCTACCTGCCCGAAGGAGGTCCCATAGCCACCAAACCCTATTTCGAGGATTCGGAAGCCTACAGCCTGGTGGACGGGATCGTTGAGGTAACCAAGCCCAAAGTGAAGTTCGACGAGGGATTCAAAATGGACCTGGGGACCATTTCGGGACGGGCCGAATTAAGGCAGAAGGTGAGGTTCACCAGCCCGGGTACCCACACCATCACCGGTGAGATCGAATTCCAGGTATGCGACGATGTTACATGCCTTCCCCCCAAGTACGTAGCCTTTTCCTTTACGGTGAAGGCAGGGGATGGAGCTGCCGCTGAGGCAGAATCCGGTGTTGCCGCTGAGGCAGGATCCGGTGTTGCCGAGCAGGAATCCGCTCCCTCCCTGTCAGGGCTGATTGGGACGACCGATGCTCCGGAACCGCAGGACTCCGGGGAGGACCTGAATTCCAGCGGAACGGCTTCGCAGGACGGGCATGTGGCCGGTGTTCCGGCCATGGAGGAAGGGAGGTCGCTGTGGCGCTTCTTCTGGCTGGCTTTCGGGCTTGGACTGCTGGCGCTGCTGACACCCTGCGTGTTCCCCATGATCCCCATGACTGTGAGCTTTTTCATGCAGGGAGGGGACAGCAAGGCAAGGGGCATATTCCGGGGACTGGTGTTCGGGATCTCGATTATGGCCATATACACCCTCCTGGGGGTCATTGTCAGTATTTCGAACGTGGGGCCTAATGCTGCCAACGCACTGAGTACACACTGGATCCCCAACCTGATCTTCTTTGCCCTTTTTGTGGTATTCGCATTCTCCTTCTTCGGCATGTTCGAACTGGTCCTGCCCTCAAGCTGGTCCAACAAAGCAGACAGCCAGGTGGACAAAGGCGGACTGGGAGGCGTGTTTTTCCTGGCTGTGACCACGGTACTGGTTTCGTTCTCATGCACCGGTCCCATCGTAGGGGCACTCCTGGTGGAGGCTGCCGGGGGACTGGCTCTGAAGCCGATCCTGGGAATGTTTGGATTCGGGCTGGCCTTTGCCATTCCGTTCACCCTGTTTGCCATCTTCCCATCCTGGCTCAAAGGTCTTCCCAAGTCGGGCGGCTGGCTCAATGCCGTTAAGGTGGTGCTCGGATTCATCGTGCTGGCTTTCAGTATGAAATTCCTGCTTGCCCTTGATCCAACCAACAAGATCCTCACCCGCGAACTTTACCTGGCCGTCTGGATTGTGCTGTTCTTCCTGCTGGGCATGTACTTCCTGGGCAAGATCAAATTCTCCCACGACAGCGATATGGCCCATGTGTCCGTCCCAAGGCTCCTGCTGAGCATCGCCACGTTCACTTTTGTGATTTACCTCTTCCTGGGGCTGTTCGGGTATGAACTGAAGACCGTGGCGCCCCTGCTGCCACCCAAGTCCCCCAACGGGCTTGACCTGACGCAGAAAATGGTTTACAGCGGCGCACCGGCAGTCACCGGTGAACGCCAGGAAGGGTGCACCCCTGAGAAGTATGCGGACCTGTTCCACATGCCCCTGGGGCTGAACGGATTTTTTGACCTGGAGGAGGGACTGGCCTGTGCAAAGGCAACGGGTAAGCCGGTACTGATCGACTTCAAGGGCCATTTCTGCAGCAACTGCAAGAGAATGGAGGCAGCCGTATGGTCCGATCCGGAGGTGCTGCGAATCCTGCGTGAGGATTTCGTGATCGTGGCCCTCTATACCGACGACCGTACCAAACTCCCCGAGGAGGAGTGGTACACATCAGAGGTGGATGGCAAGGTGAAGAAGACCATCGGTCAGCAGAACATCGATTTCGAGATCGCCCGCTTTCAGACCAATACCATTCCACTGTACGTGATCATGGATGCGGATGGCAATGTGAAGGGCCAGCCCAAAGGCACCGACCTGGATGTGCAGAGTTACCTTGGTTGGCTGCGGGTAGGTGGAAGTTTGTAAAGTTTGTAAAGATTTGTAAAGTTTATAAAGTTTAAGTTTGAAAACCGAAGGAACTGAGGCGTAAGCCGAAGAAAGTTTGTAAAGTTTGAAAACCGAAGGAACTGAGGCGTAAGCCGAAGAAAGTTTGTAAAGACTGACTAGGAGGCATTCTGTAGTTCTTTATGTTCCTTTCCAACCATGGGATAGGGTCGGTTAAAAGCCTCCTGCCGGAGTTTGAAGTGGGTGGAGAGTTTCCTGATGGTTTCTTTGGAAAAGCCTTTCTTGTAATTCAATATTTTAGATACTGTGCCTTTGGTCAGACCTAGTATTTCAGCCAGGTCTTTCGCCTTTAAGCTATTGTTGTCCATGATGGATTTTAGCAGTTCAACGGGATCTGGTTCGTCAAAAGTATTATGATCATCATCCCACTTGTTGATAAGCAGCTCAAGAAGTTCGGTTTCTTGTTCGAATTCGATCTCATCTTCAAAAACAAGTTGTTCAAGGATTTTGCAGTATTCATAATATTGCTCTTCAGTTCTTATAACCGCGTATTTCAGTTCACTCATGACTTTTGGCGGTAAATATACGAAATAGTTTCACAAAGGGAAACTTGTTATTGTAGAGTTCCCGTGACAACCATGGGATTAATGATTTGAAATGTTGATTATCAGCGATCTACGCGCTAGGAACAAAGGACATAAGAAAGGGCCAGGCGCCCGGGTGACTCACAACCCTGGCCTGGCCCCTGTCAAACCCAACTAAACCTATACTAACCTAAAACTAAACCTGTATCCTGATCGCGCACGCAGTGCGCTCTTAACCAATATCTTCTGATTGCTCGTGAGCGAGCAGCCTGACCGCAGGCGCAGCCTGCACTAAAAACTTCCAAACTTAAACCTTATCCCGAAACTCCAGCTGTTCAGTGCATCGGTGGCAATGGGATAGTCCATCGGATTGAAGCTTGTTCCTTCGAATCCCTGCATGGTTAGCGTCGGTGTCCACCGGTAGTTCGCGAACAGGGAGAGGACCACTGAACGGACCAGGTTGAATTCCAGTTCCGCACCTGCTTCCAGTACAAAGAATGCGGCATACTCGCTGAAAACAGGTTCATCGCCTATTGGATAATTGTTCCAGGTGGCATAGGAGCTCAGTCCGCCGCCACCGATCAATACCGGAAAAGCCACATGGATCGGGAACCAGCCCACGATAATGGGTTCCAGCACCAGTCCGCCATATCCGCCGGCGATCCCTATGCTGTATTCTCCGACGATTTCCGGGTCCGAGGCGAATCCAACAGCGCCAAAACCGATACCGAAACCGTGGCCCAGCACCCACTCAGCCCGTGCACCCATTAAAAGTGCCGGCCGATTATTAACTTCGGTGTAACCGATGGAAAGGGCGCCGAATCCGCCGCTTCCCTTCATCAGGGTTTGTACCTCCCTGTACTGGGGATGGCTCTGCTTCTGCCTTTGTTCGGGCTCCGTCTCAGCAACTGTCTCAGCAACTGGTTCTGGTTCTGGCTCTTGCACAACAGCAGGCTCTGGTTCTGGCTCTTGCACAACAGCAGGCTCTGGTTCTGGCTCTGGTTCAGGGGCAACTTCTGGTTCAGGCTCCGGCTCTTGGGCGGCTTCCTCTTCCCCTCTGGTGGCTTCATTGATAGCCTCTTCGATCTGCTGTTCTTCTTCTTTTACGGGTGGCTCGCCCTCCTGGGCCAGAATGGGCACAACAGCCAGTGCCATTAATACCATCCATGCTGTCATCTTTTTCATTGTCGAATGTTTATTTATCTGGTTTTCTTTATCTGATTTCTGTTCATCTGATCCGTATATATCAGGTATTCATCCTGTTTGCTCTCAGAACCTGAATTTAACATGTACCCCGAAATCCCACATGTTGATTGCAAAGATCTGCCTCATGGAGATCTCCACATGAGGCTGGTAGCTTACACCAAAACCTAAGGGAAGATCTTCCAGTAAGTAGTCCACGCCTATGTAACCATCCGCCCCGATGACCGGGGTGAAAAGGTTCTGGCCATAATGGATCTCCTGGAAGAAGATGCGGTAGCTGTCGGTGAAATAGAATCCGGCATGCAATCCCATTCCATAGATGAATTCCCAGTTTCCGAATTTGTCCATACCGATCTCCTTGTGCTTTTGCCGGAGTATGGTGAAAATGGCGCCCTGGTGGCGGTAGCATAACTGTGCCTCGTAAGAGAGATCGTCCCCGATGTTGGCCCGGAAGGTAATCCCCCATGTATATCCTGCACGCATTCCAACCTCCCTGGGATAGTACTGGGAGAAAGCACTGGCAGAGAGGCAGAGGAGTATGGTGATTGTAAAAGTTCTCATAGCAGTACTACTTGATTGAGAGGTTAATGAAGCACTTCTGCAGCGCATTGATGGTGACCTGCCTGCCAGGTTCCCCACCCCCCAGTGTACCGGTTGTCCTGTAATGCTCCTTTCCGTCGAACGATTCCTCAGCCATGACCTGCGTATCAGGCAGTCTCAGCACCGATCTTTCATGGTGCAGGATATCAAAGGCAAAAGCGCTCCGGTTGTCAAACATCAGGGTGATATCGGTATAGTCCGATTCCACATAGATTTTGCTGAATTCGGGGACCACATGTTCGATGGTGAGCTTCCCGTATTTCATGGTTACATCGCTTTCCCGCAGGAAGTCGTAGATCCAGACCTGGGAGAAATTGCCATTTCCGTAGAGGTATTCCACCTGCTGGAAGTAGAGCTTATCACGGCGCGAATCGATCTTCAGCACATTGATGCTGTCCGCATGCAGGATAGAGGACTTACTCTCCAGGTCCAGTTGTCCCACATCCCCGACGGTCATATCGGAGTAGAGCAGCTTCAGGCTGGATGATCCAAGAGATTTGATCATGCCATTGGCAAAGCTCAGGGCGATGTTGCTGTTTCCTTCCAGCCGGCTGGCTTTCAACGCGCCGTTGGAGAGATCGATCTCCACCTTTCCCTTCAGGTCGTCCATATATATATCCCCGAACTTGTTGGTCAGGGTCAGTTCCATGTAGTCGGGAACGTAGACCATGTATTCGATCTCCATATGTTTGTTGGAACCGGAGATGGCATGGGAGACTGATTTCAACTCAGAGGCGATGCGCCCGCTTTCGCTTTTGATCCTGGTTTTCGCAGAGATGAAACTGTTGGTCCTGGCAAAATCAATATTGATCTCATCTTTCAGTTTCCTCAGTTTGGATGCGCTCGATTCGGTCAGGAGAATATCCACCTCCACGGCCACCGAATCCTTTTCCCATGTCACCACCTGGATCGTACCATACTTGTTCACGACCTCAAGCGATGTTCCCCGTTCTGCCGGGAACTGCCTGGCCACCTTCTGTTTGTCGGTATGCTCCTGGGCCGAGACCGTGGTTCCCAGCACCAGCACCAGCACCACCGACACCAGCCAAAGGGCCGGCCAACGAAGCAGCTTTGCGGTTCTAAAGAGAATATGATTCATCGTTCTCATAATCTTGATTCTCCTTTTCTTTTAATTGGTTAAGCAGGTCTTCCAGGATCTCCAGCTTTATCCGGTAATTCAGGATCATAGCCTCGATCACCTCAGGATTCGATACATTGTCCTTCAGGTCGCGCTTCAGCTCTTTGTAGACCTCATCAAGTTCCTCCATGTCGGCCGCCAGCATCTTGTCCGCCACCGGGTCTGCTGCCAGGAAAGGCCTCAGCTCCTCGTAGCGCTGGGAAACCATCTGGTTGTAGTACAGCTCGGTCTCCTGCATTTCCGTGTAAAGCTCACTGCTGTACATGTCAGCCTCACTGCCACCCCTTGCGAGGAAGTAGATCCCGGCTGATGATCCGGCAAAGATCATGGCGACAGCTGCTGCCACCCGCAACCAGCGCATGGTCCTTCTTTCCCTGACCACAGGCGCATTGGCAGGATTGATCTTCAGCCAGACCGATGGATCCGGCTCATGGAGATCAAACTGCTCCCGGTGCTGCTTCACAAAATCTTCTAGTCTGTCACTCATGGCTCGTCAAGATTTCCTTCATTTTCTGTTTGGCTCTTAAAAACTGGCTTTTGGAGGTCGATTCCGTGATCCCGAGTATCTCCGAGATCTCTGCATGGTCATACCCCTCGAGCAAATAGAGAGAGAAAACGACCCTGTAGCCCCGGGGCAACTGTTCCATGGCCCGCATCACGCTGTCCACCTTGAACCGGATCTCTGTATAATCCACGAAATCCTCATCAGGTGCCGGATCGTTGTATTGTTCCGTATAAACCAGGTCCACCTTCCGTTTTTTAAGGTGGTTGATACAGGTATTCACAACGATGCGCTTCAACCATGCCCCGAAGGACGACTCAAACCTGAAAGAACCCAGTTTACTGAAAGCATAGGTGAACGACTCCTGGAGCATATCCTCCGCCTCCTCCTGCTGGCCGGTCATCCGGTAGCAGATGTTATACATGGCCTTGGAATAGAGGCTGTATAACTGGTACTGCGCCCGGACATCGCCCTTCATGCACGATTCGATCACATCCCTGTGTATGTCCTCGTATTTTGTCGTCAAAGTATGATGCTTTCAATTGGGAAAGACAAGATAGGTTATCTCAGGTTGCATGGCAAGGCGGGAATGTTAGCAAAGTAAGGGTAATTGAGTAAACAGGCGGTTAGGGAGGTTAGGGAAGTTAGGGAGGTTAGGGAGGTTATTCCGGGTTAAAACGGCTCCATCCCCCCACTTCATCCTGGCTGGCAATGATCCGGGGAGGGCGCCGCTGCTGAAGGTCATCAATGATCCTCAAATCGTGGATGTCGCGGCTAAAGGAGCAACCGGCTTCGCGGATGATCCTGGCCATGGCGCTATCGGGATGTTCGGTGCGGACCGGGATGGCCGGTTCGAAAAGCGGGGAGTCTGATACCTGCTCAAGGTATTTCCTGTTACCCGGTTCACCCAGTGGATGGTGGGCCTTTCCGCTGGTGAAAACAAGGGGTAGCTGGCGCTCCGGACGGGAGGTGTTGTGCTCCCCCAGGTTGTCCTTCAGGTACACGTGGATGGGCATGGAGAATCCGTATTCATCAATGCATTCGATCTCTGTCCGTGGAGTTCCCGCTGTATTCACATACCGGTTCGCGATGAACTGAAAACTGGCAGACACACCGCTGCTGGCAGACACACCGCTGGTGGCAGACACACTGCCGCTGGCAGACACACCGCTGGTGTCAGACAGATCCCCGGCCCTGTACTTCTCCGGGAAATCAAACGCCCCGCTGTACCTCGATCCGCTTTTGGTAAAAGCGTAACATACATTGTTCACAGCTTCGAATTTGGGGTGGGGCAGAAGAGCGGATTCAATATCATTGGCTTCGAACTGCGGACCCCGGATCACATAGTGTGCGAAAAGGTTGTGGTGATAGGTAACCGTGCTGGCGCTGTTGTTGGCGCAAAATGCGTGGCTATCACCGTATGGGTGAAGTACAGGGTCCGAGAGTGGTTCTGAGAGGATGCACCACTGGATGGTCACATTGGATGAATTGGTCACCGAGACAATCTCGTCGCATGACCATGACATGGAGACGTGATCGATCAGGATGTTGTGCGACTGGTGGATGTTCAGGCAATCCAGGTGTCCCGATCCCCGGTGACGTTCCCAGCCATGCTCATGGTTCCTCTTGCGGACAGCATAATCTCCAAGGCGGATGCGAATATGCCGGATGATCACATCGTGGGTACGGACATCAAGGGGGAAATCCCTGATGGTAATGCCCTGCTCCATGGTATCAGGCTGCCCGGGGGCTTCAGTCCAGGCCCCTTCGATTGTAATAAACGGATTCCTGATGGTCAGGGGGCTTTCCAGCCGGATGGTCCCGCCCACCCGGAAGCGGATGATCCTGGGGCCCTCCTGTTCCACCGCCCACCGGAATGTGCCCGGATCCCCTGAATCATCAAGGGATGTCACATGGATCACCCTTCCACCAGTCCCGCCTTTTGACAAAGCACCAAAACCCTGGTAATACCCTTCAGGGCCCACAGGCTCCTCACCCGCAGGGTCCCCGCAACGGGGCTCTTCACCCCACAGCCAGCTGGCAGAAGCACAAAAAAGAACAAGCATCAATATACAGGACCTGTCCATCCGCGAAAGATAAGCATCGAAATGATCAAATACATCATTTGTGGCATACATTGATCCATTCCTGGTGGACCGGGCACCCTCCTGACATGGAAATCACACTGCATGTCCATTAGGTGAACCGTTTGTCAGGATGAAAAAATGTGTTAGTTTTAAAGTGAGGTTCGCATCCATGTAAAACCAGCACAGCATGAGCAATACGCTAAAATCTTGTTTTTTACTGCCCATCTTTATCCCCCTTCTTTTTGGCTGCTCGGAAGGAGGACCACAGGGAGAGCCGGGGCCTGAACGGCTTACCGGCGATGCCGGGGGCAAGATCCTGGTGTATGATGAATTCGGGGATTCCCTATTGAGCCCGGAGGGGATTACAGTCAGGGTAACCGGGGAGGGATTTGATCAGACAGACCTGTCTGACCAGCAGGGCAATTTCCTGATCACAGGGATGCAGACGGGTCATTACTACATGGAGTTTACCAAAGAGGGCTTCGGGAAGGAGGCCTTCAACCTACACTTTCCTGGGGGGTGGCATGGCTGAAGTGGTTTCAGACGTTGATGTCATTCAATTGTCAAGCACCATGGTTGAAGAGTTTGCGGCCAGTTTCGAGTATTCGAAATTGGTGCTGGACGGTTCGATCTCCCCGGCCATCACCGAAGGCGAGGATCGGGGTGTGACTCATTTACCTTATCAGAACGATTCGGTTTCAAACAGGGTATTTACACTGAATACCTCATGTTATATTCATTGTTTCAGGACTTTACAGATTCGGTCAGTTTTCACGGGGAAGTTTTACTTCCACTTTGATAAGTATACCCGCTGGTCAGACATTATACATGGCAGCATATGGTTTAAGTTACGGTACTGGTGGAATGAAGTCCTACCTGGATGTGTCCCTGGGGAGGAGGGTCTACAACGTGAATCCTGCAAGTGTTAAAAAGGAGGAAATCTTAATCCCCTACAATTGATTCAAATAAAAAGCTTCATGAGAATACCAAACATAGCATGCTGTCTGGCCCTCGGATTTCTGATCCTGTCAGCCTGCGAGGAGGTGCAGGGTCCCCCGGGGGGCATCTCCAGCGGCACCATGGTGGGATTTGTAAAGCTGTACGATGAGTACGGGTTTATCATCGAGGACAAGAGCGGGGTCAAGGTAACAATCACAGGGACCGATCCCGGGATATCCGCTACCACCAATTCCCAGGGCAGGTATGAGATCAACGACCTGGAGACGGGAAACTATCATCTGGAGTTCAGCAAAGATGGATTCGGCACCTATACCTACAGATTGGGGTTTCTAGCTGGTCCTGTCCCGGATTATGTGGGTTTCCAATCCATGGTCCAGGTTTCCACAACGCAAATCACGGGATTGAATGTTTTTGTTGATGGATTTGGTATTCCCTGGATCGAATGCACCATTCAACCCGAACCATCCCCTGACAGGCCCGTCATCAGCATGAGGTTCTTTGTCAGTGAGAGCGGGGATGTTTCACCGGAAAACTACTACGACACTTTCACGGAATATGTTGAATACGAATATTACGATGAAATGATGGGATCCTCCCCGGGACAGATCCTCTTTGCTTCTTTTGACCTGGAGGAGATGCTGTGGGAATTCGAACCGGGGACCATGCTGAACATCGTTGCCCACGGGACAACTCCTGATGACGATATATATGAGGACCTTGACGGCAACCAGGTATATATTAGCCTGAATCCGGATGGTTCAAACATTGACAGCTTTGTGGTTCCTGATTTATACTAGATCCAACTTAAAAATTTCCACATATGAAAAGCCTTCGAAATACCTTCTTCCTGCTGGCTGCCCTGCTCCTGACCTGTTTGCACGGCTGTGAAACGGAGGGCCCCGCCGGCATTGACGGACCGTGGGTAAAGGGCACCCTGGAGGGATCCATTGGGGTGTACGATGAGCATGAAATTCCAATGGAGGATAAAAGTGGATTCAGGGTCGAAGTGGCGTCCACAGGGCTCTATGCTGAAACCGATTACGACGGGTACTACCGGATCGACAACCTGCCCACGGGGACATACAATATCAGCTGTAAGAAGGCGGGATTCGCCACAGACTGGATTATAGGATATGGTTTTATTGGAGGCGGGACCACGACCCTTAGTATCAGCTGGTTTCGCATGGTCCCTCCATCAACAACCACGATCAGACGATCTATCCTTTCACAGTGGAAGATGATTACAATATCATAGTCAGGGGGAAGATTTCCCCGGTTCCGCAGGAGGGTGAATACAGGTCATTCCGGTTATTCTTCCATGATACCGAAGCTGTTGCACATGACACCTACATGTATAGACTTTATCCCGGATATACGAATATCTCCTGGAGGGAAGTTGATGCAAATGGCTATTTTTCAATCAATTTCACACCATTTGACATTTCCTACGATTTTCCTTACGACCACATAGACACCTATTATGCCAGGGCATACGGGTGCAACTATTGGGACGGGGGATACCCCGATCTTGCCACGGGATTGTATATCTATCCGAGCCTGAATAAGGAGGGATCCTCCAACGTGGCAACCCTGTTCTTCCCCGATTGAGGTCACTGTCCTATGATTGCAGGCGCAGCCCGCACCATCCCCTGTTTGTGCTCGAAGACTGCATCCTGTTCCCCATAGCTCACGACCGTCCTTAAGGGAATGTAAATGGGCTAACGGGTAAACACATTCACAATCTCCCCCATGTAGAACCTGTGGAAGTCGTTCTTCGGGTAGTTCTTTTTGGCGATCCCGGGATCCAGAAAATTCTTCTTCTTCAGGTCGTCCACGTATATCTTCCGGCATTCCAGCACCAGGCGCGCCTCTTCGAAAAGCACATTTCCCCGCCCGGTGGGAAGGGGTGTTAGTCCCGTTTCGGCGGCTTTGTCACAGTCCCGGCCTGAACGCGTGCCGCAGAACTGCAGGGCGGTGCGGTGGCGTTCAGTGAAGAAGGAGAGGGTGTACTCGTCAAACCGGTTTGCAAACTCAAAGGTGTAGCGCTGAGGGCGTATATAGGCGATGGCCACGGGGAGGTTCCAGAGGATCCCCATGTGCCCCCAGCTGGCAGTCATGGTGTTGTAATCATCTGTGTTTCCCGCTGTGACCAGCATCCAGTCTTTGTCCAGCAGTTTAAACACATTGTCGGTGATGTCTGTAGGTATGATGGTGTTGAATCCCTTCATGGCTTCTATGATGTTAAAGATTGGTATCTGAAATTGAATTCCTTTATGGGCTGTTTGTTGGTTTATCTGAGATGGGCCTTTGTATATGGTCTTTCCTTATGATCCTGATGAGTAAGCTGTACAGCAGCAGGATCACTGTGACCAGTACACTGATCCGCCCCAGGTAATCGCCGTGTTTCACGTAAAAGGTGAGGTGGTCGTTCTTGTTGAGGGTTCCCCGGATCCCTGACTGGATCCACCATCCCATACGTTCCACCTCCTGGCCCTTCTGGTTGATCAGGGAGCTGATGCCGGTGTTGGCACTGCGCGCAATACTCCGGCGGGTCTCGATGGCCCTCAGGTGCGCAAAACTGTTGTGCTGCCGGTGTCCCGGGGTATTCCTCCACCACCCGTCGTTGGTGAGAATGAAAAGGAAGCCGGCACCCGCCTCTGTGATATATTCGGTCACGTACTCCCCGAAGATCGATTCCCAGCAGATCACCGGTGCCACCCGCGTGCTGTCCTGCGGTGAGACGAAGGTCTCCCTGAACGCCTGGGTACCATGGCTCCGGAATGCACCCCCAAGGCGGACGGTCAGTGTTTCCAGGAATCCCAGGATTTCTGTATAGGGCATATGTTCCACACCCACCACCAGCCTCGATTTGTGGTAAAGGGGGATGTTCCCGGAGCTATCCATCTGGAAGGCGCTGTTGAAACTGTCAAACCGGTATGGGCCGCTTCCGGACAGCTGGCTGGATGAGGTGAACTCTGAAGGTTCTTTATAGAGCTTGAAGGTAGTGGCCCCCATCACCAGCTTTGCCCTGGGATAATCCGAAAGGAAACGGTCCAGTTTTATAAAATCGGGATGGTCTTTGATCATGTCGATCCACACCCCGTTGTTGATAAAAGTCTCCGGTCCAACGATATATTCGGTGGAAGGGGTGACCAGTGAATCTGCCAGGCGCAGCAGGACGGTGGTCTGTTCCGACTGCGGGATCAATCCGAATTTCATGTAGGGATCGATGTTGGGCTGAAGTACCACGATCTCGTAGGGATCATCCTTTTCGTCATAGGTCATGTACCGGATGAGCGAGAAAAGGAAGGGGACCAGGAAGAGCCCGACCACCCAGCTGATGCGTTGCCGGTTGGCCTGGAAAATCTCCTTGAGTTTGCCGGAGGAGCTGGTATCCCCGGAACGGCTGGCAAGCCACCCTTTGACCAGTTTGAATACGGCAATATTCATCAGCAGTACCCAGAGGGATCCCCCCAGGGTTCCGGTCAATTCATACCATTGCACCAGGAGGATGTCATTGGCAAATCCATTCCCCAGCACCTGCCACGGAAAACTCACCTCCGCCCTGAGGTAGAGGAACTCGAAGGCGAGCCAGTAGACCACCAGGGAGGCATACCCCAGCCTGTCGCCCAGCCGCCTGCGGGTGATATGGAACAGCCAGAAGGTGAGTGACATGTAAAGGGTATTGAGGATCACCGCTGCCACAATGCCGATCCATGTTGCAAAATAGACCCAGTAGGAGGTCAGCAGGACGAACAGGGAGAACGTAAGGATCGCGTATCCCCATACCGAACCTGTCCGCCCCTGGTCTCTTTCCGACTCAACAGCCCCGCCAGACTTCTGACTTTCGGCTTTTCTGACTTTTGACTTCGAAGATGTGATCGCATCTTCGACAAAGAGCAGGGGGACAAAGGCCACCAAAAGCACCAATCCCGTTCCCCAGCGGAAAAAGGGGATGGAAAGCAGCACGGCAGATAGGATTGCCAGAATGGCCTTGTGAAAACCTTTCATTGCATGCAAAGATAAAAGAATTCCCTGTAGGGTCATGCTGTTAATCCGCATTGGATCGCTGGAACACAGGCTATATGTTCACCCGGATCATGATGTCACACCCTTGTGACATTGCGGGTGATCCAAACACACCGATGTTCCTTAAGTATCAGAATATCAGTACTATAAAATTCGAACATCTGTCAGGTGCTGATTGGATGTCACTTTTATGTGATATCTGAAACCTGCAGGTTAGGGTATATAACTGTGCCTTATTGGGCCAACTTCCCTATCTTTGCAGGACAACCAACCGGACAACCATTTGAAACTGATTGAGACTGAAGAGTTCATGAAAGCCGCCAGGCTGAACCGTTTTGGTGGGGCCAGTGCCGCCAGGGTGCTGATGACCGTGCTGCGCATCAACAAGATCAATAAACTGTATGAGGATATCAACCACAACCGTGGTATGGACTTTGTCGATGCGCTCATCGAAAAACTACAGCTGGAGTATGAAGTGAGTGAGGATGAGGTGAAGAAATTCCCTGCAGAGGGGCCTTTCATCATTGTCTGCAACCACCCTTACGGGGGCATTGACGGGATGCTCCTTGTGAAGATCCTGGAGCACTACCGGAGCGATGTGAAGGTGATGGCCAATTTCATCCTCAACAAGATGGAACCGGTATCGGAATATATGCTCCCGGTGAATCCTTTTGAAAGACGGAAAGGAGCTAGGTCCAGCATCGTGGGGATCAAGATGGCCCTGGAGCACGTGAAGGGGGGAGGTGGCCTGGCGATCTTCCCGGCAGGGGAGGTCTCCAGTTACAACGAGGACAACTACGGCATCAGCGACAGGGAGTGGCAGTACCCGGCCATGAAGATGATCAAGAAGGCACGGGTGCCGGTGGTGCCGGTCTATTTCCAGGGTTCCAACTCCCGGCTCTTCCATATCCTGGGGCTGATCCACCCCACGCTGCGTACTGTACGCCTTCCGGCCGAGGTATTCAACAAAAAACACAAAAAGATCCGTATCCGTGTGGGCAATCCCGTTCCGGTAAAGGAACAGGATACATTCAGCGATATCAGCACCTTTGGTCGCTACCTGCGGGCCAAGACCTATGCACTGGGATCGGTCCTTGAGGTAACCAAGTTCTTCCGTCCGCGCATCAACAGGAGTGCCAAAGTGGAACCTGTGGCCGAACCGGTGCAGCCGGGACTGATCCTCGATGAGATCGAAAAAATCAGGGAAGATTACTCCCTCTTTTCCAGCGAACAGTTCGATGTATTCTGTACACCCAGTATAGAGATCCCGCAGATCATGAATGAACTGGGGCGCCTGAGGGAGATCACCTTCCGGGCAGTGGGGGAAGGTACCAACCGGTCCATGGATGTGGACGAGTACGACCTCTATTACAACCAGCTGTTCGTCTGGGACAACAAGGAGCATAAGATCGTCGGGGCATACCGTGTGGGGAAAGGCCAGGAGATCCTCCGCAGGTACGGGATCAAGGGATTCTACCTCCAGAGCCTCTTCCGGATGAACCGGCGGTTTGTTCCCACCCTCCGGAAGTCTCTCGAACTGGGTCGGTCGTTCATCATCCAGGAGTACCAGCGCAGGCCCCTGCCCCTGTTCCTGCTGTGGAAGGGGATCCTCTATTTTTTGCTGAAACACAGTGAATACCGTTACCTGATCGGACCGGTGAGTATCAGCAACAACTACTCGCAGTTCTCCCGCGGACTGATCATGCAGTACATCCGGGAGCACAATTTCGATCCGAAACTGGCCCGGTACGTGCGGCCACGGATCCGTTACAATGTACCGGGGTATAATGTGGATGAGGCGATCATCCTGGAGACCGCCGATGATCTGACCAAGTTCGATCGCTTCATCAAGGAGGTGGAGCCCAACGATTACACCATGCCCATCCTGCTGAAGCGCTACCTGAAGCTGAACGGCAAGATCATCGGATTCAACCTGGATCCCAAGTTCAACGATGCGCTGGACGGATTGCTGGTGCTGGATCTGTATGATGTACCCATGGAGACCATTGCCTCCCTCTCCAAGGAGATCAATGACGACTCTATCCTGGAGCGTTTTATGGCGGGACGCATCGGTTCCGAGTTCGGGGTGTAGTACTACAGAATTGTATTACCGAAATAGTACTATCACCGTGCCTGATTGTGTGCAGGTACGTGGTATGTTTAGATTTGATCTATCCCCTTTTTTTTGCTTAATTCACAGCTTCTAATCAACCATCCTGATATGCGTACTGCAGTAATCCTCCTGGCCATGGCCATGGCCGTCCCCCTTGTATCCTGTGTCAACAGCAACAGCAGCCTTGAAGAGCGGGCAGCCCGGATCCATAAGGAGGCCTTTACCGTGGACTCCCACACCGATACTCCCATGCGCCTTACAAGGGAAGATTTTGATTTTATGGCAAAGAACGATCCCCGGGAGAGCCGCAGCAAGGTGGACCTGCCCCGCATGAAGGAGGGTGGACTGGATGGTATCTATTTCGCTGTATTTATTGGTCAGGGGGAACGCACCCCGGAGGGAAATGAGCGGGCAAAGCAGGAGGCCCTGAGGATCTGCGATACCATCGACGCCTTGGTGGGCCGCCACACGGATGAGATGGAGATCGCCACAAAGGCCACCGACCTGAAAAGGATCACCCGGAAAGGGAAGCGGGCCATCTACCTGGGCATGGAAAACGGGTACCCCGTAGGCAACGACCTTGCGATGCTGGACACATATTATGAAAGGGGAATCCGGTATGTGACCATCGTGCATTCGTACAACAATGATATCTGTGACTCATCCACCGACAGCACCGAGCACGGCGGGTTATCACCTTTCGGTGAAAAGGTGGTCCAAAGGATGAACGACCTGGGAATGATGGTGGACCTTTCCCATGCCTCCGATGAGACCTTTTACGATGTGCTGGAACTGAGCCGGGCCCCGGTAATTGCTTCCCACTCCTGTTCCAGAGCCCTGTGTGACAATCCCCGGAACCTGACCGACGAGATGTTGCTGGCACTGAAGGAGAACGGGGGCGTGATCCAGATGTGCATCCTGAGTGCCTATGTGCGTACCCCGGCACCCAATCCGGAGCGGGATTCGGCCCGGCTGGCGGTGCGGGAGAAGCACGGCAACTACTATGAGCTGGATGATGACGGGAAGGATGCCTTCATGGTGGACTGGTTTGCCGTGGACAGGGATTTTCCCAGGGAACTGGCCACGGTCAGTGAAGCGGTGGACCATATCGACCACATGGTGGAAATCATCGGAATCGACCATGTGGGTATCGGTACCGATTTCGACGGGGGAGGTGGCCTGGAAGACTGCTTCGATGTGAGCCAGATGGGCAACATCACCCTGGAGCTGGTTCGCCGGGGCTATACGCCCAGGGAGATCAGGAAGATCTGGGGCGGGAACCTCACCCGGGTCCTGAGTGAGGTGGAGAGGGCAGCGGTTTAAAAAAGGAAAAGAGGCACCCTCGGCGAGTGCCTCTTCAAAAATAACCAACTAACTAAAACTACTGCTATTCTCAGTATCTTCTGGCTACCTCTTCCCAGTTGATCACATTCCAGAATGCCTCGATATATTCGGGCCTCCGGTTCTGGTACTTCAGGTAGTAAGCGTGTTCCCAAACATCAATTGTCAGCAGAGGGGTCCCTTTTACTTCAGCCAGATCCATCAAAGGATTGTCCTGGTTGGGTGTGGAGGTAACCACCAGCGATCCGTCAGCCTGCTTCACCAGCCAGGCCCAGCCGGAACCAAAACGGGTGGCTGCTGCGGTGCTGAACTGTGATTTGAAATCGGCCAGGGATCCGAAGGTACCGTTGATGGCATCCAGCAGGGCGCCTGCGGGCTCTCCCCCTCCAGCGGGTCCCATGACCGACCAGTAGAGGTTGTGGTTGAAAAATCCGCCCCCGTTGTTCCTCACGGCAGCTGACTGACCGGAGATAACGGAAAAAATCTCTTCAATGGTTTTTCCTTCAAGTGATGAGCCTTCCACGGCTTTGTTCAGGTTCGCTGTATAGGCTGCATGGTGCTTGGAATGGTGGATTTCCATGGTCCTTGCATCGATGTAGGGCTCCAGTGCGTTATAATCGTAGCTCAGATCGGGTAATTTAAATGACATGTTGACGTGTTTTTATCTGGTTAATACTTTTCTAATTTATATACAATAAAAATAACAGACATCCGCGGGAATTTGTTCACGGCATGAAAAAATGAAACCGGAAGGTCCGGTAGCTGCCAGGAAGCTGCTGTATAATATGTGGGAGGAAGGCTTTTAAGCAGCTATATTTGACATGGAAAAATGCAGCGGCTCCGCAGCTGCTGAAATCAGTTTGTTACAGCTAAAAACCCAGAATATGTCAAATGCAATTTTTAAGGTTCCGGATCCAATCAATGAGCGGGTAAGGAATTATGCGCCAGGTACTCACGAACGCGCTACCCTGAAAGAGGAAATTGAGAAACTGAGGTCGCAGGTGATCGAGATCCCCATGGTGATCGGGGGCGAAGAGGTCAAAACCGGGAACCTGGTTCCCATCCATCCTCCCCATGAGAGAAAACACCTGCTGGGCCATTTCCACAAGGGGGATGCCAGTCACGTGCAGATGGCCATCAAGGCTGCCCTGGAAGCCAAAGAGAAATGGGCTGCTCTTTCATGGGAGCACCGCGCATCCATCTTCCTGAAAGCGGCCGAACTGATCGCCGGTCCTTACGGCGACACCATCAACGCAGCCACCATGCTCGGTCAATCCAAGAATGTGATGCAGGCAGAGATTGACAGTGCCTGCGAGATGGCCGATTTTCTCCGGTTCAATGTGAAATACATGACCGAGATCTACGAACAACAGCCCATGTCCAGTGAACTGATCTGGAACCGGCTGGAACAGCGTCCCCTGGAGGGATTTGTGTTTGCACTCACGCCCTTCAACTTCACCTCCATTGCGGGCAACCTTCCTTCTGCCCCGGCCATGATGGGGAACACTGTGGTGTGGAAGTGTTCCAACACCCAGGTATATTCTGCCAAAGTACTGATGGATGCCTTTATTGAAGCCGGGGTACCGGCCGGAGTGATCAACCTGGTGTTTGTATCGGGACCGGTAGCCGGGAACGAGATCTTCTCCCATCCCGATTTTGCAGGGATCCACTTCACAGGATCCACCGGGGTGTTCCAGCATATCTGGAAGACCATCGGGGGGAACATTGAGCACTACAGGTCCTATCCCCGCATTGTGGGAGAGACCGGTGGAAAGGACTTTATTTTTGCCCATCCGACAGCTGACGTGGAAGCCCTTGTGGTGGCGCTGGTCAGGGGTGCGTTTGAATACCAGGGACAGAAGTGTTCCGCAGCCTCCAGGGCCTATATCCCGGAGAGCATCTGGCCCGCAGTGAAGGAACAGATGGAGAACATGGTCAAGGGGATCAAGATGGGTCCGCCGGAGGACTTCGATAATTTCTTCAATGCGGTGATCGATGAAACCACCTTCGACAAACTGGCCGGATTCATCGACAGGGCGAAGAAAGACAAAGAGGCCGATGTGATCATCGGAGGCGGGTATGACAAGTCCGAGGGATTCTTTATCGAACCCACGGTGATCCTGGCCACCGATCCGAAGTACGTAACCATGGAGGAGGAGCTGTTCGGTCCCATCCTGACCATGTATGTCTACCCGGATGACAAGATCGCCGAGACCGCAGAAATACTGGACCAGACCTCCATCTATGCCCTGACGGGGGCCATTTTCGCCCAGGACCGCTATGCCATCGACTGCCTGATGAAGAAGTTCACCAACAGTGCCGGGAACTTCTATATCAATGACAAGCCAACCGGGGCTGTGGTGGGACAGCAGCCTTTCGGAGGTGCCCGCGGATCGGGGACCAACGACAAGGCCGGTTCCATGATCAACCTGCTGCGGTGGGTTTCTCCGCGGACCATCAAGGAGAACTTTGTGCCGCCGAAAGACTACAGGTACCCCTTTATGGAGAAGGAATAGAAAGCCTCAAGCAAATGTACTTGACAATATCCCTCTCACTTACGGTAAACTGCATGTTAAAACTCTCTCTTCCGCCACAGGGAAGGGAGGCTTTTTTTTGCCTAATTTTATGGCATGAAGGAGTTCTTCCTGAAAATATGGCCCTGGTTGAAGAACAAGTACGTGGTGGTGATCTCGGTATTTGCCATCTGGATCCTCTTTTTTGACCAGAACAACATGGTGGACCGCCTGAAGATGGGCTCTGAGATCAGGCAGCTGGAGGCCGACCGGGAGTACTACCAGGAGGAGATCCGAAAGGATTCCACCCGCCTGCATGAGCTTACCACCGACAAAGACAACCTGGAGAAGTATGCCCGCGAGCAGTTCCTTATGAAGAAGAAGAATGAGGATGTGTTTGTGGTGATCAAGGAGGAGTAATGCCCCCAGGATTCAGTCTCAGAGCCCAGGCCTGGCGCTCATCATTTCTGTCCAGTTTCCTGTAGATATCCAGAAATTCTCCCACTCCCTGTTGCTGTATGTTTTCATTCCCATGGCCGGGGATGATCCTCTCAAGGAATTGAGATGCAGCCTCTCCCAACTCCATATCAGGATAACCGTGTTCCCGTGCAAAATGCAGGAACTTCATGATCCGGAACATGTTGAACCAGCGCCAGAACCTTTTCCGGAACGCTCCGGGAGATGCGCTGTTGCCCCGGATCTCCAATAAGGCAGTTAAGAAATCCTGGGTATCCAGAAAGTCAGAGAGCACAGGATCCAGGTTCTGAAGGGCGGATTCAGCGGTTGATTCCAAAAACAGCACATCGATTTCTGAAAACAGCAGTTTAAGCATCCCGAATGGTTCCGGGTGGTATGTCAAGAGCGGTTTGCCCTCTTTCAGGAACCGCTCCACCACAGGCCCTGTTCCGAAAGGGACCCGGCCCGATGGCCTGGGGGAGGGGACCACCCGGGTGGTGTTGCACTCACTCCAGTTTCCTCTCCGGGCCACCTTCTGGATGAAGTAGAAATCCTCTCCGCCCTGCCTGCGGTTCATGCCCCCTTCCATGCAGTAGACACCGGCCCGGACCGCAAAGGCGGAACCCACGGTATGAAAGGCATGGGGAAAGCCGGTAGAGCGGACAGCGTTCACATAGGTTCGCAGGTGGAGTTCGTAATGCAAAATGGCTTCGTACACCCCGGGGGGGAAGGCCTCATGGGGCAGGTCCTGGTCCTCAGGACCGAGGGGATGCTCAAAGTAGACCGAGCAGCCATCGCATTGCCGGCTTTCGAAGTGTTGCACCAGCGCCTTCAGGTAACCGGGATCCACCACCACATCCGCATCCAGGGAGGCGATGATCCCACCGGGGCCTCCACCGGGGCCTCCACCGGGGCCTCCACCGGGGCCTCCACCTGGTCCTCCACCGGGGCCCACGGCTGCGCTGAACCGCCGCACCGCCTCATCCATCAGGATCTTCCGCGCCATTCCCACCCCGGCCTCTTTCCTGCCGAAGGAGTGGTCCAGCATCACATGAAAGTCCATATGCGGGTGGGGATGATCAGCAATCCAATCCCGGGCCGCATCAAAGGTCTTCTTGTTCTGTGAGAGCACCTCTTCCGGCGCATCCCCGGCGGCATTGATCAGGATCAGGACCTCGGTGTGGAACGGGGCCGGATCAAAATCAGCTCCGGCCGGATCCAAATCCGGTCCAGACTGGACTCCTGGCCGCGGAGGTGATGCATTGCCTGGTAAGGTACCCGCTTCCGCACCCCCGGCTCCGCATAAAAACAGCGAATCCAGGCATCTTTCGAGCCCGGATTCGTTGTACACCGGTATGGTGACGATGACCTTAAGTCCGTTTTCCGGAGGAGGTTGGATGAGCGGCTCCCGCAAACCGGCTTTCAGCAGGTATGCATCGGCAAAGCCCATCTATTGAAGTTCCGTCCCCGGCTTGTATTTTTCATTCAGCCCTGCCACGACCTGACTGGTAATGTCGTAAGGCTCTGCACCGTAGATCAGGTTCCCGCCGAATGAGTAAGAGTACACATAGCTGAAACCATTGGATTCGCTCAGTTCCTTCACATACCGTTCGATCATGTCCAGCATCTGGCGGTTTTTCACCATGCCCTCTTCCTGCAGTTCCTGGGCATACTGGTTTTGAAGGGTGGCCAGGTTTTGCTGTTCGACGCCCAGCTGCTGCTGGAGCTGTTCCGCTTCGCTCCGGGTCACCAGTCCCCGCTGGATCTTATATTCTGCATCCTGGACACTCTGGTAGAATGTTTCGGTCCTGCCGGCAAAATCAGCTTCCATCTCTGTCTGCTTCTTCTCAAGGTCCTGCTGGAACTCAAAATAGAGGTCCCACCTGGACATTACAGAATCCATGTTGAAGAAGGCGATGCTGATATCAGAGATATCGGCAACTGCTGCGGAGGCGGCACGGTCGCCGTGTACCTCATTCTTCTCCCCTCCCGTGAACTGGAGAACGAAAAGTACCACCACGGCAGCGGCGAGTACAGCGTTGATGACAATGTTTGCAATTTTCATTATGATGTATTGATTATTTGTTTGTTACCGGGCAACAAATATAGTAGAAAAGTTTAAATATCGGGTGAAAAAAATGGGAGGATCACGCTGATATATTATGTCCGGAGGCATTAACAATCGGATCAACGCACGTATCCAATCCCCCTCCCGTCGCTTCAGGGGTTTGGCAGGTTTTCCGGGAGGGGGGTTCCTTTTTTGGGGGGGTCCTTTTTTGGGGCGGTTCAGCCACGTTGCTTCTCATCGTCCCGGATGCTCCTCGCGGTAAAATCCGGCCACCTGCCGGATCACCTCCTCCACAGGGGTGAATTCAAATCCGAGGGCTTCCCGGATCTTCCCGGAGGAGTATTGTGACCGGTGAAAGGCGGCCGATGCCTGTTCGGTGGTGAGGGCCCGCCGGCCTGTAAAGAATCCCCTCACTGCATCCAGCCGGGCCAGGGAGCGCAATCCGGAAGGGGAGAGCAGTTTCATCTCCCTGGGAGAACCCAGGGCCGCGGCGATCATCTCCATCACCCCGGCATAGGTGTGGTCCCCGGCACTGAGAATATAGCGTTCCCCGGAAAGTTCGGTGGCCATGAGCCGGGTCATGGCCGACACCACATCCTGCACACCCACATAGCCGGTCATCCCGGGGGTGGCATGTTTCAGGCCACGGGCCACGCGGCTGAACATGGACGAGGATCCCCTGTCCCAGAAACCCGGACCGAGGATAATGACGGGATTGACGATCACTGCCTTCAGCCCCTCTTCCATACCACGCCACACCTCCATTTCCGATTTGAACTTGGAGACCGAATAGGCTGTGCTGGAACGGCTCCGGGCCCAGATCATCGATTCATCGGCAGGGGTTCCATCAGGGGCACGGCCAATGGCCGACGACGATGAGACATGCAACAGCCGTTCGACACCCGTTTCAACAGAAGCATTCACGATGTTCCCGGTGCTCCGGACATTAAATTCCATCATCTTTTTTGCATCACGGGGATGGAAAGAGACCTGGGCTGCGCAGTGGTACACCTGGTCGATATCGATCATGATCCGCTCCACCTCGTCGTAATGCTCCAGGTCGACATCCACCCAGTCGATCAGCTTGAACAGCTCATCCGCTTCCCCTGAGTAATAGGCAAACACCCGCTCTCACCTCTTCAAGGTCAGCCCCCGGCCGCTTGACGGCCACCACCTCCTCGTGCTCCCTTACCAGTTCAAGCAGCAGGTGGGAGCCCAGCAGGCCCGTACCTCCGGTTACCAGGATCATAGCATTGGATTTGAACGAAGATAGGTATTTTCGAGGGATCTATGCCGACCTTGCCCGGCGGAAAAGAATGTTGTAGAATGCCTTCCAGAAATAGGTGAACTGGGTCCGCAGGGGCTTCTTCTCGAAGGATTCCAGGTAGCGCATTTCCGATTCCTGGATCTCCTCCAGTGATTTGGGGAGGTCGGCGTAATAGGGGGGGATGAGCCCCGGACGGTATTTGATCCTCTTCTCCTGCAGTTCCTTTGAATAGAGGCTGAAGTATTGCTGGCTCAGGGGACGCACACCCACTACCTTCAGGTCGCCCTTGAGCAGGTTAATGATCATGGGCAGCTCATCGATCCAGAGCCTCCGGAGAATGGCCCTGGAACGGGCCACCCTGAAATCGTTCTTGAATTTGCCCCCCTTCTCCAGGTTGTTCTGCTGGTGCACGTAATCCTGCAGGTACTCTGCAAAGGGGAACATGGTACGCAGCTTGTACACCTTGATGATCTTGCCGCCTTTCCCCACCCGTTTCAGCCGGATAAAGGGGCCGTAGGAAGGGTTGTTGTCAAATGCAGGCTCCTTGATCCGTTTCATCACGAAGAAGTAGTAGCCATTCACATATTTGTCCTCCTTGATCTCAAATCCGCAGGCATAGAGGCGCCCCAGGATCTCGGCCCGTGTCAGGACCCGGTTATTCCCACGGGTAAGAAAGAAATAGATGCCCCGGGTGGGGTAGAACTTGGGGAAGATCCGTTTGATGATGTAATCCAGGGTATAGACAAACCAGTTGATTACCGGCGGGTACTTCGCCAGGATCCTGCGCATCCGCAAATCTGCGGTCTCCGCACACCCGATAAAGGTGCCCTGGTCGGGCAGTTTATGGTTGACCGATTCGAAGAACTTGTTCAGGTACCTGATATCGTTGGCCCGCCTCAGGTTGACAATGGTATTGTACTGTTTGTCGGGCTGCCTGAGGATGTTGAACCGGGTGAGGGTGGAGGTGATCAGGGTTCCGGGATCGGTCAGGTCCACATGTTCCCGGATGTACTTTGTGGAAGCTTCCCCGCACTCCTCGGTGATGGCTTCCGCCAGCACAGCCGGATCAATGTTCATTTCACTATGGACAACGGCCTCTTTCAGTTTACGTTTATCATGCTGTGTGGGGGGCTGTTCCAGGAAGGCAGAGGCAGCATCGTACTCCGGGGAGACGATCAGGTAGGTGTAGAGGCTGAAGAACATCATCTCCACCAGGGTGGCCACCCCCACGGTTCCGAAAACCATCATCCGGGAGTAGAAGGTGGTGTTGAAGGCATAAATGATGAAGGCTATGAAGGCCAGGGCCACCAGGTTGGGACTGATCAGGTTGCGGAGCAGGAACCTGGGATTCTCCTTCCTGGTGATGTTGTATTTTTTGAAATAGAAGGAGGAGAACATCCAGAGGAACACCGTGATGCCGAATCCGACCAGGTATCGTGGTGACATGTAGGAGACCATCACCGGTTTCAGGCCGGCCATAAATACATAAGACCCCGATAGGATGATCAGGTCGATGATAATCAGTCCTGCCTTGGCACGCTTCATCTCTCAGGGTTCTTCCGTGAATTTAGCACTATTTCTTGAATATAAAAGACTACCGGATGCATCACATAGGTTGCAGCGCTACTGATATCAATCAGGATAACGGGATAATCACTTCATAGAGGAAGAGGGTGATATCCATTTTCTTGCTGCGGATATCCTGGCTGATGTTTGAAAAATGTTCCTCCGGGGATAGGAAGCTTCAGGAGTTCTTCCAGTTTCTGAAAAGAGTCTTCCAGGCGGCCTGGGGTAAAGTGAAACAGCAATCCTGCTTCTTCCAGTTCCTTCAAGCATGAGGATTTCTCAACGCCCACATACACTGTCGGAATCCCCAGCAAAGCTGCTTCGGCGGCCATGGTGGCACTGTTTCCCCAGAATACTTTTGTACTGTTCAGGTCACTATGGAAGTCAACCAGGTCAGGAACCTGCACTGTGTCTGGCAATGCGGCAGGTATGCCCGTTTCCGATGCAAGGAAAACACGGTGCTGACTGCCCGGGTATTGATATGTTCGATGATTGAATTCAGGTTCAGTGCAGCATGACGGCTGTGGTGGATGGTATCTGTCCGGGTAAGCCTGAAAAAGATCCCCTCCCGCCTGGCGGGATCAGCTGGTGGTGGGAGGTAGGCCAGTTCCTTGAAAACCTGGATGCGAAAATGGCGGTCATGGAACAGGAAAGGATAGGATACGGGGGTAAATATGCAGTTGGCCTTTTTTATGGCCGGGTGCAGGCGCGGATTGGTATCGTTGTCATCATAACAGATGGTCGGGATTCCGAGGATTCTTGATGCCAGGATCAGGTAGGGCGAGGAGAGACTGAGTGTGAGATCCGGCCGGAACCTGATCAATCTCCAGAGGGTGAGCACCAGTAAAAGCATACCGTAAAGGTATTTCCCTGCAATGGTATGGCTTCCTGCTCCCCTGGACAGGAATGTAATTCCTTCGTCAGAGAGCAGTTCCTGCAGCCGGTCTTTCTTCCGGGCTGATATCCTGATCTCATATCCCTCCTCCTTCAACCTCCTGATCAGGTGCTTGAAAAGGTGAAAGTCAGCCGGATGGTTCAGGTCAAAGAATATCCGTTTTTGCCGGGATTTTTTCATAAACAGGTGAACTCGTCAACAAACTTATTAAATTCTGTAATATATTAGCAGTGATGAAAAACAGGTACACCCTGGCCATACAGGCTGCGCTGAGTGCAGGGAAGGCCATCATGGAGGTTTACGGGGGGGAGGATTTTGAGGTGGAAAGCAAGTCCGACCAGTCCCCCCTGACCCTGGCTGACAGGAGGGCCCACGAGGTCATCACCTCCATGCTGAAGGAGACGGAGATCCCGGTTTTGAGCGAGGAGGGGCAGGAGATCCCCTACATGAACCGCAGCTGGTGGTCGCAATTCTGGCTGGTGGACCCCCTGGACGGTACCAGGGAATTCATCAAGCGGAACGGGGAATTCACCGTAAACATCGCCCTTGTGGAGGAAGGCAGGGCTGAATTCGGGGTGGTTTATGCCCCGGTGCTGAACCACCTCTATGTGGGACTGCACGGGCGGGGTGCTTACCTCTGCAAGGATGAGAAGAATTTCAACCAGCCCCTTGACTACCTGGTCCAGTTCTCCACACCTTTGCCTGCCGGGGAAGCGGATGACAGGTATTTCCGGGTGGTGGCCAGCCGGTCGCACTACAATCATGAGACACAGGAATACATCCGGTCACTCGATACGGGGGGAAAGGAGGTAAAGCTGGTCAACGCGGGCAGCTCCCTGAAGCTCTGCATGGTGGCTGCCGGTGAGGCCGATCTCTATCCGCGCCTGGGACCCACCATGGAGTGGGATACCGCTGCAGCCCACGCAGTGGTCAGGGCAGCCGGGAAAAATGCCTTCCGGCTCGACAACGGGGAGGAACTGGAATACAATAAGGAGAACCTTCTCAACCCATATTTCGTAGTAAGGTAATAACAGTAAGATTTTATCTTCAAAAGGTGCAACCAAACAATTCGTTTGGATGTCATCACAATGAACCTGTGGATGGAGGTTGAAAAGGACATACTTGAAGGGTGTATACAGGGAAGATCATCGGCACAACGGAGGCTGTTCGATGGCTATTCCCATTTGATGCTGGGAGTGTGTAACAGGTATGCAGCGAACATTGAGGAGGCTGAGGATATCATGCAGGAGGGATTTGTGAAGATATTCCTGCATATCAAGGAGTTCAAGGGGGATGGTTCGTTGATTGCGTGGATGCGCAGGATCATGATCAACACGGCCATCACGCACTATTACAAGATGCGGAAGCACAGGTACCATGGGGACCTGGATGAGGTAAGGGAGACGAAATTTGAGGATACGGCGTGGGAGGAGGCCGATTTTACCCGGGAGGAGCTTTACAACATCATCCACCGGATGCCAGATGGCTACAGGGTGGTGTTCAACCTCTACGCGGTGGAGGGGTACAAGCACCGGGAGATCGCCGAGATCCTGAATATTGATGAGAATACGAGCAAGTCGCAGTACAGCAGGGCCCGCAGGTGGCTCCAGGAGCGGCTGATAAAATTGAAGAAGAGTGAACTGAGGGACCAGCAGGGAGCAACAACGAATGATGGGGATCCCATGACAGAAGGGGAACCAGCGGAAGATGAGTGAACGGAAGAACATAGAGGAACTTGTAAGGGCGAAACTGGGAGATACCGGGATCGCCCCGTCCGCCGGTGCGTGGAAGGGTGTGCAGCGACAGCTGCGCATGAAGCAGTTCCTGCGTTTCAATCCCGGGCAGTTCAATGCCTGGTACCTGGGAGGAACCCTGGTGGCCGCAGCGGCACTGGTTTCACTGCTTACCACAGGGGATCGCCGGGAGGAGTTGCCCCCGCCTTCACCGGAACAGGCTGTTGTGGTGGCAGAATCCACTGTGGGACCGGAGGAGGTTGCAGCACCTCTACCCGTTGAACCCAAAGAACAAGACAAAACTGCGATGCCTCCGCAATCCGGGAAAAACAACACAGCCCAGTCCGGGCCCCCGTCCGGATCATCAGCTGAGGCCCCGGATCATAAAGCCGCCCTGTCCACTGCGGAAGCCACAGGTCAGTCAGGTCAGTCAGGTCAGTCAGGACAGGTCAGCCGGTCAGTCCGGACAGCCCGGTGATCCGGTTCCTTCCGGATCCGGTCCGGCAACAGAAATTGCGGAAAAGCCGGTCCCTGAGGCCCGCATTGCCGCTTCAGTGGTATCGGGATGTGCCCCCCTCCGGGTGCAGTTCTCCGGCACAACGGAACATGCCAACGCTGTCCGCTGGTCCTTCGGGACAGGGGAGGTATCCACCGAACATGACCCGGGAACCCTGTTTACCGACCCGGGAACCTACCGGGTGAAACTGACCGCCCTGGGGGATGAGGGGCGTTATGCATCCGATGAGCAACTGATCGAGGTTTTCCCCTCACCCGTGGCCCGGTTCGAGATTGTGGAAGGGATCGGAGTGGATGGCGCCTTGGAGAGCCTTGACCTGGTCAACTTCTCCGACGGATCGGATTCCTGGATGTGGAAAATGGTGGATGCAGGTGGCCGGCCGTCAGGCAGTTGGTCATCCGACAAGTTCCAGCCTTCGGTAGCCTGGTCCGGACTTCAGCCGGGAGACAGCCAGGTGAGGCTGGTGGCGCAGAATGAATTTGGCTGTGCCGACACCTCCTTTACCGAAATTCCCGGCGGGCACCTCCCCGAAAAACCCACACTGAGGTTTCCCACAGCCTTCAGCCCGAGTCCCACAGGACCTTCCGGTGGGATCTATGAGGCAGGCGAAAGACGCATTGACCTGTTCTATCCCATTGGTTCGGAAACGCCTGCAGAGTACAGCCTGCAGCTATTCTCCCGCATGGGTGAACTGGTGTATGAATCGCAGAATTTCTACCGCGGATGGGATGGCTACCTCCTCCAGGAGCGTGCCAAGGGAGGCGTCTATCTCTGGATGGTCAGCGGTAAATGGGAGGATGGAACCACATTCCGCATGAAGGGGGATGTGACCATGATCTGGAGCGACTAGCGCTCAGACCGCCTTCAAGCAGGCCAGGTGCTACAGGGTGATCCGGTCGATGATGGCATGGAAGATCAGGTCCACCGAATCCTTGATCCCCATCACGGAAGTGTCAATTTCCAGGTCCGGGTGCTTCGGCGCTTCAAAAGGGGAGGAGATCCCCGTAAAATCCTTGATCAGCCCGGCACGCGCTTTCTTATAGAGGCCCTTGGTATCCCGCTTCTCACACACCTCCAGGGGAGGGTTCAGGAAGATCTCGATAAAGTCGTTCTTCCCGATGATGGTCCTTGCCAGCTCCCTGATCTCATCGGTGGGACTGATAAAAGAGCAGATGGTGATCATCCCCGTATTGATGAGCAGCTTGGAGACCTCGGCGATGCGCCGGATGTTCTCCAGCCGGTCCTCCTCGCTGAATCCCAGGTTGTTGTTGATCCCTGAACGGATATTGTCCCCGTCCAGTACCTGGCAGAAGAACCTGCGGAAAAAAAGCTCCTTTTCCAGGTTCGCAGCCAGGGTGGTCTTGCCCGACCCGGAAAGCCCGGTAAACCAGATCACCTTTGCACTCTGCCGGAGGATCTCCTCCTTCACCTTCCTGTCGTAAATCCTGTCAAATACGGGGTAAATGTTCTTTGCATCATGCTTACTTTACCTATCGTCTATTCTTACCTAAAGATAGCCGGATTCTTTCATTCTTGAAGATCCTTTTTCACTACTTAAATCAACATAGAAATTAACGTGCGACTTCAATATGAACACGCGACTTAAAAATAAGTTGCAAGTTTAAAATTAAAGTCGCAACTTTACTCCCATGGAACGAGTCAGATATAATGCCAGTACAAAAGATATAGGTAATGATCGGGTAGATGCCTTATTGGGGAGATCCAACTTTCAGTATAAGAACCGGGTAAGGGATCTCCGGGGGCTTCAGTCTACTGTGATGATGATGGCAAAGATATTAGCTGGATCTTCGGGATGCAAAGGTATTTCCTTATTTTGGATTATTCAAAAATAAGTATATGGAGTTATTGAAGGACGAGTGGGAAGAGCTGGATAGACTTTTTCAGAGCTCTATTTTATCACGATTTCGGATGGTGGTGTTTTCGGATGACATTGTTTTCGTGAAGTTCGGTAACCTAACCAGCGAAGAACTTGAAGTATTGCCTGAAATACGAAAAAAACTATACCAGGAGAGTGACACCAGTCACCGGAGGAAACCTGATGCTTTTTTCGAGATCCTGAGGATATTGCTTGTGCATTGGTTCAGGGGAGCAGGTCCGTTGCAATTGAACCAGCTTGGGAAGTTGTCGGGTTATTCTTACCCCAGGATTGCAGCATCTCTCGAGCGTATGGAATCCTATCTAATACGCCATTCTGACCGAAGTGTGGAGCTAGGTTCGTTTCCGGGGGATGAATGGTTCAGGCTAACGGCCGTTTCAAATGATTTCAGGGCACCAAGGGGTTACAGGGCCCTCCGGCCCAGATCTGTCGAGAACCTTCTTGAAAGAATCATGGAGAAACCTGCCAGGGATGTTGCCTGCGGAGGCATCATTGGTGCACGGCATTATCTTTTTCCCTCTATTGATCTTATTTTTTCTCACCGCATCTATTCGAGTGTCCATGCATGGAGTGCAGATAAAATTGACAGTTATGTGAGGAAACTGGATCCTGGATTGAAAAGGGTGTTGTCTGGAGAGTTACCCCAGGTGGTGATACACAACCTCTATCGGCCTGATCCGCTGTTTACCGGTGGAGATCCAGTCCATTTTGCCGATGAGGTGGAATGCCTGTTGGATCTGCATGAAGCACGTATGGAACAGCAAGCCCTTGAGTTACTTGAACATTTAAAAAGACAGGCAGGCATATGAGCGAGGTAAGACCAGTAGATGTGTTGCGGCAGGTAGCGGAAGCTATACCGGAGGAATGCCGGGAAAATATTGTGATCATCGGGAGCCTGGCGGCTGCCTATGCCTTTTTTGGCAAGGATGATAAGTTATCGGTCCAGACGAAGGATGTAGATTGTATGCTGAGACCGTTTCAATTATCTGTGGAAAAGGGCAAAGCGATCACAAGGCGACTTAAGGATGTGGGATAGAATCCGCCGACGGAAGGGGAACATGTTGAGCCGGGTACTTCTGAAACAGCTGATGATGAATTCCTTCAGTCGCACCTCATTATCTTCAAGTTGCTTTCTTAATGTACCTGTAAAGTGGACTGAACATGAAGTGCAAAGAAATGCTGGCAGGGTAAGAATTAATAATAGTTTTTTCATGGTATGGGTTTCATAAATAGATATTCGTTCATGGATTGCTTCATTCTAAGAGCGGTAATAAAGGAGCAATTGAAAGAAACCGGAAACTAATTCTGAAGATCCTGTTGAAATCCTAGAAGCTAGTGCGCAAAATAGAACTTTTGCGACAATTTAAGTTATTAAAAACCATAATTCAATCCTACCCTGAAGGTGGTGGTCTTTCCGTGGTAGACCCCGGGGGTCCAGCGGTCCAGGTAGGCCTGGTCACCTGACACGTTGCGCCATTCCAAACCCAGCCGGGCGTTGAGGCCGTTGATCACCTGGACGGTGGCCCGGATCCCTGCGCGGGTCGATTCCCACACGATGGGATCGAAGGGGACGATGCCCAGGCGGGGGGTGCCCAGGGCCGTGTGGTCGGGCCCCTTGACGGAGTGGTTGACGTATATGCTGGCATTGAGGGTTCGCCAGGGCCTCCATGATACAGATGCATACAAATCCTTTGCGTTGTCCTCCAGGTAGTGCCCCAGGTTGTACTGGTTCGATTCAAAGGTGGTGGTGGGCACGTAGTGCATGAAGGTGAGGGTGTTGGTCCAGGTATATTCGGCTGTCACATGCATGTTGCGCACGATGGTGGAGGAGAATCCCGCTTTGTAGGAGACAAAGTTGAACTCCGTATCGTCGAACATCCTGTCCACGGCCAGCTCATCGATGAATACGGTTCCGTAGAAGTGGAACTGCTTCAGGTTGCGGGAGGAGAGGGAGATGAACAGCTGCGAGTTCATGTTGTCGTTCCGGGCGTTGAGGCTGTGGTCGATGGCCTTGTAAAAAGCCACCGGGATCAGGAAGCCCAGGTTGGGGCCGTTGGTGTCGTAGATGACCGAATTCCCCACCGACAGCTGCAGTCCGCGAACCGGGGTGAAGGAAAACATGTTGGCGGAGAGGTACTTGGTGTGGTACACATCCCTGAAATCGGTCTGGCCCCCGCTGGTCACATAGAAGGAGTGCACCGAATCCACCACCTCGGAGTAGAGGGAGCCATGCACATACTTGAAGGAGAACCAGGAGACCGGGTCCAGCGAAAGTTCCAGCCGGGGAAAGGCAGGGGTGCGGCCCGAAAAGATGTTGGATCCCGCATTGTTCTCACCCCAGGCGAACTGTCCCATCATAACACCCACATGGCCCCAGTCCCACCCGTAGGTGATCCCGCCACGGAACTCCTCGTAATCCCTCTTGCCTCCGTCGAACACCTTGATATTGGCGCCGCCGATGCGCTGGTTCTGGAAATCACGGGCAGTGAGTTCCACCGATTCGTGGTTGTCCCTCAGGGTGGCCCAGAATCCGAACCTGCCTACGGTGGCATGGGCCTCCACGCCGTTCCACCAGTGGTAAAACGCACCGTTGGAATTTACCCACACATCCGATCCCAGGATGGGATTGACCGTCAGCCGGAAGAGGGAGTCGCTGTAGTAAAAGATATCGAACCGCTTGCCTTCATGCTTGTTCTTCCAGAACCAGCTGACCGTGGGAATCCGCTCCCGGGGAAGCTCTTTCATGTAATCCTTCAGGTAGAAGTCCAGTTCGGCCTGCTGGCGGGGGGACATCCCTGACCGGGATGAGTCAGCCGTTGCCAGAAACCCTGCAATGGACTGGCGGGAGTAGGGTTTCACAAGTGAATTGAGGACAATGTAGCGCTCCGAGGCCAGTTCATCCAGGAAGCGGTAGATGCCCTCATTGGAGATGTGGACGGGGATATACTGGGCCGACAGGCGGATCCCCGTCCCCGGCATCACGCCGGTCAGTAACCCCATCATGAACAGGGCAACCAGTGCCGGCACATGTATCTTTTTCCTTTGCGTCATGGATTATTGATAGAGCAGGCTGGCATTCCCGATCCAGGCCACCTTTCCTTTGGCGGAGGAAACCAGCTCCATGGCCTCCTCTTCGGTGGTCTTCACGGTGCCCATCATGCTGCAGGTGGCTTCATCCAGCGATGTGACGAACCGGATGGAGATCCGGCGCGACTTCTGGATGGTGGCCAGGGCAGTTCCGGCATTGTTCCGGTACCCCTTCTCCATCTCCGCGAAGATCTCATCCCAGCCTCCCAGCCGGAACAGCTCCATAAAGGCCTGGTTGCCGATCCCGTCCCTGCATTCGGCCAGGATCACCAGTGTTCCCCCGTCCTTCACAAAAGAGGCGGCATTGTGGATCGATTTATGGGCCTGTATGAAATTGATGTCCTTGGGATACCCCCCGGCGCTGGCTGCCACAAGGTCATACATGGTCTCCCCCCCGGTCCGGAAGTAGTGGTCATACCGTTCACATGCATCCTTGAAGTGGTCGTAATGGAGCCCGAAATGGATCTCGCACACCTCTTTCCGGCTGTTCAGGATCCCATGGATCTCGAACCTGGGAGGCAGTATACGGTCGATCTCCTCCAGGTCCAGGGCCAGCGGGTTTTTATCCAGGTTGCCCGACTGGCAGCCCTCCTGCAGTTTCCGGTTTTCAAAGTCCAGGAAGAGGCTGTGGTTCTGCAGGATCGAATCATACCCGGCAAGTCCGGGAAACAGGAGTTTCCTTCCCCCTCCAAAGCCGGCAAAATAGTGGTGCAGGATGGCCCCGAAAGTCACAATCAGGTCGTGTTTCAGCACCTCCCTGTTCACTTTCACCACCGTTCCCCTGGAGGTGGTGCCCAGGTTCTCCAGCTGCGATTCATCCCTGGCGTCATGGTGCACAAAACGGTATTCCCTGTAGGTATCACCATAGCTGTTGAGGCACTCCTCCTCACTCTGCATGGGATGGGTGCCGTAGGCAATATAGAAGGTGATATCTTCCTTTTTCACCCCATATTCCATAAAGGCCCCGGCGATCACCGGCAGGAACAGCGGGAACTGGCACAGCCGGGTCTTGTCACTGATCACAATGCCCAGATTATTCACCTGCCGGTTGATGCTGTACATGTAGGAGTGGATGTCACGCCTGACCTTGTCAGGATTCACACCCTGGGCCGGCTCAGTATGCTTTACCTCTTCAGCTCCCTGGGGAAGGGCCAGGGAGAGCTTCCCGGAGCCGTATTTCAGTTCTGTTTCCATGGCGTATGGGTCATTAAATCAACAGGTAAAATACCCAAAAAGCAGGAGAAAGCCAACAAGACTTAATAACAGGAGGGGTAAACGAAGGGGAAAGGCCTAGAATTCCGGGCAGGGGACCATGCGGGTACGCTTGCGCCTGCGTTTGGTCTTGAACTCCCAGGTGACCACCAGTTCATGGGCGCCTCCGGTGGAGGAGACCAGCTTGGAGATGGTGAAGTCGTAGCTGTAGCCCACCCGGAGCTGGTCCATCTTGTAACCGACCAGGATGGCCAGTGCATCACCCCTGGGATCTTTGTTATAGCTGGTGGGATCGTCGGTCTCTTTCCCTTCCAGGAACGGGATCCCCCGGTACCACAGTCCCAGCATCAGCGGCGGCTTGAGCCAGTAAAGCCCCAGATCGAGCTGGTTGTAGCCTCCCTGGTTCCGGTAATGGAAGGCTACGGAAACCGATTCGTCGATGGGGTTGACCAGTTTCTCGAACTTGACAACCTTGTATCCGCCGAAGAGGGAGAATTTGTAAGGCAGCCTGTACTCGTTGTGGTACAACCCGTAATCGGGCCGCAGCAGGTGGTCCGCTGTGAAACCGGCCCACCACCGTTCGCCATATCCAAGGATGGAGGCGGCAAAGTCCACATTGGGTTTTGCAGGTACACCCGCAGTTTCAATGGAGTTGGGGCTTCCTGTAGCCAGCTGGTCGTTCCAGGTGAGGGCATTGAAGTCGATGCCCTGCTGGGTATAGTTGAAGTGGATGCCGGGCCTCAGGTGGAATGCCTCGGTCACCTTGATGTCGTAAGAATACTGGATCCCCGCGTTGGTGGTTCCCAGGTTGCCGGTTCCTGCCACGTCACGCAGGAGCAATACGCCCACACCACTGTTGAAATTCTCAAAGAAATGGTCGTAGGAGAAGCTGTAGGTGACAAACACCCCGCTGACGATCTCGGGCCACTGGTTCCGGTAAGCAGCGGTGATCCTGTCCTGTTCGGTTGCGCCTGCAAAAGAGGGAGCCAGGTAAAGCTGGTTCGCGTAGAACTGGGTGAATTGTGGATCCTGTCCCTTCACCCAGGTAATCAGCCCAGTAACAAGTATGATCAGCGCGAGTCTCTTCACAAAAACAGGCTTATGAATTAATAAATTTAATAACTTTTTTGATATGGGGTATTTTATTTACCAAAGTTAACTTCAACAATAGACCCATACTGTTTAAGATTAAACGCAAATCCGGCTGTTTGGTTACAGTTGAACTCCCAAATACAGCAGTTTATCAAAAGTATGTCCATAAAGGAAACCCGGGTACTGGTATTCCTCGTTGGTACCTGCCTTTGGCAGCTAAGCCTTCGGAATCCAATACCCGGGTTTCTAACGGTTACTGTTCTTTCTTGTGCAGGAGGGTGATATCCCCTGCATCGTCGTCCGGGTGACCGTTCTTGTAGACCACCTCAACCTTCCAGAAGTAGACGCCCTGCGCCGCCATCACATCGTTGATGTAGCCGTTCCAGCCGTAATTCACATCGTGGCTCTGGAAGATCAGCTCTCCCCACCGGTTGTAAATGTAGAGGTGGTACTCCCTCACCTGCTGGTTGATCCCCGGGAAGAAGATGCTGTTGGCATAGTTGGGATCCACATCGGGATCGTTGGGATCCACGAACCCGCTGCTGGGACCTGAAGGATCCGGCCTGAACACGGTCGGGAACTCCAGCTGTCCTTTGGGGATCACCTTCACGGTGGTCCGGGTGATACTGTCGATGCAGTGGTCGTTCCAGGCCGTCAGGGTCACATCCTTCCACCCCTCGGTGAAGTAGATGTGGGAAGTATCCCTCGCCGTTGAGAAGTTATCCGTGGCCGGCTCCCCGGTATCCGGGTCATAGTCGTCGAAGTCCCAGTAATAATTGGTGGCCCCGGTGGTCAGGTTGAAGAAGGTGACCGGCTTGTCCCTCACGAAGACCGAGTCGGGCGACCAGTTGAACTCCAGCTTGGGCATCTCGTAGATGTAGACCGTATCATGGACATAGGAGGTTCCTCCTGCACCCGTGGCCTCCAGCCGTATGATCCACTGTCCCACGTCATAGTATGTATGGGTCGGATTCTCCTGCCTTGAACGGCTCCCGTCCCCGAAGTCCCACATGTACTCATCAGCCCAGAGTGACTCGTTCTCGAAGTCCACCGTGACCGGGTCACATCCTCCCTGCGGCTTGGCAAAGGCAGCCACAGGTAACCTGGGCAGGATCACCACCGTGGTGGATGTACTGGCTTGGCAGGCACCGTTCATCACCGTGAACACCACCTCGTAATTGCCCGGTTCGGCATATTCATGCACCGGGTTCTCCAGGTCGGAGGAGGTACTGTCTCCGAAATCCCACGAGAAGGTCCAGGGACCCATCTGGGTGTTGTTGGTGAAGGTCACCGTGGCATCCGGGTAGGTCTGCGACATGGGAGCTGCGGTGAAGTTGGGTTGCGGGATGGGCTGCACCGTGATGTCCAGCGTCTTGGTATCCTCGCATCCGTAGTGCGACCTGGTGGTCAGCGATACCGTACGCACCTGCACCGCACTGGTGAAGTTCTGGTAGATGTGCGTGGCCAGGTAACCGCCTTCCTGGGCAGCCGTTCCGTCCCCGAAGTCCCAGTAGTAGTAAGATCCGCCCGGCTGCGATACGAAGTTCACCGTCAGCGGGTGGCACCCCTCGGTGGTATCGGCCTCGATGGTGGCGACGATCTTGGGATAGATGGTCACCACGCTCCGTGCCGTATCACTGCAGTCGTGCTCGCTGGTGGCCACCATGCTGATGTTGTAGTAGGCCACCTGTCCCGTGGGATCGGTATTGTCGAACCCGTGGGTCACATCCTCCTGCGTACTGGTGGATTCGTCATCGAAGTCCCACAGGAACCGTTCAGCCTCGGCCGAAGAGGTATTGGTGAAGTCCACCTCCATATACCCGCAGCTGGGTACCGCGTCGGATACGAACTGGGCGTTGGGCCGTTCATTCTCGATGGTCACCACGTCACTGCCCTTACATCCCCGGCTGTCGGTCACCGTATAGGCCAGGTCATAGGTGCCCTTCAGCGTGGTGGTGAAGTCCACCACCTGCTCATCGATCACATCCAGCGGTCCGACCGAGCCGCTCCACTGGTGGATGTCCCAGGTACCCGATCCGCTGGTAGGATTCCCGTTAAGGGTGAGCAGGTCGCCTCCACAGATGAGCGGGTAGTGGTCATGGCTCGTCACCGGTACAATGTCAGGTACCGGGTTGGGCCATACAGTGAGTGTCACTTCAGCAGTCGAAATGGGCTCGCAGGCACTGGTCACATCCAGCCTGTACTGCCACCCGTCCTGCGACGTGGGTATGTTTGAAAGCAGGATCTGGTCCGTATTGGAACCCACATGCACCGAATCATCGGTCAGTGTGACAAACCCGTTCCCGTCCCTGTCCACCATCCACTGGTAGACCAGGTCAACGCCACTCACATCGGCACTGAAGGTGGTGGTGCCATCCTCGCAGAGGGCATCATCCGCAGGCTCTTCATCAATGACCGGGTTGGGATTCACCAGCATGATTACCGGGTTGGTGGTGGCCGGGTTGGGGCAGTTCCCCGAGACCACGACCCTGAAGCTCCACCCGGCCTGGGAAGGCTGGGCACTGAGCAGGGTCAGGCTGTCGGAATCGGCCCCGGTGTATTTGCTGTCCGAGAGCGGGATATTTAAGAAACCGCCGCCTTCGTTCACCTGCCACTGGTAGGTGATGTTGGTGCCCTCTGCCTCCACCTTGAATCCTGCCGGCAGTCCCTCGCAGGCGGTCAGCGCTACGGGCTGGGTAATGATATCCGGCGCAGTCTCCACGGTCAGCAATACAGCATCGGAGGTGACCGGCAATCCGCAGGTACCGGTGATCACCACCTGGTACATAGTACCGTCGTATGAACGGTCCACACTGAAGATGGTCATGGAGGGCGAGGTGGACCCGATCACCAGTCCCTCGTCGGTCATATCGGTCCAGTTGTTGCCACCGTCGGCACTCTCCTGCCACTGGTATGCAAGTCCCTGCCCGGTCACATCCACCGTGAAGGTGGCATTCTCGAACTCGCAGATGGTATCCTGCGAAGGTTGATCCTGGATCTCAGGCGGCGTCTGGACGTAAAGGATGGCCAGGTTGGAGATGGCCAGCGGTACACAGGCCCCCTCAACCCTTACCCGGTACTTGTTGAAGTTGAAGTCCCGGTCAGGCGCGGTCAGCTCAAGCATGTCAGAATCCCATCCGGCATACACACCGTCGTCTGAGTCTGTGATATCGCCAAATCCGCCACCCTCGTCCACCTGCCAGAAATAGTCAATGGTGGTCCCGGTGGCCATGATCTCAAAGGCGGCGTTGTCCCCCTCGCAGATGGTGGAATCCACCGGCTGTACCCAGATATCGGGTGCCGATTCCACAATCAGTGTTGCCTCATCGGAGAGCTCCTCGGGCTCACATTCACCCTGGACCCTCACCCGGTAGCGGAAGCCTGTCATGGCCGAATCCACGGCAAACACCTTCAGCTCGGTGGAGTGGGTGCCGATGTAGTTGCCGCCGTCGGTGAGTGTGTTCCAGTCGCTTCCGTCGAACTCCTCCCACTGCAGGAACGGCGTGTCGGTATCCCCCACATCCACGGTAAAGGCCACGTTCAGCATCTCACAGGTGGTGGTGTCACCCGGCTGGGTAATGATCTCGGGCCGGCGGTAGACCACCAGGACGGCAGGATCGGAGACCGCCGGTAAACCGCAGTCGCCCGTCACTTCGCACCGGTACTGCCAGTTGTCCATGGCAAAGGTGGCACCGGTGATCACAAGTGTGTTGGTGGCCGTGCCGGTATGGATGACATCGGAAGGTACCACATCCCAGCCGCTGGTGCCGTCGTTGTACCACCACTCGAAGTCGGGATTGGTGGTCTCCCCTTCATCCACGATAAATACCGTATCGGATCCTTCGCAGATGGTGGCATCCACCGGCTCCAGGATGATCTCCGCATTCTCGTTCACCGTCAGCGAAACACTGTCGGAGGTGACGGTGGGACCGCAGTACCCGGATACCACCACCCTGAACCCGTACCCGTGCATATCAGAGGTGGGATTGGGGATGGCCAGGGTATTGGTGCCCAGTCCGCTGTACCGTGTACCGGTCGCCGGTGCCCAGGTTGTTCCGTTGTGGAACTCCCACTGGTAGGCCGGGAAGGAGGTGGTCCCTGCATCCACGGTAAAGGAGGTGCTTACCCCCTCGCAGGTCTCTGCATCCTCAGGCTCCACATCGATCCAGGGCCGTATGTTCACCACCAGGTCGGCCACCATGGAGGTGTCATCGGGCCCGCAGCTGTTGCTGATGATGGCCCGGAACTGTGTGCCGGTCCACGTGGAATCCACGCCTGCGGCCCCGTAGAGCTTCAGGGTGTCGGTGTCCTCATCCTCGAAGAACCCGCCCGTGGCCGCGTTCCAGTTCACGCCGTCGGTGCTGTACTGCCAGGTATAGACAGGGCTGGTGGTCACGCCCGCACTTACGCCGAAGAGGGTGCTGTCGCCCTCGCAGATGGTCACATCCACCGGCTGGGCCACCACTTCGGGACGCTCGTGAACGGTCAGCATGGCCGTATCTGAGATCTGACCAGGCGTGCATATGCCGCTTAGCCTGAGCCTCACCTGCAGTCCGTCGATGCCCGAATGGATCCCGTTGATGTACATGGTGTCGGTGTTCACACCCTCGTAGATACCGGCCGGCGGATTGGTCCATGCAGCCCCGTTCCAGATCTCCCACTGGTAGGCCGGGGCCGTGGTGGGCCCTGCGTTTGTGAAGAAAAAGACTGTATCCTGCTCGCAGGCGACCGTATCCTTCGGATGGGTATCGATCTGTGGCTTCTCCCAGACGGTCATCACCGCCGAATCGGAGGTCACCGGTGCCGGGCACTTGCCGCTCAGCACCGCGTGGAACATCATGTTGTTGTAGGTGGACGGGATGCTGGAAACAAAGAGTGTGTCGTTGGTGTCGTCGGTCACTTCAGCCAGTCCGGAAGCCGGATCCCAGGTCGTACCGTCGGTACTGTATTCCCAGAGGATCACAGGAATGGTGGTGTTGCCCGGGTGGACCACAAAATAGAGCTCCCCGTCCTCACACACATCCTGGTCCACCGGATCGGTCAAAACCTCGGGCCGCTCATCGATCACCAGCAGTGCCTCTGCGGATATGACAGGAGGCGTGCACTCACCGCTTACGATCACGCGGTAACGGTAACCGTTGTAGGTGGAGACCGGATTGTTGACAGTCAGCTCGTCCGTGTCGGTCCCCGTATAGTCCCCGGACACATCATCCAGGTCTTCCCACAGTCCCACGCGGTTCACCTGCCACTGGTACTCCTCATTGGTGGTGCATGCCCGCATCCACGGTAAAGATGGCCGGATCGCCCTCACAAACCGTATCGCTGACCGGCTGGTCGATGATCTCCGGGTATGTCGTGGACCGTGAGCAGTACGATATTCGAAGCTGCCGTGCTCGGGCAGATGCCGCTCACCACAGCCTGGTAGGTGTACCCGTTGTGGGAGGAGGGCACCAGGGTGAGGAAGAGGTTGGGCGAGCCGGTTCCGCTGTAGATCCCTGTGTCGGCACCGATCTCGACCGGACCGCCACCCATGTTCACGTACCAGGTGTAGACCGGATTGGTGGTGGCTCCGGCAGAGACGGAGAAGAAGGTGTTCTGCTCCTCGCAGATGGTGGCCGGTACCGGTTCGACGGTGATCTCCGGCTCCTCGTAGACCGTCAGGGTGGCGGTGGAGGAGATCTGCGGCGGGGTGCAGTCACCCGTGAGGATCACCCGGTACTGGTAGCCGTTAAAGCGGCTTACCGGGTTGTCCACGTAAAGTTCAGGCTGGTCAAACCCGGTGTAGACTCCTGCCGAGTCCTCCCCGATGGTGTTGAAACCATTGCCGTCGTTCATGTTCACCTGCCACATGTACCTGGGATCGGAGGTGACCCCGGCATTGACTTCGAACAGTGCCTGGACGCCTTCGCAAACGGCTGTATCCAGCGGCTGCTGCATGATCTCGGGACGCTCCAGGACGGTCAGCGACACATCATCGGAGGTAAGTGCCGGCAGGCAGGTGCCTGATACAACGACATGGTAGAGGTTCCCGTCATCGGTGGAAGGCACACCGGTCAGCCGCAGCGTATTGCTGGCAGTGCCTGTGTAGATGGCCGTATCGCCCAGGTCAAACCAGTCCGTACCGCCGTTGTAGCTCACCTGCCACTGGTAGAAGGCACCGGTGGTCACCCCGGCATTGACCGTGAAGATGGGGCTCTCGTTCTCGCAGATCACCGTATCTTCCGGCTGTGTCACGATCTCCGGATGCTCGCTCACCAGCAGCAGGGCCGGGTTGGAGGTCCGCGGAGGCGTACAGGTCCCGGATACCACCACACGGTAGTTGAAGCCGTCAAACAGGCTTGAGGGGCTGATCACATTCAGCTCGTCGGTGGCGGTGCCACTGTAATACCCCTGTATCCCCTCCGATCACAACATACCCGTTGCCGTCGTCCATATCCACTTCCCACTGGTAGGTCGCACCGGTGGTCACACCGGCATCCACCCAGAAGGAGACAGGCAGGTCTTCGCATACCGTGGTATCCAGGGGATGCTTCAGGATCTCGGGCCGCTCATGGATGGTGAGCGTGGCCACGCCGGATTCGATGGGCGTACCGCATTCGCCGGTCACAATGGCCTTGTACCGGTAGCCGTCGAACCTGGAGGTGGCGGAGATGATCCGCACGCTGTCGGTGGAGGTGCCGTTGTAGACCGCCGTATCACCCAGGGTCAGCCAGTCGGCACCGCCGTTATAGCTTACCTGCCATTCATAGATGGGATTGAAGGTGAGCCCGGCATCCACGGCAAACCCGGTGCCGTCGGCCTCACAGACCGTCTGGTTTATGGGATGACCGGCACCCAGTGCGGGATCGTATTTCAGTACCAGCTGCACCGTATCGGAGTAGTCAGACTCCCCGCAGGTGCCGGTTACCTTAACCCTGTACCAGGTGCTGTCCACCGATGCATCGGGATTCACCACGAAATAGGTGGCAGCAAGCGCCCCGCCAATGGGGTTGAAGCCGGAGGCCAAATCCTGGGTGCTCTCCCACTGGAAGGTGAGCCCGTCGCCCATGGCACCCACGGTAAAGCTGGTATCGATGCCCTCGCAGACCAGCGCATCTTTGGGCTGGGTGAGGATCTCCACGGTATCGCGTACCGTGATCCAGGCCGATCCGCTCAGGTTGGCTGCCGAAGGCGTCAGGATGGCCGAGATACACTGGTTGGCATCTTTCACCGAAACCAGGGTATAGGTGGTGGTGAAGGGCGGGGTTACCGTGATGGGATCCCCGTCATTGTACCCGCTTTCCACCGGTACGCTGTTGTCGACCGTGACCTCGTACGGTCCGGTCCCCACGGTCATATTCACAACAAGGTCAGTGGATGCTCCCGGGCAGATGATCGCATCGCCCGAAATAGCGGCCACCGGAAGCGGGTTCACCAGCGTGGTGATGGTGTCGCTCTGTCCCAGGCAACCGAATCCCGAGAGGGCCACCGCGCTGACCCTGTCACCGTCCACCAGTGCAATGGTGGACCAGAAGTTCAGCGGTCCGTTATACTGGGACACCCCGTTCAGGAAGAACTGGTAGCTTACCGCCGTAGCGGATGTGACGGTGAAGTCCACGTTCTCACCGGCACAGATGGTATTGTCCGCATCTGAACTTTCAAGGAGCACGGCGGGCGGATCGTAGATGGTGATGGTCAGCGGCGCGCTCAGCTGCTCACAGCCGGCCAGCGAGGTCACATTGACCGTCACCTGGTCGCCGTTCACGATATCACCCGACTTGAAGATGTTGATGGAGCTGTCCTGCACAGATCCCCCGTTCACAAAGAATTCATAATTCAGCTGCTCCTGCCGGTCCACGCCGTGAAGGTAATGGTATCCCCGTCACACGCTGCGATCTTGTCCGGATTGATGGTGCTGATGGGCAGCTGGTTCACGGTTACACCCAGCGGATTATGGATGGTGACACATCCGCCTGCGCTGGTCTCGATCACCCGCACGTTCCCCGAGATGAGCCCGAAGGTCACATCCACCGAATCGATGGTGGGATCGGCCGAGGCGAAACCGGCACCCGGCGGGATGAACCACTGGTAGGTGCTGCCCGTATTTTTGGGCACGGTGTAGGTGTGCGTCGTGAGCGCACAGACTGAGACTGGCCCGTTGATGTCCACCTGTACCGGGAAGGGGATCAGGGTGAGCGGGTGGTAGACGGTATCCAGCGTGCAGGTGTACTTGTTGGTCTCGAACACCCGGATGGAGTCGGTCACCTGCACGGCCGTGTTGGCCGCCAGCACGATCACCGCGTAGCTGTCAAGGCCGGTCCCCCCGAAGGTGGGGTTCCCCAGCACCGGGGGCACGATCCAATCGTAGAAGGAGGAGTCGGTATGGTCCACCGAGAAGACCAGGTTGGGCGTCCCCTCGCATACCGTATCGATGCCGGTGATGGCCGAGGTGATGGGCAGCGGATTGACCGTCACATACTCCACAACCGGGGTTCCCGGGCAGGCAGTACCGCCGGGACCAATCGGTGTGATCACATACTGGATGGTCACCGGTGTCTGGGTGGTATTGAACAGCTGCTGGCCGATCACATCCCCGATCACACCTGTTCCCTCCAATGCTCCGGTACCCTTGTCGTCAGGAACCGTCCAGGTAAAGGAGGTCCCCACCACAGAAGCCCCCAGGGTAATGTTGGTGGTCTCCCCGGAGCAGATCACCCCGGTGGTATTGGTGACACTGGCAATGGGCGTGGGATGTACCACCACGTCTATGTCGGTGATGTCGCCCGGGCAGTTCACCGCGCCCTGTCCCGTGGGACGGACATGGTAGGTCACCGTGAAGGGTAAGATCCCCGAATTGACCAGCGTCTGTGAAATGGAGTCCCCGATGTCCAGCGAAACACCCATACCGGAAGCAGCAGCCCCCGAAGTCCCAACAGGATCGGTCACCGTCCAGGTAAAGGTGGAAGAGGCCACATCGCTGTCCAGGTAAATATTGGTCCTGCTGCCGTTGCAGATCTCATCCGCCTTGTTGGTATAGATGCCCACCGGCTTGGGATAGATGGTCACCACGATATCCTGGGTGGTACCGTAGATATTGGTGGGCGGCGGACCCTTGGGCGTGATGTGGTAGGTCACCGTGATGGGCGCCGTGGTGGCATTCACCAGCGTTTCGGTCATGTTGGCCGGGTTCACCAGGGCGCTGTCGGCCGTGGCCCCTGCTCCGTCATCATCGGTTACGGTCCACCGGAAGGTGGCCCCCGGGATGGTGCTGGAGATGTCCAGGTCGGCCATGCCCCCGGTACAGATGTTGGGCGCCTTATTGTCCACCAGCATGTCCACATTGGGATCAATCTGTACGTCGGTTTCTGCGGTATCGCCCGGACAGCCATTGGCCATGGGTGCCACGCGGTAGGTGACAATCACCGGGTTGGAGGTGAGGTTCAACAGTGTCTGGGTGATGCTCTGCCCGATGGTGAGTCCGCCGTCGTCAAAGGCCCCCGTGGCACCCGGATTGGGCACATGCCACCCGAAGGTGGTCCCGGCCACATCCCCGTCAAGTTCGATGTCCGTGGCCTCACCGGTGGGGAAGGCAGGCTTGTTGTTGGTCAGGACCACATTGGGCTTGGGATTCACGGTCACCGTGGTGAACACGGGCAAACCATTTGAACAACCGGACAGCTTCGGAGTGGCCGTAAAGGTCACAACGATGGCCGTATCGGCGCTGTTGGTCAGGATTCCGTTGATCACATCCCCTTTGGTCATACCACCCACATCGGCATAGGCTCCTCCGCCCAGGTTGGGATGACCCGCCGGGGTCACCACCACATCGAATGTCAGGTCAAGCGGATCGGAAGGAACCGTGACAGAATTCACCGTGATGTCCACGCCGGAACCGGTACAGACGGTCCCCGTGGTGTTGGTCAGCGTTGCCACCGGTGTGGGCTCCACCGTCACCACCAGGTTCTCGGCGGGACCGGTACAGCCGTGGATGGAGAGCTGCATGTTGTAGGTGGCGTTCACATCGGTATTGCCGCTGTTGTCCAGCGACTCATTGATGAGTGCCGTGGTGCCGGATCCGGCCGGATTCGGAGATGCCTCCCACCGCATTCCTGCTCCAGCTGTACTCCAGGTCGCCGCTGGCCGTGGAACTGCCGATGGTGTAACCCAGCGGCACATTGTCACAAACCGTTGCCGTATTGGGGCTGGTGATCTGCGGTGTGGGATTCACCAGTACCTTCAGGGTGAAGGGCGACCCGTCGCAGCCATTCAGCCGCGGGGTGATGATGTAATCGACCGTGACCGGTTCGGTGGTCCCGTTGTCCAGCGTCTCATTGATCAAAAAGCCGCTCCCCGTTCCCGTGGCAGGGGTGATGCCCGGCACGGAGGCCCTGGTCCAGTTGATCACCAGTCCCGGGTCTGCCGTGGAGCTGGTCACCGCGTACCCCAGTGCCGTGTTGTCACAAATGGTATCGGCCGCGGGCGATGTGATCACCGCCGTTGGATTCACCGTGACGGTCAGCAGGAAGGTATCCCCGTCGCAGGAGTTGAGGGAGGGAACGATCTTGTAGACCACGTCAATGGCCCCGGTGGTGGTGTTGTCCAGCGCCTCGTTGATGGGATTGGCATTCTGGCCGGTCACCCCGGCATTGTAGATGCCCGTCACCGCGGCCCGGTTCCAGACGAAGCCTGCCCCCGGGGTGGAGCTGGTGATGGTGTAGCCCAGCGCGGTGTTATCACAGGCATTCGCCGATGCGGCGCTGGTGATCAGCGGCGTGGGATTCACCGTCACGGTCAGGGTGAACTGGGTACCGTTGCACCCGTCGATCACCGGGGTGATCAGGTAGACCACATTCACCGGACCGGTCCCGGTGTTATCCAGTTGCTCGTTGATGTAGTTCCCGGTGCCGCTTCCGGCCGGGTTGTCAATGTCGGTCACCGCCGCCCGGGTCCAGTTGAAACCGAGCCCCGGATCAACCGTGGAACTGGTAATGGTATAGTCCAGCGCCTCCTTATCGCACACCATTTTGGTGTTGGCGCTGGTGACCACCGGTGTGGGATTCACCCGCACCTTGAGCACAAAGGGCTCCCCGTCGCACCCGTTGATGGAGGGGGTGATATCGTATTCCACCACCACCGGTTCGGTGGAGGTGTTGTTCAGCGACTCGTTGATGGAGCTTCCGGTGGCGCTGGATGCCAGGTTGGAGATATTCGCCACCACATCCCTGCTCCAGTCGAACTGGATGGCCGCATCGGTGGTGGGGCTGGTGATGGTATATCCCAGGGGTGTGCTGTTGCATACACTCACCGAATCGGAGCTGTTCACCGTGGTGGTGGGGTTCACCCGCACCGTGAGGGTGAACGGGATCCCGTCGCACCCGTTGATGGTGGGTGTGATTTCGTATTCCACGTTAATGGGCTCCACGGAGATGTTGTCCAGCGATTCGTTGATGGTATTGCCTGATCCTGCACCGGCCGGCTCATCGATATCCGTTACCACCGCCCGGGTCCAGTTGAAATCCAGCCCCGGGTCAGCGGTGGGACTGGTGATGGTGTACCCGATGGGCGAATCATCACATACATTGATGAAGCTCACGCTGTTCACCGTGGTGGTGGGATTGACGGTCACCGTCAGGGTGAACGGGTCGCCGTCACACCCGTTCACCGACGGGGTGATGATGTAGTCCACATCCAGCGGCTCGGTGGTGGTATTGTCCAGGTATTCATCGATAGGTGTACCGGTCCCGGCTCCCGTGGCAGGCAGGATGCCCGGCACATTGGCCCTGGTCCAGTCGAAATCGATGGTCCCCTGTGTGGTGGAGGTGGTGATGGTATAGGCCAGGTCCACCGAATCGCACACACTCTTCGTGGGGTCGCTGGTGATCACCGCGGTCGGGTTGACCGTTACCGTGAGGGTAAATTCCACCCCGTCGCATCCCATGATCTTGGGGGTGATCTTGTACTGCACGTCGATGGGTTCGGCAGTGGTGTTCACCAGAGTCTCGGTAATGGGATCATCGGTCTGGTCATCAGCTGCTGGATTGCTGATCCCGATAACAAACGCCCGGTCCCACTCGAAGGAGAGCCCGGCATCGGTGGTGGAACTGGTGATGTTGTAATCCATGGCCGTGCTGTTGCACATGTTCAGCGTGGAAGCGCTTGTCACGATGGGGGTGGGGGGCACCACCACATCTTCGGTAAGCGAGTTCCCCGCGCAGGTTGTCCCTCCCGGTCCGGCCGAGGTGATGGAGTAGGTCACTGTGACCGGCTCCAGGTCTGTATGCTGCAGCTGCTGGGCGATCTTCAACACATCCACCCCTTTGGTCACGCTTCCTGCCACCGGTGCTTTCCCGGCATTCCAGGAGGCACCCGATCCGGCGGTAATGGTCCAGCTGATCTCGGTGGCATCCACACTGGCAGTCAGGTCGATGTTGGTGGACCCGTTGTTACAGACCGTCGCCGCGTTGTTGGTGGAGGTGATCACCGGGATGGGATCCACGTCAAATTCAACAGCCGGTTTGGGCACCGTGGGCGGATGGTTGGTACAGTTATCCTCCGCGTCGGTAAGCACATAACTGTGCGTCCCTGCACTCAATCCGGCAATGTAGATGGTGGTGTCGTTGCTCATCACATCGAAGGGCGCCGGTGCATTGTCGCCCGTGATGGTATAGGTATAGGGCGGCGCTCCGCCCGATGACTGGATCCGAAGCGATCCGTCGGTGCCGAAACAGACATCCGCTCCCGGTGTGAGGAATGCATCGTCATAGGATGCACCTACGGTGATGGTAATATCCGGCGCCATACGCCTCCGCCTCACAATCCCGGTCATCGAAGGCAGAAATCATGGTATACTGGGTGGTGACCGCCAGCGGTCCGGTGGCAATAGGCGTACCACTCACATAATTGAGCCAGGTGGTATCGCTTCCGCCCACCGCCTTGTAGGTCACATCATAAGGCCCCGTTCCGCCTGCCAGGTTGATCCTGTAATTGTACCCCGCATTCAGACAGATACTGGCATCCTCCGCCAGCGCCGCCATGGTGAACTGGGGATTCACATTGATGGTCACATCGTCGCCATTGGTCCGCGCGCAGTTGGTGGTGGTGTTCCTGGCGATCACATAATAGGTATAGCTGGCCAGGGTCAGGTTGGGCGTGCTCACTGACACAGCCCCAATTCCGTCACCCAAAACAGTTCCGATCAGCACGTCCCCGTTGGAGTCGTACACCGAATATTCCACATCCGATTGTGAATTCATGATCACCACATCGGTGGAGGTGCCGTAACAGATGTTATTGGCCGCGGAGGTGATGGTCTTCTCCAAAGGTTCAGGATTGACCGTCAGCAATGCCCCGTTGGAAGGTTTCTCACATCCCCCGGGCGTGGTCAGCATCACCCTGTAGTAGTTCCCGTTATAGGTCAGGTTAACATTTGTCAGGTTCAGGGTAATGGTTGTCTCCCCACTGTAGATCCCGCCCGATACGTCACTGTAGGGCCCACCGACTCCCGCAGTACTCACCTGCCACTGGTAGGCACTGATGGCCGGATCCCCATCGGTCACTACCGTGAACGACGTACTCCCGTTCACGCAGATCTCAGCCGGTTGCGGCTGGGTGGTGATATCGGCCAGGGGATTGATGTATAGCCTTCTCTCGGCACTCCTGGTACGGCAATTCAGGTTACTGTATACAAATACCCTGTGCCTGTCATTATTCAGCGCCCTTGAAGGTCCGCTCACAACCAGGGTAGGGGTATCCCAATCAGAGTAAACATTCTCAGGATTGTAAGTCCCGCTCAGGTTTGTCCTCTCCTGTTGCCACACGTAACTGCCAATGGATCCCCCAACAATACTGGCCTGTACCTCAAAAGTGGTATTACCAAACTCGCAGATGGTTGTATTATCAGGCTCATCATCAATATCCGGTGTGGGATTTACAGTCAGTGTCCCTGCATTGGACCAGGTCTCACAACCTCCCGCAGTAGTGGTCAGACGGACGCGGTACTGGTACCCGCTCATTGGATAGTCCGCACTTCCGATGGAGAGCGTTGCAGTCGTGAAGTTTGAATATGAACAACCATCTGTTGCCCCCAAAGCTGCATCCACATCCTCCCAGATGGTCCCGTTGAACCTTTCCCACTGAATGGTCCTGGCCGGCCCAGATACCGTTACCCCAAAGGTGGTATTGCCATTGTGCACATTGTTCGCATCACAGATGGCCCGGTTGGGGGGGTGGGAGGTGATTGTGGCGAGTGCATAAATGGTGATTGTTTCCCCATCTGACTCAGGGCTTGGACACCCAAGGCCATTGTTACCATGAACAATAACTGTCCATACTCCCGAATGAGAGACCTGGTCCAGGGTTATTTGCCGGGTAGTAAACGCACCCTGCAGTACTCCATCCTTGTACCAGTCATAATCCCCATTGGGAGAAAGAGAAGATTCCAGCTGAACCGGCCCATCCCCGAAACAGAATGATGCCGGCCCGGTCCTGGTAATGGTTGGTTTGGCAGGCAATGGATTAATGGTCACGTACATGCTGTCCACATGCTCCGGGCATGGGATCCGATAGACGAAGCATGTGGACAGCATGTACGTTACCATAAATCCATTGCCAGCCAAACCAACCATTACCAGGACAGGCCAGCATCATTCTGTTTCGGGGATGGGCCGGACCGCCTGGAATCTTCTCTTTCTCCCAATGGGGATTATGACTGGTACAAGGATGGAGTACTGCAGGGTGCGTTTACTACCCGGCAAATAATCCTCAACCCCAGTCTCTGGGTGTGACAGTTATTGTTCATGGTAACAATGGCCTTGAGATATGCAAGAAACCTCCAATGGGGGCTCCCACCATTTATGCACTCACTACAATCACCTCCCACCCCACCCCAACCGGGCCATCTGTGATGCGAACAATGTGCACAATGGCAATACTCCACCTTTGGGGTAACGGTATCTGGACCGGCCAGGACCAGGGAGATTCGGGAAAGGTTCAACGGGACCATATGGGAGGATGTGGATGCAGCTTTGAGCGGAGACAGAATGAGTTGTCATATTCAAACTTCACGACTACCGGAAGTGCGGATTATCCAATAGACAAGTACCAGTACACATAGTCTGACCACTACTGCGGGAGGTTGTGAGACCTGGTCCAATGCAGGGACATTAACTGTAAATCCAGGCACATGATAATATTGCATATTACAACCATCTGCGAGTTTGGCAATACCACTTTTGAGGTACAGGTGATGTATTATTCGGGGATTTATTGGTAGTTACCAGTGGCAGCGGGGGAACGAACTTGAGCGGGACTTATAATCCTGAGAATGTTTACTCTGATTGGGATACCCCTACCCTGGTTGTGACCGGACACCCTTTCGAGAGGTTTGCATAACGACAGGCATAGGGGGGGGGGGGCGAATTGCAGTTGCAAAACCAGGAGCGCGGAGAGAAGGCTATACATCAATCCCCTGGCCGACATCACCACCCAGCCGGCGACCCAGGCCGGATACTCTGTGTGAACAGGAGTACGTCTTTTACGGTAGTAACCGATGGTGATCCTACACAATCAGTGCATACAGGTGGCAGGTGAGTACTACC